>NZ_JBYNWZ010000002.1:0-864348 GCF_057799715.1 Flavobacterium sp. 38 | reverse complement strand
AATAGAATTCCCTTCCCCGCCACGAATTTCGTCATCTTTTTCCTGTCCCTGGAACCCATAACGGTAGCTATCGGCAGACTTATGTCTGTTTGGCACCAGCATTCCAAAAGGATAGTAATCTGAGTAACTAAATATATCTGGACTAAAGATAGTAAAAGCAACTGTATTTTCAGTCGATTCTACACTTGTTGTTACATTATCTAATGTGTAAACATCATCTACATCATCTTTAGCTCTAGTACGAGTCCAGTGAACAATACTCACTACGCCTGCTGCTGTAAAAGTTACACTTCTTCTGCCAGAATTACTTTCAATTTGCTGTTGAAAAGGAATGCCCATATTTGACACTTCTACTTTAACCTCTGGACAAGCTACCAAGTCCAAATCATAAGATACTGTATACTTTTTACCAGCTGTAGTCAGCATTGAAAGTATTACTCCTTGCTGCCTATCAGTTGTAGTAATTTTCAATTTATCATTTTCAGGAACAACTGCACTTACAGAAGATGTACCAGCTTTAATCCAATTAGAATTTCCTTGAATAGTTTCCCAACCATTGAAATCATAATTATTAATTGTTTCTTGACCTGGTTCATTTGCAGCTCTAAACAATTTTCTGTCACTTATTACACTTAATACGTTTCCTAAGTGATTTGATAATTCGTAGCGTTTGTCACCAACTAAACGAGTAGACGTTTCAGGAACAGCTACAATAGTTGTTTCTCCTTCTCCTTGATCTAATCCTTCACAAGCGTCGCCAATACCGTTATGGTTAGCATCTTCCTGTAATGGATTCTTCATTGTTTTACAGTTGTCACATGCATCTCCAATACCATCGCCATCTGTGTCTACTTGATCATAATTTGGAATTGTAGGACAGTTATCACACTGTTTCAATACTCCGTTTACCATAACGTCATCTCCTCTTCCGTCTCCATCAGTGTCGATTTGAAGCGGGTTTGGATAAGCGCAGTTGTCACAAACATCTCCTACTCCGTCTGGAGCATATCCTAATGCAATTTCAGTCGTATCTTCTTGTTTCGGGTTAAATACATCTGGACAAATATCATCTTTATCTTTTACTCCGTCTGCATCACGATCACTTTCTGTTACACCACAGAATGTTGAAGCATAAGAAACATTACTTAATATCATGTTTAAGCTTGTAGAAGAAACTGGCTGCCCCCCTGGACCTTCATCAAAACCAAACGCATTAATTTTTAACGGTTCTGTTCCTTTTCCGTTATCAATACTATATGTGAAATCACACATTTCATTTAGTAAAGCTGGCAACTCTACGAACTCACCAGGTTTATCTTCTATTTTAACTTTACCTAATGTATTAGCAGGTAAAGTAATTTTTAAACGACCGTCATTTCTTTTTAAGTGTTCAGTGTTTTCACCATTTTTAAGCACTTCTGTTTTTGAAACTGTAGAATAAACGTTTCCATTTAATACAATGACTACCTCATAAGCTGCCGTTTTTGAGTTTAACCTAACTTCTGCATTAAAATCAAATGCACTTTCTGGAATTGCTCCTGTTTTGGTGTCAATTGTAAAATCTGTTCTCTCCAAAGTACTTCTAAAAGAGTATTTCTTTTTACCTTTTCTATTGTAATCATTGTGATTACGACGGTATTTATATAAAGATACCGTTGGCACATAACCAGTTAATTCATTCTTCTTAACGGTTAATAATACAGAGCTTCTATAAGAGAATGAATTCTTTTTTGGAAAACTTCCTTCTACAGAAGAACCATGTAACGCCGCAATCACATTTTCCTGATCTTTAGGAGTAGCGGAATTAATTTTGAAATGAGAATTTAATGTAATTACTTTTGTTCTAGTTGTTTTATTAACAAATAAATTTAATTTACTATTTGAATCTCCCCAAGCTGCAAAATCATCTTTGTAATCAAAACTCAAACCATAAGTTGGAGGAACGTCTTCTACCCCCTTCATCGCAACCATAGATCTTGCAGTCATTAAATTTGCTTTCTCTGCGAATAATGCAAAAGTTTCTCCTGAAATTTCTTTTGTTCGATCATATTGTTCGATACCTAGACGACTGCTTCCGTAGATGTTGTGTTCTGCAAGATAATACTTAGAACCTGCACTATTGGTTATCATATCATAAGTACTCAAGACATTACCTTGCGCATCTCTTTCATAATAGGTTATCGTGCTAGAAGTTAGTGTAACAACTCTTTTAGATGTTCTATTACCTAATCCATCGTATTCAAAGCTTATTACAGTACCGTTCTTTTTCGTTACCTTGTTAACTTTACCGTCAACACGCCATTCAATATCAATTCCTTCCAATTTATCAGACGTTAACTGTCCAATTTCATCATAAGTGTAGTTATCATCAGGCTGGCTATCTATATCTAACGATGTATCATTTGGATTTTTATCGTTATTTGTAAATACTCCCGCACCAACAGCGTCTTTTACATGCTGCAGCTGATTTGATTTTGTTTTATAATTATAAGCTGAAGGATCTCTATCTAGATGCGTTATAGTTTTATAACTGTATGTCAAATTATCCATTTCGGCAATAGAACCGTCTGCTTTAGGAGCAAAAGCGTTCAATGCCATTAAATTTCCATTTCGATCATACTTGTAGCTTGAACTATATGAAGGAGTTGAAGCGCCAGCCAAAATAGACTTGCTATTCATGCTCTTAATACGGTTCAACTGATCGTATGTATAGCTGTTGTATTGAGATGCCATCGGATTTCCGTTAAGATCTAACAATGACGTTACCATATCTTTGATATTTCCATTGTACAGATTAGCAGTACTTTCACGGTTTCCGCCATTAGTTAAGCTGAAAACAGTTGAATTAGTAGTGTTTGATCTTGACAGATAATCTCCTTTATAATAATTTAAAGCAAAACCGAAAGCATCTTTAGCAACATTCAATCCATCTTTACCAGCATCTGTTTTATCATTGTTTAATTCTTCTGAATTAACTCCTTTTAGCCAGCCTTGTATTGTATAGATATAATCTATTCCTTGAACTTGCTTGTCTCCAATTTCTACACGAGCAAGAGGACCATGCTCATAATAGAGGTAATTGGCTTCTTTTTCCCAAACTGTATTGTCTTTACTCGTATAAACTTGTTTGATTCTATTATCAGCATCGTAATCATATTTATGAATAAACTGATCTACTTTTTCTGGCTGATAGGTAACTTTATTAACATTTCCGCTTATCAAATCGTAGTCGTATACTACTTTTTTAATTTGCTGATTTAAACCATTTAATTCTGAACTGTTATTGGTATGATGCAATAATTCTTTTACATTTCCATGTACATCATAGTCATACAAAATTGCATTATTATAACCGCCTGATGCCTGAAATGTAGTAGGCTCAGCAAGCAATTGATCAAAATACAATACAGCAGTAACTCTTTTTTGACTATTATTTACACTATAATCTGTGAACCAGCTCTGTGAGTTCTCCAAAGGATTATCATATAAAGTCTTTGTTACCTGGTCTGTTTTTGAAGCGATATTATATGGATAATGATCATCAATAGCATTGACTTTAATCAAATCTGCTTTTGGCGCAGTACTAACTGCTAATCTACCCAGTTCGTTAATTACCGCAGGAGTTTTTAACGTTAACTGACCTGCCTCTATAATACGCCCTAATTTATCATAACGCGTATAACTTAATTGAGAAGCTAATTTTTGTTTCGCATTTTGAGAAGCAATAATTCTTCCTAACTCGTCATAAGCAAACTGGCTTATTCCTCCATCTGGAGTTTCTTGCCATACTAACTGATTTAATGAGTTGTAACGATATTGAGTCTGCAACTCGTTTTTCGGTGCAACTTGCAATCCGTTTACATCAGCTAAATCAACTTTTTCACTATCATTTGCCCTTACTGTATTGATTGTAATATCTGAACCTGGCAATAATCTATCAACTCCTTCTGGCGGAACTGTTTGAATTAGGTTACCTGCCTGATCATAGTAATACAATGTGTATTGGTATTCTTTATCTGAAGCTGTTTTTGTCAGCGTTTCAGTAATTCCTTCCAATGCTTCTTTCGTATAGTTTCTTACAAACTCTTCGCGTTTAGCGGTATAAAATGCTTCTTCTAATTGTTGTTTGTTAGCTTCTTTTACAGTTGCAGCGTACAATTCACAAGGTGTTTTTGTACCTGGATTTTCAGGCACTAAACTAAATCTTGGAATCATTACGGCAGGTACACATTTCTGATAATCTGCAACGTATTTATCTGCAAACTGGTTCCATGTTAGCGCCTCCTCAGTTGGATTTGGCACATCAATTAGAACTAAATATTTAAAGTATTCGTCAATTACACCACGAGTATCTTTATTACCATAGTGTAATCTAGTAGCTCCAAATTTATTAATGTCTACAAATAATGCATTACTGCTTTTAATCGTGCCTTTTTTAAATTCTTTTAGTTTTGTTAAATAGTAGATATAATCGTCACTGATGTAACCAAAATTGGCTTCACAGAAAAACTTCCCATTATCATTTAATTTTTCAGGAAGTACGTAACCTGGAATTATTGTATTCAAATCAGCTTTAAACAAACTCCACTTCTCTGCACAAACTACAGGTTCTGGAATTGCTGGAACACAAAGCTTTGGACATACTTCTTCTACTGGACCAGATAATCTCATAACCTCGTTTGCCTGAGCTACAGACAAGTTGTGCTGAATATTTGTTACAGTACCATCGCTATTAATTATTGTCTCATAATACGGTCTATTCTTTAAAGAAATACTTGATTTTAAAGATCTCGCCGTTCTAAGAGAGTATAATTTATAATTAAGAATATCACAAATTCCTTCTGTATAACCATGTTGTTCATCATAGTGAACGTTATTATACAAACTTACTCTGGCTGTTCTGGCGATATTATTTATATCTGTGTAATAAACGTTTGCTCCAACTGTACCTGATACATCTATATAATTAATTTTTTTAACCGAGTTAGCGTTCATCTGCAAGATTATCGCAGCATCTGTCTGACCAGTACTGTTTTTGAAGAATATCTGAAAGTACGGATTTCCTCCCCCATCTGGCATGCTTTTATTAACCGAAAACGATTTTAGCTCAATAGGAGTATTATAAGTATCTGGCTCAAATTCTACATATAGATTTCTTGCTACTTGAAACTTTTCTATTAAACCTGATTCAGTAATAAAATGATTCATTAAATCATTGCTAGCAGAATTTTGAAAAGTTGCAAATAAATTTTTCGTTATTGCATCATTAAGAACATCTCTTAGATTATCTTCATATTTAAGTTCTACATCTTCTGGAATTTTACAAGTATTTATTCTTGTAATATCACAAACATCACCTAGGTTATTACCATTTGTATCTTTCTGATCAGGATTTGGAACAAATGGACAATTATCGCATTTATCGTAAATGCCATCACCATCAGTATCTATTGTACCGCAAGGATTGTCACAAGCGTCTCCTACACCATTGTTGTTGGTATCTTTTTGATCTGGATTTGGAAAATCTTTACAATTGTCACAATTATCAAAAACACCGTCACCATCACTATCAATAGTACCACAAGGATTTGGAGAATTTCCATCACAAGCATCTCCAATACCATCATTATCACTATCTCTTTGATCAGGATTTGGAGTGTTTTTACAATTGTCGCAATCATCAAAAACACCATCACCGTCACTATCCACTACACCACATGGGCTAGTAACATCGCACTCGTCACCAATTCCATCTCCATTGTAGTCGTTTTCACCACATACCGAACAACAAGTAAAGTATAATGGTCTTTTGTTATTTCCTGTCGAAATTCTAGCATTAATCTGGCGTAAACCAATTAATCCTCGAAGTCTTACTTTAACTAAATTGTATGGACTATTGATTAATAAATCTCCAACTGAAATTCTTGAAATTGCTTTGCTTCCTAAAGCATGAGAACCAAAATTAAGCGCTATACGTTTTTCTCCATTTACAGAAATATCAGCCTGATTTCCAGAATTATTCCATGTAACTGCATCTCCAGGTTGTATCCCAAAATAATCATGAAGATAACTTCCTGCAAAAGCTCCATTTGCTGTAATATCTAAATTTGAGTTTCTTAATGTATTTTCACGCTGTAAAGTCAACACTAAATTATTAAAAGCTTCACTAAATCTTTCTTGTTTTCCACAAGTAACGTCAGCTTTTAAAGGATAATAATCTGCAATATTTATTTTGGTTGTACCTTGTACAAGAACCTCTTCTGGAGTTTTACAAGTTTCATTGCTTCCTTTTCTTTTTATAGTAGCAATAATTTGAAATTTATATGTTCCTAAATCTTTATCATACGACTTTGGAATGTAATATAAATTCTTAAAATCTATAACTTCAGCCCAATTAAGACTGTTGCTTCCTGTACCACACGGATTAACATGTGCATTCTCACTTACAAACTGTAAAGTAATAGGTGTTGCAATTGATGCGCCTCCTCTAACAAAACCAATAGATAGCATATTTGATGCATCTTTTGCGCTTGTAATTCCAGGAATTTCATTTGATGCTCCTAATATAAAAGTAGGATATACCTGAGCATTAAAAAGACTGCGTGTCAAATATGGCATGCTGGTGGTTGGTATCGGATTTGTTACAATTAACCCCTGATCCTGAATCTTTGGATCTACCATTCCTTTTAAGAAATTTTCAAGTGCTAAAAATCCTGGACTTTTTCCTGTTTCTAAATAAATTTTTGTTTCAGCTTCTGCTGTTGCAGCTGCCAAAATATCCATATCATCCATGCTAGAATCATAGCCATAATCTGCTCCTACAAAACGTTTTGTTTTTGTTGCAAACAATGTATAAAGCTCATCTGAGCAAACTAAATTTATTCCTGTACTAGCTGGAGTAGTTGGTATTGCTACTTTATCAGGATCTGGCGCTAAAGCTATTAACTTCTCAAGTCTTTCATAATTTGTATCTGAATAACCTGATGTAACTCCAGTATATTTTTTTAATATGGTTACAAAATTATCTGAGCTATCAGGATTTCCGATGCACTCATTATAGTTATTGTGTTTTATGGCATCAATATGCGCCAAAACAGTACGTGTTTTATCTTTTAATCCAATGTAGTAAGCTTTAAAATTGGCCCAAATTCTTTGCTTGGTATTTAACTCTACTATATTTCCTGTGCTTCCAAGAGTTCTGATTTTATCTAATAATCCTGATTGTGTAAGGCTTAAAAAATTTGCAAAAGCAGATTCATGAGCAATTCCATTAGAATAATAAGCAAAGTAATAAGCTGTTTGAAGCATATTCATACTCTTTCCTCCTGCTTTCATACCATCATAATTTGATGTTAAAGCTTCGCGCATGATATCTCTTCTAACTGCAAAATCTTCGTTTGTTTCTTGCAAGAAGTCATTTTTAGAACTGTAGAATGGATCATTTGTAGCATTAATATTCAACAATTGCTCTAATACACCTCCAGCCGCAAAGATTGTTTCATTTGGCTGAGTCATTTCCTCAGTGTAATATTCTTTTTCAAGTAAATCAGCATCAAATGCGTTTGAATTTATACCTGCAGAATTTTGCTTCATGCAAAGTCCTAAATTGTATTTATAATATTGATATTCCGGGTGAAACTTAACAAGAGCATTTGCCCAGCTACTTTGCCAGATACTTACAAAATAAGCAACATCTTTTAGATATTTTGGTTCTACCAAATAATCATTTGGATCGTCACTATTTGGATCGCGATCATTATTAGTTAAGATAATATCTTCTAATGCTGGCTCGTAAATATTTCCTTCTGGCTTTCCAGGAACTGTACTTACTAATTTTACTTTAATTTTTGAAACCGATCCATCGTCATTTTTATAAAATCCTCCATCAGGATTTTTCCACGTATTATTTGAAATTTTTACTGTTACATCCTGATTTGTATCTTCATCTCTATACGTTTCAGTATGGAAACCACCGTATGACAAATCATTATTAACATTAAAAATACTTAAAGGATCTAGTGGAGCATCTATGTCTTCATTTGCTTCTACAGCAGCATCGTCAACATCTAATTCTATTCCTTGAACAGAACCATATTGCCCATGTGGACTCATGTCTTTTAATAGCATTCCAAGATTTAGATCGCAAACATTTACTGGCTGCTCACATAATTCTCTACAACCTTTTAGTAGGTTTTGAAATTCAAATCTAAAACTATTCTCATAACTAGCTCTATCTGTTCCTTGTAACTCAAGAACAGTAAGCATATTTTTCGCAACATAATTATTTTCGGCAATAGTTATTAGGTATGCTCTTACATCAACATTTCCTAATTTGTTATCAGTCTCACCAAGATAGGTTTTGAAAGAATTGTATTGGTCTTCTGTCAAATTGCTTTTAGCCAAACTATCTTCACAGCTTTTACAAGTAATGTTACAATTTTCAACTGTAACATTTTCTTCTAATGCTGTTAAATCTGGCAAGCAAATTTTATTATCTTTTAATTGTTTGATGTAATCGTCAGCATAACGTTTTAATACGTCGTTATCAATACGAAGATCTTTATTAAAAGAATAGGCTCCTACTCTCAGAAACTTTTCCTCATGTAATGCATTGTAAGTTCTTATCGGAAGTTTCAATTCAGACGAACTAGTTGCTGTTAGACTATATTCTCCGATTTTTGCTGTTAAAGCATCATTTCCAACTAGCAATTCGTTGCTGCAATCGTCTTTAAGACTAATTGCCCAATCATATACATATGGATAAAATTTACCGTTTAAACAAGCATCTGTAAATGCATTTTTCGTTTTAGTAAAAGAATAGTCAAACGTCATTGCTTTACTATGTACAACAGGAACGACAGTGTTTAATTTTAACCCGTCTTTTAATATTCCATTTTCACCAGATGCATAAACAGTATTTCCGTCTGCCAGCATATCTGAAGTAATTATAGCGTGAAGTTTCGTATCCTTTTCATCATCTAAAGCTTCCAGACTACCTTCTTTATCTCCAGCTAGTGCTGTTGCAATAGTTCTTCCTTGTGGATCTAAATAGCTTACACTTACCTGACCATTCGGGTCAATAACTGTATTCTTTTTATAATGCAATCTATTACCAACTTTATAACCAAAAAGGCGGTTTAGCTCTTCTTGCGAAGGCTGAGAATAAAAATAACGCATTTCATGTCCATTACCAATCTGGTGATCACGACCTACTCCTCCTTTACTTTTAATACGACCTGTATTATCTGGAGTATATTCAATTTGAGAAAAAGGATAACCCTGAGCATCTGGAACAAAATCTTGGAAATTATCTGTTTTTGCATTATTTACAGAATAGTATTTACCCGCTCCAGAAGTATTTGCTAATGAAGGAACTATAATTGGTTTACAAAACCTTATACTGTCCTTTACATCCCAGTCAAAATCTCTATGAGTAAATATAGAACCTGCAGCATTTTTATTAAGATCCTTATAAAAGTGAATTGCTGACGATTGTAACGGACTCGGCAATACTTCGATGGCTGCTCTACCTTGGTTATCATAAATAACCTCCCCTACAATTGCTTTATTATCTGAATTCACTTTAGTAACAGTCTGACGATTACGTAATGAACCATCAAAATAACTTACAACTTCTTTTTTCTTCCCATCCTCGGCAAAAGAAGCTTGATATTGCCAGTTTTTCTCACCGCCCTCATGAGATTTATCTATTTCAATAAAAGCCCAGTCACTAACAGCATTTAATCTATGACTAACTTCAGAAACAGACCATTTTCCGTTATAAACTTTAGTAATATCATCCAAAAATCGTCCAACTGCTCTAACTCTGTATATAAAATAACCACTAGAATAAACAAGAGGAATACTGTAAGAAGTCTCTTTTGTTTGAATTCTTGTGCTGTTTAACATAAATTCTTTTTCTGTTAAAGCAATATCGCTAGCTGCTTTTTTAGCACCATCAGATCCAAAATTGTCAATCCAAGCCCATTCTAATTCATACTCCAAAGCTGGAGCTTTTTCATTTTTTTCCCATTTAATTACAATTTCATCAGCTTGACTCGCAGTAGAAACTTTAGTAGGTGTTAATCCATTATTATACTTAACAAATTCTGCAGTTGGTATAGCAGTAGTATTTTGTAAATTATAGTAGCGATCTGTAGTAAACTTTACAGCTAAATAAGGAGAAGTATGAACTCCCGCAGACGAATATGTTATAGAGCTAACTTCAACAATTGCTTTATGGATTCCTGGAAGTTTATAAACTAAGTAATCCTTTACGTTAATTCCTTTTGTTACATTATCATGTGTAATTTTTAATGAAACCTTAAAAGGGTTATCGTGATATTTTAACTCACCATTTTCGATATAGCTATAATCTTCATCTCCTTTATTATTATAAGGAATGATTGTTAAATTTACGGTACAGTCATAAATTTCTTTATAAGCTTCTGTTTGTGTAATATCATCTTTAAAACCAAAATGAATTGACACTCCATCATTCACCGAAACAAATAATTTCTTAATGTTTAAGTCTGAATATCTAGGGTCCTCTACACTCAATTTTGGTTTACCAGACAATTCACTGCCTTGCTTGTAAGCAATAATTCCTTCTTCGTGTTGTCCAAAAGAAAACAAACTAAAAAATAAAAATAATACTACTATAAAATTTTTGCTGATATACATATATCTATAATTTATCTTAATTATTATTGGCAACATTTCTTTGATCTACTATCTCGTATTTTTTTAATTGCTGAGACAAGACAATTTTTCCTCCAGAAGATGTAAAATAGTTCTGACTATTGAACACTGATGCACTTACTGGATTTCTACTAAAGTTACTGTACGTTACTTCTAGCCTCGGATAATGTGAATCTGGTTTACGATAATCCTTAGAAAAATTAGATGGCGCATTATAAAAGAACACCTGTTTTTGTATAAAATAGGTTTTAGAGACTCTTACTATTATTTTTGAATAAGGCAAGCCTGTAAAAGAGTTCGTTTTTAAGGTTATTTCCCAAAACGATTTCAAATCAGTACACTTTTCAATCTTACACATTTCTAATAGTGCCTTCAGATTCAAATCTCCTTTATAATCTGGTATAGGCTTATTAATCTCAATTGCTTTTTCGGGGTGACTGACCCTTATGTTAACCTTCTTCGTATTTAGAGTTTCGGTATTCCCTATTTTAGTGTACATATCATTTTGTGCATTTTTGTAGAAAACTCCCGTATAAGTTTCTTCTACTTTTTTTGCATCAAAATCCTTAAATAAGTTGTAAGTTACTTTATACTGAAGCGGTTTGGCAGCACCATACTGTTCACCAACTTTTTTTAATATCTCTTTTGCATCTTGCGAATACCCAAACGAACAGCATAGTAAACCCAAAACACCTATTAATCTTCTTAAAAACATTTCTAATTATTTTGGATTGATAAAATTACCTGAGCGTGTTTCTTGAATAGTTTTTACACCTTGACTTGTTTCTTTTTTAACACGCACTAATCCTCCTTCGTTATCATACTCGTAAAAAGTACTGTAATTATTTTCGTCTAATTCTGACATCAATTTGAATGTTTCAGGATCGTAAACAAAAGCTTTAACACTTCCGTCCACTGGATGAATTCTCAAATCATCAAAATAAATTGGAATACCAACGTTCTTATTATTCAATACCACTCCAGCAGTTATTGTATTTTCTGGAACAATAAATTTTCCTGAAATTCTCTGCCAGCCGTCAATAATTGCACCTGATGGTTTTAATGTAACACTTCCAATTATCTGTGATGGCGCATCTGGATCACTTGGATCTGGATCTGCAGCCTCTGGATCATCGTAAAACAAAATATTGATCTCTGAGTTTTTATAATCTTTTAGCTGAATATTTGTATCTTCTTTTACCCAAGCACTCAATAAATATTCTTTATTAATTTCTGGTTGGAAAGATATACAGTTCGCACAATAATCTTTTTCAGATAACTTTCCACATCCTACTCCAGCTTCTACGATTCCATCCGAGAAATAAAAAGGCTCATCGCTTAACATTGTAAAATCATTATGAGCAAAATACGTTGCACTGTCAAAACCATTAATACGTTCAATTGGAAATGCGTTAGTATTATTTTCATTGAAATTAAACAGGTATTGTAATGATTTACCTAAATAAGCCGAATTGGTAGAATCGAAACTTGTCTTCAATAATGAAGGAACAAAATTAGGATCAACGCTACGAGCCATAGTTTTACTTGTTTCTGCATTATCAACATAGAAACCGTTGTTAATACCTACAACATATAAATGCGGCTTGTTTTCACTTTGGTCAGGAGAATTTTGATAATTATCAAATTTCTGCATTAATGTTTTAAGACCTTCTGGATTAGTTGTTTGGCAACCGTCTGTAATTAAGAAAACTAATTTTGGTTTAATTTTAAAGTTTGTATTTAAAACTACGCTTAAACCACTTTTCCAATAATCAGAACCTTCGCTTATACCTGTCTGTCCGTATCTTCTTCCATAATTATCAATCCATCTAGATATATACCCGCCATTTAAAAGATCAGCTTCAGATACTGAATATTCAAGAACATGATCCGTACGAGTGTCTTTATCAGTGTCTGAAAGTCCAATTAATGAAATGGTCATTTTACCTTCACCATCTTTGTTCGACTTAATTTGTGCAGCAATAAAAGATTTCAATTGTGCTCTAATTCTTTTTGCTTCAGTATCATCGATTGATCCAGATTCATCTAGTACGATTGCAATGTGATTTTCACAGACTTGAGCAGGTTCACAATCTAAAACAGTAATTTTTTCCTCAAATACAGTTTCACATTTTCCTGTTCCTGTAGCCGTTAGTTTTATAACAAAATCGCCAGGAAGAGTTGGCGTATACGTATATAAACCATCAGTACTTTTGTACAATTCATTTACAAGAACTCCTGCAGCATTTGTAGCCGTCCAAGTATATGTTAAATTAGTTTCTGTTGTTTCAAAGGCAAAATTTATCGGTTTTCCAACACAAAGTTCAGATTCTTCTACTTCAACATTTTTAATAAAAGTCGACGAACAACCATTAGCTTCTGTAACTTCTACTGTTATCTTGTATATCCCAGGAGCTGTATATTTATGGTAAGCAATAGGGGTTGTTGCAGAATCTTTTTTCGTGACATTATCTAAGTCATAAAAAATCCATTTATAAGTCATATTTGGTAAAGTAGGATCCACAAAAAACTTTGTATCTACTCCTTTTTTTACTTTTAGATTTTCTTCTACAACAGCATTAAACAAATTAGCAGAAACTCTTGCTGTCTTATTTGATTGCGCTACAGCCATTTTATTTGTCAGTACAAATGTTGATTTTTGAGTTGACGATAAGTTAGTCTGTAAAGAAGATTCTTGTTTTCTAGCTTCCAAAAATAGTTTTGTTTCCCTTTCTCTAATTTTTTCAATCTCTATTTTAATAGTTTCTTCAGAATATCCTCTAGATTTATAAGTTTCTGTTAGTCTTACTACATCTATACCTAGATAATTATCCGGAATTTCTTGAGCATACATCGCACTAAAAGAGCAAAATATCATGAAAAAAGTAAGAACCCAATAATTTCTTATTTTAAAACCGTTTAACATAATTAATTTATCTTTATGTATTTATATTTTTAAGTTTTTAGCGGTAAATCTGAATTAAGAATATTGCAATTCTCTTGTCAAACTTTTTAATCTTGAAATTATAATTGAATCTAATCACCAACTTTAATTTCACCACTCATAGGATAGCAAAATTTAGCAGGACAAAAATCAATGTATCTTACTTTGGTATTGCTGTTACAATCTGAAATTATATTCCCATTGCTATCTAAAGTCTTTCGACAGGTAGTCAAATAATCCGATGCGGAAGAAAATAAAGTAGTATCAATTTTTAAGTAAGACTGATCAATAGAGCCTACTTCTGGATTATAGTTAACACCATTCTCTTCAAAAAATGAAACATCATTATTACCATTTGCTGTAAAAGAAAATGATATACTTGTAATTTTATTTTGAGCATTAACAGTTGACACGAAATTGTAAATCTTATCTCCCCCTCCATTTGTAATATATGGCTTGAGAGCAATTAATTCAGCCGGATTACTTCCTTGAATAGCTGCATCTGATTCTCCGTTTATTTTTCTTGTCAGTACACTTTTTAACAAACTCTCAAACATATTTTTCATATCTGCAGAATATATATTTTCCAGTGTACATGATTTACATCCAATACCTGTACTATCACTAATTATAGATAAAGTATTTGAATTAGTAGATAACACATCACAATTACCCACTTTAAAGGCAAAACTATTTAATGCAGTTCCTTCTGTACCAGTAATTTTCCCTTTATAAATTATGTCTACAAAATCTCCAGGCATCAATGTAAAATTGTTTGCAAATGTTGCCTTTAGCCAATTTGAATTTTCACAAACAGATGTCCAGTTTGGTACATTTCCAGAATTCTGTGGAGGGCATAACATATCTCTGTCCATTGTTACAGAATTCTGTGCATACTTGAAATTTACAACTGGAGCTACACTTGCATTTGTAGATATTTTAGGCATTTCGCAATTATAATCAATATCCAATGTACTATTTCTAGGATTAGAGCCAAATTCAAATAAATCTCCTGCTTGAGGTCTTAAATTTATTAACTCAGACAGTACTACAGGTGTAGATCCTTTATTTGTAAATTGCATTTTAAAATCTACAGTTTCATCCTTTTTAACATTAAGGTTACTTTCTTTCCATTCATCAGCCATTGCACACTTTGCAAACATTTGACTCTTTACATATGTAAAAGCAGAAATTGTAACTATATTGGGTTGCGGTTGTGTGCTTATTTCAGATCCATAAATAGTAGTTGTAACTGGTATTTTAGTATCAACGAGTACATTATCTTTCACTCTAAAATCAAACTCAATAAAAAGCGCTTTATTAGTACAAGGAAAATTAAAATTAGACAGGCTCACTGTACCAGGTTCTCCATATACTGGAGTAGATACACTAACAGTCCCAAATCCATCAATAGAAAAACTAGGCTCTCCTGATAAATACTGAAATTGACTAGGGGTATATGGCTGAAAGTCAGAGTAAACATATCTAAAACCACCCGCATATACAAATTTATCATCCAACTTAATATTAACAATATTATTACTATCTTCTGTACCCTGATTAGAAAGCTGAAATCTATATGTCATTAACTCTCCTGGTATTGCTGAAGCATTAAAATTGTTTTCATACAAACCTTGACTTGCTTTTCTGATTTGATTATAAACAATAAACCATGGCGAGCAATCATCAACCTCTTCATATCTATATCCATCATATATAAGATTTCCATCAGAAGTGAATTTTATTTTGAACATCATACTTTGATTTGGTGCTGGGAGTGCTTGTTCATCATATTTAAGATTAAGGCTAAATCCTGTACTTGGAGATGAAATATTGCAATCAGTACTAAATTCAACAAAACGTGTTATTGAACCAGCAAACGGAGTAGTGCTTTTATTCCCTTGGCTATCTACATATTTAATTACATATGCTGTATTGCACGGAGTATTACCATAGATACTAGCAGATTTTACATTAAAGCCAGTAGGGATTTCTATACTATAAACTCTATTTGTATAATTAGGAAGAAGTGGTGGGATATTTATATAAATAGTAGCACTAGGATCGTTTCTTAAACAAGAAGGACATGGAAAATTATAGCCAAGTTGACTATTAATATTTTCCAACTCCCCTACGGTACCTCCTTTACACGTAACATCACCACATTCTGTAGTTGTTAGTTGAGTTGCTATAGCATTTGTAATTGATGTCATATTAACTCCGCAATCTGTTTGTGTACCTGTCAGATATGACTTTATCTCTTTTGCTCCACTTGTACAGTCATTATCTCCACCGCTCAAACAAGGGTATGTAATAAACAAGTCGTAAGTTGTTGTATAGGTATAAGGCCCTAGTGTTAAATCAGTAGTACTAAAAGTAACTTTTTGAACATCACCAGCAGTAATAGAGGGATCTACTGAAACATAGGTGTTGTTTTTATAAACACCCAAAACAGCTGCACATTTGTCTAATTCTAAATTAACCTTTGCATTACTGATATTAAATCCCTGATTTCCATTATTACTTACTATTACACGATATTTAAGAATTTTTCTAGGACAAACCTTTCCATTATACAAATAAGTATCTAAGACAAGTTTAACTTCTGCATTATTTGGTGTTCCTGAAATAACTTTACCACTCCCAGACTGTGTTGAAGGTATATTACAGCCCACATTAATTGTTGTTGCAGTAATTTCTTGTTCAACATTATCACATGTTCCCGGCTTAAATTGCATTGCAACATCCATAAGTAAACTAGATCCTTGTTTACCATCATTTACAATACCGCTTATAGTTAATTCTGTTAAACCATTTGCTGTTACTGGCGTTATTATTACTCCAGCAGGCAATGGGCCATTTGAACCTGGAAGGTAAACTAACGAACCTATATTTAATTTTATAGTTTGGCTAGTACATTCCTGAGCAATACTACTTGTTGGATTTAATCGGACAATAAATGGCCTACCATTTGGCTTTACAATTGAATCAGGAATGCTTAAAAAAGACTGTCCAATAGAATAATTAGATAACAGTAATATCCCGATAATAAGAAACCAATGCTTTTTAAAACAATTTGTCATATTTTCTAATATGTTAATTTTATATTTTTTGCTTACTTTATTTCACAATAGAGCAAGAGAATCTATAAGCAGTTTTACAACTACTACAATTTCAATCTATAATAATTCGTCTTTTCAGACTAATTCAAAATTTTTATTTTACCTATAATCGGATCACAGGTTTGGGTTACAATTACATCCCTGTAAAATGTAGTTTCAATACCATTTTGATCTGTAATGATAAGAGTTAAACGATAGTTACCCGGAATAGGAAATCTTTGCAATGCAATAGGATCTGTGATGGTATCTTTTAATGTAACATTATCCAATTCGTGGAAAATCCACTTATATGTTAGGTTATTTACCAATGTTGATGACGCACTACTTTTCTCAGAAACAGCCAATTGAGAAGATGTCTTTCTTGCTGTAAAACTGGTCGTTAACGGTTCAAATGAAAAACTAATAGTATCTAACGTAGTCGGTTTTTCTATTGAGGCAATAATTTTACCTTGTAATGGTGTATAGTTTAGAATTGTAACCTCTTTATTCGTCGTAACAGTAACTCCATAAGAATCAACAAAAGTGTAAACAACTTCTACAGTTCCTGCCTGAATTCCCTCTACTATTCCTTCACTAGTAATTGTTGCTGCACCTGTACCGTTTTTTATACTCCAAACTCCTCCTGCCGTTTCATTCTGGAACGCTGTTGACGGTTTTGAAATTGAAACTGTATCTGGCCCAGTGATAGCTGGCAAAACAGTAGCTGCTTTTATAGTGATTTCTTTGCTGGTCGTAACAGTAACTCCGTAAGCATCGACAAAAGTGTAAATAACTTCTACAGTTCCTGCCTGAGTTCCCTCTACGACTCCTTCATTAGTAATTATTGCTGCACCTGTACCGTTTGTTATACTCCAAACTCCTCCTGCTGTTTCATTCTGGAACGGTAAGGATCTTAGTGAAACTGAAACTGTATCAGGCCCTGTGATAGCTGGTAAAACAGTAGCTGCTTTAACAGTGATTTCTTTGCTTGTCGTAACAGTAACTCCATAAGCATCGACAAAAGTGTAAACAACTTCTACAGTTCCTGCCTGAGTTCCCTGTACAATTCCGCCTTGTGTTATTGTTGCAGTTCCTGATCCGTTTTTTATACTCCAAACTCCTCCTGCTGTTTCATTCTGGAACGCTGTTGATGGTTTTGAAATCGAAATGGTATCAGGCCCTGTAATAGCTGGTAAAACAGTAGCTGCTTTTATAGTGATTTCTTTGCTGGCCCTAACAGTAACTCCGTAAGAATCGACAAAAGTGTAAACAACTTCTACAGTTCCTGCCTGAGTTCCCTGAACAATTCCGCCTTGTGTTATTGTTGCAGTTCCTGATCCGTTTTTTATACTCCAAATTCCTCCTGCTGTTTCATTTTGAAACGCTGTTGATGGTTTTGAAATTGAAATTGTATCTGGTCCTGTAATAGCCGGTAAAACAGTAGCTGCTTTTATAGTGATTTCTTTGCTGGCCGTAACAGTAACTCCGTAAGCATCGACAAAAGTGTAAACAACTTCTACAGTTCCTGCCTGAGTTCCCTGAACAATTCCGCCTTGTGTTATTGTTGCAGATCCTGATCCGTTTTTTATACTCCAAACTCCTCCTGCCGTTTCATTCTGGAACGCTGTTGATGGTTTTGAAATTGAAATGGTGTCAGGCCCTGTAATAGCTGGTAAAACAGTAGCAGCTTTTATAGTGATTTCACGCGAAACCACTCCTTTACAATAGCCATTTTCTACTGTATAATTAATTTTTACTGTTCCAATTACAGTTCCTGTTACAAGTCCAGAAGCAGTTATTGTTGCACTTCCTGTTCCATTTGTAACAGACCAAACTCCACCAGATGTATTATTATTAAACTGAGTTGCAGATCCTATACTAATTATACTTGATCCACCAGTTATTGCACTTACTACTGGATTTGCATTAATTGTTATTGCAGAAGTTGGCGCTGAAACGCATCCTCCTCCTGATCCTGTAAAGGTAAAAGTTGCAGTACCTGCAGAAATACCTGTTACAACTCCATTATTATTTACTGTTGCTACTGCAGGATTATTGCTTGACCAAGTTCCTCCACTTGTCGGAGACAATGTAGTTGTTGCATTTATACAAATAGAATTAGAACCTGTTATACTAGCTTTAGGTGCTGTTGTAACTGTAACTGCTGGAGTTGCCAACGAATTACAGCTTCCTGTTTTGGTAAAAGTAAACTTTGCAGTTCCTGCAGAAATTCCTTTTACTACACCTGAATTAGTAACTGTTGCGATTGTTTTATTACTACTCGTCCAAGTTCCGCCTGTAGTTGGTGATAAAGTAGTTGTTCCATTTACACAAATCGAACTAGGACCTGTAATAGTAGCCACTGGACAATCATTAACCGTTACAGCAGAAGTTGCTGGTGAAGTACAACCGCCAGTTTTTGTAAAAATAAACGTTGCTCTTCCTGCGCGAATACCTGTAACAATACCATCGTTACTAACTGTTGCAACAGATGTGTTACTACTGCTCCACGTTCCACCCGATGTTGGCGATAAAGTTGTAGTGCCATTTATACAAATTGAATTTGTTCCTGTAATACGAGCTGGCGTACTATTGCCTACTGTCAACACTGGAGTTGGCACAGATGAACAGCTTCCTGTTTTAGTATAAGTAAAAGTTACCGTACCAGTCGAAATCCCTTTTACTATACCTGCATTAGTTACAGTTGCGACTGCTCGATTACTACTAGTCCATGTTCCGCCTGTAGTTGGTGATAAAGTTGTGGTTCCATTCACACATATGTTATCTGGTCCTGTAATAATTGCTTGAGGACAAGTATTGATTGTTACTGCAGAAGTTGGTAAAGAAGCACATCCGTCCGTTTTTGTAAAAACGAATGTTGCTTTTCCTGCAGCTATACCAGTAACAACTCCTGCATTACTTACAGTTGCTATATTAGAATTACTGCTTGACCATGTTCCTCCAGTAGTTGGAGACAATGTTGTTGTTGCGTTTACACAAATAACATTTGCACCAGTTATACGTACTGCAGTATTTGCATTTACTTTAACCGCTTGACTTGGTAAAGACGAACAACCTCCAGTTTTTGTAAAAGTAAATGTTGCTGTACCAACAGAAATCCCTTTTACGACACCTGAATTTGTTACTGTTGCAACTGCTTTATTACTACTTGTCCATGTTCCTCCTGTAGAAGGTGACAATGTCGTTGTTTCATTGATACAGATAGAGCTTGATCCTACAATTTCTGCATTTGCAGCAGAGCTAACGGTTACGGCAGCTGTCGGCTCTGATGGACAACCATTCAAAGCTGTGAACGTAAACGTTGCAGAACCTGGTGAAATACCTTTTACGATACCCAAATTGTTTACTGTAGCAACAGAAGGGTTACTACTTGTCCAAGTCCCCGCTAAAAGAGGAAATACTTTTGTTATTCCGTTTATACAAATAGAAGTTGGTCCTATAACAGATACTTTTGGAATCGATTTTACAAGCACCGTTCTATAGCTATCACCTTTACAATTTGAGTCATCAGAATCATATTTTAAGATAAATGTACCAGGTTGTAATGCCGTAACAACTCCATCGCTGTTTACTGAAGCAACTAATCTATTTGAAACCGACCATTTACCACTATGCCCTGAATGGGTTGGGTGGTTGGCAATATTGAATTGTGTCTTAGAGCCAGCACATATAATGCTGTTTCCTCCAATAATCGCTCCAATCGGATTTCTTTTTCCATTATAAGCAGAAGTTGATTTTGAGTTATTCTGAGAAAACAAAATTGTTACTGTAAATAAACTCAAAATAACATAGATGTAAGATTGAAATAATTTCATTGTAATTATTCTCTGTTTTAGTTAGCACTTTTTGGTTTACAAGTCACAACTTGTTTTTTTACAACTGCCTTTTTATTTGCTTCTATTTTTAAACTTTTTCTTCCTGTATGAGAATGTTTGTTTGAAACACTCACTTCATTTAGTTTTAATTGACCTTGAAAATCAAAATGAGAAGAAACACCACAGTTTGCCAAATCATAATCTTCAAATCCATCAGAAGCCAATTCACTATATTTAGTATTAGAGCCTACTGCCACAGGAAAACGGTTATTATATCCGTATAACGCTGCCGAATAACGATTTAAAGCATCTTTATTTTCTACCTCTTGACCATACGGACTAAATTGAGTAACCTCAGAAGCAAAAGTCCATTTCTTAAATTCCTCTCCTTTTGTAATTTCCCAAACATTATTTTTAAACACATAAAATGGAGAGAAATCAGTAAAGTAACCTGTTTTACGCGGTGTCGGATCAATCGTATAGTTTCTACCTGTTAGATACGCATACGATTTATTGGCTCTCCAATTTCCTAGTACATTATACAAATACGGATTATACGATCGTTTGATAACATCATCCATATCCTCATTGCTAGTATCTGTTTCGTAACCAAATTTCAATTTCCCATCAACAAAAGTCATTTTTGGCAAATTGCATTCACATTGAGAAGGCCATTCGTTGCTATACTCAATAGCAGCAGCATTTACAATTCTGTCAATTGGACTGCTAGCTAAAAATGGAGATTCCCCAAGAGTGTCTTTTGGTCCCGTAATTTTATTGTTTACATCATAATCGTATAAAGGATTTCGCATAGACGTAACATTAGCCATAGAAGCCATCTGCATATTACGGTGTCCAGAACGAATTATTTTTATTTTTCCAGTCGTTACAACATCGCCTTTAATAAGGATTCCTCTATTATCTATTAACTGAAAACTAGAACCATTAACATTTACTACCCATCCTTTTAGAGCACTTAATACATCTTCTTCTCCTTCTTTTTTATTAGGAGCTTTACCGCTTAACCAAACTTCATCTCCATTAATTAAGTAATCAGATGCCGCAACATTTCCTTTAGATTGATCAAATTGGTACTGATTATTACCTGTTTTTAAAACATTATATTCCAATCCAGCATTCTTTGCTGCTTGACTCATTCCGTCATAACTCCAATAGGCAGGGAAATTGAATGTATAATATTTATCCTTATACTCATTAACCGTTTCTTTTAATAATACATCACCTGTTTCAGCATCCCAAGCAAGATTTTTAGTCGACACTTCCGATCCTAAATCGTAAGCAACGGTCTCAGAAAGTATTGCAGATGTGTGAATTACTTTTGTCGTAACTGCTGTACGAAGTTGAGTTTCATGCTTAGAATGAGCAGGAATAATTGTTGGCACAACGATAACAATGATAGTAAATGGTAGAGTAGCAACATTGACCGCTACACCATCTGTTGAAGTAACCGTTTTGTTTTCTCTAAAATCATTTATTACATCATAATCAACTCCGACAAGCTTAGTTTCAATCTTTCCTTTTGAATCTACGGTCTGAATATAATTATTTAACAATCCTACATTTTTACTTTCCGAATTTGAGACAATATTATAATTGTAGTCAACCCCAGATATAGCTCTTGTCTGGCCTTCTCCATACACACGCTGGCTTTTCATTTTTCCATCCATATCATTGGTATGGATAGAATACCCTTGTGACATTGTAAGATGATCTTTCACATTTAAATTAATCAGATTTGCTAGAACACCTGAAGATTTATGCCCTCCAGACATTATTGTTCTATCTACAATTGTTGGAAAATCATTAGAAGTATAAAATTCAGTTACAACATTTCCTGTAGCATGTTTTTTTACAACTGTTCCATAAGACGGGTCTTTATCATTTTTTCTGTCCAAGTTCTTTACCGTTACACGGCTATAAGTAACCTTTGGCGAAGGAAAAAATGATTCTCCGAATGGTTCTTCAACATAATTATCAGACTCAGGACCTAATAACAATTCGGGCTCATTTTTGTCATAAGCAGGTTTTACAAAAGGATTTTCTTTTGATCCTAAAGGCTCATAAGTTGCCACTCCAGAAGATTTACTAGTAGGATTACCGTCTGCATCAACTGCATTATATGAATATTCCTGTCCATAAGATTGTTTGTATAGATCAGAATTTTTATTTCCAGTCATGATATCCCACTGGTCATGAATTTTGATATCTTTAACTCTGCTTCCACCGCCCAACTTTTTACTATCAGGATGGTGCAGTCTAACCCAAGATTTACCAGTAATAAAATTACTTGCAATACCATTTTTTTCTAGTATTCCATTCGGGCTTTCAAAAATATCAAGCAATGTTGGCAACCAGCCTACCAATTCTGTAATAATACCTTTAAGATCTTTAGTATCTTCTTCATTATTTAAGCTGTAAACCAATCTGTTTAAGTTTTTTCTACCAAATCCCCAACCCGTTTTAGAGATAGGATTTACTTCTTTATTACCATTAAAACCGTCTTCTTTTCTAGCTTTAGTAAGTGGAATAGCTACATACTGTTTCCCATTAAATTCATTAAAGGCATACTTGTCCATATCTTTGGTCAACGTCATATAACCCGTAACATAATCGTACTTATCCGTTTCATTGATACCCGGTTTTGGGTCAGGATTCACCATGTTGAGCAAGAACCTAAAGTAAATCGGGTTTTCTACATCTCCTATGGTCTTCAAGTATTTATTGTAGAAAGTTTCAGCAACAGAACTACTTCCTCCGTCACTTATTTTATGGTCTAACTCTACAAAAATATAATCGCCTAAATCTTTTTTGCCAGGAAGTGCAGAATCATTAATGTTTGAAGCTGTAAAGTCATCTTTGCTACCGCTCCCCACTACTTTAAACATTTGCATTACGTCTTTATTCTGGACTTTACTGTAATCATCAGATTCGTAATTCAATTCCATAATACCCCCAGATGGCAAATGAATCGACTTTAGCAGCCAGACAGATGCATTTTTATCTGTTATTTTTTCTATATTCTTTTGGTCAACATACCCATACTCAGCATTTGACAGAGCGCTCATAGTAGCTAGACCAACATTCTCATCAACTTTTTTATAATTCCCCCAAATATCATACGCTTTCATATCATAATTAGGGTTATTAGTAGTATCTGTAGATAAATTATAGCCAGAAGTATTAATCTCAAATTCTGAAGCATAATTGAAAACATAAGGAGTGTATTCTCCCATTTTTGAATTTTTATAAGTAAAATAAACTTTCTCTAAAGTTAATTTTCCTTTTTCTCCATCAATTCCTGTTCCTGTTTTTCCTTTATTAATGTTATTGTCAACTCCTTGACATAAACGGTAACTGTATTTAAAATGAGCTTCTTTAATAGGTGTTGCTTCATCTCCTTTAGCAAGATATTCTGGTTTTGAGTACAATGAAATTTTATCCAATTTATAAGTTGGCGATTTATCATCTCTACCTCCATTCTCATCCACAACCCCAAAAGCATCTTTCCTTTCCGAAAGGTGAAAAATGGCAACATGCGTTTTGGTCACAATTCTTTTGATGTATAATAATTCTTTCTCTCCATACAAGTAATTGGCTTTATTATCCTTTTTACTTGAACGAAGACCTTCATCAAAATTGGCTTGATTTTTTTCAAATGGAACTCTCCATCTGTAATTGTGTCCTTTATCAGCATATTTATTTTCGTACTCAAAATTAGTATACGTTCCTAAATCATCATCTGAAGGCCCATTATTACTAATATCTTGGTAATCCGAAGATAATACTGAAGTTAACAAATAAGTGTGTGCATATGCAGGAGTAGTCACTCTATTGAAATACTCATCTCCACCTTTAGAATTTCTCGGCGAATTATCAACCCCAGGATTGTATTCAATCAATCCATTTTTAGCGCCAGCATTTTTATACTGATTCCCATCACTAACATCAAATGTTGTTTCTTTTTTCACACTATTGTAAGCTGCCAAACCATAAATGTAACGGTCGCCACCTTCTTTTGTAATTTTAATCTCAGCAGTGTGGTTGTCTTTAGAATACTCGCTAAATCTTTTTGTGAAGCCAAAATCCTCAGCTTCTTTTTTAGTCAGTTTTTCTATGGTCTGATTTCTTGCCAATCTTGTTTTTCTCGCTACTTGACCTGTATTACCAACAACATTTTTGTTTGTCGAATAATTCAAACTTGTTTTTCTATCAAAGCCACTTCCTTCAATATTCAGCTTGATTGGCTGATATCCGCCTAATTGATTTTCGAATAAATCGATTTCTTTATCTGTATGAAAACCTCCAATATTCTTAAAAAATACTTTTTCGTAATCTGGTCTATTATTTGCCTTTTTTTCTTTAAATCTTCCTAAAGCTGGATTCGAATTTGACCATAACGCGCTACGGCTATCACCTATAGTTACATTCACATCAACACCAAAATGGACACCTCCACCAGCACCAAATTCTAAACCAAGTGAGCCTCCTGCACTATCATCATTTGTTTCGTTATCGTAAACATATCCTACTTGCGATTTGTACGGACGATACATACCAGAAATTCCCTGTCCCTGAATACTATAAACATCATAAGTATTATTTGTAATAGGCAGCGATGTAGTGTTTTTATTGACTGTTCTGTCTTTTTCTCTATTAAAATCTAAAACTGCAGATCGTGGCGCATTGTATGTGTTTTCAAAACCATACGCTTTTTCTACTTTTCTCTTTTCAGAATCTTTAATTCCCTGAGAAGTTCTATAACCAGAAAACTTCCCTCCGCCTTCAACACCCCATATTTCCCCTTCAATATTCGCACTAAACATGACGTTTGAAGAAACCATACCTACACGCTTAGTTGGTGTATATGAAGCATTGTTCATTAACAATGAACCCGATATCCCACCAAAAGATGTACTACCCTCTTGTTGTGATGTAGTAGTGTTACCTTTTTGATCAGTTTTACTTACAGTATGAGAAGATTTTGTACTAGATGAAGCCGACATAGTTACGCTCTCAACTCCTTTTCTACTATTATAACTAACTCCGGTATTAAGTCCTAAACTTGCACTGTTTCCATCTTTCTCTTTTATTTTTTGAGAAAGCGAAATACTTGGAGAAACTGTTACTCCCTCTGACGCTGAAGATTCAAGATTTACACCAACACCAAGATTACTGCTTATCTGAAACGAAAAGCCTCCGTTTACTGCAACACCTAGTCCGTCATAATTATTATATTTTACTCCAATACCAAAATTGGCGTTTGCTTTTTCTTTCATACCAAAAGCCGTAAGAAAAACATTCGCGCTTGATCCTACTGTTACATTAGGTTTCATGCTATTTTCGTAAATCATTTCGTCTCCATCAAAATCATCTGGTAAACCGCGAAGCTGTCTTGAGATCTGCCCTACGTTCAAATCCCAGCCTAAACCTACCCATGATGCTTCTTGGTCCATACCCACACCAGAATTGTATGCTAGATTTAACGGATAACCTCCAACATCCATAATTGGAATATTGTAGTTAAAATCTCCACTCGCAAGGTCAACCATATCTGATGTTCCTATTGGTGTAAATGACTCAAATTCAGGTTGAGATGGCCCTCCCGTCAATGCATACATCTGCATAGGCTGAAGTGTCTCCAAAAGAATCATCATAGCTAAATAAATAGCAACTATTTTTTTAAACTTACTTATTTTCATTTGCTGGATCATAATGCTACTGGGGTAAAAGGATCTTTAAATTTAAATTTCAATGTTCCCTTTTTAAAAAGATAATCGTTGTAAATCAGCTGGATTTTATCATTAGGATCTATCCCAGAAAAAAACAAGAGCACTTTTTGAAAAGGGGCTATTTTATAATTACGCTCATAATTTATACCTGAGCACAATATTGTATCTTTTTTTGACGTTACTACATAGAAATCTTTATCAAGACCGAACGACATGTATTTAACCGAATTTGTATAATCAAGCCCTGTAAAATCTTGATTAAGAAGATCTTTCTCTTCATCTTGCTGAAAAATAAATTCAATAACACGCTCTCTTTTATTTGCTTCATAAAGAGAATCAACATGTGAGAGATTCTCGATTCCTTGAGATTTCAGCAGAAAATATTGAATAGGAACTTCAATAGCTGTAAAACCAATATCGTCTACTACTTGAGTATACGACCTTGATTTCCAGCCAATTTTTTCTAAATTAAAGTAACGATCTCTAATTTCAGAATCATTATTAGGGTTCTCTTCTTTTTTACATGAAGCTAGAAGAGATAGAAATAAAATAAAGATTACAACGCTATATCCCTTCATACTTTTTATTTAAATAAGTAAGAAGTTCATCTGTAACATCTATTTTTTCATCGGCAAACAGAACCGTCTGTTGGCCATCTGAACCTATTACAAGCTGATATTTTTTGTCTTTTGAAAAATCTGAAGTGTAACTTTTAATTCGCGACCAGATTTTTGAAGTTTGCTCTTGTGGATAGCTCTGATTGAACTTTTCGAACTCTTCTTTTCTTTGAATAAATTCCTGCATCAGCTGTTCTTTTTGAACACCTGTAATGGATGATTTTTGTAAGAAAGAATAAAGTGAATCTAATGCTGATTTGCGAGAATTGAATTCTTTTTCTCCTACTCTTTTCATTTCTTTAGTCATCGCAAAACCTTCAAATAGTTTTGCTGAATCAATATACACGACTTTCGTGTTTTGACGAAAAAGTTGAAAAAATAGTAAAATAATTAATGCGCATATTAACACTACATTAATTACACGCTGAATGGTGAATTTATGTTGGGGCATAAATATGTTAGTTTGTTTTTGGTGAGGCAAATGTAGAATTAATTATGAATTATTCAATAAAAAAACCTTTTACAAATAAAGAAATACATAATTTTTATAAAAATGTTATTTTTAAAGATTTTTTTACATTCAAAGGCTGCTCTAAAAAATAATATATCAAGATTTCGAGTAGGGTGCCTACGGCTTCCCGTAAAAAAAACGCAAAAACACGAATTAACATAATTTTAACAAAAATAAATAACATGTAAAAACTTATAATCGTAAGTTAGGCGCGCGACTTATTACTGTACATTTACATCTTTAGCACTTAAAAATTACCTACAAATTTTCTCTTAAAAAAAACTTTTACCTAACAGAGAATTTATTTTTGTATTCTTACAAAAAAAACTAAATTGCCCCCGTTTAAAAATAAAAGCGGCCCCTTGAAAACATTAACAATACCACGTTATATTCTAATTCTTTTTTCTTTTACTCTAATTTCTTTCGGCGATCCTTATATGATTAAAAGGATTTCGGATAAAGATTTTAGATATGAGTTTTACACTACAGATAAAAAGATCAACCCTAAAACTTCTAAAACCTATTTTTGGTTTAAGGGCGGACTTATTCATGAAGCTCAAGGCGGAATTGCGGGCGAACTTTTAAATGACAAGTTCACCAAAATGTATCATAGCAATCAGTTAGCAGAGCAAGGCCAATTTAAAAACGGACTCCGTGTTGGAGAATGGAAAACTTGGCACAAAAACGGAGCACTAGCCTCCATCCTTCACTATAGCAACGGTTTACGTTGTGGCAAATTCTTGAGATATGACGATATCGGAAATTTAGTTGAAAACGGAAAATATAGTTCGAACTTAAAGACTGGGAAATGGACAAATGCTGAATCACAAGAAATCATCACATATAAAAATGGCGTAATTGTTAAGAAAAAAGAAGTAATTACAAAATCAGAACAATATAGAATTAAACAAGAAAATATTAAGGCTGAAAATGCAAAAGAATCTCAAAAAGAACTTGAGGCTACTTCGGATGCATTGAAATTGAAATCCTATAAAGAAAAAACAAAAGAAGAAAAAGCACAGGCAAAAGAAAAAGCTAAAAAAGAAAATGAAATAGCAGCAGCTGATAAAAAAGCAAAAAGAGCGGCCGAAAAAGAAGCGAAGAAAATAGCAAAAGAAAAAGCTAAAAATGAACCTAAAAAAGATTCAAAAATAGAAAGCTTTTTTAAGAACATTTTCAAAAAGAAAGATAAAGCGCCAAAATAATGGTTAAAGCTCATAGTTTGCTATATGCCATTTATATCTGCTTAATTGTTTCAATAATCTGCGGAGCCCTGTTGTACTTTTCAAACTTGTACAATCAGCTTAATTTGTATTATAATGTGCAAGAAGAACTATACATCCAAAATCAGTCTGTTTTGAATTTTGCATTAGGAAATAAAATCCAGCCAGCCGAAATTGATAAAGATGAAAAAACCAGTATAGAAGGAAGTTTTGAAGCAAAACCTTATGGCCTGCTCACTTTGATCTTGGCAAAATCTTATATCTCAAATGACACTGTTTCATCAGTACATTTTGTCGGAGTTAGAAGTCTAGATAAAAATGCAATCTATTTAACCAATTTATCAAAATCGCTATCGTATTCTGGAAAAGTAAAACTCGTTGGAGACAATCAGTTACCGAGTACTTTTATTGAGACTTCGTACATAAACAATAGTCTCAACGAGCTTAAAAATGAAGGAAAAAATACAATTTCTGAGCCAACGCTTCCAGAAATTAATACCGATTTTAAAAAGATCTTTTTGGGTCTTAAATCTGAAAAAGTGAAGCTTGCAGACCTAGAAAAAACCAAAGATTCGCTCTACTATAATTCCTTTTTAAATGCTACAAAAGACATTACAGTAAACCCGAATCTGAACAATATTATATTTAAAGGCAACTTCATTTTACGATCTGAAGATTCTATTAGGGTGAGAAAAAATACGGTTTTAGAAGATATAATTCTGATCGCTCCCAAGATAACTTTTGAAGAAGGTTTTAAAGGCACAGTGCAAGCCTTTGCAACTAAAGGAATTGAACTTGAAGAAAAAGTAACATTAAATTATCCATCTGTAGTTTGTGTTTATAACGAAGGTGCAGAAGAATCAAAAATTAAAATAAAAAAAGAGTGTAAAATCTCTGGTGCCGTGGTTTTATTTGGAAACAAAATAGATGTTATTGACAAACACAGCATAGAAATAGACGACTCAGGTCTTCTTTTTGGAGATTTATATTGTACAGGAAAATTAATGCTTAAAAGTAATGTCTACGGTTCTGTTTATACCAATCGTTTTTTTATAAAAACAGGCTCAACATCGTATGATAATTTAATCAGCGATATTGAAATTAATACAACAAAGCGACCAGATTATTTTATTTCAGTTCCGTTATTCAGCACAGAAACAACCAATTATGGAGTCATTAAAAAAGTGTTGTAAAGTACACGCGAATTCGCTGCTGGAATCTGTTATTGCATTAACGATTATATCGGTTTGCCTCTATTTTGCTGTGATGATTTTTGCATCGGTTTATACGCCAAAAACGTCTGCTAAATTTTACAGCACGCAGAATAAAGTAAACGAACTTTTTTATTTATCGCAGATAAAAAATGATTCTATAGCGAATGATGAAAATGAAAATTTATTAATTGAAGAAGAAACTGTAAACGAAAATCTGAAAAAGATTTCTGTGCAGTATAAAGATAGTACACAGTTCAAATTTGAAAAAACTTTTTATGTCCAAAAGCCCTAATAAATATTATTCTGTTGGTGCTTTTTCTATCATAGAAGCAATTGTAGGCATGGCTGTTACGGCTATTATTATGGGAATTTTGTTTGTTATTTTTTCAATTGTGAGCGGAAGAATGATTGATTTTAAAAATCAGAATCAATTGGTAAACGATTTGAATCGATTAACATATAGTTTGAACAAAGATATTTTTGAAAATGAAAAAATGATTGCCTCAGAAAATGAAATTTATTTTAATGGATATGCTGGCGAAAGAGTTTCATACCAATTTTTTGATGATGTTATTTTAAGAAATAGCGAAACGTTTGTGGACACTTTTCAAATCAAATTAAAAACAATGATTTTGGATACGGTAAAAAGCAAATCGGAACAATTTGTTTATCAAAAAATTAAACTAAATATCGAATCAAACGAGAAAGAACTGGATCTACGATTTTATAAAAGAGTATATCCAAACGAATTATTACAAAAGATTAAAAATCAATGAGTTTCGATTTATCTACATATAAAGCACCGAAAGCCGAGAAAAAAGATTTCAGGATTGAAACGAGTTCTTTTCAGCTTTCAAAAAAACTTTCTGATAAGAAAAAAGAGATTTTCTACAGAGAGCTGGGAATGCTTTTGCGATCTGGAGTCGATTTTAAAAAAGCTTTGGAAATTTTAAGCAATCAATCTGATAATAAATTTGAAAAAGAGCTCATAATAGGCATCAAAGAAAAAGTAATTGAAGGAAGAAGCATTTACGAGTCGATGCGCGAAACCGATCAATTTTCTCCTTACGAATATTATAGCATTCAAATTGGCGAAGAAACTCGAAAACTAGAGGAAGTTTTGGGTGAATTACAGAAGTATTTTAACCGAAAAATTCAAATGAAAAGACAGATTGTTTCGGTTATGACCTACCCGACAATTGTAATGCTGGTTACTATTTTGGTTTTGTATTTTATGCTTAACAAAGTGGTTCCGATGTTTAGTTCTGTTTTTAAACAATTTGGAAGCGAATTGCCAAAAAGCACGCAGATTATCTTAAAAATTTCAAATCATTCAGGAATGATATTTTCATTCGTAATTGCCTTTATTGTCGGACTAACAGTTGTTCATTTTTTATTAAAAAACAAGGATAGTTATAGGGCGTTTACAACCGCAATGCTTTTAAAAATCCCCTATTTTGGAAATTTAATTCGTAAAATATACATATCTCGTTTTTGCCAGGCAATGAATTTATTGATTACATCAAGAACTACTTTGATTAATTCTTTAACCCTAACCGGTAAAATGATCAGCTTCTATCCTATCGAGATTGCAATTCAGCAAATTAAAGAAGACATCACGCGAGGAGCTTCATTACACGAAAGTTTAAAAAAACACAATGTTTTTGAAAATAAAATGGTTTCGATGGTCGAAGTCGCAGAACAAGTCAATCAGCTAGAAACTATGTTTGAACGATTAACCGAACAATACAATGAAGAAATTAGCCATCAGACCAAAATGATTGGAGTAATCCTAGAGCCTATGATTATTATCGTAATTGGTGCCATTGTAGGTGTCATTATGGTTTCGATGTATGCACCAATGTTCGATTTAAGTAAAATAATAAACAAATAACCGTAATCCAGATTCACTTTAACCCAAACTCCCAAATAAAATAACAAATTAAAAAAAATATAAATGTTAAAGCACATTAAAAAATACCACAACTCTTATAAAAAAATGTACGTTAAAGCCTATTCGCTAACGGAAATTTTAATTGTATTATGCATCATCGGTATATTATTATTGATGGTTTTACCGAATCAGACTTCTGTAATTGGGCAAGCAAAGGCTATTGAAGCGCAAGCTATGCTAAATCAGGTTTATGGCTTAGAAAAAAGCTATTTCTACAGACATTCAAAATACTCTGGAAGCCTAGAAGAAATTGGTTTTGAACAAGAAAAAACTGTAGATGAAGGCGGTCAGGCAGTATACAAAATTGAAATTATCGATGCTACTAATGATTCGTTTTTAGCAAGAGCAACCGCTACTTCAGACTTGGATGGCGATGGCAGTTTTAATACTTGGGAAATCGACAGCAAAAAAATATTAACCGAAGTAACCAAAGAATAAATTGAAACTAGCCTCAATAATCTTGCTGCTTTGTTTAGCATTAGTTTTTATTCAAGATTGGAGATTTCGTAAAATACATGTCGTTTTACCGCTTGCTATTTTCATAATTTCTTTTCTTGTTATTCCTGTAAAAAAATACGAACTAGCTGAAATAGTAGCATACAATACCGTTTTTTTCCTAATTACTTTAGGGTTTCTTACGCTATATATGAGTTTGAAATCTAAAAAAATTCTCAACCCTTTCCTTCACTATTTTGGATTGGGAGATTTGCTGTTTTATATCGCTGTCAGCCCTTTATTTTTATTAAAAAACTATATTTTATTTTTCATTCTATCTCTTGTTTTTGCCATTGTAATGCAGTTTGGACTGAAAAAATTCATTAAAGAAAATACGGTTCCCCTGGCAGGTTTTTCGGCTTTGTTTCTATTCACTGTTTTAATGAAAGACTATTTTCTAACCTTTCAAAAACTAACCTTATTCTGATGATACAAAAAATAGAAATATTTCCAGAAATACAGCATGTTGTATCAAATGATTTGGCCAATCAATACCGCATTATTCCGAAATCGCTACACGAGAATACAATTGAAGTTTACGTAGATCATTCTAGCAATAAAGAAGATGCAAAAGAAGAGCTGGAGCTGTTTTTAGGCAAAAATATTGTTTTCCATTCTGCAGAATCTGCAGAAATTGAAAAAGCATTATCTATTTATTATAGAAAAGAACGTGCCTTAACTTCAAACAAATCATTAAGTGTTGACAAAGGTGATTTTCTTGAAAATTTATTGGCCGAAGCTAAGTCTTTAAAATGCAGTGATATTCACTTTGAAGTTTATGAAAATTCCTCTCGAATTCGTTTCAGAATTGATGGACAATTAATTGAACGTTACAAGATTGAGCAGGAAAATTATCTGGAACTGGTCAATAAAGTTAAGATTAAAGCAAAGCTGAATATTACCGAAAAAAGGCTTCCGCAAGACGGACGAATCACCAATGAATCTTTTGACATCAGGGTTTCGATTTTGCCTACTTTATTCGGAGAAAAAATAGTAATGCGTCTTCTGGGTCAAGATGCTTCAAATATTGATTTGAACACGCTAGGCTTGCAGAAAGAAGAATTAGAAAAATATCTGGAAGCGGTTAAAAAACCAAACGGAATTATTCTAATTAGCGGTCCAACGGGATCTGGAAAAACGACTACACTTTATGCTACTTTAAGATTATTAAATGACAGCCGAAGAAATATCGTTACTGTAGAAGATCCTATTGAATATACGCTTAAAGGAATTAATCAGGTACAGCTTAAAGAAGATATTGGTTTAACATTCTCTTCTGCCTTAAAATCCTTTTTACGTCAAGATCCAGATGTAATTATGTTGGGAGAGATTCGTGATTCTGAAACCGCTTTAATGGCGATTCGAGCTTCATTAACGGGGCATTTGGTTTTATCAACAATTCATACGAATTCTGCGATTGGAACTATTTCGAGATTGATCGATATGGGTGTACCATCGTATTTAATTGCAGAAACTTTAAACTTGTCTGTTGCACAAAGATTGATTCGAAAACTTTGTGACTGTAAAAAAGAAACCATATGCGATACTAAAGATTTCCCTCTTAATTTCAAATTTCCTTATGAAATCTCATCTTACTATAAGCCAGTGGGATGCAACAAATGCTTTCATACCGGGTACAAAGGAAGAACGGCGATTTATGAAATCTTAAATATCGACCATACCATTGCAGAAGCTATTAAAAATAACACCATTACCAAATTATACAGTAATGACAGCAATTATAAATCACTGCCTGAAAAAGCATTTGAGATTTTAGCTGCAGGAGAAACATCTCTAGAAGAAATTTATTCAATTTTAATAAACATATAAATAATGCTTAAACAGATCGTTTTCGCACTAGTTGCGTTATTTTTTTCAAACATGATTTTTGCTCAGCAAGATCTAACGGAACTGCGCAGAAAGTTTGACGAATTTTCAGTACAAAAAAAGGGATTAAATGAAACCATTAAAATTGATGTTTCAGGACTTACTCTTCATGATTTCATTGCTTCAATAGCAGAAGAACATCAATTAAATGTCGATGTAGATACAGAATTAAATCAGCCAGTTGCCAACAACTTTTTTGACGTCACTGTAAAAGATGTTTTCCTGCATCTTGCTCAAAAATATGACATCGATGTTTCTTTTATGAGCAATATTATTGTCTTTAAAAAGAGAAAAATTGTTGCTGTAGTAGAAAAAAAACAGCCTAAAATAATAGATGTAGCCTATAATCCGCAAAATGACTTCTTGTCGGTTAAGCTCGAAAACGATACTTTGTCTGCTGTTGCAAAAGCGATAATAGATAAATCGGGAAAAAATTTACTCTTAGCGCAGGATGTAAAAAACATCAAAGTTTCTTCTTACGTGCTAAACCGCCCATTTGATCAAGTTATCGAAATGATGGCAAAATCAAATGATTTAACTGCTACAAAAGACGATAGTGGCATTTATTTTTTACAAAAAGGCACGGCTCAGAATCTGAGCGCACAAACAACTGGACCGAAGGCAAAACAGCCAAAAGCAAGCTTAGGTGTTCCTGGATATTACGAAGTAAATATTAATAAAAATGGTTTTTTACAAGTTAGCGCTTACATCGCAGATGCATCTGATTTATTAACCGAAGCGGCAGAGAAACTTCATATTAATTACTTTTTATACAATAAGCCAGAAAATGAAAAAACAACGCTTTCTGCTGATAACATAACATTTGATGACCTTTTGGCTCACATATTTAAAGGAAAAAAATATACATACAAAAAACAGGACAATTTTTATTTAATTGGTGAAGAAGCTACTGAAGGATTACGTATCACCGAAATGATTCAGCTTGAAAACAGATCTATTGAATCTGTTGTTTCTACTCTTCCAAAGGTCTTTTCAGAAAAACTGGAAATAAAAGAATTCATAGAACTAAATGGTTTAATCGTTTCTGGTTCTAGATCTATACTGGAGGAATTAAAAGTCTACATCAAACAAATTGATAAAGTTGTTCCGATGGTACAGATCGAAGTTATTATTGTGCAGTACAATAAAGCGTATGACATTCAAACTGGAATGAAAGCAGGTCTTGACAAAATCAACAAAGTTCAAACTGGCGGTGTGTTATTTCCAAACTCAGATGTCACTTTAAACGGTTCGTCTGTAAATAGTTTGATAGATGCTTTTAATGGTTTTGGACTTTTTAAACTAGGAAAAGTAACCGAATCATTTTATCTAAATTTAAAATTATTGGAGAATAACTCTGCTTTAAAAATAGAATCGACACCTAAAATTGCGACCATTAGCGGACACGAAGCAAAACTGTCTATTGGTGAAACAAGCTACTATTTTGAACAAAATAACAGGCTGATAAATAACAATATCGGAAATGATATTTTAAATTCTGGAACGTGGAAATCTACAGATGCAAATCTTAGTGTTTCTATCAAGCCTTATGTTTCTACAGACGAAAATGTTACTTTGACCATCGCGGTAGAAAAAAGTTCGTTCTTGGCAAGAGTTGGTGAAGATGCGCCTCCTGGAAAAGCAACTCAAAAATTTGAATCGCTTGTCAGAGTTAAAAACAGCGAAATGATTTTATTGGGAGGTCTTGATGAATTGAAAAAAGAAAACTCTGGAACAGGAACGCCATTGCTTTCGAGAATTCCAGTTGTAAAATGGTTCTTCAGCAGTAGGAAAAAAGGAAAAAGTGACTCGAAACTTCACATTTTTATTAAACCAACAGTTATTTACTAATAATGATCGCCACTTTATCTAAATTCATTAAAATAAACGACTTAAATGTTGTTGGCGTAATTAAAAAAGAAGGTTACGAAATTTATAATTTGCTTACTGTAAAAAAGAAAGCAAACAAGATTTCTATTGTCTCCAAACAAACCTTTGAAAACTTTGAAAGTGTAGTAAAAACTGCAGATAAAAAATTACCCGTTTTACTTCTTATTGAAGGAAAAGGAGTTTTAAACAAAGAAATTAATTTTGAAAATGAAGCCGATTTAAACTGGCAGAAAAATATCGATTTTAATACCATTTATTATACTGATCTGAAAGGGAAAAATTCCAATTTCATGAGTTTTTGCAGAAAAAACATTGTTGAAGAAAGCATTTCTCAATTTCGAAAAACTGGTTTTGAGATCATTGATGTTTACATTGGTTCGTTTCTTGGCGCATTACTGAATAGTACTTTAAAAAGAGAAGTTCTGTATTCTACCGATTTAAAACTTGAATTTGAGAATGATATTCTCTCCAGTTTTTCTAAACAAAATGAAACGCCAAATGCTGTAAATTACCAAATTGGTGAAGAAACAATATCAAATATTTTCCTTCCTCTATACGGTTCTGTGATTCATTTTTTTGTAAAGCCAAAAGAAGTTTCTAAAACGGTAAATGCTAGTTTAAACAATGAGGAATTAGTATATAAAAAAGCGTTTAATTTTCTTGGCATCGGAATGCTTGTGGCTTTTCTAATCTCGTTATTAATCAGTTATTTTTTGATTCAATATTATGGCACTAAAAACTCTGAACTCAATCTTCAGACTGTTTATTCTAATCAATCCTATCAGCTAATATTGGATTTAGAAGCTCAAAAAGAAAAGAAACTCAATCTCTTAAAAGAATCAGGAGTTTTGTCTTCTAAGTTTTTTTCTTTTTATAGCTATGAGATTATGAAAACAATTCCGAGTGCTATTTCTCTAACCGAATTAAATATTGCTCCCTTAAAAGAAGAATATAAAGAAAACAAAAAAGCTTTGTTTGAAAGCGGTTCCATAATTATTAAAGGCGAAACTTTTCAAGAATCATCATTTAATTCATGGCTAGAAAATCTAAAAAAAATGGATTGGATGCAACGTTTCGAAATCGTCAGCTTAAAAAAAGACAAAAAGAACAAATCAATTTTTGAAATAAAAATCATACTTAAAAATGTTTGAAAATTATTCCTATAAACAGAAATTTTATGCTTTGATCGGAATCTTTTTTATGCTGTCGATAACGGCATACAAAAGATCCTTTCACACCTTGTTTGATGTTGTTTCAGAATATCGAGAACTTTCAAAAAAGGCAGATGATATCAATAAAAAAGCAAAAAATACTGGAACTCTTAAAAACGATGTTGAGTATTTGAACAAAATAATTGGCAAAGAAGGCGTAACAAAAGAAATGGTCCAGCAAGAAATAATCAGTTTTGCCAGTACAAATTCTGGAGTTTCGATAAACGATTTAAAGCCCATTCATGATTATCCAGAAACAGATTATCACATTATAACCAATCAATTGGACGTCACTGGAAATGCGAATCAATTATTAGAACTGGCCTATAATTTTGAAAAAAAATTCAACTATTCTCGAATGGTGAGCCAGAACTTTTACACCACTAAAAAAAATAATAATAAATCTGAAGTTTTACATTTAAAAATGATTTTTCAAAACTATGAAAACACTAAATAAAATTCTATTAATCAGCCTTTCTCTTTTTATATTCTCTTGTGATGATATCCTTGAAGAAGATATTACCAATGATATCGTACAAGTTATTTCTCCAACAAAAGATGCTGTTGTAGAAAGTAACGTAGTTAACTTTAAATGGAATAGCTTAAAAGGTGCTGATAAGTACCGCGTTCAGGTTTACGAATACGATCAGGTTCTTATTTTAGATTCGTTAACTACAAAGACCAATTTAACTTTACCCCTAGCTGCAGGAAGTTATATCTGGCGTGTGCGAGCAGAAAATTATGCTTATCAATCGACCTATTCTTTTCCATCCAACTTTTCAACAAATATTCCAGATGATTTAACCAATCAGCAGGTTATATTATTAACTCCAGATAGTGACAAATATCTAAATTTTACCAATATCACCTTAAACTGGGAACAGCTTGATAACGCCACTTCTTATAGTGTAAGAGTAGTAAATACAGTAACTGGCCAAGAAGTTTACCCACAAACAGACTTAACAGATACTTACTTAACATTGGATCTACCAGAACTTGCTGACGGAAATTATGAATGGAGAGTAAAAGCAAAAAATGCTGAAACTGAGACAAGGCAATATGCAGCAAAAAGGTTCAATGTTGACACAACCGCTCCAAATCAGCCAAAAAATTCATTGCCTGCTGATAATGCTACTCAAACAGTAAATACTGCAGCAAGTTTTACTTGGACCATTGCTTCAGATATTGGAAACATAAAATCGCCAATATCTTATGTAGTAGAAATAGCAACGGATGTAGATTTTACTTCCAATCTTCAAACATTAAATAGTAATACAACAACACTATCCTATACTTTTGCTACTGCAGGAACGTATTTCTGGAGAGTAAGAGCTGTTGACGTTGCTGGAAACATCGGAACTAACAGTACAGGATTTAAGATTACAGTTAATTAATAATGGCAAAAAAGAAAATTAATATACTTCTAATTATTGTAGTTCTAAGCCTATGGGGAACCGTAGGTTATAGAACTATAAAACGTTATTTTACCGATAATGATGGCTTCGCAAATACCGAAATATCGAATCATAATGTATCTCTAAAAAAAATTAATAAAGATACTTTTGAATTAAAAAAAATTGGCCGTGATCCTTTTTTAAATAAACAGTATAATGAAAAACCTGCATTTGTTGCTTCAGTTTCTTATCATGCTCCAGCAAAAAAAGTGATAAAAGCAGCACCAGCTCCAAAAGTAAACTCCAATATTAGCTGGCCACAGTTACAGTATTATGGTTATATAAAATCTAATGATCAAGAATTAGTACTCTTAAAAATAGATTCTAAACTGCATAAATTGAAATTGAACAATGAAGTAAATGGCTTAGTAGTGAAGAAAAAATTTAAAGACTCTGTAGAAGTTTTTTTTAATTCACAGCGCAGAATAATACATATAAAATAAAGAAACCCGCCCTTTTTTAAAAAAGTCAGGCGGGTTTCATGAACATTGGGGGCTGTTCTATTTATTTTTGTTTATTTTTAAGGTACAATCTTAACTAATGTCCAGTTTATTCCTAGCGGATTTTTGATCACTTTGCAGATTAAAGGAAACTCTGGATTTTTGACAATCCACATTTCGGTTTCATCGATTTTCGCTTTTATGTGAAAGGCTTCTACTGCTTTTCCATCCAGAACTACAGCAGTTTCTGAATCATTTTCGATCAAATCGTAGGTCGTATTATTATAAACAAACTTTTTATTTTGAACCAAATCCTGATAAGCCGATTGTGAAATCATAAAAAAGGTTTCTGATGGTTTTAAATTCAATACTGGTGCGTATTCGCCTTGACTATAACTTAACACATTTCCGTTCTTTAGTCCTTCTTTTGTGGTTACAATACTGCTTTTTACGCCTCTAGTTTCCAATTTGAAAGTAAGTGCATCATTGGTTAAATCTGTCTTTAACGACAAAGTTCTCGTTTGTCCGTGAAGTTTACAGCTGTAATGCAGTTCGGTATTATTTTTAAGCGTCGGGATTATATTTTGTGCCTTTCCAATTTGATAAACCGAACAGATTAGAATGGATAAAAGTACTTTTTTCATCTTTTGAATATTTATTTTAACGGCGGTAAAATTGTCGTTCCCCAAGCTGAAGGTTTAGAATCCATTTCTAAAATTAATTCGCCTCCGTTGTTAATATCATCGTGCGAAATCCAAGCTTTCTGATAGGATTTTCCGTTTAAAAAAGCGGTTTTGATATATTTGTTTTTATCACTCATCTTTCTAGTCGTGATTTTAAAACTTTTACCATTTTCCAACTGCATAGTCGTTTCTGCAATCAAAGGCGAATTGATGAGATAATATGGCTGTCCAGCATTTGGATACAATCCCATCATGTGGAAAGCCAGCCACGAAGACATCGCTCCCGAATCGTCATTTCCAGGCAATCCTGCATGAGAAGTATTGAAATTATTCTTGATAATAGTCCTAATTCTATCACTGCTCAAGTACGGTTTCCCTATCCAATGATACAAGCACGGAGTTAAAAAAGACGGTTCGTTAGCCACGTTGTATAAATTAGAATCGAAAAGAATATTAAGCCTGTTCTCAAAAGCTTTTTCTCCGCCAGATTTTTTAACTAATTCTGGAACATCATGCGGAATGCTCAGTGAATATTCCCATGAATTTCCTTCGTAGAAAAATACGCACCAATGGCAGACATACCAAGGCGACTCGATAATAACTGGCGTATATTTAAAAGTAGGTTTCTGAATTTTTGATTCACCAAAAACAATATCATCCAACCAGTTTCCGTCTCTGTCTTTTGGCATAATAAATCCTTTTGCACCTCTATTTTCATAATCGGCACGCCACAAATTCTGCCAGCTGTCCGCTTGTTTCATATACTGATTGTATAAATCCATTCTGCTTAAACCTTTGGCAACTGTAGCAATATTGTAATCGTTATACGAATAATCGATCGTTCTATTTCCGGCGCGGTCTGTACCGTATGGAACATACCCTAATTTTAGATAATCGATAAGTCCGCCTCTTCCCTCTTTTTCTTCATTTCCACCCGGAGGAACTGTAGCATCTTTGAGCATCGCCTGCAATGCCAATTCGTAATCTATACCTTTTAGATTTTTTACAAAAGCATCGGCAATTACCACCTCAGCATTAGAACCTCCTTGTGTTCTTCCGTTATCGTTACCACTTCTTCCTTCAGGTAAAAAGCCTTCTCGCTTGTAAATATTCAGCATCGCATTGATGATTTCGACTTTACGTTTAGAATCGATCAGCGTGATTAACGGACTTGAAGTTCTGAAAGTATCCCAAATGGTATAAAAATCATCATAATACGGTTCGTCATTTGTCCAAAGCGGATTCTCGCCTGTTCTATTCACTGGCATAATCATCGTATGATACAAACCTGTGTAGAACATTTTTTTATATTCTATTGAAGTATCTTCTGAAAGTTGGATTCTGCTTAATAAATTCTCCCATTTATTTTCTAGAGAAGCTAAAACAGCATTAAAATCCCAATTTGGAATTTCAACTTCGATATTATTTTTTGCTTTTAATTCGCTTAAAAATGAAATTCCAATTTTGACATTTACTTCTTCTTTTCCTGAATTTCCAAAAGATAAAAGTGCTGCCGTTTTTTTACCCGAATCAAACTGCGCTTTTTCGTTATAAAATTTACCGTCTTTAAAAGTCACATATTTGGCAATGGGCTGATCGAAAACGGCCCAAAAATAAACGGCATAAGCACGTCCGTTGTTCCAGCCTCCGCGAATTCTGCTGTAACCGCGAACTTCTGTATCTGAAACAATCTCGATTTGAGAACCCACAAACATCTGCGCTTCGCGTCCATCGGGTTCGTCTTGCTCTCCCAGAAAAAATCCAGGATCTATTTTTAATTCTTTCGATTTGTTTTTAGGATAAGTAAATCTGTAAAAAGAAACTTTTTCTCCAGTCGTAATTTCTGTTTTGATATTATTCTCCTTAAAAACAGTTTCATAATACCCCAACTTTACGTTTTCTTCAGTTCGGTAAGAGGTTTGATCCAATTTATCCAAAGCTCCAGAAAATGGCATAATAGAGATATTGCCATATTTAGGTCCGCCTCCCGTTCCGCTTACGTGAACTTGACTGAAACCTGTTACTTCTTTCGGCATTGAAAGCCAGCCACTATTAGGATGAACTGTACAATCGGGACTTGGTTTTACCATTCCGTACGGGCAAGATGGCCCAACAAAAACCCTCCCTACACCTTCAGAACCAATCATTGGATCAACGTATTGGTGAACGGTTTTCTGTGCACTTATGCTTAGCGTGAACAAAAATGATATTCCGAAAAGTATATTTTTACTATATATCTTCATTGCTTAATAATTTCTTTAAAAGTTTTTTTAGCCACTCCCGATAGCTATCGGGATTCACAGATTACAAAGATTATTTTTTAAACACATAGAGACATAGATTTTTTTAGACTTAGCTGAAGGGTATCAAAAAGAAACTCGTTTCTTAACACATAGCTATGTGTTTTATTAGTAAGTGAAACGCCTTTTTTAGCTATCCAAAAAGCTATGTTTCTATGTGTTTAAAAATTAAAAACTCTATTATTAATACTTTTGAGTTTCAATTATTTTAAAATTGAAAGTATTTTATGAAACACTTCATTGTTTTCATAAACTCCTTGAAAATCTTGTGAATGCGGGCCATAAGCAAATATTGGAACCATGGTTGCTGTATGATCGTTAGTTATAAAATCGCCTTCAATTTCATGCTTTTTTACATTTCCTTGTGGAATTGCAAATCCTGAGGTTTCGTGATCGGCTGTAACAATAACTAAAGTTCCTTCGTTTTGATCTGCAAACATTAAAGCCTGTGCAATCGCTGTATCAAAATCTATTGTTTCAGCAACAATTCCCGCGGCATTGTTAACGTGTCCGAAACTGTCAATCTGCGCACCTTCAACCATCAGAAAAAATGGCTTTTTCTTCTTGCCTAAAAATTCCAAACTGTATTTTGTCGCATCTGCTAATAATTCTCCTCTTCCTTCTAAAACTGATGGAACTCTGCCTTGTGAAATAAAAACACCAACAGCCTCACTGTTTTCTGATTGCATGTCCTTAACTGAATTCAATATTTTAAATTTAGAATTTACACCAGTATTTTTAAATTCAGACGCTCCTCCTGCCACAAATAGGTTTAGTTTGCTTTTTAATAAATCTTCTGAAATTCCTTTAGAATCAGATCTTTCTTCTCTGTGCGCAAAAAAAGCAGCTGGCGTTGCGCCCGTAATTTCGTCTGTAGAAATGACACCAGTTGAGAAATTTCTTTTTTGTAAAATTTCTGAAATATTTGAAATTGGTTTTCTCAAACTATCAGTTCCAATAGCTCGGTTATTGGTTTTCTGTCCTGTTGCTAAAGCAGTTCCAGCCGCTGCAGAATCGGTTGTAAAATCATCTGCTGATTGTGTTTTTATAAAACCAATGCTTTTTAATTGTGTTAAAGACAAAGCTCCGTTATTGGCTAAAACTGCCGAAGAGATTTGAGATAATCCATTTCCGTCTCCAATTAAAAGAATAACATTTTTTACAGGCAGATTTTTTTGATCAGTTTTATAGGTCGGAATATAAACTTTTGACGAATTTGTAGCGGTTACAAATCTTTTAGGGAAAGATTCCAGATAATGAACACAATTATAAGGCTTGTCTGTATTAATAATATCAACTCCTAAATTTAAAAAAGCTTTCCAGGCACTTTTTGTATCTGGACAGCCCCAAAATCGGAATGGTTTATTTAATGTTTTTGCTTTTGCAATAACAGCACTTACGCGATTATAATCATCATGTGTCAATCTCCCCAGTCCGTTCCAAACTGAATATTTTTTAAAGTCAACGCTTATCATCGCTACTTTTTCCCAGTTCTCTTTCGAAATGGTTTTGTCTATTTCTTGAAAATCGAAGAAAATAAAGCTCGGATATTTTATATATGTTGAAGCTTCTGGCCTATTTCCCGAAATAATAATTTTTACATCTTTATTATTGGTAATCGCTTCATATTTTTTTAGAATCGAAATAAGTTTATTAAGCGTTGGCTCCGCTTCAGTCTTTAGGTCTATTAATAAAAATAATTGGTTTCCTTTTTTGTAATTCATTTTTAAAGCCGTTTCTAAAGGCTTTAAATACAATTCTTCTAAAGTTCTAGAAGCGGTAATGCTTTCTTTATCATGAGCAACATAGAGATTATTGTCTTTCAAAAAAATATCGGCTTCAATAGATGTTGCTCCATTCGAATAGGCATCCCAAAACGGAATCGTATTATTGTAATCATTATGCGAATGCACTTTGACTGGATTTTGTGCGTTCGCTCCTAAAAAGGAGAAGAACAAAAGGCTAAATATAAATGATAATTTCATTTTAGAATTAATTACTGAATTTTAGAAAAAACGTAGGTTTTGAGGGGCAAAAAAGGTGTGGTATAAAGCCGTAATTCTAGACTTCATAATTCGAAAAATATAAAAAGCTTTTTGGGGAATAAACTTTTCAAATGCATAATAAAACAGGGCTTTTTTATCAGCCCTGTTTAAAACAACTAACACAAAAAAGACTGCTATTTTTAGGTACAGTATAAATAAACTGCAGTCTTTAATTCAATATAAAAAAACAAAACTTAAACTAGTATCCTTCGTTCTGAACTAGATATCCTGGCGTATTTGAAGCTCCATCAATTGCTTTTTGAGGAATCGGGAACAATCTTTTCTTTACATCAGTATCTGTTTTTTCTGTCCATTTATCTTCAAAATGGCTGAAACGAATCTGAGTATTTCTTCTCAAACCTTCCCAGTAAAATTCAAAACCATATTCTCTATACAAAATATCTAAATTGATTGCAGGAAGTGCAGCAGGAATTGGAGCACGAGCCGTTCTTGACGTTCTAACTGTATTCATATCTGCTAATGCACCTGCGTTATCTCCTTTTCTAAGTTTAGCTTCAGCACGCATCATCAAGATTTCAGCATATCTCAGCAAAACCATATCTACACTACTAAAGTTATTTCCGTCTGGAGATGTGTGGCTAAATTGGTATTTAGATACTCTATAACCAGAATAGTGCATACTTCCTTCTTTTGTAAAATCAACTTTAAGCGTCAGGTTTACATAACCCACATTTTTATCTGGTCCGTTTCCTTTAATTTGTTTAACCGGGTAGATTCTGTAACCCGTATCACATTTGTAAAACGCGCCGTTAGCATCTTTTCTAGCAGCCCACGGAATACCTCTCATAATTCCTCTGTCGATTTCAAAGTCTTCTGCTTTTACACAGTAGTAATGGTTCTCATCATTTAAAGGACTGAATCCTGTAAGATCTTTTAAGTTAGCAGGCACTTTTGCATTGTTTTTATAAAATCTGGCATCAGCATCTGCAGGATCTACAGATCCGTAAGCATCAACCCAAGTTTGATAAAAATCAGATGTAATAGCTGGTCCGTCAGTTCCGTCAGCATCAATTTTTTCAGGTCTTGGAAACATTGAGCCAGGAATTGACCAATATGCCCAACGGTTATGCTCTTCTTTGATAACGCCTCGCTGGTCTAATGCAAAAATGACTTCTTTATTTGTATTGTTATTATCATCAAATAAATCAAAATATTCTGGAGATAAACTGAATTTACCTGAGTTCACAATATTATCGGTGTATTTGATTACTTTATCCATATCTGCTGGAGCAAATGATGGCGTACCATAAGGATCACGATAAACTGCTGCATTCAAATACAATCTAGAAAGAAGTCCCCAAACTGCAGCTTGCGTCATTCTTCCAGGCCCTTTGTCTTTGTTGATTACATCAGCAACAGACAATAATTCACTTTCAATATAATTAACAGCATCTGCCCCGCGAATAATTTCAGAGTTTATTGTAGATGATTCTTTTTTAAATACAACTCCCCAGTTATCTAAGGTCATTATACTTAAATAAGCTCTTAAGGCTTTCATTTCATAAAGAGCTCCTTGTGCTTCTACATTTCCAGCTTCGGCAAGAGGAGTAAGTACTTCAATTGCTGATAATGTTCTAGAAAGGTTTATGGTAATTTCATTCCAAGTACTTGTTACCAAATCATTTGTAGGGGTCGTTGTATGTGCATGAACTGCTAAATATTTACCTCCATCATACCAGTCAGTACCACCTCTGTAAGGCAAAATACCTTCGTCACTAGCAATTAACTGTAAACCAAAATTGTTCGTATGTATCCAAGTTGATTTTAATTGACCATAAGCTGGAGCAATTGCTCCATTTACTGCCTCTGCTTGTCCGATTCCATTTAAGGATTCATCCAATATTTTTTCTTCTAAGTCGGTACAGCTCCAAGTAAATAATAAACTGAATGCCAGTGCTCCTACTATTATTTTATTTTTCATGTTTTATTATTTTTTATTAAAATGCCACGTTTAGACCAAATACAATAGTTCTCGCTCTTGGATAACTGAAATAGTCAATACCAAAAGACTGAATTTCTCCAATAGAAGTTCCCATATTTAATTCAGGATCATAACCGCTGTATCTTGTAATTACGAATAAGTTTTGTCCTGTTACAGAAAGACGAATGTTATCCATTACATCTCCTAATCCAATTAATTTAGGACTTAAATTATATCCTAGTGTAGCATTATTTAATCTTAAGTAGTCTCCTTTTTCTAAATATCTTGTAGAAACTGTATTAGAGTTTGTAGATGCTTCGTTTAAATATTGTGTAGCTCTGTCTGTAGTGTTAAAAGAGTTAGCCAAATTTCCTCTATTGAATGAAGTCATTGCTACGTGGTTGTAAATTTCATTACCACCTACACCATTGAAATTAGCTCCAAAATCAAAGTTTTTATATCTTAAATTCAAATAGAAAGCATAGATATAATCTGGTAAAGCGCTTCCAGCAACGATACGGTCATCATCAAGAATTTGCCCATCTCCATTTGTATCAGCAAATTGATTTAAACCGTCAGGACCAATTCCTACAAAGTCAAGCATGTAAAATGAACCGATTGGCTGATTGTTAACAATACCATTAATAGTTGCTCCTGATTGTCCACCACCTTGCGCACCTCCTGTAGTTAATATTTTATAAGCTGAATTTTCTACTCTATTTTTTGTAAATGAGATGTTTCCTCCAATGCTATAAGAAAAATCACGACTTTTATCACTACTGTAATCTAATGCCACCTCGACACCATTGTTTTTAATTTCCATATTTGGAATATTGGTGTAGTACATTGGAACAGGCTGAATAGGATCTGTTGGTGCAATTTGAAGCAATAGTTTACTCGAAACTTTGTTAAAATAATCTACAGTACCTGATAATCTATTATTAAACAAACTAAAATCAAGACCAACGTTTGTTTGTGTTGAAACTTCCCACTGAATATCTGGACTAGCCAAACGTGTAAAGATTGTTCCATATGGATAACTTCCTAAATCTACAGCAGATGGATCAAGAGGATAGGTATTGTTTCCTGAATTACTTTCTGTATAACTAGCTTTAGTAATTTTAGAAGGAATTTCTTGAGAACCAGTTTGTCCCCAACTCGCTCTTAATTTTAGATTGTTTAAAGTTTCAGAATCCTTTAAGAAATTTTCTTTTGTAATATTCCATCCTAAGGCAACAGATGGGAAGTATCCATATCTGTTATTTTCACCAAATTTAGAAGAACCGTCAGCACGCATAGTAGCAGTAAGAAGATATTTATTATCATATGCGTAGTTTAATCTTCCAAAGAATGACTGTAATTCATTTTCTACTGCAGTAGAATATTTACTCACAAGCTCACTTGCTGCTCCAATCTGATTTTTTGGTTCAACACCATTGTTAGGAAAACCTCTAAAGTTGTAATTCTTTTGATTTACTTGGATTTTCTGATAAGACTGACCTGCAAGAACTGTAAAGCTATGCGCTTTTTTATTAAAGTTATACGTTAATGTATTTTCGTATAAAACGTTATTATTATTAGTTGCAATATTATTTACAGTACCCAAAGTTGTATTAGTAGCAGATGCGTACGGTAAAACTTGAACATCTCTTTCTGACATGGAGTAATCTACACCAAGATTGAATTTATACGTTAATCCTTTTATAAATTCAAAAGATGGAGAAATATTTGCCAAAATACGATTGTTGGTTGTTTCATCAGAATATAAGCTCTGACTGATCATCGGATTTAAAATATCATTGCTCAAATTAAGGTTTGGCTGTCCGTTAACATAAACTGCATCCGTAGGATTCATTGTTAGCATATTTCCAACTACACTTCTAGCATCTGGTCTTGAGTTGTCCAGTTTAGTTGCTGTCATGTTAAAAGCAATATTAAATTTGTCATTAAGTGCTTTCTGATTTAAATTTAAACGTCCTGTATAACGTTTTAAATCACTATTCTGTAAAACACCTTGCTGGCTATCTGCACCTAATGAAGCGGCATAAGTAGATTTGTCTGTTCCTCCACTCATAGATAAATTAAGATTTTGAGAAACTCCAGTTCTTGTCAATTCATCTTGCCAGTCTGTATTTGCTCCACCGTCAAGTAAAGTTCCGTTTACAGCTGCAACACTTCTTCTAAATTCGTCAGCACTAAAAACATCTACTTTATTTGCCAAAGTCGAAATTCCTGTAGTCATAGAAAGATCAATTTTAGTCTGCCCTTTTGATCCTTTTTTAGTTGTAATTACAATTACACCATTAGCAGCTCTCGAACCGTAAATAGCAGAGGCAGATGCATCTTTAAGAACTTCGATACTTTCGATATCCTGCGGATTAATAAAGTTCATTGGGTTAGAAGCTACCCCTGTTCCAGAATTGTCTAATGCAAATCCGTCAACTACATAAAGTGGTGTAGTTCCCGAACGTAAACTTCCTGCTCCACGAATAATAATATCTTGAGCTGCACCAGGCTCGCCACTTGCTGCAACAACGTTAACTCCGGCTACTTTACCCTGAATCAATTGTCCTGCATTTGATACGACTCCTTTGTTGAAATTTTCGCTTTTAACAGAACCAATTGCTCCTGTAACATCAGATTTCTTTTGAGAACCGTAACCTACAACTACTACTTCATTAAGAGTACTCACCTCTTCTGCTAATGAAACAGTCAATTTTTGAGTTCCAGAAAAAGAAACCTCTTTCTTTTGGAATCCTACGTAAGAAAAAACTAAAACACCTGAGTTTTGCTGTGATTTAATTACAAATTTCCCATCAAAATCAGTTGTTACGGCTCCTCTTGGTTCTCCCTTAATAAATACAGAGACTCCAGGAACTGGTATTTTTTCAACATCAGAAACTACAGCTCCCGATACATTTACTTGCGCATAGGAATATGACATACATCCTAAAACAAGAATTAAAAATGCATAAATTTTTTTCATTTAAAATACTTTTTTTGTTTTGCCAAAAGTATCTTAACGATCCCTCCAAGAGGAGGATTTTTGTTTTTCAAAAGAGGACTTTTAATTCAATTTAGGATATAATTAACATCAAAAAAGGGGTGTTTTTGCTCATTAACTTTACCCTAACTTTCTGTAAATACAGTCCTAACAAAACCTACAGAGATAACTCCTTATATTCTTTCGGACTTTTTCCAAAATACTTCTTAAAAGAGCGTCCAAAATATTTCGGATCATTGTAACCGCACTCAAAACTGATTTCAGAAATATTCAATTTCTTCGTTTTTAGCAACATTTCTGCTTTCTGAAGGCGAAGTGACATTAGTATATCTGAAGGAGACTGATTTAAAGCTTCTTTGAATAAGCGGTAGCATTTTACTCTCGAAATTCCCAATTCGTCTGCCAATAATTCGACATTAAATAAAGGGTTTTGCAATTGCTTTCTAATAATTTCTAAAGCTCTTTTCAAAAGTTTTTCATTTGCAGTAATATGTTCATTGTCCTCTGTTAAGATTTCAAATATTTTCTGCTGAATTTTATATTCTCTTACCGGTTCTTGATTTTGGTCGATCAAGCTGTCTATTTTTTTCTTTATGAATGAAGCGCGAGCAGGAAGTTTAATATGCGTATCAATGCCTAATTCTAGCAATTGTTCATCAAGTTCGTAGTTAATATCTTCAGAAATATAAATCAGTGGAATTTTTACATTCGTATTTTCTTTATTTGATTTTAAGAAATGAAGCAGTTCTTTGGAGAATTCTGCCTGATAAAAAACGATGGCCGAAATTTCACTGTGTTTGATTGCAGCGTTTAGATTCGAAACCGAATTTTCAAACATTAAGTTATAATTTTCGCTTTCCAAAACCTGATTTGCAGCAGGATTATTATATTCGTCACTAAAAACCAAAAGACATTTTTTATCTTCAGAAAATTGCTCCTGAGAATTGAAATTTTTCCACGAAATGGTTTCTTTCAAACTTAAATCTTCTTCTACAGCTTGTATCGGAATACGCAAAACCGCCTTGAAATGCTCTTCTGATGAATACAGCACTTCTCCTTCTAAATCTTGCAATAAAACCTGCAACGCTCTAAAGTAAGGACTGTAATGAGAAATATTGTACCAGTTATTTTTTAAAATAACACTGTCAGAAGTGGTTTTGATTTCTAGGCAATTTTTTTCATATCCAATCGTAATTTTCAAAGTGCTGTCTTTATCTGAATATTTGCTTAAATCATTAAAAAAATATTGAAGCGAGAGTTTTAAACGAAGCAAATCTACAGCCGCGAAATAATCTTGATTCGTTATTTCGCAATTGAAATTCACTTGATTTATTTGAAGGTCTTTTTTCAATTTTTCGACATTATTCTTTAATACTGGAAACAAATTTGTCGCCGTCTTTTTTAAAGGTCCAAGTTCTTTTACATGTTCCAGATAATTCCATTCGGATATCAAATTGACCAATTTTCCAGACTGAAGCGTCAAATCTTTGTGCGCTTCCGTATCTTTTTTAAATGAACTGGAAATTTTAATTATTTGCGAAATGGGTTCTTGAAATTCAGCCAGCATGAACGTTTTAAATTTCTCGATTTCAAAATTTTCATTTTTCAAATTGCTGTGCAGAATCAAAAGCTTTTCTTTCTGCTCTACTATTTTCTTATTCTTCTGATCCAGTTCATTGTTAATCTCTTCTAGATTTTTTTTCTGATTTTCAATAACAGTCGTTCGCGCTTTTACAAGATCTTCCAAATATTTTTGCTGAGAAACAACCGCTTTGTTTTTAATGTACATTGCGATTACGCAGACAACAAGCACAAAACCAATTAAGAAAACATAAAACAATCCCGATTCATAAAACGCTGCACCAATTTGAAGTTCAAAAAAGACAGGTTCAACTGTTCCATTTTTTCCTTGTTTTATTAAAAACCGATGTTTGCCAGACGATAAATCGGTATACTCAATTTTATTGTTTGCAGGCAACAAAACCCAGTCGTCATCTTCTCCTTCTAGTTTGTAGTAGATATTCGCTTTTTTATTTCTTGGGAACAAAATTGGTATTACTTCTATTTCCAATTCATTATTGCTAAAACTCTTTTCAATGGTTTTCAGATAATTTTCGTTTCCATCTATTTTCAGTTTTATTTTGGCTTGGGCATTATCACAATAAATGGTACTTGGATTAAAATAATTCAGTCCGCCCACTCCTCCAAAAAACATATTTCCTTTAGAATCCTGATAATAAGCACCTTCAGAAAATTCGGGAGCCTGCCATCCATACGACGGATTATAAGAATCAACATTGTAGCTTTTTTTATGAATTGAAGCAATTCCTTTTGTAGTGCTGACCCAAATTTTGTCGCCATTGTCAATAAGCCCATAAACCATGTGGCTCGGAAGTCCGTCATTCTCAGTAAAATTTTTTATTAGCCCCCTTTTTTTATTAAAAATACTCACACCACCAAGAGAAGCAATCCAATAATTATCGGTTTGTTTGTCAACAAAAACAGAATAAATGCTATTGCCTAAAATTCCATCTTTTGCAGTAATATTTCTTAAAGTACCTGTATTTAAATCAAAAACAATTACCCCGCTGTTTTCTGTTGCCAGTATAAGATTCTGATTGTTTTTTCTAACACATCTGATGTGGTATTTATTTAGCAACTCTTGTCCTTTAAATTTTTCAAATTTTCCTGACAGCAAATTAAATTTTGCAAGTCCTCCCCAACAGCCCATCCAAATCTGTTTGTTCTGGTCTTCGCACATCGAGTAACATCTAGCAATAGATAAACCTGGAATACCGCTATTCTCATAACTTGTATAGCTATTGTCTTTAATTCGCAAAATGCCTTTGTACGTTCCTGCCCAAACCGATCCATCACTTGCGGTAAATAACGTTCTTATGCGCTCCCAATCGGGAACAGAAGCAGCCTGATTAATTTTAAATTTTTCGAAAAAACCATTTCCTTCATTAAGATAGTAAAGACCTCTCGTGTAGAATCCGAGCCAGATTTTGCCTTTGGCGTCTTTGGTAACGGCTCTGATTGTTTCGGCTGGCAGATTAGGCTGTTTTACGGGATGTGGCGCGATTAGGTTTATTTTTTCAGAACCCGTGTATGCCATACTTAAACCGCCGTCTTTTAACCCCAACCAAATATTTCCGAAATCATCTTCATGAAGCGCTTCTATTTCATTGCTTTTAAAAGAATACGGCGAATATAAATCGGAAGTAAAATGCTTTATATTTTCTTCGGAATCATTTGTAATGATATAAATTCCATTTTCGCGCGTAGCAAACCAAATATTACCCTCTTTATCTTTTAAAATATCATTGATGGTCAGTTTCGGATATTTTCTTAGCAGTATATTTTTAAGATTGGTAAAATCGGTTGATCTTACTTTGTTATAAGCAATTACAGAAAAAGAGTTGTTTTTAAATTCGTAATAACCATCCTTGGTCTGAACTACTATATTTCCTTTTTCAGACAAATGAATATCTTTCGGAATACTTTTAAATTTGAAATTTCTAAACTCGTGTTGCCCTAAATACTGATTGATATGCCCTTCTTTTGTAATAAGCCAGATAGTGCCCGCAGCATCTTTTTCTAATTTGGTAACGTAGTTGCTAGAAATCGTTTTATCGTTATTTTGGTCGTTTTTATAAATCTTAAAATTGTAACCATCAAAGTAGTTTAGACCATCCCAAGTAGCAATCCATAAGCCTCCGTTGCTGTCATTTTCTACATCATTTACCGAGTTGTTGGACAACCCTTGATTTGTTGTAAAATTTTCGAACTTAATCTGCTGTCCAAAGGCGAATACATTAAAAATAAAGAAGAAAAATAAAGACCTGATCATTGTGTAGTAATTTAACCCACAAGTATACAATCGCAAGGTAAATGGAATATAAAGCTTAGGTTAAGTTAAAAAGATGGCCGTAAATATATCTATAACCTTTTATTTGTTATTTTAGTTTTATAAATCAATTGCCCTTTAAAAATTATCCCAAAGAGAAAAATGAATCTGGATTTTTATCAGCCAAAGAATGAAATTTTAAAAAAATATATTGAAGGATATTACTTTATTTCAAAAGACAAAAATTCAGGATCTGTAGAATATCTGACTTTCCCAAATAATTTCTGCATCTTAACTACGAATGAGGATCTAGATGTTGATATACAAAACAACGAAGTCGTTATAAAATCATCGCCAGCTAAAAACATAATGACCTGTGTGGTTTCTCGCTACACCAAACCTATAAAAATACATTACAAAGAGCTTATAAATGAAGTTACAATCTACTTTAAACCATTAGGAATAAATCAGTTTTTGTCAGATTCAAAAAGTATTTTTTCTGAAGGAACTATCTTGGATTTTACTTTTATGCCCGATTTCAATACTAAAATGATTGAAATTTTCACTTTAGCCAAAGACAAACAAAGTCAGGAGCTTGAAGATTATTTGCTTTCTAAATTACAAATCAAAGATTTATCATTAATTGAAAAAATACTTGCCGATATTGAAACTGATGAAAAGATTGAAGAAATTGCTCTTAAACACGAAATAAGCAGACAATATTTGAATAAAATCTTCACCAAACATATTGGCAAATCACCTTCAGAGTACAGAAAAATACATCGATTTAGAAATTCAATTCTCAAGCAGAAACAAAGCAAGAATTTTTCTGAATTATCTCAGTATGATTTTTATGACCAGTCTCATTTTATTCGAAATTTTAAAGAACTGACAAACCGGAATCCACACATATTTTTCAAAAACATAGATACAGAAAAAGAAAATATTTGGCTTTTTGTATAATGGTTTCCATTTGTACAATTTTGCTATTTTGGGATCATCTACTTTTACCAAGTTCGAAATAACGTAAAACCAAAAAATCCCAAAAATATGAACTGGCAAAAAATCCATCTTTTTTTACACACCTTTTGCAGATATACTCTAGCTACAATTATCATCTTGTATGCTTACGGTAAACTATTAAAAACCCAATTTGTATCGCAGCCAAGCGTATATGATATGCCAATTGGCTCTCTAGATGGTTTTCGCCTCACTTGGTATTATTATGGTTACTGTTATTGGTACCCAATCGTTATTGCGGTTACACAAATTATAAGCTCACTCCTGCTCTTTTTTAGAAAAACAACAAGAATCGGAATTGTCCTTTTCCTCACTTTTATGGTCAATATTCTTCTAACCGATTTTGCTTATGATATTAATGCAAAAGAAGTTGCGATAACCTTGACTTTAATGGCGCTGTTTGTATTCTTTTCTGATTATAAAGTTTTTCTAAAATATTTTCTTGAAGAACCTCCATTGTATCAAAACAGTGACAGACCTAAATGGATAAATAAAATTAGCGTGATTAAATTCATTTATATTCCTGCTGTTTTCATTGGTTTCTTTATAATGTTCAATACTTTGAAAAATGAATATATGAAAGAAGACAAATTTTATGGAACTTGGGAAAATCTTCAAACTAAGGAAAGATTACATTTTGAGGATCTAAATAGTTTTCAAATTAATAAAACCGATCAGCAAAAAAGCATCGTAAATGGAGAATATTCGTTTACAAAAGATTCTTTAACTTTAAAATCAGGCGACGATAACAAGAAAGACTATTTAAAAGGAAAATACACCTTGCACAAAGCTGACTTAATTATTACAACCAAAAATGATCATCTAAAATTTATACGAATTAGATAAATAATCTTTTCCCATATAACTAAAAAGCCAGAAATAGTTCTGGCTTTTTAATTTTTTAGAATAAATTGAAATTATTATTTCTGAGGGACAATCGTCCAAGAATCAAATTTGCAATCGTGTTTGTATCCTAGCTCGCACATTTCCGTAACCCACTGACTTAATGACTCATGCATCATCTTAATCTCTGTAGTTTTTCCAGAAATTACAAATAAATTTTTATCCTGTTGTGCAGCTTCATAGTTTACAATGTAACTCTTGCTATGCAATTCTTTTTTCAATTCCTGTGCTTTTTCAAGCGTGTCCGAATTAAAAAAATAATCAATTTTCAATTCATCTTCTTCTTCTACTGCAGCATCTCTCAAACTAACAAGTGATTCTGTCGCAAGTCTCAAATGTCTTAAAAGATTGGTGTCAAAATCATTTTCAGAAACTAGACGCTTCTGTTTTTTAGGCTTCAAAAAACTTAAAATTTCCATTATATGGTTTGTTATTTAGATTACTTGTTTTGGCAGTTCTGATGTTATGCTTTCTCTATTTCTTTAGTGAGCGAACTCAAATATTCAGTTGGAGTATTGGCGGTAATTTCTTTGAAATAGCGGTTAAAAGATGATTTTGAATTAAAACCTGCCTCATAAGCCACTTCCAGAATATTGACGTTTTTGTTATGCTTGGATAACTGATTCAATTTGTCTTTTACATATTTAATTCTGTATTCATTTACGAAAGTGTAAAATGGCTTATTTACAAAATGGTTCAAAGTTTCGCTTACGTGATATTTCTTCTGGTTTGTAAGCTGAGAAAGTTTGTCAATTGTGAGTTCGCTGTCTGTAAAGTGCTTTTCCGACTCCATTGCAGCTTCGAGTTTCAATAATATTTTGAACATTTCTTTTTCACGAAGGACTTCTTTTCTCTTTTGTGCTGCTGGACGTTCTTTTTTCGAAATCACTATCGTATTAGATAATGGCGGCGTTTTAAATAAGCTTAAGGCATCGGTTTGAACTTCAGATGGCGCTGTAATTTCTGCAACCGCAAAATTTACTTCTTGAAATATAATTTCTTCTTGAATAGGATCTTCAGAAGGCTCAATAGAAACGGTGTATTTGTGAGTGATGATTCTAATCACGATACAAATTAAAAGTGCATAAACTACACTTCGGCTGATGTAGCTTAAAGAAAATGCATTAGGCAAAAAGATCGTTAGAAACGAACCAATGCAACCAATTAAAAGAAAAAGTGAAGCAACCTGTATAATCAGGTTTCTTTCCATGCAGTTTGGCGAAAGTTTTTTCACCGCTGTATAGATTATAAAGCACGAGAAAATAATATCTGACGAAAGCAAAACATACAGCGTAACTGTATTGTACCAATATAAAAACTGATGTGCTTTTGGAGATCCTGCCGCTAAAACACAGATTGTAGAAAAATAAGCAATAGCACCAAGTATTAAAGGAATAAACAAATACCATCTTGAAGAAGGTATAAATTCTGGGTTAACCGTTTTCCGCAAATACAGATACAACAGCGGAATGTAGGAAAAACCAATAAAGGTATTCAACATGTTTAAGACTTGCTGATCTTCTATAAAATTAAAAATGTAAAATTTGATAGAAAGATGAAGTCCGATACAAATTACTAATGAAATCAATAAATCATCAGCATGGGTTCTGTATCTGCTTCTTAAAAGTAAAACTACGGCTAGCAAAGCCTGAAATATTCCTATAGCAATTATATATTTCATCTGAAATCTTTGTGCTAAAGTACTTTCATGGAGTTAACTAAATGTTTACAAATTGCAAAAAAATCAGTTGGTAACAATTTAATAACAATCTTAAATCCCTTTAAAAACAAGCCTTTAAATAAAAAATAAAAAATTGAGACGACTGTTAAGTACTTATAAATCTACAGGGTCGCGGCAAAGTATATTTCGTAACAAATTTGCCAAAAAAAACACAACCATGTTACTGAAAAACTCTTGCAAATTTAAACTCAATCAAAAGCAGGTATTCAAAAAAATACTTTTTACCCTGCTACTTACAACAGGCGCTATACTGTCTGGAAATGCTCAGACCATTAAAGGAATCGTTACCAGCGATACCGGCACATTACCGACTGCGAATATTACTGGAAAAACTTTTCAAAATTCGACCATATCAGATATCCAAGGAGCTTTTACCTTGACTGCGCCACTGATTGGTGAAGTTACAATCGAAATCAGCTATATTGGTTTCGAGACAAAATCAATTACTTTAAACTTGGTAAAAGGAATCAACGATATTGGTTTAATCCAAATGTCGCCAGACGGTTCAAGCACTTTAAAAGAGATTGTTGTGTCTGGAACAATGGCACCTTCTCAAGCGAAAGCGTACAGCATTAAAAAGAATTCGCTTGCGATTATGGACGTTATGGCTGCCGATGCTATTGGTAAATTACCAGACCGTAATGCTGCCGAAGCGGTACAGCGTATGCAAGGTGTGGCCGTTGCGAGATATCACGGTGAGGCCGATCAGGCTACGGTAAGAGGAACTCCTTTTGCTTGGACTTCTACTCTATTTAACGGAAATCGTTTGCCGAGTTCTAATGTTATGGGGAATCGTTCGTCTGTATTGGATGCTGTTCCATCAGAAATGATTCAATATGTGCAGGTTGCTAAAGCGATTACACCCGATATGGAAGGCGATGCAATTGGAGGATCGATTAACTTTATCACTCGTACTGCACCTTCAAAACGTACGTTAAACGTAAGTGCTGCGGGAGGTTACAATACTTTTAGCGAAAATGGAACGTATAATGGTTCTATTACTTATGGCGATCGTTTCTTCAACAATAAATTAGGCGTAATTGTTTCTGGAGCCATCTGGAGCAGACAATGGGGATCTGATGAATTTGCAGCCACTTACAATACTGGTGCAGCGACCGAACAGCAGAAAAGATCTCTAAATACCGTTCTTTTTAAACGTTATATGGGAGAACGCGAAACTAAAGGATTAAATGTGGGTGCGGAATACAAAATTACACCTGCCGATAAAATATTCTTTAGAGGAATGGCGAATAAATTTGACGATATACGCCCAGTATATGAATCTTATATTGATTATACGAATTCGCGTTTTCAATACAATTACAGATATTCTCATTACCAAACGGCGCTAAACGGATTTGAAGTTGGTGGAGAACATCAGATGAGCGAAAAATTCAAACTGGATTGGAGTTACAGCAATCATAAATCAGATTATTATTTGGATACGCCTCCTACTTCTGTAAACAAAGGTCTTCCAATTGCTACTTTCCGCCAGAAAATTACAGGTGGTTTCAATGATCTTTCAAGCGATGGAAAACGTTATTGGGGCTTCGATTCTCCAAACGGTGTCGGTGGAACGGTTGACAATTTTGAAACCGGAATTGCTAATCCAAATGAAGTGATGGATCCTTCAAAATTATTGCTAAACCAATTGGTAATTGCACAATTAAACAACAGCGAAAGAGACCAAATCGGACAAATAAATTTAAAGGTTGAAGCTAGTTCTAAAGTAAATCTGAAGTTTGGTGCAAAATACCGTCACAAAGACAGAACCAATACTTACGGATCAAATTATGTGTACCTGCCAGCCGCTGCGGTTGGAATTCCAAATTCACCAGCTTTGGTTCCGTTATCTAATCTGCAGACAACTAGTTTCCCAAGTGGAAGCAAATTCTTTGGAAATATGAATGGAGATTTCAGCCAGTTCATTGTAAATCCGTTAACTAAAGATCAATTGTTTGCTATGTTCGGACAGCCTTTTCAAACGGCTAACGGCATAATGGATTTTACTTCTAAAACTAATGCAACTGCTTTTTATACGGGTGACGAAAGTGTAATTGCAAGTTATGCGATGGCTGAAATAGATGCTTCAGAAAATTTTAAAATAATTGGAGGTATTCGAAATGAATATACCGATATGACATTAAACGGAACAAAAGCTACTACAGAAGGAACTCCGGCTGTTGTAACTTTAAGTCCGTCAAAGGTTGAAAATGATTATAACGCATTTTTACCAATGCTTCATTTAAAATATAAATTGAGCGATAAATCGAACCTTCGTGCCGCTTATACACGCTCATTTGTACGTCCGAATTTTGGAGATATGACACCAGGAAGTTCGACCAATACCACTTCTTCACCAATGACGATTACACAAGGGAATCCTGATCTGAAACCAACATTTAGCAACAATTTTGATTTGATGGGAGAATACTTCTTCGACAATGTTGGACTACTTTCTGGAGGCGCTTTCTATAAAAATATTACTGATGTTGTTTTTACAGATGTCAGCATGCAGAATATTGACGGTGAAGATTACTTAGTAACTCAGGCAAAAAACCTAAACAAAGCTACTTTATTTGGTTTTGAAGCAGGAATAAACAAAAGATTCGATTTCCTTAACGGATTCTGGAGCGGCTTCGGAATAGAATTCAACTATACTTTTATCGACTCTAAAACGGAAGTGCCAAGAATTACCGCAACTGGTATTGAAAATGATAAAACAGGTCTGCCAAATCAGTCTAAAAACTTATTTAATGCCATTCTTTTTTACGAAAGAAATGGTTTAATGGTGCGTCTTGCAGGTAATTACCGTGGAAATTCTGTAGAAAGCATCAATCAGCAATTAGGCCCAGATTATTACATCTGGACAGATTCTAATTTTACCGTTGACGCCTCTGCAACCTACAGCATCACTAAAAGACTGAAAGTTTTTCTTGAGTTGAACAACTTAACCGATTCTCCAGTAAAAATGTATATGGGTAAAGAAAAACGCCGTGTTACTTCTCAGGAATGGTACGGAAGCCGTGGACAAGCAGGACTTCGATATGATATTTTCTAAAATAATAAACACAAATAAATTCAACAAAATGAAAAAAGCAATAATCACAATGGCAGTTTTGGCACCGCTAGTTGCCTCTGCTCAACTTACAGATAGCATTAAAAGATTAGTCCCTGTAAAAGGAACCGTAAATTTTAGAGATGTAGGCGGTTACAAAACTATGGATGGAAAGCAGGTTGCGTGGGGAAAAGTATACAGAAGCGCAGGAATTGATAAATTGACAGATACCGATTTAGCCTTATTAGACAAGAAAAAAATTCACACCGTAATTGATTTTAGAGGTGTTGCCGAAGCTAAAGCAGCTCCAGATCACTTACCAAAAAATACAGATTACACTTTAAGTCCAGCAGGAAGTGACAGTCTTCCTAATCCGGCGCAAATGGTTAAATTTTTGAAAGAAGGTAATTTTCTGGAAAAATTCTATGGTGTTGATGCTGTAAAATACAGCGGAGACAGATTCCGCCCTCTGTTTGTAAAACTTTTAACTGCTGATAAAAAAGAGGCTATCATGTACCACTGTACTGGCGGACGCGACCGCACGGGAATGGCAACTGCTTTATTCTTGTATATTTTGCAGGTTCCTCAAGAAACTATCGAAGCCGATTATGTTGCTTCTAATGTTTATCTGAAACCAATGAATAAAAAAATGTTAGCGCCTTTGGCTAAAATGAGCGGTATGACAGAGGAGGAAGTTGAAAATTCAATGTCATTGAAACCTGAGCTTATCCGTGCATTTTTTAATGGTTTAAAAAATCAATACGGAAGTATCGAGAACTTTTTACAGCAGGAAATGGGTATTGGAACAAAAGAAATTGCCCTATTAAGAAAAAAATATACTGTGTAGTTGTTTCGTGTTTTATTTCAAAGAAAAAGCTGTCCGATTTGGACAGCTTTTCGCTTATATACAAAAGTTGCTTATTCTTTTTCAGAGACAAAAACATACAGTTTCTGTACTTTTCCATTTTCGATCACAAACAAATCCATACCGCTAACAACTGCTGGTTTTGCTTTTGAACCAAATTGCCAATATAAGCGAATTATATTATGATTTGTTTCAATTGATTTTGCAGTAAATCTAAATTCAGAATTTTTGGTCTGAAGTTCTACAATAAATTTACTGATTTCCTCAATTCCTTCAGCAATAAAATGACGATCTACCATTTCTATATCCGATGCGTAAACCTGATTTAATAAAACTTTACGTTTTGCTTCGTCTTTTTCATTCCAGATTTTTAGGTGATTTTCTACTATAGTTTTGTTCTTTTTAGAATCGAAATCATCTGCTGTAACTTTTTTTACTGCTTTATTTTTCGGTGACCATAAAACTGTTTTCGGATTTGATTTTTCATAACCTTTTCCGTTTGGGTACGAAACCAGTTCCATTTTAGAACCCCAAGGTGTTTCAAAATACACCCAAGATTCCCCAGCTGTATCTCCCGATGGCATTGTAAAAGGTTCGCCCAATATTTTTACGCCTTTACTTTTTAAATATTGCACCGCTGCATGAATATCATTTACGTAAAAAGCAATATGCGATGCGCCGATATCATCGGTATTTGGCTGTGTTTTGCTTCCTTTATTGTCTGCATATTCAAATACTTCAATGCTCGCTCCATTTCCTGCATTTATCATTTTTATCGTAACAGCACCCGTTTTCGGATTGATATGATTTAATTCTTTCCAAGCATCATCTAGCGGAATTGGTCCTAATTGTGTTACAGGTTTAAACCCGAGTACATCATCAAAAAATGTTATTGCTTTATTGAGGTCTGGAACATTAATTCCCACATGATCGATTCCTACTATTCCAGCACTTGTTTGTGCTACTGTTTTTTCAGAAGCAGAAAATAGGACTAATAAATTAAGCATTGCTGCTGCTGAAGTCTGTACTTTTTTATTTGATTTTTTATGAGTTGTTTTCATGATTATTGTAAATGTTTGAATAAATTATCTAATGTTTTATTGTTGATATTCTAACACATAGAAACATAGCTTATGCAAGCTTAAAAAGGCATTTCATTTGCATAAACAAACATAGCTATGTGTGAGAAACGAGTTTCTTTTCATCTTCTTTTCAGATAAAGAAAAAACTATGTTTCTATGTGTTAAAAATTAAATTTTGTCTAATTATTGAATGTTTCAGAAATTAATTAGTGTAAGCGTCAAGCCATTTAGCTTTGATATTGGCACGAGCTTCAATAAATTCTTTATCAGTTCCTTGTGCAATGGCATCTAATGGAAAACGCAACGGTCTCTCGCCTTTTTTCATGTTTACCAATTCTAAAATACCATCTGCAATAGTCTGCGGATTCATATCGAACTGAGCCATTTTGCCAAATAAAGCTGTGCCTAAAGCATTGAATTTGTCTGTTGCTGCTTCTCCATATTCAGCGATAATTTCTGCTTTATCGGCATGAATACCCGCTTTAGATCCGTTATTCATTTCTGTTGGATAAACTCCCGGCTGAATGCTTACGTTTTCAATTCCGTACTCTGCCAATTCATCTTGCAATCCTTCTGTAAAACTTTCTACCACCAATTTTGATGCGATATACGGAATCATAAAAGGCAATGTGTGTCCGCTTGCTCCTGTTGTAATATTGATAACAAGACCACTTTTTTCTTTTCTCATAGAAGGAAGCACTGCCTGATACATACGAAGCACGCTGTAAACGTTTACATCGAACATTTTACGAACCTGATCAACAGAATAGCCTTCAAGCAGACCAAAACCGCTTACTGCCGCATTATTGATCAGAACATCAATTTTTCCGTATTTAGTAATTACTTTTTCGATTGCAACCTTAACTGATGCATCTTCTGTAATATCAATATCTACAACTTCAATATTTTCTATTGCTCCTAATTCTTTTGCTGCAGCGGCATTTTTATCGTTTGTGTTGCGCATTCCTGCAATTACTGAGTGACCTGCGTTCGCTAATGTGATAGCGGTAAGTTTTCCAAAGCCTGTACTTGTTCCTGTAATAAAAATTGTTTTTGACATGATTTCTAATATTTTAATTGTTTATAATGTTTGTTTCTTTTGAACATTACAAAGTTGCGCAGAATGCAAAACCTGCACATTGATTAGAAATAAGTAAAAACTTGATCTAGATCAAGAGTTTGAAACGGGCATAAAAAAAGGAGCTTTTAAAGCTCCTGATATGGTTATTTTTTTGCGGTCTGTTTTCGAATACGGCTTAGCGTTTCTGGTGTCATGCCCAAATAAGAGGCAATCATAGTCTGTGGAATTCTGGAAGCAAAGCCTGGATATTTATTGACAAAATTTAAATACTTTTCTTCGGCTGTTAAAGTTAGTGAAGCCTGAATTCTATTCTGAGCCGCTATAAAGCTTCTTTGCAAAATAGTATTGACCATATTATTAAACGCTGGAATTTCTCTGCAAAGCATTTCAAAATTTTCATGTGTGAAAAGTACAAGCTCTGTATCTTCAATAGCATCGATGTTAAAGCGTGATGGCTGCTGCATCATTAAACTCTCCCGATCTCCTGTCCACCAATTTTCAATACTGAAACTGTTTACGTGTTCGCCTCCTTTTTCATCAACCGTATACGTCCTTACGCAACCTTGGGTAATGAATGCATCGTATTTCCAGACATCTCCTTCCTGTAGAAGATACTGTCTTTTTCGAAGTTTTTTTATAATGGCAAATGACCGAATGCGTTCAGATTCTTCCTGAGTCAGCTCAGTTTTATCTTCTAGATACTTTTGGAATATTTCATACATAGCATGTAAAATTATATAAAAGGCATCTGATGAACAAATTTTTCAGTATCGAGCTAAGTAATCCATAATCAAAAAAATTACAATATAATACTATGCTGTGGCACTGGCAGTACTGGAAGATTTGTTTCTCCAAGCATTTCTTTAAGATCAATTTCTATAATTTTTGAAATCTGCGAAATAGGCACATCATTCGCATTTCCTTCAAATGGGTTTTCGGTGCTCTCACCTACTTGTCCCAGCGAAGTATACATCCACGAAATAATAACACTAAACGGAATCACCAGCCAAACCATATTTCCCTGCATGATACCGGTTATGCTTTCGTTCATTTTATCAAATTCTCTTAATAAGCCAAATGGCAACAGGAAACAGAAAAGGCGAACAAGCAAAGTATTTATAATAGCATATTGTCTCGGATAAGGAGAATCTTTCAACTGCTCGCTTCTTCCTTGATGGGTGTAAAAATCTTTTATCGCCCTTTGAAATTCTAGAAACTGAATCAGAACAATTTCTTCTGAATCCAAAAGCTTTTTCAGCGTTTTGCTTTGCAATGCCATAATTTGCACCGCTTTATTTTTAGTTCCTAAAATATATTCTAAATCAGCTGGAGATAGATATTTTGAAAGCTCTTCTTCAAGACTAGTTTCATTTTCGGGAATACTATAATAAAACTCCTGATATTCTGCATTGTGTTTTTTCTGACTCGCTTCCCAAACACGGTACGAGCGCATTTCGTAACGCAGAGCGGTCAGCCACGCAAAATGACGATAAATTAGCGTTTTCGCTTCTTCAGAATTATTTATAAAATCTCGACACATTACGCCCCATGTTCGGCTTGTATTTAATATAAAAGTCCAAATTTGCTGTGCTTCTACGGTTCTATTATACGTTTGCGTATTTTTAAAACCAACAATAAATGCTGTTGCCGTTCCGAGTAGTGCTACAACCGTCCAAGAAATTGCTAGCCATTTTACAGCAAAAACTTCATATAAAAGAACTGGAATGCTACTCAATAAAAGCAAAATATAAATACTTTTTCTTGTCCAGAAAATAAACTCCGAAAGCTTATATGATTTACCTATATACATGGTGTATTTTTTAAAATTAAAATCTAAAAAAAGCATGCCTTTGGGGGCGCAGACATGCTTTTAAGGAAATTAAGCTACAGGAACTGACATTCGAACCTCAACAATTGCTCCGTACTGAATAATCGGACATGCTTCTGCAATTTTAACGGCTTCATCATAATCATTTGATCGGATTAAAAATAAACCGCCAATAGATTCTTTTCCATGTCCAAAAGGTCCAGATGTAATATGATTTCCCATTTTGGTATGTTTGATCACTCTTCCGTCTAGATCCCAACGTTTTGGCGGAGCTACCAATTTATCTTGAGCTGCAATTCCTGCAATCCAATCTTGATAAGGTTTTATGGCATCTTTCATTTGTTCTGGTGTTGGGACTGGTTTCTCGCTTGTGAAATCTCTGTGGATCACTACTAAAAATTCTTGCATAATACTTGTATTTAAGGATTTATAAATCGTTTTATATTTAAAAAATAGATGCGTAATCTTCTTCTTCGTTCTCGTCAAACGGCTGGTCTTTCATGTGAACTGTTTCATCCAGTAATTCGCAACCATCAGTCAAATCATGATGATGCAGATTTAGCTCACCTTCTTCTTCATTACTATGAATCTGAGTTTTGGTTAAACCCAATATTCTAAAAATATTAACTAGTTTCATGATTTTCTTTTTTAATTAGTTCCTTCAAATTCTTTATTCTAGACCGGCTTAATCACTTTTCGAGTCTTTCCTTTTACTTCGATAAAACCCATTTTCCCATTTTCAAAATTTGCTACAGCTTGAGATAAAGCCAATTCTGATTCCATTACCAAAGCGCCTTTAGAAAAGAAAGGCTCATCGAGCGGTTCTGCAGAAATAAACAGCAATTCGCTATTGGTGATTCCGATAAATTTGAGAGGCTCTTCAAGATCTGATCCTGCCATAGAAATAACCATTCCTTCCTCCAGTTCTGTAGTGGATTGATTGGTTATAAAATCAAAAAAACCTTCAACTGCCAGAACAGTTCCCGACCATTGTGCATTAAGCTGATGCGAAAATTCTTTTCCCGCTTTTAGAAAAACATGCAGAATGGTTAACGAATCTGGCGTTTCAATTTTATTTTCTGTATTTCCTGTTTTACCGCAAACCACTCTTACGCGAAGACCTTCCTCTTTGATTTCGGGAATTTGCGCTTTATCAATTAATAAACTTTTAGGATCGTCTTGTTTTTTTGCTGCTGGACTATTTACAAACAACTGCAAACCTTCAACATTGGTGCCTTCAGTAACGGGAAACTCAGAATGAACGATTCCTTTTCCTGCATAAGACCAATTCAGACTTCCTGGAGTTATAACCGTATTATTTCCTTTTGAATCTAAACTTTGAAAAGGAGCCGAATTCTCAAAAACATAATGCAGTACCGACATTCCTGCGTGTGGCTGCGGACCGTAGACATCATGAGTCAATTCAAAATGATCAAATCCGATAATCGGATTCATTAGTCCGTCAAAATCATTGCTTCTTGCTTTTCTGGCAAAAAACTGCTCATCTCCCTGTACTTCTGGAGTGACCACTGCTGAGAGTTTTAACTTGTTCATATTATTATTTTTTATGGTTAGAAAACACCGCTGCCCATTGATTTGCCGTGTTGTTGATCAGTTTTCGCAAAATAAATTACGCTGACGTAGGGCACAAGAATACACGAACGGGTGGAAAGTGTACGCCCATTACAACCGCCTCGACAAACTGCCTACCCGTCATCTTCGTTTCAACGGGCATCGAAGCTTTTATAGTTTTTTAGAATTTAGATTAGGCTCTTTGAGGACGGTTTGGAAACCATTCTTCAAAAGTGATAGTTCCTAGTTTTGCGGTTGCAGCTGGAACCAAAGTAAGTTCTTCAAGAGGAGAACCAAAGTATAATGCTTTTTCATCTGAAATCACTTTCAGCGGATCATTTGTTTTAGTCAAATAAGTCTGCAAAAGCTCTGAAAGTTTAAAACGTTCTGGTCCGCCAATTTCAATAATATCGTTAATCGGATTGGCAAGTGACAATTCGACTACCATAGAAGCTACATCTTCTGAAGCGATTGGCTGGATTTTGGCTGGAGAAATTACTACACTTCCTCCTTCGTGAGCAGATGCCGCAATTCCGCCAAGGAATTCCATAAATTGAGTAGAATGAATAATAGTAAACGGAACTCCCGCTTTTCTAATTAAATTTTCTTGAGCTTGTTTGGCTCTAAAATAACCACTCTCCTGCAAACGGTCTGTACCTACCACAGAAAGTGCGATGTGATGTTTTACTCCCGCATTGATTTCTGCCGCTAAAAGATTTCTTCCAGAAGTTTCAAAGAATTCTAACACTTCTTTGTCTGCAAATGATGGCGAGTTGGCCAAGTCAATTACGATATCTGTACCGTTTACTGCTTCTGCAAGTCCTTCACCCGTAATAGTATTAATTCCTGTTGATGGCGCTGCTGCAATTACATTGTGTCCCTGATCGCGAAGTTTGTTTACTACTTTTGACCCAATTAATCCTGTTCCTCCGATTACTAAAATTTTCATGATATTGATTTTTTAAATTGTGATAAAATTGATATTTGTTTTCGATTAGTAATAGCCAAGATGCGTGCCATTTGTATAATTAATTAAAAACCAATTAGTTACATCAAAACCAATATTTCAAAATTCCCTTCCTAAAGGGAAATCACTTTGGGATTCACTTTATTTAGTGAAAATTTTAAAAATAAAAATGCTCAATACTAAAATTAGTAATGAGCATATATCATGAAAATTATTTTTATTCCTAAAAGTAATCTGCTTTTGTAATGAGCAGTTTTTTCATTTTAGAATGAAGTGTATTTCCTGGAATATCCAGCGCTTCTGCTGCGCCGCCCGCTCCAGAAATCTTCCCTTTGCATCGTTTTAAAGCACTGATAATAAACATACGCTCCATTTCTTCAAGAGATTTACTGAAAATATTTTCGTCAGCATCATTGCTTTTATCCGCTTTTCTCGGAATGTATACTTCGCGCAAAACATTGTCTTCGGCCATTAATACACTGCGTTCAATAAGATGTTCCAGTTCTCTAACATTTCCAGGCCATAAATAACTTTGCAACTGCTGCAGTGCTTTTGGCGCAATGCGATTTATATTTTTACGGCTGTTTTTACTGTATTTAGTGACAAAGAAATTGGCGAGCGGTTCTACGTCTTCCATTCTATCACGAAGTGCAGGTAAATAAATAGGAAATACATTCAATCGGTAAAAAAGATCCGATCGAAAACGGCCAGCAGCAACCTCATCTTCCAGATTTCGGTTTGTGGCTGCAATAATTCTCACATCAACTTTAATCGTATCTTTTCCTCCCACGCGTTCCAGTTCTTTTTCCTGAATGACACGCAAAAGTTTAACCTGTGCTTCGAGAGGCATTTCTCCTATTTCATCTAAAAATAAAGTACTGTTATTGGCGAGTTCAAACTTTCCGATTCTTCTTTCTGTTGCTCCTGTAAATGCGCCTTTTTCATGTCCGAACAATTCGCTTTCGATTAAACTGGCTGGCATTGCGGCACAATTTACCTTAATCATTAATTTGTCTTTTCTTAAAGATGCGTTATGAATGGCGCGCGCAATCAATTCTTTTCCAGTTCCTGTTTCTCCTAATATCAAAACGGTTGAATTGGAATCGGCAACTAAAGACATGAGATGATAGACTTTCTGCATTTGCACGCCACTGCCAATAATTTCAGAAAAATTGTAAATGTTTTTTATCTGTTCTTTCAAATAGACATTCTCATGTTCCAACTGTTGTTTGTAAAGCAGTAATTTTTCATTGGCCTGTATATTCGCAATAGCGACAGAAATTTGAGAGCAAAGTCCCTTCAAAATAAACGGATTCAGTTTATCTGCCAAAAGCCACATCGTACCCACTCGCAAAGTGCCGACTTTTAATAAAGCGCCGTAAGCATTTTTAAATCCAACTTTTTTCCATAATTGGGCAAAATCAGAATTGGTATTTCTAAGTTCTTCCTCTACATTAAAAATAACAGTGCCGTCGCTTTTTATTACTTGAGCGGTGTACGGCTCTTTTATATTCAGTTTAATGGCAGCCATTTTATCAAAATCAATTTCTGCTTTTACAAATAAAGATCTGTCAAACATATAAGAAGTTAAGCCGTAATCATCGTCATCAAAAACTTTTAGCATCGCCAATTTGGTATCTAGAAGATCACGAAGCACGTTAATTATGGCGTTTTCTAAATCTTCTTTGGTACGTACTCCAGCAATTTCATTGCTAAAATGCAAAAGCACTGCCTGTTCGTTGTTTTTGTTTTCTAATAATTCATTGGCAATAATATTGGACATTGCAGTAGAAATTTGAAAACAGATTCCTTGAAGGAGCGAGATATTAATTTCTTCAATTGCCAGCCATAACATTCCCAATACGATTTCGCCATTTCGAAGAGCAATGCCGACCATTCTTTGAAATCCTAAATTTTTCCAGAACAAAAGATAAGGCGCATCAATTCCTCTGTCAATTTCAATATCTACATTAAAAAGCAAAGGAATATAACTGTCTAAAACCCGATTTTGCAAACCGTCGTTTACAGGAAATTTGGATTCTAATAATTCCTGTAAAATTGGATTATCATCTGTGGTTAGGCTTTCATCATAAATATAAGTGCTTAGCGAATTGCCGTCTTCATTCAGTTTGCGTATGACATAACCCTGAAGCGGATTTATTTGTTTTAAGGCTGTACGAACCGCAACTGCTAAATCTTGTTTGGTTCTTACTTCTGAAATATCATTGCTAAAGTCAAGCAGAAATGATTTTTCCTGCTCTTTTTTCTGCAGTTCTTCATTTTTAATAATATTAGATACCGCAATAGAAAGCTGAGGTGCAATTCCTTTAATTATATTTCGAAATTCTGGAGTAAAACTGCCAGGCTTATCGGTATAAAGATGAACAAATCCCAAAGGCTGGTCTTCATTCCACAATGTCGTCATTAAAGTTTCTCTTACACCGCCATCGTAATTTACCTGTAAAAAACGAGGACTTTGTGGCTTGTCTTTTACTTCTTCGACTATAAAAGAAATCGGTTCTTCTGCAGCGAGAACCGATTTAATAAAAGGTTCGTTGAGTGTAAAATGTGTTTTTTGAAGCTTCGCGTATGATTCTTTGTCTAATATCGCATCTGCATCGCGATCCAGTAAAAATCCAGCATACGTTTTATCTTTATGATCTATAAGTGTAATGGTTGTATGTGTAAAATAAAAAAGCCCTTTTAACCTTTTAGAAAAAAGCAAAATCAGATCTTTCTTTTCCCTGACTTTAGTAATATCTTTCCCTAAATCTAATAAAACAACACTTTCATGCTCGACAGCAATCTGTGATGAGTTATTAGAACTAGATTTTTTATTTGCTGAAGGGGACTTCGTTTTTTCGTTCTTCATTTTACTGACAATTTACAAGTCATAATTATCCGTTAAAATTACTTAAATTTAACCTGCAAAAGCTCCTCTGATTGAAATAAATCGAATCTTAAAATACTTTCCTGAATACCCTTAATTACAAAACTTACAACACCAACAATGGAGAAATAACTCCAATCATTAATCTGCCTGTATTATTATTGACTTGTCCTAAATACGTTTTCGAATAGTCGCTATACTCATAAAATCTTCCGACATAAGTCGCATAGAATTTTAAATTAAAATTTTTGATGGGATAAAATTCGACTGTTGGAATAACTCCCCATGCGGTTCTCATACGTGTAGAAGTTGCCAAATCTGAAGGAACATCCTTCCAATATGCTGTACTGACCATTCCGATTGCTGAAAGTTTCCATTGTTCGTTAAGCGAATATACTGCTCTTAGCCAATGTTCAACATAATTGGTATTTTCTGCAGCATGATCTAAGATGTTATCTGGAATAATCGTACTCACCACTCCCGTTCTGTCCAAATCTTCACTACTCCATTTAAAATCGTATTGAAACAGCCATTTTTTAGTTCTAAATTGATTTCCAAGTGCTGTATAATACATATTTACCGGTTTGCCGTGTTTTTCGGCCTCCTGAAAAATACTGAAACTGTAGATCGTTTTGAATTTTCCGTCTAGAAAACTTCCGTTCCAGTTTCCGATATAAGCTGCAGGAAATTTCGCTTCTGTAATATCGGGTACATCCTGATAAATCTCTGAAAAAGTTTGGGTTCTGGAGTTTAATACCTGAGCAGAAAACGAATGATTTTTGGACGGTATCCAATTGAATTGCACACCTGTTAAGAAGTTATCTGAATTGTCTACGATATCATTGTACTGGTAAATATCAATTGGGTTCATATCAAATTCGTAACCTCCCCAGTTAGCCGTCATTTTTCCGACCGCAATACTTGTTTTCTTGGATATCGTATAACCAATAAATGCCAAATCTGTCGAGCTTGACATATTGTCTACCGACTGCACTTCGGTATTTTTGGTATATCGGTCTCTAAATCTGAAAAACACTTTATCCTTATAAACCTTTCCTTTTATTTCTAATCTAAACTGATTGATTTCGAACCTGCTTCCCGTATATTTTCCATCAGCGAAATAATTGTTCATACCAAGCTGCGTATTAAAAATGACATCAACATTGTTTAACAAATCGGCTTTATTTGCCTTTATCAAAGGTACCTGATGATTAATTATGGTATCTGCCTGCTTATCCTGCTGCGCATAAATATTGACAGCTACTAATCCTACTAGTATTAAAAATAGTTTACGCATATTTTTAGGTTTTGAACAGGGAAACATTACAAAACACTTCCCTGTTTAAATTATTAATACTCGAAAAAATACTCCTGAAGTTTTTTGCTATCGCTGGTTTGCGTTAATCCTAGCATCAATAAGATTCTCGCTTTTTGCGGAATTAAATCATCGGCTACTATGGTTCCTAATTTTGCATCGTCGGTTTCGTCCAAAAGTGTTACTCTTCCTGTTGGCACTCTGGATGCTCGGGCTACTACAATACCTTTTTTAACTGCAGCAGCTGCGGCATCTGAATTTACTTTGTTTAGATTTCCGTTTCCTAAACCGCCTGTAACAATGCCTTTTACACCAGAAGCGACATACGCATTGATAGCCGTTGCAGGCGCATCTGCAAATAATTCTACTACAGCAACATCTGGCAATTTGGTTAATCCTGTAATATCAAAAGGCGTATTTTTATTGCTTTTTCTAAGCTCTTTTTGATACATAACTACTTTTCCGTCGTAAACCTGTCCAATTGGACCGCTGTTTGGCGCATTAAAAGCGTTTAAATGTGTAGTGCTTGTTTTTACGGCATCTCTTCCTGATAAAATGTATTCATTAAATACCAATAATACGCCACTATTTGCCGCTTGTTTGGAAGCCGCCAAAGTCACGGCATCAAATAAGTTTTTCGGGCCATCGGCACTAATTGCTGTCGCTGGACGCATTGATCCTGTAATCACCACAGGTTTGTCATAACGAACGGTTAACGACAGAAAATAAGCCGTTTCTTCCTGCGTATCTGTACCGTGCGTAATTACAATACCATCTGCTTCGTTGTTTTTATAAATCTCATTAATTCTTTTGTTGAGTTTGATCCAGATATCAACGCTCATATCTTGACTACCTACATTGGCAATCTGTTCTCCTGTTATGTCTGCAATTTTTTCAATTCCCGGAACAGCAGAAATTAAATCTTTTATAGGCAATTCTCCTGCTTTATAAGCCGAACGGTCTGCCGAAGCTCCTTTTCCTGCAATTGTTCCTCCAGTTGCCAGCACTTTAATTCGGGGTAATTTTTGTGCTTGAATACTGAAACTTAAAAAAATCGATAAGACTAAAGCTAATAGTGTTTTCATGATTTAAAAGATTTGATTTATAATTTATTTTTTGGTTGAATTTTCCCAGCTGGTTACATATTCCATTAAAATTTTACGGATGTTTTTTCCTAGAATTAAATAACTTTCTGTTGGAAGATTGGCAAGCGAAACCCTTATACTCCATTCTGGACCTGCAAAACCGCCTCCGTTTAAAAGTACAATAGCTGTTTTTTCGGCAAGACGGAATAAAACATCAACTGGTTCAAAATTGGTTTTAAGCCAATCTGCAAAACCATCTCCGTAAAAATGTTTGGCGGCCACCATAATATCAATTTCAGAATAATATCCTGCACGCATTGGATCTTCCAGAATTGGAACTTCCATTCCTTCCCAAAGCAGATTTAAACGTTTTTTTATAATGGTTTGTGTTAGTGTTTTATAAACATCCTGAGTATCTAAAATGCAATAAGCAGAAAAAAGCATCATTTGAAACTGCTGCGGTAATGACAAACCAGCAGTATGATTTAAAGCTACCTGACGGCTATCTGCAACCAGTCTGTCGATGAATTTAATTTTCTCTGGCTCCAGCGTTAAAGAAGAATAACGATGATGCAGTTCTTTTTTGTGAGCATCGCTTAAATTCGCAATTTTTTTATCGAAAATATTATCCTCATGAATCGCTATAATTCCTAATCGCCATCCTGTACAGCCAAAATATTTGGAGAAAGAATAGACCGTAACCGTGTTATAAGGAATAATAGCCATCAACGATCTGAAGTTGTTGATAAACGTTCCGTAAACATCATCTGTAATGACCATGAGTTCAGGATTGTGATTTTTAACAATATCTGCAATGTAATTTAATGTCTCTGTGCTCATTGCCGAAGAAGGCGGATTGCTCGGATTTACTACAAAAGCAACTTTGACAGACGGATCTTTTAATTTATCTAATTCTGAATTCGGATATTGCCAAGTATGAAAACCGTTTTCTCCTTCTCCGCTTGCCTGTACATGAACCACTTCAAAACTATAGCGATCCAATTCTGGAATTTCGATATAAGGCGTAAAGGTTGGTGTTAGTAATGCAATTTTATCTCCGCGCTCGGTTAGATGATTCTGCATAAAAGAATCGAAAATATAACACATGGCGGCCGTTCCTCCTTCAACTGCAAAAAGATCAAACTTCCCTTTATCATTTCCTAAACCACACATTTCCTGAGTGATATAATCGTGTACAACAATTTCCATGTGACTCAGCATACGATCTGGAACTGGATAATTGAACCCGATTATTGCTTCAATCCATTCGCGAATCCAAGCATCGGCATCAAAATCATGTTTTTCTACGCCGTAACGATAGGTTTTCTCTAAAAGTGATGCTCCAGGAGTGTTTTTGTTTTTACTCAAAAATTCTTCAAAACGTTTGGAAACGCCAGTTTTGTCCTGTACAATTCCAGCCATAATTCCTTGTTCTTCAAAGACATTTTTACATTCGTCTAATGCAAATTGTCCAAACAAAAAATAAGCTTCACGCGGAACGGTCGCAATCCAGTTCGGATTTCCTCTTCCTGCATTTAGCGTAATAGCTGTAGATTTTAAAGCGCTCTCGTTTGCCAGACGAATTAGTTCATTTTTAATTTCAAAAGGGCTTAGCGTCTGAAGTGTTTTTTCGACTTCACGCGATGTTTTAATTTTGGAAATATCAATAGCCATAATAAAAATTTTTTAGATTTATAAAAACAAGCACATTAACTCATAATAAGAATAATTACAACTCCCCAGATAATCAGCAGTGTATTACCAACTGCGTAGGTTACCGTATACCCAAGCGCAGGAGTTTTGCTTTGCACGGCATCCTGTAAAGCGCCTAAAGCTGCGGTGGTGGTTCGTGCTCCAGCGGCACATCCTAATGTAATTATGGGGTGAAATTTAAAGACATATCGCCCTAACAAAAGAGCTAAAATCAAAGGGATTGCTGTCGCAGCTGCACCGGCGATAAAAAGTCCCCAGCCTGCTTCGTGAAAACCTACAAGGAAACTTGGTCCTGCTGTGATTCCAACAACGGCGATAAATATATTTAGACCTACATTATTCATTACCCATAAAGCAGGTTCTGGAATTCGGCCAAAAGTAGGATGCTGACCTCTAAGCCAACCAAAAACAAGTCCAGAAATTAATGCACCTCCGCTTGTACTCAAACTAAGCGGAACTCCGCCAACTCGTAAAGTAAGTGCTCCTACCAAACCTCCTAAAACAATTCCCAAACCAACAAAAGCCATATCTGTCGTATTCGTTGGTCTGTCTGGATAACCGATATGGACTGCAGCCTGATCTACATCTTTTTTATTGCCAACAAGTTCAATCATATCTCCTTTTTGCAAAACCGTATTGGGCAAAATTGGCATATCAATTCCGGCACGTTTTAAAGATCTGATTATGACACCATGCGAAGATTTGTTGTTTCTCAGTTCTGCTATGGTTTTATTCAGCACTTCTTTTTTTACAATCAAAACACTTAAGATTTCTACAGGGAAATTCAAAAGCTCTACATCAAATACTTCTTTTTCGTTTACGGCAACATAATTCATCATAAACTCTCTTCTGCCTCCTAGCGCGATAACATCATTTTCTTCTACAATCGTATCTTTTGTAACGTCCATGATTTCTTTGCCTTTTCGAATTCGCTGAATGAATAAATGTCTTCCTTTACTTTCCAACTTTGCTTCGATCTCAGCAACTGTTTTATTGCAACCTTCTGAGGCTGCAGAAATTTGATACGCATTGTAAATTACGCGATCATAAGCCGATGCGATTCCAGGATCATCACCAATGGAATCTCCTCCAAGTTGAATCTCCAGTTCTTTGGCTTTTTCAACAAGATTTCCTCCCAGTAATTTAGGGCCAATTGAAGCTAATATCCATGCTGATCCTGCTGTTCCAAAAATGTAGGTAACGGCATACGCTACTGGAATTTTATTAATTAAATCGGTCTTTTGATCCGCAGGAATACCCAACTGATTAATAGTATCTGAGGCGACACCAATTACGGCCGAAATGGTTTGTGATCCTGCCAGCATACCGGCTGTCAATCCCATATCATACCCCATTAGTATACCAATAAGATAGGGACAGACCAGACAAAAGACACAGACAATTGCTGCGTATAACATTTGCGGTAATCCATCTTTTTTAAGTCCGCCAAAAAATTGAGGCCCAACACTGTAACCTACAGCGAATAAAAACATTAGAAAAAAAACAGACTTGACATTTGGAGAAATTACAATATCCAGCTGTCCGACCAAGACCCCTACAAGCAAAACACTTGTTACAGTTCCTAAAGAGAAACTTCCAATTTTAAATTTTCCAATAAAATATCCGAGAGATAAGGTGAGGAAAACAGCTAATTCCGGGTATTCTTTAAGTGTACTTACAATCCAATCCATAGCAATTTATTTATATAGGGTTAATTCACTAAAAAAACATTACAAAAAAGAGAAGCGCTTTTTACGCCTAAAATCAGTCGTTGATAAATACAATAATCTGAGGTAACAAACGGTGCTGTAAAATACCAGCAACAGCATCAAATGCAGTAGCGTCGATGGGGTATCGCGCAAACTTGCACCCGATTGTACAATTCCGGTGTACATGGCAATAAATGGTGTAGTAGGTAAAAGATTGGAGAGCCATTGCAATACAACTGGCAAGGATTCAAACGGCCAGCTGTAACCTGTAATTAAAAAAATGGGATAAGTCGAAAATGCCATAACCTGCAGGCAAATGAGCTGAGATTTGAAAAAGGAACCGATAAACTGCGCCATCGGAATTAAAGTGATAATGAATAATAAGAGCAAAATGCCTAATTCAAAACCATTTCCGCGCATGGGCAGATTTAGCAATTTGTAATTTACATTCAAAAAGAAAAATCCGTAGGAAGAAAAAAGTAGCAGATAGAATAATCCTTTGCCCCAAATTCCGTTTGAAATTCCGTCGCTTAGCCACTCCTTTAAACGAGAATGCTGTCGTTCTCCCGCCACACTTTCGGATAAACCAATAAGCAAAGTCTGCTGTAAAATTAAAGCCAGAAGTCCCGGCAATAAAAAAGCGCCATAACTCGATCGTTCATTAAACAACGGTCGATAATCTAAATTGACTGGCATCACATTATCCATAGAAGCTGCTGTGCTCATACCTTCACTTTTCTGAAAATACTGCAGTCGCACTCCTGCTCCAATCGTTAAGCAGATTTGTTGGACGCTCATTAATAAATCACTTGAAGGTAAAAATCGTGCAGCGTTTACGGCCAAAACCACGTTGCTTTGTTTTAGACTGAGCAAGTTTTTTTCTATGCCTTCTGGAATATAAAAATACCCTTGGCAGTTTCCGCGATACATTGCTTCTTGAGCTTCTTTTAGATTCGAAAAATGAATTAAGTCGACTATCGGAGAATTGTCGATATTCTGTTGCAACAAACGCGATAACTGCGATTGGTCATCGTCGACAACGGCAAGTTTGACTTCAAATTCTTCTTTATTGATATAAATGCTTCCATAGAAAAAAGCATACAGCAAAGGCGCAATAAGAACCGTGAGCAGTACGCTATGATCTTTAGCGATCAATTTGGCTTCTCTTAAAAAGAGTTTAATCAGCGACTGTTGTGATTTTTCTTTCATCTCTGATTAAATTAAATTGACGCTGAAATAATAAAATTGCTGTTGGAAACATAACCAAACAGAATAAACCTAATTTCTTAAGATCTCCCACGGCATAATGCAAAGGCAAATTCATATAATATACCTTGAAAAAACCATCAAGAAAAGCCGTATAAGGCATAATTAAAGCATAATACTGATCGTACCACGGCATTGCCCAGCGAGGAAATGTAAAGCCGCTGAAAACAAAGGCCGGAGAAGTGTAAAACAAAGCCACGTCGCCCGAAAGCATGACATCTTTAAATAAGGCCGAAATAAACATTCCGATTCCGATGCAAGCCAGAGAAAGTAACGTATAAATGACAAAAAATTTGCCTGTCGCAGCGCTAACTCCAATATCAAAAAAAGGAAAAACGATAAACGCAATCAAAGCAAAATTGATCCAACTTACGGCAAGATGAGCAAAAGTTTTCCCTACAATTACGTTGATTACAGAACCATTGGCACATTCGTACAGTTCATCCATAGTTCCAGTTACCCATTCGTAATTTAAAGCCAGCATACAGCTGATAATCAAAATCATCTGCATTCCGACGGTTATTAAACCCGGAACGAGATATTCCTGATAATTATAAGTTGGATTATAAAGCTGATAAGAATTCAGATTTATAGGATTTGCGATTGCCATTGCGCGATCTGCTTTCATTCCCGTTTTTTCAAGTTTTTGCAAAATGATTCCTGTACTTCCGGTAATAATTACCTGAGCAACTGCTTTGTACACCAATTTTGCCGGAACAAGCGATCCTGCATTGGTATAAAGCGTTACATTGCTTGGGTGTCTTTTATAGATATTTTTCTCCAGATCTTTTGGAAAATGAATCGCTCCCAAAATCTTGCCTTGCTGAATCAGTTTTTTAACTTCTTCTTCACTAAAAACCCTGCGGGTAATTTGTAAAGCTTCTTGTTGGCTTAATAGAAAAGTAAGCTGACGGCTAACCGTACTTTGATCTTCATCCCAAACGGCAAATGCTAAATGTTTGGCATCATGTTTTTGATAAATAAGCGCATAAAAAGAAAACAGAATCACAGGAATAACAAGCATCACCAAGTAAAAAACTTTGAGACTCAGAATGCGTTTCCATTCGCGTATGATTATGTTTCCGATGGTACTCATTTTGGCAGAATTAATGAAGCAGTCATTCCAGACCGCAATCCTTTAATTTGTGATAGGTTTTGAGGTTTCAATTCGATAGTAAAAGTTCGAAGTTCAAATTCTCCTTTATCTTTGGATGGCACCCAATTCGCAAATTCTAAAGATGGAGCAATCGCGCTCACCTCAACAGGAAAAGTCTCTGGTTTACAGCCAGGAACTTTTACAGCTGCTTTGCTTCCGACTTGAAGTAAATTGGCTTTGTCTTGTCGAATGTTGAATTTTATAATTGTGGAGTTTTCTTTCTCAATCGTCATCATCGGATAACCAATCGAAACGATTTCTCCCTGATGCGTAACTAAACTTGAAATAACGCCTGTTGCAGGCGCATAGACTTTGGTGTTATCTCCTAAAGCCTTAGTAAGTTCATACGCTTGTTCGGCTTGTTTTACAATTGCATCTGCGGTTTTAATCAGTTCTGGGCGCGCTCCATCTTTTAGCATTTTCAGATTTAGCTTTGCCGTTTCCATTTCTTTTTTGGCGGCCTGAAATTTGAAATAGAAAACATCTTTTTCCTGTCCCGAAATTACATCTGCATTATACAAACGTTCCATGCGATCGTAAGTTGTACTGAATAATTTGTATTGTTCTTCGCTAATTTGATATAGTTTTGAAGTCGCTTCGATTAATTCTGGTCTAGCACCTCTCGTCAATAATTCCTGTTGTCCTTTTGCTGCGTCTATAGCCGATAAAGCCTGTGCTTTAATGGCATTGATTTCGTTAGAACGAAGGATTGCTACTAATTGCCCCGCTTTTACTGTATCTCCCTGTTTTACCAATAAAGAATCCAATCTTCCGGGAAATTCCGCAGCCACATCTACACTAGATGCATCAACCATTCCGATAAAATTTTCATCAGAATCGTCACCGCTCTTCAAAAAAAAGAATAACGCTACAACTAAAACCAATATAGGAATCAGCAAAGCCCAATAATTTTTAAATATATCTTTCATCTATTGAATAAATTGAGTGATTTTTGTTGGTTCTCCAATACTGTTAAAATACTCTGCAAGTGCTATATAATAGCCCAAAACTGCCGTATAATAGCCTTTATCTATTTCAGATTCAATCAATAAAGCGTCGTTGACATCTTTTGGTGATGAGAGCTGATTCATCATTCTTTGGGTAATTAGTTTCGTTGTCGTAAATGCTTCTTTTCTTGCCGCATCTAATGCCATAACATCTTTTTCAAAGGAGTCCAATTTATTCTTTGCTACTTTGGATTGCATCTTAAGCATCTGACTTGCATTCTCTTCTCCTAATCTCGCCTCTTCAATTAATTGTTTGCTCGCCTGTACCCGTTTGCCTGTCTGCGCATTAAACAAAGTCCATTGCAGTTCTAGCGCGACAAACCAATTCGGAATTGTTACAGGTAAATCTTTCTGATAGAGATTAAAATTTCCGACTGCAAAGAGATTGGGTAAGAATAAAGATTTACTGATTTTTTCTGTCGCTTCTGCGAAAGCTATTTTGCTGTTGGCTACTTGATAAGTGGGATTTGAAAGCCAAAAATCTTTTATAGGTTCATTCAGATTAACGGCATTATATTTTAGCGTATCTGAAATGGCAAGATTCGAATCCAAATCAATTCCGATTAGTTTATTTAATTCAATTTGAGCATTTTGCTTTTCGTTGGATATGGTATTAAATTGACTTTCAGCTTGAATCAAAACTACATTGGTCCAGTTTTTTTGATACGGAGGCAGGATTTCATTCTTTACAGATTCTTCAGCGTAGTTTTTATTTTTATTTAAAGCCTCAACAATGGTGCGCTGTTTATGCATCAAAGAATTCAAATATAAAATCCTGACGTACTGAAGTGTAATTAAAAAGTCAATTTCTTTGCCAACAAGATCCACGTTAAACTCAGCAGATTTGACAACAGATTTTGCTACATTAATCGATGAGTTTAATTTATTTCCTAAATAAAGTGGCTGCCTCACTCCTATGCCTGCCAGAAAATAAGACTGTTCGCTTAACGCAGGATTGTAATCGGGATAAATTCCGCCAATTATAGTTTTAGAAGTATTATAAATGCGATCTTGGACGGCCTGAGGCAAATTATTCCCCGTTATTTCATTAAAGATCTGATTTGCTGTATTAACACTTTGCTTTGACGAACCTTCTACGATTCCGTCTTTAACAGTTTGCAGATTAATGGTTAAAGGACTGCTTAAATAGGTATAACTCGAGAGAAGATCTATTTTAGGAAAATAACTGTTCTTTTCAGCCTGCAGATTATACTGAACTGTTTTTAATCCGGACTGGGCTTGTTTTAGCGTAATATTATTTTCTTTGGCGGTTGCAAAACAATATTCAAGAGATACTTTTTCCTGGCCTCTTACGCAGAAAGTAAAAAGAAATTGAAGCAGCAGAAAAATACGTAATCTTATTCTCATTCTTGAAATGCATTTATGTTTAACAATCGGATTTTAAAATTAAACATAAATAGCACGCTAATGCCTTGATAATAGGTTGCATATTATAATGTGCAACCTATTTGGGGAGTTTGCAACATGAGTAAAATAAAGTTAAATGTCCTTTTTTTATAGTAAAAGGTTAAAGAAATTTCTATTTTAGAAAAATCGTTTAGTCTCAGGAAAATAAGTCTTCTGTTTACTTCTGTTTTTAAATTTAAAAACCAAAGAGTCCAAGCTTCATTAGCTTTTATCTCATTTTTTTCTTAACTTGTAAATACCAAACCAAAAAATATGTCTTTACAAAAGCCCATTCTCATCGTTTTATGCTTTCTGCTTTTTTCGTGCAACAACAAAAAAGAGCAGGAACTCTCTAAGAGAGAAAATGACCTTTTACAGCGTGAGCAGCAGTTTGCAGACAAAGAAGCTGAATATGACTCTTTGTTAAAAATGAGAGACAGTCTTTCTGCATTGGTAAAGACCAAAGACACAATTGCTGAAATTAAAAACTGGCCCGAAAATCTTGCACAAGATTGGAACAGTAAAATGGTCTGCAAGGAATCGAATTGCAGTAATTATGTAATTGGCGATCAGCGCAGCGAAACCTGGAAATTTATCTCCGATTCTACTGGCATTTACACCAATGTACTCAATAACAACAAATTGATCCGTGTATTTAAAGCACAATACAATCCTGATAAAATACTATTAGAATCTGTAAAAGACAGTACGGTTATAAATGTAACCAAATTTAATGTGCTGCTAAATGATATTAAAAAGAATGTCATAAAAGGTACGCAAACCATAACTGGACAGGACAACTGTAAAGCAGTATTTTCGGTTGAACTAACTCCTATCCAAAAAAAATAACGAATGTTTCTTAGTATACACCATATCAGCCTTCCAATAGAGGATCCTTTATTAAAATTTCTAATAGAACTTATTATCATATTATGCATACCCTTACTGCTTAATAAAATTAAAGTTCCCCATCTTCTCGGACTTATTATTGCTGGTGCTCTAATTGGTCCAAACGGATTTGGCGTGCTTTCTAGAGACAGCAGCATTGTAGTTACGGGAACTACGGGTTTATTGTACATTATGTTTCTGGCTGGTCTCGAAATTGATATGGGCGATTTTAAGAAAAACAAATGGAAAAGCATCACTTTCTCTATTTACACTTTTGCAGCGCCATTTATACTCGGTTTTTTAGGTGGTTATTACATTCTGAATTTTTCCCTGCTTACTTCGGTACTTTTCGCAAGTCTTTTTTCTTCCCACACTTTGGTCGTTTATCCGATGATTAGCAGTATGGGAATTTCTAAAAATCTTGCCGTAAATGTAACTGTAGGCGGAACAATGATTACAGATGTTCTTTCGCTTCTTGTCTTGGCAGTCGTAGTCGGAATGTCACAAGGAGAAGTCGGAACCGCATTCTGGTTGCAATTATCTATCTCAATGGTTTTGTTTACCTTGATTGTTCTGTTGGTATTTCCAATTATTGCGCGTTGGTTTTTCAAAAATGTATCAGACAAAATATCGCAATACATTTTTGTGATTGTAATGATTTATCTCGCGGCATTGCTTGCGGAACTTGCCGGAATTGAAGCCATTATCGGAGCCTTTTTTGCAGGTCTTGCACTTAATAGGCTTATACCGCATACCTCATCATTAATGAACCGTGTAGAATTTGTTGGGAACGCGATTTTTATTCCGTTCTTTCTGATCAGTGTAGGAATGCTAATTGATTTTAATGCTTTTATTCAAAGTTGGGAAACACTTGGTGTTGCTACAATAATGCTTATTGCTTCTATCGGCGGTAAATATGTGGCGGCCTATTTAACCAAAAAGACTTTCAAACTTACCAATGATGAAGGACAGCTTATATTCGGATTGAGTTCGGCATCGGCGGCGGCTACCCTTGCTTCTGTAATGGTGGGATATAATATTATTATTGGTGAAACAGCCACTGGAGAACCGCTAAGACTTTTAAATGAACACGTTCTTAATGGAAGTATTCTTCTTATTCTTATCTCTTGTACGGTTTCTTCTTTTGTTTCGATGGCAAGCGCACAGCGTATTGCACAGGCAGACAATGACAATACAGTATCTGGAAATAATGAAGAGACTGAGAATATACTTCTTGCCCTTAATCATAAAGATACGGTAGAAAAGATGGTAAATCTTGGAATGCTGGTTAAAACGAAGAAAAATAAACAGCTCTTTGGAATTAATATTATTAATGAAGATGCGAATGAATCATCAGTAAAAAATGCTGAAAAAATACTCGGTGATGCTGTAAACACTGCTTCAGCTGCAGACGTAAAACTCAACGCCATTACCCGTCATGATACGGATGTGGTGCGCGGAATCAATAATGCTATAAAAGAACATAACATTACAGATCTTATAATCGGTTTGGAAGAAAACAAAGGTTTTTCTGCTTCTTTTACTTATAATCTTTATAACGGTTATCTTCACAATAAAAACATCAATTTATTAGTATATCATGGCATACAGCCTATTGGCACTATCAAAAAATATATTGTACTGATTCCTTCTGAAGCAGAAAAAGATGCTGGATTTTTTCATTCGATGCTTAAAATTTGGAATATTGGACGTAATTCAGGAGCTACAATCAGTTTTTATGGAAATGATCGAACCATGCAGATTTTAACTCGAATTGCCAAAAAAGCAGATATTGAAGGGGAATTTAATGTGGTGAAAAGCTGGTCAGAAGCCGAAAATAAAGCTTACAATTTAAAAGAAGACGAAGGGCTTATTATTTTGATGGCAGACAGAGGAATGCATTCTTATTTTCCACAGATGCGTGAAGTACCAGAATTACTGAATAAAAACCTGAGCAATAATAATTACTTGCTTATTTTTCCTTTTTCAAAAACTCTTGAAAATACAACCGAAAAAAGAGCGGTTAGCAACGTCGATGATTTTGCTGAAATCGGAAAAATTATCGGAAGGATTTTTAAATAAAATCACACATACCCTTGTCCATCTGTCTTAGTCAGTTTTGAAAAGGTAAAACTTGAAAAAATAGTAAAAACAGCCAATATAATAAAAGTGTATTCAAATGCTTTGGCTGTATCCAACTCGAATATACCTGTCTGAAATAGAGAAAGCGAAAGGCTAGCTACAGAAACTCCAAAACTTACAGAAAGCTGTTGCATAATAACAAGCATTGTATTTCCTCCACTTGCTGTATCCTGATCCAGATCTGAAAGTGTGATAGTGTTCATTGCAGACATTTGTATAGAAGTAAAAATTCCGTAGAAAATCATCAGCAAAATATAATAGCCAAGCGGAGTTTCTCGTGTTACGAATCCCAAAATAATTAATATAATTCCCAGCAATATAGTATTACTTATCAAAACTGTTCGGTATCCAAAAAACTTTATAATATGTACCATAAAGGGTTTTACAGCTACATTTGATAAGGCAGAAGGGAGCAACAACAATCCTGATACAGAAGCCGAGTAGCCAAAATTTGTCTGCAACATCAGTGGCAATAGCAGTGGCAGTCCTCCTATTCCTAACCTAGTGATCAAACTTCCTATTAGCCCTATTTTCAAGGTTCTGATATTTAAAAGACGTAGATCGATTATAGGTTTTTCGGTTCTTTTATAATGAATATAGTAGAAGAGAGAAAGCAAGCCCGATAGAAACAATAAACCTAAAATTACGATCATATGTGTTCGTCCGCTCCCAATAAGTTCTAAAACCAAAGTGATAGAAATCAGCGCTAAGCTAAAATACATTAATCCCCTAAAATCGAACCTCCCAACTGCGTGTTTAAAATTTGGCATAACTCGATACGCCATGGAAATTCCGATAAGACCAATTGGTATATTTACCAAAAATATCCAATGCCAGCTCAGATTATCAGAAAGGAAACCTCCTAAACTTGGCCCTGCTACCATTCCTAATAATCCAAATAAGGTTATAAAATTCATTGTTTTCAGTAATTCACTTTTTGGATATTGATACAAAATAGCCAATCGCGCAATCGGCACCATCATCGAAGCTCCAACTGCCTGTAAAACACGCGCCATATTAAAAGTTCTTAAATCAACGGAAAGAGCACAAAATAAAGATCCCATAATAAACAAAAAGACAGCAATCATAAACATCGTTCTTGTGCCAAATTTATCAGCGAGCCAGCCCGAGAGTGGAATAAACATTGCCAACGTAAGTGTATAAGTTACAATAACCGAATTCATTTCGGTTGGAGAATATCCCATATCTCTAGCTATTGATGGGAGTGAAGTATTGAGAATCGTCCCATCCAATGATTGTATAAACATAGCAATTGCCGTAACCCAAGGAAGCAGATATACAGCGCTTTGTTCTTTTTTCTCTTCTTTGTTATTCACCATCTTTTAGTTTTATAGAAAAGCTTGTTTTTTAAGGTGATGTAAATTAATAAAAAAAGAAATTAATGCCTACAACGAGCTCGTAATTTTAATTGGCGCCAATACTTATAATATAAATAATCATCAGCTTGTTTTTCTATAGTTATAAATTGCTAAAGCATTCAATACAACAGCAAAAATACATAAGTACAAAAGTTCTTTTCCCACTTCATGCAAGCCACTTCCCTTTAAAACAATAAGCCGAACCACTTTAATGAAATGCGTAACAGGCGTAAATTCTGAAATCGTTCTTGCCCAATTTGGCATACTGTCGGTACTGGTAAAAAAGCCACTCATCAGCATAAAAATCATCATAAAGAAAAAGGCAATAAACATGGCCTGCAATTGTGTATCGGCAAATGTTGAAATCAAAAGCCCCAAACCTAATAAGGCAATTAAATAAACTCCCGCAAAGAGATATAAAACGAAGAGACTTCCGAGCGGAAATATTCCGTAAATCAAATACATTACGATAAGTCCAATGGTAAAAACCGTCATTCCAACAATCCAAAAAGGGATAAGTTTGCCTAAAATAAATTGCCATTTTTGAATTGGCGTTACATTAATCTGTTCGATCGTGCCTATTTCTTTTTCTTTTACAATATTTAATGCCGTAATAAATCCGCCAATTAAAGTAAGCAGCAACACCAAAATACCCGGAACCATATAATATTTATATTCTGCTCTCGGATTGTACCAATTTGTGCTGTTCAAAGTAATTAATGACGGAGAAACTGAAGCTGACTGCTGTGGTAATTTATATCGAATATCAAGGTCAGAACTAAAATCTGCCAGTACAACATTGAGATACGCATTTCCAATATTCGATTTCGTTCCGTTTATGGCATCTAAGGCAATATTAACTTTTTGACTGCCTTCCCTAACTAGGTTTCGTTCAAAACCTGACGGAATTTCTAGAATTAAATCGGCATCTCCTCTTTCAATAAATTTCAAACCTTCCAGATAAGAAGCTGGAGTTCCTGCAATATGAAAATATCCTGAAGAACCGATTTTATTAATTAGTTTTTGAGAATAGGAACTGTGGTCGTGATCTACATAAACGATGTTGACGCTTTTCACTTCAAAATTGGCAGCCAAAGGCAAAATAATGAGCTGAAAAATGGGAACAAAAAATATCATCGCCAATATGGTTTTGTCTCTAAAGATCTGGCGAAATTCCTTCTGTAATATAAAACGTAGCACTTTCATGACAATCTGATTTTAAATTTTTTCAAAGAAATAACCAGCAGCAAAATCGTCATTCCAACCAAAATAAGCGTTTCTTTCCAGATATAAGAAAAACCTAAACCTTTGAGCATAACCGCTTTTACGATAATATAATAATAGTGCGACGGAATTAAATGCGAAATAGCTTGAAAGATCCACGGCATATTTTCTAGTGGAAACATAAATCCCGTGAGCAGTAATGTGGGCAACATCATTCCCATCATCGATATCAGCATTGCGGTTTGTTGCGAAGCCGTAACATTTGAAATCAGCAAGCCGAGAGAAAGACAGGTAATAATAAATAAAATGCTTTCTGCAAAAAGAAGCACAAAACTTCCTTTAATCTCAACATCTAGCAAATAGACTGAAAGTAAAATAATCAGAATGAAATTAATTACGGAAAGCACTAAATACGGAATTGCCTTTGCAATTAATACCATTATGGGTTTGAAAGGTGAAACAAGCAGAATTTCCATCGTTCCCAATTCTTTTTCGCGCACTACAGCAACAGAAGTCAAAGCTGTACTTACAATCATAAAAATCAAGGCGATTACACCTGGAATAAAATTAAGCGAACCGTTCTGTTCTTCGTTATAAAGCTGTCTTAACTCAGGAACAATCTGATAATTTAATCCAACGGACGGGTTTAATTCTTGCTGATAATCGCGAACAATTACATTTAGATAATTCGTAACAATGGTTGCCGTATTGGGATCAGATGCGTCGGCAATGACTTGAATTTTTGCTCCGCCGAGACGCTGCAGATCAGAGCCAAAATTGGACGGAAAAATGACAGCACATTTAATGCTTCCGTCTTTAAATCTATTTTCAATATCCTTATAATTTAAAATCGGATTTTCAACCTTAAAATAAGAGCTAGATTCTATTTTTCGTATAATTTTTTCTGTATAAATATCATGTGAATTATCCTGAATGGCAATTCCGATATTTTTGACTTCACTGCTCAAGGCAAAACCAAAAAGAATAATTTGCACCACAGGAAGCCCAAAGAGAATCAACAGTGTTCGCCGATCTCTAAAGACGTGATAAAATTCTTTTCGAATAAAAGCCAGTAATTTTTTCATACTAATCTGATGTTCTTTTGGCATTTCGAGCCAGTTCATAAAAAACCTCATCCATAGAAGCAGCGTTGAAACGCTTTTTTAACGCAGTCGGAGAATCAATTGCGTCTACCCGCCCGTCGACCATAATACTGATTCGGTCGCAATATTCGGCTTCATCCATATAATGCGTTGTTACAAATACGGTAATTCCGCTTGCTGCCGCTTCATAAATCATTTCCCAAAACTGTCGTCGCGTTATCGGATCTACGCCTCCTGTTGGCTCATCCAAAAAAACAATTTTCGGACGATGGAATACGGCCACAGAAAAAGCCAGTTTCTGTTTCCATCCCAAAGGAAGTCCCCCAACGAGTTTTTTTGCTTCTTTTTGCAGACCTAAAGTCGAAATCAGATCGTTGCTTCTTTCTTTAATTTCAGGTCGAGAAACGCCATAAACACCGGCAAAAAATTCGATATTTTCCAAAATGGTCAGATTATCATATAGCGAAAACTTCTGACTCATATAACCAATATTCTTCTTAATTTTTTCCTGCTGTCTGTAAACATCAAATCCTGCAACGTTAGCTTGTCCCGAAGACGGATAAGAAAGTCCGCATAGAATTCGCATTGCGGTGGTTTTGCCTGCTCCATTGGCACCTAAAAAACCAAAAATTTCACCTTCGCCCACCTCAAAACTAATGCTGTCAACCGCCTTGAAATCGCCAAACTGTTTGGTCAAATCTTTACAAATAATAACTTTATTTTCCATGCAGCAATTCTTTTGGTTCATCTGAATTATCCTGTTCGCGCATAAGACGAATAAAACTATCTTCGATCGTGGGTTCTATTTTTTTTAGTTTTAAATTCTCTGGATTGTATTTTTGAATAATCGTTTTAACTCTTTCCAAATCTGCTTCTTCAGATACAAGCGTAAGGTGAATAAATTCTCCAAAAGCATCCGAATTCTCAATTTCTTTTTCGGTTCTAAGATTTTGCAAAAGCTTATAAATATTAGCTGCTTTTACAGCAAAAAGCGGTTTTGGAAAACTTTTTATGATTTCATCAGGCGTGTCGACTGTCATTATTTTTCCGCTTTGAATCAGCGCAATTCGGTCGCATAATTTGGCTTCATCCATATAGGGAGTCGAAACCACGATGGTAATATCTTGTTTTTTGAGTTTAGCCAGCATTTCCCAAAATTCACTTCGAGAAACCACATCAACTCCCGTAGTGGGTTCATCCAAAAATAAAATTTCAGGTTTATGAATTAAGGCACAGCACAAAGCCAATTTTTGCTTCATTCCACCCGAAAGTTTTCCCGCACGGCGATCATTAAAAGGTTTTATCTGATCGTAAATATCTTTTATCAATTCGTAGTTTTCCTCAATCGTAGTTCCAAAAATAGTGGCAAAAAACTCTAGATTTTCTTTTACAGTCAAATCCTGATATAAGGAGAATTTCCCAGGCATATAGCCCACTTTATTCCTAATTTCCTGAAACTCATTTACTACATCATGACCTTCAACAGAAGCCGTTCCGCCATCGGGAAGCAGTAATGTGGTTAAAATTCTAAAAATGGAAGTTTTTCCTGCACCGTCTGGACCAATTAATCCAAAAAGCTCTCCTTTCTGCACCTCAAAAGAAACGTCATCTACGGCGACAAAATCACCATATTTTTTAGTAATATTTTTAGCGTAACTGATGCCATAGCGGTGTTTTATTTTGACCAAAGAACTTCTCCGTACATACCAATTTTCAAATAGCCGTCATTTTTAACCCTTACTTTGATGGCATAAACCAAATTGGCGCGTTCGTCTTTCGTCGGAATTGTTTTTGGAGAAAACTCAGATTTATTAGAAATCCAAGCAATTGTACCTTGATATTCTTTATACTTCTTCTCACCCTCATCAATACGCACTTTAACCAGCTGTCCAATTTTAACTTGTGGCAGTTGCGTACCCGTAATATAAGCTCTCAAATCTAGTGTTTCAAGATTCGCAATTTTGTACAATGGTTTTCCAATTACTGCCATTTCATATTGCTCCGCATATTTTGCCAGCACGGTTCCCTTAATCGGATTGACAATAATACTTTTGCTCAATTGGTCTTCAATTCCTTTTAACTGAACTCCAACTGTATTTCCCTGCTGTTTCAAGTTTTCGGTTGTGGTTTCCAGTGAACTTTCCTGCGCTTTGATCTGAGCTTGTAAAGCCGCAACTTTAGAATTTACATCATCCAATTGCTTTTGCGAAGCTACTCCGCCTTTCACCAATTTTTCTGTTCTATTTCGATCCAAAATTGCGTTATCCAGCTGTCTCTTTAAGCTTTCAGTCTGAACATTTATTTGCGGTCTGCCACTCAAAATTGCTTTTTCATTCTGGCGCAATTGCATTTTACTGATAGCCAATTGTGTACTATCTATAAACCCAACTTTTTGTCCCGCTTCCAATTGCTGGCCTTCTTCTACATTCAGTTGCAAAATTTGGCCGTTTGCTTCTGCTGACATAATCGTTTCTACAGCCTCAAAAGAGCCAGAAGCATCAAAATCATTTTCGGTGTCTTTGCACGAAAACATGAAAATCATTGGGATAAGAAAATATAAAAGCTTGATCTTTTTCATAATATATAGAGTTAATTTCCTTTGATTGTTTGATACTCGTATTCTGCCATTAGTAATTGAATCTCATGCAATGCCTTTTCTGCACGCGCATTTCCTTCTTTTTCTGCCGCATTCAGCAAATCTATTAACGGACCTGCTCCAGTGTCGTATTTGAGCTGATAGCCTTCGCGAATGGTCTGGCGAAGTTTTACAATAGCATCATCGTCTATTAAAATCGCTTTTTGTCTCTCAATATCTGCCGTTTTTTGATTCATCTGAAATCGGGTGTTAAATAGAAATGTTTCTTCTTGAACCTCTATTTTCTTCAATTCCTGCTGTGTCAGATTTTTTTCGTTTGAATTTTTATACAATCCTTTTATATCCCAGCCGACGCTTAATCCAGCAACGCCAATAGTAGAAATTTTCTGAGTTCCTAAATTAATCCCAGGCGCCAAAACCACACCCGCGCCAAGCAAACCAACTTTTGGCATCAAACTTACTTTCTGCATATCAGATTGTGCGTTTACCAGATTGCGCTGACTCGCGAAAAGCTGCATTTCTGGACGTTTAATAATGGTATCGAGACCAATAGAATGAATTGGTTTTTCTAATTTTTCCTGACTGATATTTTTTCCTATCAAATAAGAAAGCATGGTTTGATAGCCTGATTTAGTGTATTCAAAATCTTTTTTCTGTCGGCTGAGATTAAGCTGTTCGGCTTTCATTTCGTCAACATCTGTTTTGTACGCTAAACCATTTTCATGAAGTTTTTTAACTTTATCAATATTGTTAGAAAGGATCGTATTTTGAATTTGCAATTGTTTGAGCTGTTCATCAATAAGCAATATCCCAAAATAAAGTTGATTGACTCTTGCACGCAAATCGTAAAGCGAAACATCAACAGAAGCTTTTTCGGTGTTTGAAGATGCCTCTGCAATCTTTTTTTGTGTTTTGGTAGCTCCTCCATCCCAAATGGTCTGATTGATCTGCCCTAAACCGATGAACTTAAATTTACTGTCGTTTCCAGAACTTCCCATTGTTGGAAAATCTCCAAAAACATATCCTTCTATCGCAGTCAAACTAATTTGAGGTAGATACGCTTTGTTGGCATTACTTAAAGTATATTCTTTGCTTTTTTCAATCAGTTCATATTGTTTGATCAGAGGATAATTTTCGACAGCCATTTTATAACTCTGATCAATTGTGAATGTCTGTGCTTGTGCCGAAGCAAAGAACAAAATTCCGATATATTTTAAATACAATTTTCTCATCATAAATAAATTAACTCTAGTTAGTATTAGACAGCAAACATCATATTAATCCATATTGGGATTTTTTTCTTACGCTCTTGCATTAAATCATGAAATTGAGAAGCTTCTAAATTTCTGCTTCCCATAATGATCGGTTTTGCAATGAACGGAAATACAATCAATCCCATAAGATTCATTATAAAATGCAGCGGATTGGGTTCTGCTATTTTCTTATTTTGAACGGCTTGTTGAAATTGTTTGATAAAAACAGAGTCAAGCACGATTTCTTTAATGGGCAGTTTTTTCAAAAGACCTTCTGGATTATTTCGAACTTCGGTTAGGATAAAAATCGGAATTTCTGGTTCGGTACCAATAAAATCGATATATCGTTCTGCAATAATGGCTACTTTTTGTTCTAAAGAAGTTTTTTCATCATCAAAAATTATTTTCATGCTGCCGATAAAGCCCGATAAGGTTTCGGTCATTATAATTTCAAAAAGTTTTGCTTTGCTTCTAAAATAATAGTTCAGCAAAGCCAAATTCAAACCTGCTTCTTCTGCAATATCTCTAGTTCTGGTTGCGGAAAAACCCTTTTTATAAAAAACCGTTTTGGCTGCCGTTTTTATTTTTTCTTCAGTCGTAGCATCTTTACTTTCAGACATTTAAAATCTATTTTAATCATTTACCTACAAATGTAAATCATTTTTTAATACGTTAAACATATTTTTTAATCAAATGATTAAAAATTTTGATTAACTCGAGAGTGTAAAAAATTTCAAGGTCTATTTTTAACCTCAAATAACTTTTTAAAACGAAATGAAATTAATGGATCAAAGTATGATCTGACTTGAAAGATTCGAAAAACTCAAAAGCTCTTTTCTCGGCATAAGAATACGTTGAATTGCGAAGCGGAAAGGCGCAATGCCCACCATATTTTGGAGTTTCTAAATATACAAATGCACTGTTTTCTGCAATCGATCTTGGGTAACATCTTTCGCCCAAAAAAGGATCGTCGAGCGAATTGATGATTAAAACTGGTGTTGTAATATCTTTTAACGAAAACTCTGGAGAAACGCGATGGTAATAATCGTCTTTACTGGCAAAACCATGCAACGGCGCTGTAAAATACTGATCAACTTCATCAAAAGAAGTAATTTTGTCAATCTGATCGCGGTTAATGAAATCTGGAAATTGCGCTGCTTTGTATTTCAGCTTTTTCTTGATGTCAATGGTAAAATTCTTTAGATAAACTCTGTTAAAACCTTGCTTCAGCACTTCTGCACTGGTCGCGATATGAGTTGGCACAGAAATAGAAACCGCAGCTTTTATTCGTTCATCAATTTTTGTCCAGCCTAGATAATTGAGCAACTGAACGCCTCCCATAGAATATCCGATAAGATAAATATCCTCCGCTCCTTTTTGAAGAACAAACTGAACTACTTCATCCAAATCGTCAACAGCGCCATGATGATACAATCTTGGCAGGCGGTTCATTTCTCCTCCGCAAGTTCGATTGTTCCAAGCAAAAACCGAAAAACCTTTCTGCTGAAAATAGGCCGCGCAACTATTGTTGTACGTTCTTCGCGAATCGCCTTCTAAACCGTGGCATAAAATAACGGCTTTCTTCGGATCGTTTATAATGTAATCGATGTTGATAAAATCACCGTCACTTAACTCATGCTTTTCTCTTTTATATTCAGGAACTTCAAACCTTTTAATCAAGGCAGCATAAATTGTAGAAACATGCCTGTTGCGATGAATAATAGAAGGAGAATTATATTCTGATTGTTCAATTAGTGGCATAACAGAAGTTTTTGTGGTACTTATATACAAATCTAAGAAATCATTTAATATGTAATTTAATTCTTTCTTTCTATTTTTTATAATTTATGAAAGAATTTAGAATCAAAATGTATTCAAAATATAACAGATTAATTTAAACCTTAAACTGCAGTTAATTTATAAAAACAGTATAAATGCTTCAGCCCATTTCAAAGAAAACAAATTGTTAAATATGCTAGAATCTCGCGCTCGTCCCGCCAACTCTGGCTTGAATGTTTACTTTATTCGTATATTTGTAAAATAGATTTTTAAAAAGCAAAATCCTGTAAATGTTCGAACTCTTACCAGTAGATCCAAAAACTATATTTCTACTTTACTTTTGGGGCAATTTATTTACCTGCATTCTTATTTTCAGTTTTTCTTTTTCGTATGCCACTAGCGATAACAGAAAAACGTTAAGATGGTTTGGCTTGGGTAAATTGATACTTACTGTCGCATGGATTATGGCGCTTATGCGAGGCCTTATTCCAGATTTTGTTTCTATCAATATTTCAAATTCTATGATTTTCGGCGCTTGCTGTTTTGAGACAATCGCAATGCTTTCCTTAATTAAATCGCATGCAAAAAGGCATTATCGATTTCAAATAGCCGTTACTGCAGTGGCAATACTAATTTTTAATATTGCAACGCTTTTTGACGCATCGATGAATACACGCGTCATAATTGGCGGAATTGGCATATTTGCCATTTATTTATTGCCCACGATAGCTTATTTTACAGAAAAGCAAAAAAGCTTTTTCAAAACTTTTTATGTTTTGTGTTATATGGGTTTTGAAATTTTAATTGCCATACGAACAGTTCACCGCTATTTATATCCTCAAGATCTTATTATTTCAAAAGACACTTTCGACAGTTTGTACAGCATTTGTTTGTTTCTGTTGACTTTAATCGGAATTGTGGGCTTTTTACTTTTGGTGAAAGAAAAGCAGGATCACAAAATTAAAAAGCTTTTAAACGATAAAAACCAGTTTTTTTCTATCATTTCTCACGACTTGCGAGGGCCGTTAGGATCGTCTGTTTCTCTTTCTGAAATTTTGCTCGAAAATATCGACCAATACAGCAGAGAAGAAATTAAAGAAATATCAGAAATGCTGCATGACTCGAATAAAAACATTTACAAATTGCTTGAAAATCTCTTAGACTGGTCGAGAGTGCAAACGGGAATGATTACTTTCAATCCGAAAAAAACACTTTTGAATGCTTTAATTGAGGAAAATATTGAATTGAGCAGAAATGTAGCTTTAAACAAAAACATCAACATCTCATTTGAATCAGCTTATCTTATAGAAGCAGAAATTGATAAAAATATGATCAGCACCGTTTTGCGTAATCTGCTCAGTAATGCCATTAAATTTACAGACAAAAACGGCGATATTAAAGTAAAGCTCACCAAAACCAATCAGAAAGTCGAAATCTCAATTAAAGATAACGGAATCGGAGTTCCTGATTATATTAAAGAAAAACTTTTCAAAATTAACGGAAAGGTGCTGCAAAAAGGAACAGAAAACGAATTAGGAAGCGGACTTGGACTTCTGCTTTGCAAAGAGTTCATCAATATTCACGAAGGGGAAATTTGGGTAGAAAGTGAAGAAGGAAAAGGAAGTATTTTTAGGTTTACGCTTCCGATGAAAATTATTTAAATCCCAATAAAAAAATTCCAAATTCCAATCTGAAATATTAAATTCCAATAAAGAAATTCCAAATTCCAAATTCCAATCTGAAATCTAAAATTCAACTGTCAGGCTGAGCGGAGTCGAAGCTCACGTACTGTAAGACACACAGTAATGATTTAGCATGAAATCCTTCGACTTCGCTCAGGAAGACAAACTGTGTGGATTTTAAACAAAAAAAAATCCAAACTCCAGTTTTAATTGGAATTTGGATTTTTAATATTGGAATTTAAAACGTTTAGTCTAATACAAAACTAACGCTAACATTTGCTGTAATTTCGATTTCGCCAATTGCTAATGTTTCGTTTGAAGCTCCCATTGAATCTGCTTCTTTCATTCTCATTGCAGCATACATTGGCTGTGGGTGGTAAACCTGAGAATTATCAGAGATTGTAAAAGCTTTACCTACTTTTTGTCCTAAAACAGACACATATTCTTCTGCTTTTGTTTTAGCATCTTTCATCGCTAATTTTCTAGCTTCAGACTGGTATTGCGTTAATTTAGATGATTCGAAAGAAACTCTGTCAATTCGGTTAATACCTTGCTGAACCAAACCTTCCATTAACTCATCGTATTTAGCTAAATCTTTCACTACGATTTCTACTGTTTGCGTAGCATTATAAGAAGTTTTCTTTTTCTCATAATCGTACTGCGGATTAAGAGCTACTTGTTTTGTTTTGAAATCTGCTGTTGGAATATTCATTTTTTTGATGAATTTTAAAACAGCGTCCATCTTTTCGTCGTTTTGTTTTTTAACGTCTTTAGCATTATTCCCTTTTGTTTCAACAGAAGCTGAAATACAAACCTGATCAGGTGCTACTTTTACTTTTCCCTCTCCATTAACATTAATTAGAGGTACTTGTTTGATTTCTTGGCCGTAAGACATAGTCATAAACATGATTGTTAAAAATAATACTAGTTTTTTCATTTTTGTTACATTTTAATATTTGAAGAAAGCATTCCAAAAGTTATGCCAGCATTACAATTTTCCCAATTTTGCCATTCCAAAAAGTATCAAAATCGGAATCGCCAAAAGCACAACCATCAATGTATGGTCTGTAAGCAAGGTTGGCACTTTAATCAAAGTAATCAAATAACCGCCTATAGCACCTCCAAAGTGCGCTGTATGCCCAATATTGTCATTTTTAGCCTTCATTCCGTAAATTGAGTATAATAAATATAAAATTCCGAAAAGATAAGCCGGCATCGGAATGACAAAAAAGATTCCGAGCATCATGTCGGGCTGCAATAGTATTGCCGAATACAAAACTCCAGTTACAGCGCCAGAAGCTCCGACAGCTCTATAACTATAATCGTTTTTATGAAATAACATGGTCAAAAGGCTTCCGAAGATTAAACTTCCAAAATAAACCAGAATAAAAGAAAAGTTGCCAAGCCAGCCTAAAACTACGGGAGCGAAAAAATACAATGTCAGCATATTAAAAATTAAATGCATCATATCTACATGCAAAAAACCCGAAGACAGCATTCTGATTTGCTCTCCCGAACGAATGCTTCCTACATGAAATTCGTATTTTCTAAAAAAATAAAGATCGTTAAAACCTTTGTAACTAATAACAATGTTCGCAATGATAATCGCTATTAAAATAATATTCATAAGTACTAATTATTGTGAATTGTAAATATAATCATTCTTAAAGATAAGTTAGCAAGAAAGCAAAATATCAATAGCTAATCATTTTTAATTTATCTTTGTAAAAAAAATTTACATGCAGTTTCTTGTCTATATTTTAGCCTATCCTTTGCTTTGGCTTATCTCTATACTTCCTTTTCCCGTATTTTACCTTTTCTCAGATTTTGTCTATTTTCTGGTTTACAGAGTTATCGGATATCGTAAAAAGGTAGTTCGTGAGAATCTGGCACTTGCTTTACCACATTTAAGCGATGCCGAAAGAAAAGACGTAGAAAAGAAATTCTACAAACACATGTGCGATATGTTTTTGGAAATGGTAAAAACAATGAGCATATCTCCTGAAGAAATGGATAGAAGATTTCATGTTACCAACATTGATCTTGTGCTTGATTATGCTAAAAAAGGAAAAAGTGTAATTCTTGTCGCTTCGCATTATGCAAGTTACGAGTGGCTTTTAACGATTAATCCTAAACTTGGATTTCAGGGCGTTGCGGTTTATAAAAAACTAGCGAATCCTTATTTTGATAAATTGGTTCGAAAAATCCGTTCTAAATACAATACCGAAATGATCGAAACCAGAAAAGCAATTCCGACCATGGCTCAAAATCAGCGAAATGGGGTTTTAAGCATGTACGGTTTAGCAAGTGATCAATCTCCAAAATTGGATCGAATTTTTCATTCGATGAAATTCATGGGAGTTGAAGTTCCTGTTCATACAGGAGCAGAAATGCTGGCAAAAAAATATGATCTGGCCGTGATTATGGTAAAAGTAAAAAAAGTAAAAAGAGGTTTTTATGAAGCAACTTTTCTTTCTCTTGCTGATAATCCGAAAGAATTTAAAGACTTTGAAATTACAGAAATGTATCTAAAGGAAGTCGAAAAACAAATTCTTGAACAACCCGAATTTTATTTATGGACGCACAAAAGATGGAAACACCGCGTTAAATAAATTTATTTTTAACACATAGTCTATGTGCATCATTCAAAGTGAAACGCCTTTAATAAGTTCCAAAAAGCTATGCTTCTATGTGTTAAGAATAATACAATCAAATAGAAAAAGCCTCTTTAGAAATTTTCCAAAGAGGCTTTTTTATTTCAAAACTGAAAATCTTAGATTCCAGCAATTACTTTAATTTCATCAATAATGCGAAGTGCCAATTGATCTGCAGCTTCCTGAGAAGGCGCTTCTGTATAAATACGGATAATTGGTTCTGTGTTTGATTTTCTTAAGTGAACCCATTCTGTAGCAAAATCAATTTTTACACCGTCAATTGTAGAAATATCTTCGTTTTTATATTTTTCTGTCATTTGAGTTAAAATCGCATCAACATCAATTTGTGGTGTCAATTCAATTTTGTTTTTGCTCATGTAATATTCTGGATAAGAAGCTCTCAAAGCAGAAACGGACATTTTTTTGTTTGCCAAATGCGTTAAGAACAAGGCCACTCCAACCAAACTGTCACGTCCGTAATGCAATTCAGGATAGATAATTCCACCGTTTCCTTCACCGCCAATTACAGCATTATTTTTCTTCATTAATTCTACAACATTTACTTCACCTACAGCACTTGCTTCGTAGCTTCCGCCATGCGTATTTGTCACATCACGTAAAGCACGAGAAGAAGACATATTAGAAACTGTATTTCCTGGAGTTTTGCTTAAAACGTAATCTGCAACCGCTACCAAAGTATATTCTTCACCAAACATTTCTCCGTCTTCGCTAATAAAAGCCAAACGGTCAACATCTGGATCTACTACAATACCGAAGTCAGCTTTTTCTTTTACAACAAGCTCAGAAATATCCGTTAAATGTTCTTTTAATGGTTCTGGATTATGAGGAAAATGTCCGTTTGGTTCGCAGTACAATTCTACTACTTCAACGCCCATTAATTTTAATATTTTAGGAATAATAATTCCTCCAGAAGAGTTAACTCCGTCAACAACCACTTTAAATTTAGCTGCTTTTACCGCTTCGATATCAACCAATGGAAGGTTTAAAACTTCATCGATATGAATATCCATATAAGCGTCATTCGAAATCACTTCTCCTAAGCTATCCACATCAGAAAAGTCGAAAGCTTCTGCTTCTGCAATTTCAAGGATTTTTGCTCCGTCAGCTCCGCTTAAAAATTCTCCTTTTGCATTTAATAATTTTAATGCATTCCATTGTTTTGGATTATGAGAAGCTGTTAAGATAATTCCACCATCTGCTTTTTCTAACGGAACAGCCACTTCAACAGTTGGCGTTGTAGAAAGTCCAAGATCAATAACATCGATTCCTAAACCAATTAAAGTATTTACAACTAAATTATGAATCATTGGTCCAGAAATTCTAGCATCACGGCCAATTACAACTGTCAATTTATCTTTAGCAATATTATTTTTTAAGAAAGTTCCGTACGCCGACGCAAATTTCACTGCATCAACAGGAGTTAGATTATCTCCCACTTTTCCTCCGATCGTCCCACGGATTCCAGAAATAGATTTTATTAAAGTCATTTTTGTGAGTTATGGTTATTTTTTTACAAATATAGAAAAGTTGCCGAGATTCTTAGATGCTAAGTTTTAATAAAAAAGGTTCTAAGAGTCTTAGCTGCTAAGCTTCTAAGCCTCTCACAACCTTAGCAGCGCAGTAGCTTAGTAGCTTAGCAACTTTGAATTTATATAACAAAACCATTTAAAAAAGTTTTATTACATTTACAATAATAAGCTTCGTTTCTTAGTACCTCAGAACCTTAGCAGCTTAAAAATAAAACATGAATTTCTTAGCCCACATATACCTTTCTGGAGAAAATGATCTAATTAAAATCGGGAATTTTATGGCTGACGGAATTCGCGGCAAGCACTTCGAACATTTTCCCGAAGATGTTCAAAAAGGAATTTTACTGCATCGATTCATAGATACCTATACCGATTCTCACGATATTTTTAGAAAAAGCACCAAACGCCTTCACGATCGCTACCATCATTATGCGGGGGTTATTGTAGATATTGTTTACGATCATTTTCTTGCAAAAAATTGGACTCAATATTCTGATGAAAAATTAGAGCTTTTTGTGAAACGTTTTTACCATTCGCTGCATGATAATTACGATATTCTTACCGAAAAAACACAGGGTTTAATGCCGTATATGATTGAACGAAACTGGCTTTTAAGTTATCGAACTACTGACGGAATTCACAATATTCTGACTCAAATGGACAGAAGGTCTAAAAATATTTCTCAAATGCAATATGCTGTTGAAGAGCTTATTGAATTTTATGATGAATTTGAAGAAGAATTTACACTTTTCTTTGAAGAAATGAGAGAACAGGCCAAAGGAAAACTGCTTTCTCTTTAAGCCCGTATTTAAAATTTATTGCCCATGAAAAAAATTACATTTTTAATAGCACTTTTATATCTAAACAGCAGTCATGCACAAGAAACCGCTTCAAAACCAACGGGATTAGTGGTCACAAAAGCGATGGTGGTTTCTGCCCGCGAAGAAGCATCAAAAATTGGTTCTGATATTATGAAAAGAGGCGGAAACGCTTTTGATGCCATGGTCGGAACAGAATTAGCTCTTGCAGTTGCTTTCCCTTTTGCGGGAAACATTGGTGGCGGCGGTTTTATGGTATATCGAAAAGCAAATGGCGAAGTCGGTTCTTTGGATTATCGCGAAAAAGCGCCCCTTGCAGCCACAAAAGATATGTTTTTGGACAGCGAAGGAAATGTAATAAAAGGAAAAAGCACCCAAACAGCTCTTGCCACTGGTGTTCCTGGAACAATTGCAGGCGTTTTTGCTGTACACAAAAAATATGGCACAATGCCGATTTCTAAAATTCTTGAGCCTGTAATTGCTTTAGCAGAAAGAGGCGTTGTCGTTACCCAAAAACAAGAGAAAAGTTTAAAAGATTATCATGAAAGCATTGTGAAAATTAATGGTGAAGATTCTCCCGCATCAAAAGCTTATAAAGAAAATGATACTATAAAATATCCTGCACTAGCGAAAACTTTAAGAAGGATTCAGAAAAAAGGAAGAAACGAATTCTATAAAGGCGAAACTGCAAAAATCTTAGTTGATTATCTTAAAGAAAACGGCGGCATTATTACGCTACAAGATTTATCAAAATATGAAGCCAAGTGGAGAAAACCGCTTCAGTTTACTTATAAAGATTTAAAAATTACTTCTATGGCGCCTCCAAGCAGTGGCGGAATTTGTCTGGCTCAGATTTTAAAAATGCTTGAGCCGTATGATTTAGCCAAAATGGGACATAATTCGGCAGATGCCATTCAGATTATTGTAGAAGCAGAAAGAAGAGCTTATGCCGACAGAAGTTATTTTTTAGGCGATCCAGATTTTGTTAAAATTCCGGTCAAAGAATTATTGGATGAAAATTATTTGCGTGAAAGAATGGCGAATTTTAATCCTGAAAAAGCCACTTTATCTACCGAAATAAAAGAAGGAAAAGTCAATTATGCCGAAAGTACAGAAACGACGCATTATTCTATTGTAGACCAATTTGGAAATGCTATTGCGGCTACGACAACCTTAAATGACGGATACGGTTCTAAATATTACTGCGACGAACTAGGTTTCTTTTTAAATAATGAAATGGATGATTTTAGTGCTAAACCCGGATCTCCAAATATGTTTGGTTTAGTTGGAAATGAAGCCAACAGTATTGCGCCCCAAAAGCGAATGTTAAGTTCTATGACGCCTACAATTGTAGAAAAAGACGGAAAACTGTTTATGGTTGTCGGGACACCAGGCGGTTCTACCATTATTACTTCTGTTTTGCAGACTATTTTCAATGTTTACGAATATAAATTAAGCATGCAGGAAGCGGTTAACGCACCGCGTTTTCATCATCAGTGGCTACCCGATTTAATTACTTTTGAACCCAATACTTTCGAAACTAAAACCATAGACAGCCTTAAAGCTAAAAGTTATATCATCAACGAAAAACCAACTCCAATTATCGGAAAAGTAGATGCTATTTTGGTTTTACCAGATAAAAAATTAGAAGCAGGAGCCGATTTTAGAGGAGATGATACTGCAGTTGGATTTTAATCGTTTATCGTTTTTATTTTTATTATCTAAGATTATACCCTAATTTTGTAAAACAGATAATTTTAAGACATAATGATAAGAAAATATTTCAGAAGACTAGAAAGTATAATTGCTTTGGCGCAATCGTTAATGACTCCGAAACAGTTTCTTTTTTTATCTAGTGTTTTAACCGGAATATCGTGTGCCTTTGCCGTAATTGTTCTTAAAGCATTCGCGCACAGCGTTTTTTCTTTTGCCACATACATTAACGGAATCCTGAAATTAAGTTTCATTAATAGTATCCTACCTATTATTGGTATTTTGCTAACGGTTTTAGTGGTAAAAAAAGTCCTTAACGGTACCATTCAAAAAGGAACGTCACAAATTCTTTATGCGGTTGCAAAAAAAGCAAGTATTATCCCGAAAAAGCAGATGTACGCGCAGATTGTGACGAGTTCCTTGACTGTTGGTTTAGGAGGTTCGGCAGGTTTGGAGAGTCCGATTGTGATAACGGGAGCTGCTTTTGGTTCCAATTTTGCACAAAATTATAAGCTTCAATATAAAGACAGAACTTTATTAATTGGCTGTGGAGTTGCTGCCGGAATCGCAGCAGCATTTAACGCTCCAATTGCAGGAGTTCTTTTTGCTATTGAGGTTTTACTCGTAGATGTGAGTATTTCTGCCTTTACTCCTATTATGATTTCTGCCGCAACAGGTGCTTTGGTTTCTGCTATTGTCTTAGACGAAAGCATTTTATTAAGTTTCAAAAAGCAAGAAACTTTCGATTTTCATAATATTCCTTTCTACGTTCTTTTGGGAGTTCTTACTGGATTGGCCGCGATTTATTATTCGAGAAACTTCCAGAAAGTCGAACATTATTTTGCCAAACAGCAGATTAATCCATACAAAAAGGCTTTAATTGGTTCTTCACTTTTAGCGTTGCTGATCTTTATTTTCCCAACCTTATTTGGTGAAGGTTATGAGAGCATTAGAACACTTTCTGAGGCAGATCCTGGAAAAATATTAGATAACACCTTATTTGCCGATTTTAGAAACAATCAATGGGTTTTGCTTTTATTTGTAGGAGCTACTATGATGGTTAAGGTTTTTGCTTCTGGATTAACCATTGGAAGCGGCGGAAACGGAGGTAACTTTGCTCCTTCTCTATTCTTGGGTTCTTATCTGGGCTATTTCTTTTCTAAATTAGTTACGTTAGTGGGTTTATCTAAACTTCCAATTTCCAATTTCACAATGGTCGGAATGGCTGGAATTCTAAGCGGTTTATTTCATGCTCCGCTTACGGCTATTTTCTTAATTGCTGAAATTACTGGAGGTTACGGATTAATGATTCCGCTTATGATTGTTTCTTCCATCAGTTTTGCTATTTCTAAACGTTACGAAAAGTATTCGCTTGACGTAAAAGGATTAGTTAAAAAAGGACATGCTTTTACCAGCAATAAAGATTCTAATATTCTATCGACTTTAGATATTGATACTATCATTCAATGCGATTATTTAACTGTTCATCCAGATGAAAATTTAAGCAAATTAGTCGATCTTATTTCACATTCTAATCAGGTGGTTTTTGCTGTTGTCAATAACGATAAAGATCTTGTAGGAGTGGTTCATTTTAATGACATTCGAGAAATTATATTCAACTCTTACCGCGTAAAATACACCTCTATTAAAGATGTTATGAAATCACCATTAGCAACAATTTCTACACTTGATAGCATGGAAATCGTAATGCGTAAGTTTGAAACTTCAAAATCGGCGTTTCTTCCTGTTTTAAGAGATGGAAAATATTATGGCTTCATTTCCAAATCAATAGCGCTCGAAGCTTATAGAACAAAACTTCGTTCTATGACAATTGAATAAGCTTAATATCGGATAAGTTAAAAATTTTAATTATCCGATATTAAGACTTACCTTTGTGGCATGTGGAATATAGATTTAACATACCGCTCAGAATTTGAATCAACCTTTGAAAGATTGTATCAAAAAAGACAGGATTTGCAAAACAGCAGACCACTGCCTAACATCGCTTTGAACAAAATTCGCGAAAGCCTTTCCTTAGAATGGACTTATAATTCTAACGGTATCGAAGGAAATACCATGAGTTTAAGAGAAACCCAAATGGTTATTCAAGAAGGAATTACAATTAAAGGAAAATCACTTCGAGAACATTTTGAAGTACACAATCATTATAAAGCCATTGATTATTTATACTCGATTGTCAGCGACGATTACAAATTAAGAAGCATTGACATTCTGTCTATTCATGGTTTGGTTTTACGCTCTATTGAAGATGATTTTGCTGGAAGAATTCGAAATGGTGGCGTTAGGATTTCTGGTGCTAATTTCATGCCTCCAAACGCCAATAAAGTTTCCGACTATCTAGATGAATTGATTGATTTTATCAATACAAATCCTTTAGGTTTAAACGATATTGAACTCGCAACGATTTACCACCATAAATTAGTCTGGATTCATCCTTTTTTTGATGGAAATGGCCGAACTGTGCGTTTAAGCATGAATTTACTTTTAATGCGCTGTGGCTTTCCGCCTGCCATTATTCTTAAAAACGATCGTAAAAAATATTACGAAGCACTTAATCAGGCTAATAATGGCAATTATCAAAAACTAATTCTACTGATGTGTCAGGCTTTAGAACGCACACTCAACATTTACTTAAATTCAATGCCTGGAAGCAGTTATGATTTTCAGCCGATAGTAAATATTGTGAGCGAGCCCGAAAGCCCTTATGGCCAAGAATACATTAGTCTGCTTGCCCGAACCGGTAAAATTGATGCTTACAAAGAAGGACGAACTTGGTACACCTCTAAAGAAGCCATCGAAGAATATATGGCTACAAGAAAAAGAAAACGCTGATATTAAATCAGCGTTTTTGTTATTATTTGTAACATAAAGTTTTGCTATCGAGCACTAAAAGAACAAATCAAAGTGGTAACTTTGCGTTTTGCTCAAAATTATGCTAGATAAAGACAATACTATTGAAGTTCTTGGTGCAAGAGTTCATAATCTAAAAAATATCGATATATCTATTCCGCGTGAAAAACTGGTTGTTATTACCGGTTTATCAGGTTCTGGAAAATCATCTTTGGCATTTGATACAATTTATGCTGAAGGACAGCGCCGTTACGTAGAAACTTTCTCGGCTTATGCCAGACAATTCCTTGGCGGTTTAGAGCGTCCTGATGTTGATAAAATCGACGGACTTTCTCCCGTAATTGCAATTGAACAAAAAACGACGAGTAAGAGTCCGCGTTCTACAGTTGGAACTATTACCGAAATTTACGATTTCTTAAGGCTTTTGTACGCTCGTGGTGCAGATGCCTACAGTTATAATACAGGCGAAAAAATGGTTTCCTATTCTGATGAGCAAATTAAAGATTTGATTATTCAGGATTATAACGGAAAACGAATTAATATTCTGGCGCCTGTTATTAAAGCCAGAAAAGGGCATTACGCCGAATTGTTCCAACAGATTACCAAACAAGGTTTCTTAAAAGTTCGCGTAAACGGAGAAGTTCAGGATTTGGTTGCAGGAATGAAATTGGACCGTTACAAAACGCACGATATCGAGATTGTAGTCGACAGAATGGTGATCGAAGATAATCCTGACACTCAAAAAAGATTGGCAGAAAGCATTAATACAGCGATGCATCATGGTGAAGATGTATTAATGATTTTGGATCAAGATTCTAATGAAGTGCGTTATTTCAGTAGAAATTTAATGTGTCCATCGACAGGAATATCGTATCAGAATCCAGAACCGAATTTGTTTTCGTTTAACTCTCCAAAAGGAGCCTGCCCGCATTGCAACGGATTAGGAACGGTGCACGAAATCAACGTTAAAAAGATTATTCCGAATCCAAAATTATCTATTAAAGCTGGAGGTTTTGCGCCTCTTGGCGAATATAAATCTTCATGGATTTTCAAACAATTAGAAACCATTGGAGAAAAATTCGGATTTAAAATAACAGACGCAATCGAGAAAATTCCTGAAGAAGCTTTGACCATGATTTTGTATGGTGGAAAAGACAAATTTTCGATTAATTCAAAGGATCTTGGCGTTACTAGAGAATATAAAATTGATTTTGAAGGAATTTCAAACTTCATCAAAAATCAATACGACGAAAGTGCTACAACATCTATAAAACGATGGGCAAAAGATTTCATGGACGAAATTCCATGTCCGGTTTGCGAAGGTTCTCGTCTTAAAAAAGAAGCATTATTTTTTAGAGTGAATGGAAAAAATATCACCGAATTGTGTGATATGGATATTTCAGATTTAACAGCTTGGTTTCAAGATTTAAATAATCATTTGACTGACAAACAGCTTTTAATTGCTTCTGAAGTTGTAAAAGAAATCAAAGATCGTTTGAACTTTTTAATGAATGTTGGTTTGAATTATTTGGCTTTAAGCCGAAGTTCAAAATCGCTTTCTGGCGGTGAGGCACAGCGTATTCGTTTGGCAACACAAATTGGTTCACAACTGGTTGGAGTTTTGTATATTCTAGATGAACCGAGCATTGGTTTGCACCAAAGAGATAACGAAAAACTGATTCAGTCTCTAGAACAATTGCGCGACATCGGAAACTCTGTAATTGTTGTAGAACATGATAAAGACATGATCGAAACTGCCGATTATGTAATTGACATTGGTCCAAAAGCTGGAAAATATGGAGGTGAAATCATCAGCATTGGAACTCCAAAAGAAACTTTAGCCTCAGATACCATTACTGCTCAATATTTGAATGGTAAAATGAAATTTGACATTCCGAAAGAAAGAAGAAAAGGAAACGGTAAATTCTTGAAACTGACTGGAGCTACTGGAAACAACTTAAAAAATGTTTCAATTGAAATTCCGCTTGGGCAAATGACATGTGTTACAGGAGTTTCTGGAAGCGGGAAATCGACTTTGATTAATGAAACTCTTTACCCTATTTTAAATGCTTATTATTTTAATGGGGTTAAAAAACCACAGCCTTATAAAAAGATTGAAGGTTTAGAACATATAGACAAAGTAATTGATATTGACCAAAGTCCGATTGGAAGAACGCCACGTTCGAATCCAGCGACTTATACAGAGGTTTTTACTGAAATTAGAAACCTGTTTACAATGACTTCTGAAAGTATGATTCGCGGTTATAAAGCGGGTCGTTTTAGTTTCAACGTAAAAGGCGGAAGATGCGAAACTTGTGAAGGTTCGGGTGTAAGAACAATTGAAATGAACTTTCTTCCAGACGTTTATGTAGAATGTGAAACGTGCCAAGGAAAACGTTTCAATAGAGAAACTTTAGAAATCAGATACAAAGGAAAATCTATTTCAGATGTTTTAGATATGACGGTTGATGAAGCTGTTCCGTTCTTCGAAAATATTCCGAAAATCTACAGAAAAATCAAAACGATTCAGGATGTTGGATTAGGTTATATTACACTTGGCCAGCAAAGTACAACGCTTTCTGGCGGTGAAGCACAGCGTATTAAACTGGCAGGAGAATTATCTAAAAAAGATACTGGAAATACATTTTATATTCTAGACGAACCAACTACAGGATTACACTTCGAAGACATTCGTGTTTTAATGGAAGTAATCAATAAATTGGTCGACAAAGGAAACACGATTCTTGTAATCGAGCATAACATGGACGTAATCAAACTTGCAGATTACATTATTGATATTGGTCCTGAAGGTGGAAAAGGCGGAGGACAGCTTGTTGCTAAAGGAACACCTGAAGAAGTAGCGAAGAATAAAAAGAGTTATACGGCTAAGTTTTTGAAAAAAGAGTTAGAATAATATTTCAATCTATGAAGAAAATCTTTTTCCTTTTGTTATTTGTAAGTCACATTACATTTAGTCAGCAAATAGAAACTTTTAATGATCCTAAAAATTATTACCGAGTAGCAATCCAGAATTTTAAAATTAATCCGACAATACCTATTTTTCCAATTAACCTGGAAGATCTTAATCTAAAAAAAGGAAAACCTATCAAAAATATGAGTTGTTATTATTATAACAACGATGCAAAAACATATTACATCGAATTTACATCTGATGGCAAAATAGCGCAGACTGAGGATTTTTATCGAAACGAAAAAATCATATTTAATTATTCTAAAGAAATAATTACTAGACAGCGCTATGAAATTAGAAACGATAAATCAGAAAGATTATGTTCTATAGACAGTATTATTTATGATCACACCAATAATATAATTAGAAAATCATCAACTAACTATGATTTAAAACAAAAAATTTCTGAAATAAACATTAAGGATTATGAATATCTAGAAAAAAATAAATTAGCGAAAACATATCAATATAGTATAGTAGAAAGCACACCCTATATTGCTGGAGATTTATTTGTTTATGAGTATAAAATGAATTCAATTACAGAAAAAATTTATCATTTTGAAAACATTAATCATAATGCGAAAGAATTGAAAAAGGATTCAATTACAATTGGTTCTAATTTCAGAAAAAACATTTACTATCTAAACAAAAAAGGAGAAATTTCAAAATTTGATCACTTTTTTACAGATAATAATATTGACAAATCGACTAATCTAGAATATGACAATTTCAGTAAAATTACTTCAATTACTGCTACTCATTTTGATGAACCTGACAAGGAAACTTTTAAATTTGACATTAACAACAATCTTATTGAATTGACTTATGATGGAGCAATTCGAAAATGTAAATATGACAAAAATAATAATCTCATATCTGATATTTTAACAGATAAGGAGAGTAATCAAAATATTTTCGTTTTAAAGCAAAGCTATCAGTACGACACAAACAATAACTGGACTTCAATTGTAATTTTCAAAAATGGGGCTTTCGATACTAAAATGACTAGAATAATAAATTATTATTAAAGCCATCATCCTTTAAGACCTAATTAACTGTAATTCAAAGCTAGCCCAAAGATAAGGTCTATCTCATTACTTTCGCAATCTAATTAATTACGAATTTCTGTAACAATTCTAGAAAAAAGCGTTAATTTAGTATCCGCTTTTTCTTAAAAATTCCATGATTTAAAGAAAAAAATCTTTCAATTAAACCTGTCGTTTATTTGAAACAAACTGCCCTAGCCCTGATGGGAGCGGCATCTCCCGATTAACAAAAACTATGGCTAAAAAGCCTTGTTTTTCTAAATCGGGATTATAGCGGACAGCAGGATTAAGCTCCTTCATAAAATCCGCCAAAAACATAAATGAATAATAAATTAAAATACCTAAAATGAGATTAGAAGATTTTGATAATGACGAAGATAAAGTAATTCAGGACCGTTTGAAACAAAGAACGTGGAATGAAATTAAGACCAATGACAGCTGGGCAATTTTTAAAATTATGTCTGAGTTTGTGAATGGTTACGAAGCAATGGGACGTATTGGTCCGTGTGTTTCGATTTTTGGATCTGCAAGAACAAAACCAGATGATAAGTACTATTTATTGGCTGAAAAAATCGCTTACAAAATCAGTAAAGCGGGTTACGGTGTGATTACAGGAGGTGGTCCCGGAATTATGGAAGCTGGAAATAAAGGTGCACATTTGGGAGGTGGAACTTCGGTTGGTTTGAATATCGAGCTTCCGTTTGAGCAGCATTTTAATCCGTATATCGATCACGATAAGAACTTGAATTTTGACTATTTCTTTGTTAGAAAAGTAATGTTCGTTAAATATTCGCAAGGATTTGTGGTAATGCCAGGAGGATTTGGAACTCTAGACGAAATGTTTGAAGCGATCACTTTGATTCAGACTAAGAAAATTGGAAAATTCCCAATTATTTTAGTTGGAGTTGAATTCTGGTCTGGATTGATTGAATGGGTTAAAACTGTTTTGGTAGAAAAAATGCAAACGGTAAGTCCAGGCGATTTAGATTTGTTTAAAATCGTTGACACGGAAGATGAAGTAGTTGACGTTTTGGATAAATTCTATAAAAAATACGATTTAAGTCCGAATTTCTAAATTTTTAAACCATATAAGCAATATAAGTATAATTAAGATTTAACTCAGAAATGAGGAGTTTAATGAACTTATATTACTTATATGGTTAAATTTTACTGTAAGTATATAAAAATTGAAAGCTGTTTTTTTAAACAGCTTTTTTTATATTATTTTTACAAAAATCCGAAATCGTAATATGTCCGTAACATAATATATCTGATAATTTTTTAAGCCATTATTTGAAAGCACTTTATAAAATTATTTGTCTCTTTTTAGCTTTATCTTTTTCGATAAAACTAACCGCACAACATCAGTCTAAGATGGAAGTGGCGGTAAATCTTGAGCTAAAAACACTAAATATTAAACAAGATATTACGTATCATAATACTACGAATGATACTTTGGTTTCGATTGTTTTAAACGATTGGAACAATGCTTTTGCTGACAAAAACACGCCACTTGCCAAACGCTTTTCTGATGAATTTTACAGAGGTTTTCATTTGGCAAAAGCCGCAGACAGAGGAAAAACAACCATTATTGGTTTAACCGAAACTAATTTTTCGGCTCTGGAATGGGAAAGAAGCGCTCAAGATCCTGATTATATTATTGTTCGACTCAACCGCAAACTGCTTCCGAACGAAAAAATCGATTTGCATCTTAATTATATTGCCAAAATACCAAACGACAAATTCACTCATTTTGGTTTTGATCAAAATGGCGGTATGGCTTTAAAAAACTGGTTTATAAGTCCCGCTCGTTTTGAAAATGGTCTGTTTGTAAAATACAACAACTACAATCTGGACGATATTGCAAATGCTGTAAGCGATTACGAAGTTGAAATTAAAATTCCGAACGAATATTCTATTATGACCGACTTAAACTCGGTTTCAAAAGATATCACCAATCAAAACTATAGCGTTTACTCGTTTTCTGGAAAAAACAGAACCGATTTTAGTCTTTATATTGAAAGACAAAACGGTTTTAGAACTTATGACAATGGCTCTTTACAGGTTGAGACAAATTTAAAAAACAAAAAAATAGACGAAATTCAGAAAGCGATTATCATCAATCGTGTGGTTTCTTATGCGGAGAAATTTATTGGCAAATATCCGCACGAAAAAATAACGGTTTCTCAAGCCGATTATGACCGAAATCCGTTTTATGGCTTAAATCAGTTACCTTCATTTATTAGTCCGTTTGAGGATGACTTTATGTTTGAGATTCAATTTTTAAAGACTTTTTTAAATAATTATCTTAAAAACAGTCTTCGTTTAGATCCGAGAAAAGACAATTGGGTTTATGATGCCATTCAGATTTATTCGATGATGAAGTACATGGAAGAGCATCATCAGGATGAAAAAATGCTTGGCAAGCTTTCAGACATGAAGCTCTTTAAAAGTTACAATATCACTAATCTGACTTTTAACGAGCAATACAGCTATTATTATATGCTGATGGCGCGTAAAAATTTGGATCAGCCGCTTGGAGACCCGAAAAATACGTTAATAAAGTTTAACGAACAGATTGCCAGCAAGTACCGTGCAGGATTAAGTTTGAGTTATTTAGACGATTATCTTAATCACGATATTGTTCCGAACAGCGTAAAAGAATTTTACAATTTAAATCAAGTTGGACAGTCCAATCGTTATGATTTTGAAAAAATCTTAACTCAAAAAAGTCCAAAAGATATTGATTGGTTCTTTAAAACTATTATCGATTCGAGAGATATTATAGATTATAAATTTTCTGATGTTTCTAGAACAGCAGACAGCATTACGTTCTCTGTTAAAAATAAAACTGGGATCTACGCTCCTATTCCGATTTATGGAATCAAAAAGAAAGAAGTTGTTTTTAAAGAATGGATTGAGCCCAAAACAAAAGATTCTGTTTATACATTCAGCCGAAAAAATGCAGACAAAATTGTAATCAATTATGATAATGAAGTGCCAGAATACAATCAGAGAAATAACTGGAGATCGCTAAAACATGTTGCACTGAATCGTCCTATAAAATTCAATTTTGCTAAAGATTTAGAAGATCCAGACTATAATCAAATACTGTATCTTCCGACGTTGAATTACAATTACTATGACGGTATCACGCCTGGAATCCGTTTTAGCAATAAGACCATTTTAGACAAACCCTTTAATTTTGACATTAATCCGGCCTATTCTATAAAAGCAGGAACGCTTTCTGGTTCATCCGCTTTTTCATGGAATCAGTATTATAGAAACAGCACTTTATATAATGTTCGATATTCTATCAGCCAGAATTATTTTCACTATGCTCCAGACGCGACATATTTGAGATTAAATCCGATGGTGCAGTTTCGCATTCGCGAGAAAGATTTCAGAGACAACAGAAAACAAATGTTTTTATTCCGTCAGGTTATCGTCAACCGTGAAGCGAGCGAATATATAACAGATAATTCAACACCTAATTACTCTGTTTTCAATGCCCGTTATTCGAATACAAAAACAGAATTAATAGATCATTTTAACTTTATGACCGATTTGCAGTTTTCAAGCGGATTCGGGAAAGTTTCTGGAGAAATCGAATACAGAAGGTTATTTGAAAACAACAAAAAGTTAAATTTAAGATTATACGCTGGAACTTTCGTTTACAACACAACAAACTCCGATTATTTTAGTTTTAATTTAGACCGTCCGACAGATTATTTATTTGATTATAATTTATTTGGAAGATCGGAAAGTACTGGCTTTTTTAGCCAACAGTATGTTATTGCAGAAGGAGGATTCAAATCACAACTTGAACCATCGTATGCCAATCAATGGATGACGACTTTGAATGCGAGTTATGCGGTTTGGAACTGGGTAGAGCTTTATGGAGACATTGGTTTCTTAAAAAACAAACATCAAAACGAGTTCTTTGCTTACGACACTGGAGTGCGTTTAAACTTGGTTCCTGACTATTTTGAACTTTATTTTCCTGTTTATTCTAATAATGGATGGGAAATATCACACCCTAGATACAATGAAAAAATACGATTTATAATCACTTTCTCCCCAAGAACATTAGTTACTCTTTTTACTCGAAAATGGTTTTAATCAAATAAAAATTAAACAAAAACTTGCGAAATTATCAACAATATAAAAATTTAAGTAAAAATAACATAAATAAAATACGTAGTTTTTTGGTTTTGAATAGAAATAATTAAATTATATTTATTTCAAAGAATTATGATTATTGATTGTTTTTAAGTAATTTCGCGTCATAAACAATGACCCCCTTCAAGATGATGATAAAAGAAAAAAACAATACTACACTGACATTTGAAGATTTCAAAACTGAGGTATTGAATGACTATAGAATAGCTGTGACAAGCCGTGAATGTAGTCTTTTAGGTCGAAAAGAAGTATTAACAGGAAAGGCTAAATTTGGAATTTTTGGCGACGGAAAAGAAGTTCCGCAGCTGGCAATGGCAAAAGCTTTTAAAAACGGAGATTTCCGTTCTGGATACTATCGCGATCAGACTTTTATGATGGCTATTGGTGAATTGGATGCCAAACAGTTTTTTGCCGGTTTATATGGTCATACCGATCTAGCTTTTGATCCTATGTCAGCGGGAAGACAAATGGGCGGACACTTTGTAACGCACAGTTTAAACGAAGACGGATCTTGGAAAGATTTAACGAAACAAAAAAATTCAAGTTCAGATATATCGCCAACCGCAGGGCAAATGCCAAGATTATTAGGTTTGGCTCAAGCTTCTAAAATTTATAGAAACGTTGACGGTATCACAATTAAAGATAAATTTTCTGTTGATGGAAATGAAGTTGCTTGGGGAACTATCGGTAACGCAAGTACTTCTGAAGGTTTGTTTTTTGAAACCATAAACGCTGCAGGAGTTCTTCAGGTTCCGATGGTAATGAGCGTTTGGGATGATGAATACGGAATTTCTGTTCATGCTAAACATCAGACTACAAAAGAAAATATATCTGAAATTTTAAAAGGATATCAGCGCGATGAAGATTCTAAAGGTTACGAAATATTTAGAGTAAAAGGCTGGGATTATGCAGAATTGGTTTCGACTTATGAAAGAGCTGGAGCAATTGCACGCGAAGAACATATACCCGTTTTAATTCACGTAAACGAATTGACTCAGCCGCAAGGCCACTCTACTTCTGGTTCGCACGAACGTTACAAAAGTGCAGAAAGACTGGCTTGGGAGAGAGATTATGACTGTATTCGCCAAATGCGTTTATGGATGATCGCCATTAATATTGCCTCTCCAGAAGAATTGGCAGAACTTGACTTCCAATTAAAGAAAGAAGTTTTAGAAGCAAAAAAAGAGGCTTGGAACGCTTTTATTAATCCGATTATTGAAGATCAAAAAAATCTTTTAGAATTATTGGAGCAAATTGCTGAAGCAAGCATCAATCATAAAGAAAGAATCAAAAAATTAATTTCTGAATTAGCAGCGATTAAAGCGCCTTTAAAAAAGGAACTTTTAGTTTATGCTAGAAAGATTCTTCGTTTTATTGAAGTTCCAAACAGCAAAGTTCTTTTATCGAATTGGATTACGAAATTCTTGGGTGAAACTCAGGAAAAATTCAGCAGTAATCTGCACTCTGAATCTGCTCAAAATGTATTTTCAGTACAAAAAGTTCTTCCAGAATATGCAGAAAATGCAAAACCAGATTTGGACGGAAGAATGATTTTGCGTGATAACTTTGACGCTTTATTTGCTAAATATCCGGAAACTTTAATTTTTGGCGAAGATGTTGGAAACATCGGAGACGTAAATCAAGGCCTAGAAGGCATGCAGGAAAAATACGGAGAACTTCGTGTTGCCGATGTCGGAATTCGTGAAGCGACTATTATTGGTCAGGGAATTGGAATGGCCTTGAGAGGTTTACGCCCAATTGCTGAAATTCAGTATTTAGATTATTTATTGTACGCTATTCAGATCATGAGTGACGATTTAGCTACTTTACAATATCGAACGGTTGGAAAACAAAAAGCTCCGTTAATCATTAGAACTCGCGGACACCGTTTGGAAGGAATTTGGCATTCTGGTTCTCCAATGGGAATGATTATCAATGCGATTCGCGGAATTCATGTTTTGGTTCCAAGAGATATGACACAAGCTGCAGGTTTTTATAACACTTTGTTAGAATGTGACGAGCCTGCTTTGGTTATCGAATGTTTGAACGGATACCGCTTAAAAGAAAAAACGCCTTTGAACTTTGGTGAATTTAAAACACCAATTGGTGTTGTAGAGACTTTAAGAGAAGGTTCTGATATTACTTTAGTTTCTTACGGATCAACATTAAGATTGGTTATGCAAGCGGCTAATGAATTGGCTGAAAAAGGAATTGATTGTGAGGTTATTGACATTCAATCATTACTTCCGTTTGACGTGAGTAAAGACATTGTGAAAAGTGTTGCGAAAACAAATCGTTTATTAGTAATTGACGAGGATGTTCCTGGAGGAGCTTCGGCCTTTATTTTACAACAGATTTTAGAAGAGCAAGACGCTTACAAATATTTAGATAGCAAACCGCAGACTCTAGCTGCAAAAGCACACAGACCTGCATACGGCACTGACGGCGACTACTTCTCTAAACCTTCTGCAGAAGATATCTACGAGAAAGTTTATGCTATGATGCATGAAGTGAATCCTTCTAAGTTTCCTGCTTTGTATTAATTTTAGATTTTAGATTTTAGATTTTAGATTTTAGATTTTAGATTTTAGATTTTAGATTTTAGATTTTAGATTTTAGATTTTAGATTTTAGATTTTAGATTTTAGATTTTAGATTTTAGATTTTACGATAATAAAAAAAGCTCCTATGGAGCTTTTTTTATTTTTTACACTTACAGTTTGTCATCCCGGGGAACGAGGGATCTCCACTAGAAACTCTACAAAGATTGGAGATTTTGCATGTCGAGCTACTTGCGAAGATTTCTCCTTCGTCGAAATGACAAACTGAATGGAAATCAATATCAAAAACAATAAAAAATCCGTATAAATCAGCGTCTTCGCGAAAGCGAATCAGTTTCATCCGCGTCTAATTCCAAAAGCCAAATTAAAACCATAACTAAAGATCTCTCAGCATCGCTCTCGCTCTTTCTAAATCATCAGCCGTATCAATTCCGATTCCGACGTGAGTGGTTTCTACCATTTTAATGCGTTTTCCGAACTCTAAATAGCGTAACTGCTCTAACTTCTCAGAAGCCTCTAAAGATTTCATTGGAAGGCTGTAAAAGTCTAATAAGGCCTGTTTTCTAAAAGCATAAATTCCGATGTGCTGAAAATATCTCACTCCAACATTCTTTTCTCTTGGATACGGAATTACAGATCTAGAAAAATACAACGCAAACTGTGATTGATCTACCACCACTTTCACATTATTCGGATTATTGATTTCTTCTTCATCTGTGATTTCACGCATTAAAGAAGCTAAATCAACTTTCTTTTCTGGATCATTTTTGAAAACCGACAAAACTTGTTCTAACGGCCCAGCTTCAGTAAAAGGCTCATCTCCTTGCACATTTACTACAATATCTACATCAAGATTTGCAACAGCTTCTGCAATTCGGTCGCTTCCAGATTCGTGTTCTTTTATGCTCATAATTGCTTTTCCGCCATTTGAAACGATTTCATCAAAAATCAAATCAGAATCGGTTACTACAAAAACATCGTCGAACAGTTTTGTTGCAACTGCTGCTTCATAAGTTCTTAATATGACCGTTTTACCTCCTAAATCCTTCATTAATTTTGCGGGAAAACGTGTTGAGGCGTACCTTGCGGGAATTACTGCTATTACCTTCATTATATTGTTTTACTGAGTTAAAAAACTCAAAATTTACTATTTGTTATTCTGAAAATGTAGTGCCTGATTTTTTTCAGGCTTAACCTTTTGCAAATATGCAAAAATTGCTTTTAAATTTCCTGTTTTTCATCTCTTTGTACGGGATCTAAATCTTGCATTGAATTTTCTACACTCTGTAAACAATATACAATAGTTTATTAAAAATTAAACCGAAACCGTAACACGAAGAAAAGTTGCAGGAATTGATGTAGAACTTTCATTACTCGTATTCTGTCTGTTAACTAAATCTTCGAGCTTAGCATATAATTCAGAAGCTTTCCCGTTTTGCTCCGCCGCTTCAAAAGCATTCATTGTTGGACCGTAGTAATTTTTTAAATTATTCAGCCAATCTGAAGGCGGAAATGCTGCTTCAAACGTAAAGGTATCTCTCTCGAAAGAAATATTTTCTTTAGGAACTCCAGCATTTGTAAACCTTTCGATAACATTATCTTCAATACCCCAAAGCATTGGGCTTACAAAACCCTCAGGAGGCGGAGGTGTATATTCAGAACTAATTTTCAGGATTTGTGCAATCAACGTTGGGTCACCTGGAATCCAATTCCCCATAATAACTTTACCTCCAGGCCGTGTAACTCGAACCATTTCTTTAGCCACATCAAAAGGTTTTGGCGCAAACATTGCCCCAAAAATACTCATCGAAATATCAAATGATTGATCTTTCAATTCATTCAAATCGGTTGCGTCTCCTTCTTTAAATACAATATTATTGAGTCCTTCATTTTTGGCTCGAATATTTCCCGCTTCCACTAGATTTCTTGCTATATCAACGCCTAAGACATTGGCTCCTAATTTTGCCGAAGGTATTGCAGTTGTACCATCGCCACAGCCAAGATCTAAAACGTCTTGATTTTTTTTAATTCCAATTTTGGCAACCAATTCTGCACCGCTCTCTCTCATCGTTTCTGCAATGCGCGTAAAATCGCCCTTTTCCCATAATGCTTTGTTCGGATTCATCTCATTTTTATCAGTGATTATAGTGCTGATGCCGCACTTTTAATTAATTTTTTAAACGTCTTATCATCAGTCAATCACAAAGGCGCTTAAATCATTAATTACAAAAAGAAGAGTGGAAAAAGAGGAAGAAAAACAAAAATAACCAACTGATAAACAAATACTTAATAAAAACACAAACAAATTTAAATAAAAGATTTTAATATTTCACTGAATTTATTTTCTAACATATTTCTTAAAGCATTGCATTTTAATATGTTATAATATTTTTACTTTTATAAGAAAAAACATGAAGAGAAACTTTACTTCGCTCCTGCTCTATTTCTTTTTAATTTTTACTTCGAATGCTTTTTCACAAAACAGCAATTCTAAAATTTTAAATTCTTTTTCAAATCGCATTTTATCAGGAAAAGGATATCAGCCAATTCAAAATTTAAAATGGAAATTCAAGACTGAAGATAAAATCTTTTCTTCTCCTATTGTACAAAACGGCATGGTTTACTTTGGGAGTGAAGACGGCTATTTTTATGCTATTGATGAAAAGTCTGGAAGTTTAAAGTGGAAATTTAAAACAAATGGCGCTGTACATAGTTCAGCAAGCATTTATAATGATATAGTTTATTTCGGAAGTTTTGACGGCTATTATTATGCTTTAAACTCAAAAACAGGAAAAGAAATCTGGCGCTTTAAAACCAAAGGCGAACATTGGTATAGCGAAATTGGAATGTGGGGAATGAAACCAAATGACCTATTAATGGATGATCTTTGGGATTTTTACCTTTCGTCGCCAGTCGTATATTTAGAAAATAAAATGTCGTTAGTCATATTTGGAAGCAGCGACGGAAATATGTATGCTGTTGATGCCACAACAGGAAAATTAAATTGGACTTTTAAAACCGATAAACCAATTCATAGCACAGCCGTTATAGAAAAATCCACTTTGTTTTTTGGCGGTTGGGATGGTATTTTTTATGCTTTGGACTGCAAGACTGGAAAAGAAAAATGGAAATTTTCTACCGAAATTAAAATGGGTTTTACTGGAATTCAAGCTTCAGCAACAGTTTCTGACGGTATTGTTTATTTTGGTGCAAGAGATCCGTATTTTTTTGCTCTTGACGCCGAAACAGGAAAGCTAATCTGGAAATACAACGCCGAAAATTCTTGGATTTTGAGTTCGGCTGTTGTCAAAGATAATACAGTTTATGTTGGAACTTCAGACACTTACGCTATGTTGGCATTGGACGCAAAAACGGGAAAAGAAAAATATCGCTTTAAAGGCAATGGTTATGTGTATTCTTCACCTGCAATTGCTGGAAACACGATTTATTTTGGAGATTTTTCAGGAAATTTCTTTGATTTAAATCTGCTTTCTGACGGAAAAGAATCGAATACCATTCCGACAGAAAACAGAAATAAATACGCCGCAACTATTCTCAACAATGATTATCTGGATTTTGGTTTCGTTGCCAAACAAGCTGATTTATCCATTTATGCCGAAAACCAAAAGATAATGAATGAATTTTACAAATTGGGTCCTATTGTTTCTTCTCCATTCGTCAGCAATAATGTTATTTTTTATGGAGGTGCAGACGGTTATCTTTATGCATATAAACTAGCGAAATAACTAATTTTCTTTGTGAATCTCTGCGAAAAATCTTTGTGCAACTTTGTGCTATAGCTATTTCACAGAGATTCGCAAAGATTTTCCACAGAGATTCACTAAGTTTTACATGATTTTTACCGAAGTCATGCTTAAAGAACCTGCCAATAATTTATCATTAAACAAATCCAATTCGTCCGTTTTATCTTTTAAACCCAAAGTATACAATAACGGAAGATAATGTTCTGGAGTTGGAACTGCCAATTGAACGGCTTTATTCATTTTTTCGAAATCAATTAACGGCTGAAAATTTCCGTCCAGCAAATAATTATTTATCGTTTCTCGCGCTTCAATTGCCCAATCGTAACCGTAATTGTCTTTATCAAAATTTCTGAAATCGACCATTCGAAGATTGTGCACAATATTACCGCTTCCGATAATTAAAACACCTTTATAACGAAGTGCTTGAAGCTTTTGAGCCAATTCAAAATGATATTGTCCTGATTTGGTATAATCAATACTCAGCTGAATTACGGGAACATCTGCATTTGGATATAAATGTTTAATAACGCTCCACGCACCATGATCTAGTCCCCAATGTTCGTCTAATTCAACCATTACAGGATCTAAAATCTTCTGTGTTTCTACAGCCAATTCTGGACTTCCTTTTGCTGGATATTGCACATCAAAAAGCGCTTGCGGAAAACCTCCAAAATCATGAATGGTTCTTGGCATTTCCATTGCGGTAACTTTTGTGCCTTTGGTAAACCAATGTGCCGAAACACATAAAATAGCATTGGGCTGCGGCAATGTTTTAGCCAGATTTCGAAAACCCGCCACAAACTGATTTTCTTCAATAGCATTCATAGGGCTGCCGTGTCCTAAAAACAGAACCGGCATTTTATCGGTATTCGAAAACGTAGATGAAATCGAATGTAAGTCGTTTAACGTTGTCATGGTTATTGTTTTTTTGCCACGAATTTCACAAATTACTCTAATTTTTAAAATCTCAAAAAATTATGCAATTAATGGCGTTAAAAAATTAAACACGAATTGCACAGATTTTCACTAATTATCATGCAAAAAAATTAGTGCTAATTAGTGAAATTCGTGGCTATTAAAAAAAAATGAGTTACACAGATTTCTTCACTAATAGCATTAAAAAATAATTCGTGCTAATTTGTGAAATTCGTGTTTTTATTCCTCAAAACTTTCGTCTTTAAAGCCTATCAAATATAACTTATTTTTGGCACGTGTCATTGCGGTATAAAGCCATCTGATATAATCGCGGTCAATTCCGTCTGGAAGATACGGCTGTTCGATAAAAACCGTATTCCACTGCCCTCCTTGCGATTTATGACACGTAATGGCGTAAGAGAATTTCACCTGTAATGCGTTAAAATATTCGTTTTCTTTTACCTTCTGAAATCTCTTGTATTTCGTTGGTTCATCTTCATAATCTTTCATCACTTCTTCGTACAAACGATTCGATTCTTCGTAGGTCAAAGATGGAGATTCACTGGTTAAAGTATCTAAAATCAGAACCGTTTCAAAAGGCTTTTGGTTCGGATAATCCACCATTCTAATTTTTACTTTTGCAAATTTAGATCCGTACAGTTCTTTGATACCGAACATTTCCAGAACTTCAATAATATCTCCGTTGGCAATAAATCCAGCTTCGTCGGTTTCTTTTAGCCAGAAATAATTGTTTTTTACCACCATCAGGAAATCACCAACAGAAAGTTCGCTTTCTTTAAATAAAATTCGGCTTCTGATCTGCTCATTGTACTGATTGGCTCTTTTATTAGAACGAACAATAAACGCCGTATCTTCAATGCTCCAATCGCTGTAGGCCGTATTTATGGCATCTTGAATATCGTAACCGTCCGTCAAACGAACAATGTCTTTGAACTTTTTGACATTGAATCTAAATTCCGTAATAAAACTTTCCTTCAATAATTCGCGTAATTCGGTTGCATTGTACAAAATCCCCGAACTTTCTTCCTGACGCATTACTTCGTCCAATTCAATATGTTCAATTTCTTTATCATAATGAACGCCCAAAGTCTGAATATCAAGCGCCGGACTTATATCTAAATTTACAGGAGGCAGCTGGGCGGTATCTCCCAAAAGAATCATTTTGCAATTGTTTCCAGAATACACATAATTAATCAGATCGTCGAGAAGCGATCCGCTGTCTAAAGTGCTGTCTGAAATCATCGAAGCCTCATCGACGATAAAAATGGTGTTTTTATGCTTGTTGACCTGCTTTGTAAAAGCCACTCCGCCGCCAGATGCTTTCTTGGGGAAATATATTTTTTTATGAATGGTAAAAGCTGGATTATTCGAATAATTGGCGATTACTTTTGCCGCGCGTCCCGTAGGTGCCAGCAAAACATATTTTTTATTAATGTCTCCCAAATTATTGACAATGGTAGAAATAACGGTTGTTTTCCCCGTTCCGGCATATCCTTTCAAAACAAAAATGGTGTCGTTTTGAGGTTCAGTAAGAAAGATTGCTATTTTCTGAAAAAAAATATCCTGTTTGTAAGTTGGTGCAAAAGGAAATCGTTTTTGTAAAGTGCCGTAAAACTGTGCAGAATTCATAAAGTAATATTGAAATACAAAGTTCGGCTTTTATTTTTTTAAACCATATAAGTTATATAAGTTTAATTTAAACTGGGTTTTGTTGAACACGGATGACGCGGATTCGCTATCGCGAAGACGCGGATAAAACGGATTTCTTTTAATAAAATTCCATAAAAAAATTCGCGAAAATCAGCGTTTTCGCAATAGCGAATCCGTTTTATCCGCGTCCTATTAAATGAACTTATATAACTTATATGGTTCAAAAGCACCTTAACCAAACCTTTTCTTAACCTTTCTTTTAAGTTTAATCAAAATTGTTTTTCGAAATTGCAATTATAATTGTTCCTTTTTAATTTGTAAGTTTGTGGTCGCTTAAATTCTTTCTTGATTTAAAACAGGTAACGAATTGTAAATCAACTATGTCATTACAAAATACTAACATTACTTCAAAAAATTACAGGAAACTTTCAATTCAGGTTTCTCTGACTGGATTCTCCTATTGCTGTTTTGATACTTTAAATAATATTATTACTTCTTTTAAAGAAATAAAATTTGATACTTCCAAAACACATCGAATTGAGGATTTATTCAGTGATGCTTTCAAAAACAATCCTGAACTAAAAAATACTTACGATGAAGTAATGGTTATTCATAACAATAACCTTTCGACTTTTGTTCCGACTGCTTTGTTTGATGAAAATTATTTAGGAAGTTATCTGCAATACACCACAAAAGTATTTGAAACAGACCATTTTAATTTTGATCAAATTCCTAATTATCAGATGAATTCGGTTTATATTCCGCATGTGAATATCAACAATTTCCTGATCGATAATGTGGGGTCTTTTGATTATAAACACGCCAATAGTATTTTGGTCGAAAAAATTCTAGACAGTTCAAGAAACAACGACGACAAGAAAATGATCGTCAATTTTAATCCAGGTAATTTCGAGATTATTGTAGTGCAAAATCAAAAACTTTTGCTGTTTAATTCTTTTGAATACGTAACTCCAGAAGATTTTATCTACTATATTTTATTTACAGCAGAACAAATGAGCATGAATCCGGAAAGTTTCAAATTAGAATTATTAGGAACCATTTCAGAAAATGATCCATTTTATGCAATAGCTTACAAATATGTACGCCATATTTCTTTCTTAGATGTTACTAAACTTCAAGAAAGAAACAATTTTACAGCCGCTCAAAATCAAAAACATTATATCTTATTTCAATCATGAGAATCATTTCAGGAAAATACAAAGGACGCAGAATTTTTCCGCCAAAAAATCTACCTGTAAGACCTACGACTGACATGAGTAAAGAAGCATTGTTTAATGTTTTGAATAATCATTTTAATTTTGACAGTTTAAAGGTTTTAGATCTATTTTCGGGAACGGGAAACATCAGTTATGAGTTTGCTTCACGCGGAAGTGCTCCTATTACGTCAGTTGACGGTGACTTTGGATGCGTTAAATTTATCAAACAGGTTTCGTCAGAATATGATTTTGATATTGCCGCAACCAAAAGCGATGTTTTTAAATTTTTAGAAAACTGCAGAACGACTTACGATATTATCTTCGCAGATCCTCCTTACGGATTGGATCAGGCTACTTTTGAGAAAATTGTTTCGACTGTTTTTGAAAAAGAATTATTAGAAGATGACGGAATGATGATTATCGAGCATTCTAAATATACCAAACTCGATCATATGAGTAATTTTTCGTTTCAGAAAAGTTATGGCGGTTCTTTTTTTAGTTTCTTCGAACTAAATTCTACCGACGACGACGAGGAATTACCGCACGATGTTTCTAAAAAAGAGTCTGAAGAAGATGAAGGCTAGTCTTTTGGGACGCTGATAAAACAGATTCGCTTTCGCGAAAAAGCGGATTTACACAGATTTTTTAGCCACAAATTACACTAATTTCACAAATTTATTTTAATATGAATTGCCTCCAGCTTTAGCTGGAGGTTTTTTATTTTCAATAGTAATGGCTTTAGCCGAACCTTGAAGTTTGGCTAAAGCCTTTCCAAAAACAATTCACTAATACCTCCAGCTAAAGCTGGAGGCAATTCATATCTATCTTGTTTTATCTAAATAAAAATCCGTTTTTATCAGCGTTTTGCGAAAGCAAATCCATCTCATCCGCGTCCCTATCGAATGCGATTCTCACTTTCATTCACATTCTTTTCTTTAAATTCAGAATCTTTGATTTTTCCAAAAGAATAGCGCAAGGTTAACGCAATTTCATTTGCATCAACCAGATATCTAGCTCTCGAACTTATATTGTTGACAGTAAATCTTTCAGTGTAAATTGTATTTTTGAAAATATCATTATAACTCAAAGTGCAATTCCAATTTTTACCAAATGATTTTGCTAACGAAAGATCAAAAATCAGCTTTGCATTTCGTTCAAAAACACCTTCTTTCTGTTTTGTAGCTCCCCAAAAAGACAGAACGAAAGTGAAATTCTTTGGCAACTTCAAAGTATTATTAGAATAGTAATACAAATAGGTTTTAGAAGAATTAAAAACAGCTAATTTGTCTTCAATTTTATTGGTTGCGAAAATTAAAGAATTGGTCGATTCCCAGATTTTATAGCTAAAAGGAAGCGTAAACTCTACATTATAACCCGATTCTTTTTCAAAATTTTTCTCTGTAAAAGTCAATACATTGGTCTGATTATCAAAAACAAAATCTTGATAAATAGGATTCTTATTTTGATATAAAGTCAGTTTAACCGATTTGTTATGATATTGGAAAGTAGTAGAAATTACATCCATAAATGTTGGTCCCAAATTGATATTGCTTCCGTAAATAAAATAAGGATTTATATAGGTTGCAATCATACTCAATGCCGAATAATTAGGTCGCGACACACTTTTTGAATAATCAACACTGATGCTTTTTGTACTATCAATTGGAAATGAAATTTGCGCCTTCGGAAATAGATTTGTATAATTTTTATCAATTAAAGCGGTACTTTCTGTACTGTATTTTCCATTTACTCTCGTATTTTCTATTCGCAGTCCCAATGAAAAATCTGCTTTTTTGATTTTACCCGAAAGCTGAGAATATGCAGCAGAATTCTCTTCTTTAAAATTATATCGAAAAGCTGTGTTTTCAGTTCTTTCATAATCAAAAATATCATAATCAGATTTGGATTTTGCAGCAGAATAAAGGGCGCCATATTCCCAATTCATTTCATTTTTAAACTTTTTTTCTAAATCAATTCGACCCGAAAAAACATCAACATTAAACTTCTGATCTCTATTTTGGGACAATTGAAAATCTGTTTCGTTAAAATTATTTTGAACCAAACTCCACAAATGCTGATTAAAATTGGATAACTGAAAGCCAGCAAACAACTTAGTATCAATCGCTTTTATTTTCTTTGAATAATTTACAAATGAATTGATAAAATTCTTTGAACTTGAATTATCGCTTAATGTAAAAACATTATTTTCTTCCTCTTGATTTTTGTTGAAGGTAAAGGTGTTAATATCAAAAGTGTCGTTTTGAGATTTCCCGTTTGCACTAAAAGAAAAATAATCATCGTCGCTTATTTTATAGAACAAACCTCCACCAAAAATATATTGGTTTCTATAAGTAGTTGCCGATACATCATAATCTGAAATAATATCGGCTTGCGGAATTTGGTAAGCAATACTATGGTTTTCCCAAGGATTTAAGCGATTATAATTAAAGTTAGCTTTCCATTCTAGTTTCCCTTTTTTAAAACTCGAATTAAAACCTAAATAATTATTGTAATTTTTTTTGAAAGATGCTGTTTCGGAAATATCTGTTTTAAAACTGTCTTTTTTGCTCAGCTTTCTGGTAATCAAGATAACGGCGCGACCTTCTGCTTCGTATTTAGAAGATGGATTCTGAATGATTTCGATTGTTTTAATATCGGATACAGCCAAAGCATTTAATTCGTTCATTCCTACTCTCTGGTTGTCAATGTAAATTAACGGCGTTCCTTTTCCTACTACTGAAATATTTTCGCGATTGGCACTTACTTGAACTGTCGGTAATTTCGAAAGCAGATCAACAGGATTCGGAATAGCATTATAAACCGAATTGGCAACATCTACTTTTATGTTTCCGTTTGAGTTCGTAAACGTGTTTTTATTTTGAGTAATTACAACTTCATTCAGTTCTTTAGAAATTGAATCTTTTGGAGTTTCATTTTGTGCATTTGCCATAAAAGAAAGGCAAAAAAGTAAAAGAGCAATAAGCAGTTTTAAGGGCAGATAAAAATTCATTTTAAAATTTAAATTAGGTTAGCGATGCTGCAAAAATGCTTTGAAATCCCTGTTCTGAAAGTTAATCGAAGGTTAATGGAGCGTTAATCTGCTATTTGTTTAGCAAAAGCTGTATTTTTGAAACAGATTTTAAAATGAGTATGAAACAAAGAATCAATTTATTAATCGGATTTTCTGTCGTAGCGCTATTTGTGCTTATGACGGTGCAATGTTATTTGGTAAAAACGGCTTATGAATATAAAGTCGCGCAATTTCACACTCAAATTAAAAACGAAATTGCTCAAATTACCAATAATTACAGCGATATCGATTCGGCTTTGGTTTCTAAAAAAGAAACGCTTTACAAAAGCCTTTCAGAAAAATATATGAAGGGGAAAAATAGCCGATTGGATATTAAAAATGGTGTTTTGAATACCGAATTTCAGAACATTATTACGCAGAAAATTAAAAGAAAATTCGAAAGAGATTTACCGAATTTCAAAATTGATTTTGCCGTTGTTCTAAACAAATTTATTCTGTATAAAAACCAACAAAAAGCGGATACGATTTTCTCTGAAAAACCTTTTATTCAAAACAAATTGTACGGAAATCTGTCTTCTTTAAACCATGCTTTTTTAGTGCGAAGTTATGTTGGAACAACAAACGGAACTTTTGAAAATAATGAATATCAGTTATTGACTGAAGACTCGATGTATGTTTCTGTAATTGATTGGGAAATGATTATTCTAAGACGAATGACTTTTATCCTGATTCTTTCGCTGTTCTCTATTGCGACATTAATCGGTCTTTTTGTAATTGCTATTAGAGCTTTAATTAAACAGAAAAAAGTTAGCGACGTTAAAACTGATTTTATCAATAATATTACGCACGAACTGAAAACGCCGTTAGCAACTTTGGGAATTTCGACTAAAATTTTAGCGCAGAAAAACATTCGTGACAACGATGAAAATTTTAATTCGATTGTAAATACTATTTCGCGTCAGAACAATCGTCTTCAGAATTTAATTGATCAGGTTATGGCTAATTCACTAGCTGAAAATGAAATTGAATTGCAAAAAGAAAAAATAGAAGCCGAGGATTTTCTGCTTTCTATCGTAAATGATTTTAAAATCACTTTTCCTAAAATCAATCTTAAAACCGATTTTCAAACAGAGAAAACTATTTTGGTACTGGATAAATTTCATTTGACTACAGCTTTTTTAAATGTGCTCGAAAATGCCGTAAAATATGGCTCGAATACAATTACAGTTAGAACAAAAATTATAGAAAAACAATTCTCGATTAGTTTTGAAGATGACGGAATTGGCATTGCTAAAAACAAACAAGCGCTGCTTTTCGAAAAGTTTTATCGCGTTGAACAGGGAAATATCCACAATACTAAAGGTTTAGGTCTTGGATTGTATTATGTTGATCAAATTGTAAAAGCGCATCAGGGCTCGATTAATGTTATTAGCGATTTAGGAAAAGGCGCTCAGTTTACTATTTTATTAAAAGTTTAATTCCCTTATTTTGAAAAGATTACTTTTAGCCGAAGACGATTTTGATTTTGCCACGATTTTAAAACAATATTTAGAACTGCATCAATTTGAAGTGGTTTGGGCCGAAAATGGCGAAATCGCTTTGGATTATTTTAAAAACCAAACTTTTGACATTTGCGTTTTTGATGTCATGATGCCCAAATTGGACGGTTTTTCTTTGGCTGAAAAAATCATAAAAATCAATCCTGAAGTTCCCTTTATTTTTCTAACGGCGAGAAAGTTACAAGAAGACAAAATCATCGGACTGAAACTTGGCGCAGACGACTATATTGCAAAACCTTTTGAAGCTGATGAGTTAATTCTGCGCCTGCAGAATATTCTAAAAAGACTGGAACAAAAGAGAACGCTTAACGGAAACAATACCATTGAAATTGGCTCTTACATCTTTGATAACGAGCGTTTAACTCTCAATAATAAAAATCATGTTCAGAAGCTTACCGAAAAAGAAGCTTCTCTTATCGAATATTTATTTTTAAACCATAACCAATTATTAAAGAGAGAGCAGATTTTAATGTCGGTCTGGAAAACAGATGATTATTTTTCTGGACGAAGTATGGATGTTTTTATCAGCAGATTGAGAAAATATTTTAATTCTGATCCGAAAATCAAGATTGAAAGTACTCGAAATATTGGGTTAGAGTTTAAAATTGACAAATAACTTTCTGCAAATCATATAATTTTTCATAAGCAATTGTATAACAGCAATTAACTGTATGGATTTTAACTTTGTTAGAGAACTTTTAAATCTAACAATCATGAACCTAAAAAGATTTTTCGGTGGATTGCTTACAATCCTCGGAATCATTGGACTTATTTATACAGCCGTTATTTTTGCCGGCACTTCTGGAGAAACCAGAGATATAAAATCGCTTATTATTTACGGAATACTGGGAATTGTCTTTTTCATGTCAGGAATTAGCTTGGTACGAACTACAAAAGACGAAAGCTAAAACTTGCCACTAAGGCACTATTTTTTTGCCACAAAGGCGCTAAGACGCTAAGTTTTTTTTAAGCCACACATTATACTGATTAAAAGATTTTTCTCCCGCAGATTGCGCAGATTAGGGAGATTTTTAAAATTAAGAATCAGCTCAATCTGCCCAATCTGCGGGAGAAATAAAACTTTGTGGCTTTGTGTCTTAATGGCTAAAAAAAAATAAAACCTTAGCGTCTTAGCGCCTTTGTGGCAAAAGACTATTCTTCCGCTACAGGATCAAGATTTAATTCTGTGAAGTCTCTTTCTGTTTTGGAGATTATTATGGTTGCGACTGTATTTCCAATTAAATTGGTAATGGCTCTGGCTTCGCTCATGAATTTGTCTACGCCTAATAAAAACGCTAAACCTTCAACTGGAATTTTATGCAAAGCTGTTAAGGTCGAAGCTAGAACTATAAATCCGCTTCCTGTTACGCCTGCCGCGCCTTTCGAAGTAATCATTAGAATTCCGATAACGGTTAGAATTTCGAAGAAACTCAAATGCACATCGTACAATTGCGCGATAAACAATACTGACATCGAAAGATAAATCGAAGTTCCGTCGAGGTTAAAAGAATATCCTGTCGGAATCACTAACCCTACGACCGATTTACTGCAGCCCATTCTTTCTAATTTGACCATAATACTGGGCAAAGCAGCTTCTGAAGATGAAGTTCCGAGAACCAATAAAAGTTCTTCTTTGATATATTTTAAAATCGAAAGAATACTTATTTTATAATATTTCAAGATGCTTCCCAAAACCAAAAAGACAAATAACGCCATAGTCAAATAAACGCAAAGCATTAGTTTTCCTAATGGAATTAAAGTAGCCAAACCAAATTTTCCGATTGTATAGGCCATTCCTCCAAAAGCACCAATTGGAGCGAGGTACATAACGTATTTTAAACCGAAGAAAACCACTTTAGAAAATCGTTCTAAAACTAAAATAGTCTGTTCTCTTTTTTGATAAAAATTCAATGCAATTCCGCAGATAATTGCGGCCAGTAAAACTTGAAGGGTAAAATTGGATAAGAAAAACTGAAGCCAAGAAAAATCTTTTGCAGCTCCTTGAGTATATTGGCTTGCATCACCAAAAGTAAGTCCCGATTTGTCAATTTTTCCAGGTTTAAATATATAAGCAACTGCTACGCCAATTGCCAAAGCAACTGTCGAAACCACTTCAAAATAAGTTAGTGCTTTTACTCCAATTCGGCCGACTTTCTTTAAGTTTCCCATTCCTGAAATTCCCAAAACGATTGTCAGGAAAATAATTGGTCCGATAAAAAGAGAAATAAGCTGAATAAACTTCTTGCCTAGAAACTCCATCTTGACACCATTTTCAGGAGAAAAATGTCCAAGCAAAACACCTGCAATAATGGCAATTAAAACCCAAAATGTAAGATTGGTGGCAATGGTTCTAAAAAGGCTTTTTTTAGCTTTGGAAGAAGAATCTGGAGTACTAATATTCATGAAAATAGGTTAGATAGTTCACAAATATATAAAAAATGCAGACCTGTAAGCCGGATTCTGTTCTTGCCTCGTTTTTAATTCGAAACAATACCTTATCATTTATCTAGATCCAGCATTACTACTGGACTCAATCTACCTACCCTTCGGCAACGGACGAGAAGCCCTTAAATGCCGATATACTTGGTATTTCACCGCATAGAGTTTACCTGGTTTCACTACAGCATTACCTGTACATACTTTCTGCTGCACTTGTCCTAATTCCGTCTCGTTTCAAAGAACGAGACGGAACCGACGGGCGTTACCCGCTATGCTTCTCTGTGGTGTCCGGACTTTCCTCCCTCCCGATGAATCGGGACGACGATAAGGCGGTCTGCGCTGCAAAAGTAGCGATTTAAGTACTAACAATAATGATTTTAAATTTCAGATTTTATGATTTTTATCCTAACTTTTTAATTCTAAAATAGTTATCTTTAGAAATCTATAATTTTAAATTCAGTTTATCATGAAAAGAATGTATCATTACGCAACTGTTTCAAAGGCTTTAGATCAATTGAATGAAAAAGGATTTACGTGCGATTTTAATCGAAATGCTGATGCGATTAAAAAGAATCCTGAGAAATTTGAAATTGTTCATGTGTATCGATACGAGGGTGAGTCGGACCCGGCGGATGAGGCAGTTGTATACGGAATTAAATCGACTTCTGGAAAAAAAGGAGTCTATGTAGCTGGCTTTTCAGCCGACTCAGATCAAGAAACAGCAAAATTTTTATTTGATTTGAGTATTAGAGGGAGGTAAAAAAATTTAAATTCCAATTTTTTAAAATTCCAAATTCCAAAAATTGACTGGAACGTAGTAAATTTTAAAATCTATTTTTTTTAAATTCCAATAAAAAAATTCCAAATTCCAATTTTTCACTAGATGCGAAATTGGAATTTGGAATTTAAAAAATTGGAATTTTTTCTATTTATGCTGAAGGAATTTTAAGTTTCCAACCCGGCTGAATTAAATCAGGATTTGAAATTATATCTTTATTGGCTTCAAAAATATCCTGCCAAGAAACACCGTACGCCTTTCCTATTTTCGATAGCGAATCTCCTACTTCAACAGTATATTCTTTTGTAGCGCCTAGAGCAACGTCAATATTCATTACCATATCTCCAGATCTGTAATCTGGATCAATTTTATTATAAGCATCCCAAATTTTATCTTTATCCATCGCAGACTGGGCAGTTCCGTCGATGTATAAAACATTATCCTGTTCTCTTACTTGAAGATTTGACACTCCAAGTTCTGAAGCCAAATCTGTTACTTCTCTGTATTTATCTTGTAAACTCATAATTCCCTTATTTAATAATTAATTTATTGTCTACTTTTTTAGGATGCAATTCCTGAATACTCTGCATTAAAGGCTGCAATTTATCTCTTTTGATTTCTCCAGAAAGCGTAACAATACCTCCAACAACAGTCGCGCTCACACCTTCGTAATCTTTTACAACCTTACTAATAGATTTGTCCAAATCGGCATCAGAATTAATTACAACAGTCGCTGCGGCTGGCTCTTGGTTGGCTCTGGCAAGTTCACAGGTATTTACAACAGATTTTACGCCTTTAACAGCTCTTACGCTTTTTTCAATATTTTTTTTGAAAATTTCGTCTTCACAAGTTCCTGTGATGGTAGCCACACCATCATGAACGGCAACTTGCACTTCTGGAGTATCTCCAAGTTTTTCACTAATTGCTTTTTCAATATCGGCATCGTTAGGCTTGCAGGATACCAAGGCAATACAAAGGCTCATTCCTAATAAAATGGATCTCATTTTCATAATACATTTTTTTAATAATTAACTAGTTAAAATTAAACAGATTATGATGTACTATTTTATAAGATATGCCTAAGGTATTATATGGTTTCCAGTAATTGACGCGTTTTGCATTCAATAAAAAAGAAAAAGTCCGCCATAAAAGACGGACTTTGCACTCATTTTTAAGCTGTAGGTATTTTTAACTTCCAGCCTGGCTGAATTAAATCTGGATTTTTTATGATGTCTTTATTGGCTTCGTAAATTGATTGCCAAGAAACATTATATTGTTTCCCAATTTTTGATAACGAGTCACCGCTTTTAACGGTATAATCTGCTACTGCACTTTCACTAACTTCAATATTCATCACTACATCAGCCGATCTAAAGTCTGGATCTAGTTTTCCGTAAGCTTACCACAATTTTTCTTTGTCATCGGCAGACTTTGCTGTTCCGTCAATATATAAAACATTATCTACTTCTCTTACTTGTAGATCTGCTGTTCCTAAATTAACCGCTAAATCTGTCAGCTCTCTGTATTTATCTACTAAAGTCATGGCTTCTTATTTAATGGTTAATTTATTTTCAACTTTTTTTGGTTTCAATTCCTGCACACTTTTAATCAAGTTAGGCAATTGCGTTTTTTTGATTTCTCCTGTCAACGTAACTACGCCATCTTTAACTGTAGCACTAACACCGCTGTAAGCTTTTACCACTTCAGTAATAGAAGTTGTCAAAACAGCATCTGGGTTAATAGTTACAGTAGATTCTACTACTGGTTCAGGAGCAGGTATTTCGCAGTTGTTCACCACAGATTTAACTCCTTTAATACCTTTCACCATGCTTTCAACGCTTTGCTTGAAGGCATCGTCTTTGCAAGTTCCAGAAACAGTAGCAACTCCTTTTGTTACCGTAACTTCAACTCCTGGAAAAGCGCTTAGTTTTGAAGTGATTTCTTTTTGAATTTGCCCATCGTTTGGTTTGCAGGCTACCAAAGCCAAAGAGAGACAAACTCCCAATAAAATAGATTTAGTTTTCATAATATTTTTTTTAATTGATTATTTAATTAGCATAACGCAATAATCAATCAAATATTACAAATATTCTTACAATTTATTTTAAACGAAGAAAGTTTTTATTTACGATTAACCTTTTAAAGATGATTCAAGCAGCCAAAAGTTAATTTGAAATCTTGCTTATGAGAAATCTAACTCCCTAATTTACCATATCGCTGCTGTTCAGAAAAATAGATAATAATCGTTTTTCCATTCTTTTTATAAGGATAGAATAATTCATAGCTCCCTTTATCTGAACTGTATCTTAGCTTATCGCTATTTTCATTAAAAACTTCATTCAGATAAATTCTTTCTTCTTTAGTAGTCTGATAAATATAATTTATTTTTTGTGGCTGAATGGTATCATTATCCAAAGCTTCATTATAGAAAGCATTAAAACCAAGAAAAACAGGAGAATCTTTAATTGAATCTTTCACAATTAAAGTCACGCCTGGGAAATTTTTATCGGTTTCAGACAAAACTCTTAAAATTCCTGTTGTTTCTTTAATGTAGGATTTAGAAAAAGTGTAATTCAAAAGTTTATCGCTATTGGATTTGTTAGATTCTACAATTGATTTTGCAGAGTCAATTAGCATTTTTTCTTTTTTTGAAGAAGTTAAATAATCTCCGCCAAAAAGAATAATCAGAATTAAAGGAAAAATTAAAAGCAAAGTAATAAACTTGCGTCTATTAGATTTTGCATTTACGGCATCTTCATTGTTTCTTTCTGCAATTCTTGTCAAATTAAACATTAGGTTTACAATAAGAGATCCTGTCATAAGAGCAAGAATCCCAAGTATACTAAAATAGAAGCTTTCGGTCATATTTTCTCTAAAGACTTTTAGTCCGAAAACCTGAATTACAATAAAGGTAAATACCCAATAAACCAATAAAAGAATAGATGTAATTCCGATAATATTACTTAACCTGACAATTTGTTTTGCGTTCATTTATTTTATGATTAATTAAAGAATAGAGGATGTTATTGAATTCAAATTCGTGTTAAAAATACTATTATTTTATTAGCTAAGAATCATTCAAAAAGATTATCATTGTAATTAAAAACTTCGTATGAAATTAAAGTACTTTTTTCTTTTATTGTTTTTATGTTTCTACAATTATTCTTTTTCTTGTGAATGTAAACCGATCGATAGAGAAAATATGGTTGGGTTTGGATTAAAAAAAGCCGAAATTGTATTTTACGGAGAAGTTATAAAAGTAGATTCTATAAAAAGGATTTACACTTTTAAAATTATTGAACTTTTTAAAGGGAAACACAATTCTCAATTCATTACACATAAATACTCTGGCAATTGTTCTATTATTCCGTCAGTAAAACAACTTTGGATTGTTTATGCTGATTTTAACGATGATAAGACTATTGAGGTGAGCGGTTGTTCTCCAAGTACTGGATTCAAACCTTATGGAAGTGGTTCCATGCCTTCTCCACCAGAAATCCATATTTCTCAAAAGGTAGAAGATCAACTAAAAACATTGACTTTTTATGCTTGGAATTTGAGTTTTGAAAATCGAAATTTACAAGATTGGATTTATCAATTAGAAAAATTAAGAATCTATAAAAAAGCACAAAAAGAAATTTCTGATAAAGAAATAATCACAACAAAATTGGAAACTTACAGCAAATACATTATCATATCTTTGATTGTCAACATCGTATTATTCCTTAGTTTACTCTTTGTTATTTTGAAGAAAAAGAATTTCGCCAAATAAGTAAAATCGGTTTTAAACAACGAAACAAAAGTCATATATTTGCTATCCAATAAAAGAGAATATGGAACAATTTGTAGTATCGGCTCGTAAATATCGCCCGCAGACCTTTAAGGATGTTGTGGGACAAAAAGCCATTACCAACACTTTGTTGAATGCCATAGAAACCAATCACTTGGCTTCTGCTCTTTTATTTACAGGACCGCGTGGAGTTGGTAAAACAACTTGCGCCCGTATTTTGGCTCGAAAGATAAATCAGCCTGGATATGATGATCCTACAGAAGATTTTGCTTTTAACGTTTTTGAGCTGGATGCTGCATCAAACAACTCGGTTGATGATATTCGTAGCCTTATTGATCAGGTTCGAATCCCGCCACAAACTGGACAATACAAAGTATATATCATCGACGAGGTCCACATGTTGTCTTCTGCCGCTTTTAATGCTTTTCTTAAAACATTAGAAGAACCACCAAAACATGCTATTTTCATTTTAGCAACAACAGAAAAACACAAAATCCTTCCAACGATTTTATCTCGCTGTCAGATTTTCGATTTCAAAAGAATTACAGTAAAAGATGCTAAAGAACATTTGGCTGATGTTGCTGAAAGTCAAGGAATTGTTTTTGAAGATGATGCACTGCACATTATTGCTCAAAAAGCAGATGGTGCGATGCGTGATGCATTATCTATTTTTGACCGTGTAGTTTCTTATTGCGGAACCAATCTAACGCGTCAGGCAGTAACTGAAAACCTGAATGTTTTAGATTACGAAACGTATATTTCGATCACCGATTTACTTCTTGAAAATGAGATTCCAAAGCTTTTATTAGCGTATAATGATATTCTAGCTAAAGGTTTTGACGGACATCATTTTATTGCTGGTCTGGCTTCGCATTTTAGAGATTTATTAGTGAGCAAAACGCCTTCAACTATTTCTTTATTAGAAGTTGGAGAACAAGCGCAGCAAATGTATGCCACTCAATCTCAAAAATGCTCTCAGGAATTTTTATTGAAAGGAATTGACATTGCAAACGACTGCGATTTAAAATACAAATTAAGTCAGAATCAACGACTTTTAGTTGAATTATGCTTGATGCAATTGGCCTCTATCAATTTTGATGGAGAAAAAAAAAAGCTGAGCAATTCATAATTCCGCCCGTTTACTTTAAAAACGGAGGTTATTCTATTGTTGAAGTTGTAAGTCCAAAGACAGAAATTCCAAATACGAAATCCCAAATTCCAACTTCGGCGGAAAATGGCAATGGTAATACGGCTGTAAATACTCAAAACACAGCTCAAACTCCTACTGAACAACCAAAAGTTCAGACTCCAGAAGCTCCTAAAACAGACACAAGCGGTGCTCCAAAAGTTTCTGCATTTTCTCTTGCCAGCATTCGCAAGAAAAAAGAAATGGAAGAAAGCAGCAAATCGTACGTTAAGCCGACTTCTTCTTCCGTTTTTATGACAGAAGAATTTAACGAAACCGATATGCGTCTTCATTGGAACAAATATGCGGAGCGATTAGGGCAAAAAGGTTTCAAAATCATGGAATCTATCTTGTTGATCAATGATCCAGTTTTGAATGGAACAACAATTACTTATGAGCTTCCAAATGAAGGTTCTAAACTTGAATTTGAAGGCATGATAAATGGCTTGCTAGGGCATTTAAAAGGGCATCTGCACAATCATGATATTACTATCGATGTTATTGTAAATGAAACTGTAGAACTGAAGAGAACTCTTAATGACCAGGATCGCTATAATCGTTTCTTAGAAATCAACCCAAATATTGAACTTTTGCGCTCAACATTTGGATTAGAGTTGAATAGTTAATTTTTTTGTTTGCCACTAATTTCACTAATTTTCACAATTTTTTTAGCCGCAGATTAAATAAATTAAATGAATTTTTTCTGCAACCGCTTATTTATTCTTAAACCCGAAATTGTAGACTTTTTCGAGCCATTTTTTTCTTTGTTCTTCACTGGATCCTTTTACAATTCCGATGTAACTGACTTTTACTGGTTTTACGCCGCAAAATTCTAAAGTTGATTTCCTTAACTGATTGACGCTTGGTCTTCCGTAAACCAATCTATAGTACCAACTTGGCTGATCTAAGGTTGTGATAATATGAGATGTTTTTCCTTTCAATAATTTATCCCACCAAACTGAATTCTCACGATATTGAAACGCCATTCCAGGCAAAAATAATCGGTCTATAAATCCTTTTGTAATTGCTGGAAGTCCACCCCACCAAACAGGATGAATCCAAACTAAATGATCGGCTCTTTTGATTTTTTCCCAAGATTCTAGTAAATCTGGCTCTAAATCGGTTCGTTTTTGGTAACCAAATTGAAGATTTGGATTGAAGTTTAAATTAGCAATTGTTATGGTTTCTACTTGGGCGCCAGAAGCGATGGCTCCGTTTTTATACGATTCTGCAATTCCGAAATTGAAGCTTTCAGGATTTGGATGTCCGTTTATAATCAGTATTTTTTTCATATCGAAGTTTTTTCAAAAATACTGTTCGTATATTTTCTTTTACTGGACAAATGTCTATAAATGTGCCTAATCTTTCTTTGCTGTTTTTTTTCTCGCAGATTTGGTAGATTATGGAGATTTTGCTGTTGCTTTAGATTTGCTTGATTTTTAATAAAACTTAAAAATCAAGCAAGCTGCTTAAATGCCGAGATCTATTGGGAGAGTGAAATCAATAAATTGGTTTTTAAATCTTATGCACTTGATACTTTTTTTCTCGCAGATTTGGCAGATTATGCAGATTTTGTTTGCTGTAAATTGATTCCGCAGATTTCTTTTAAAAAGAATGAAAATTAAATCACTGCTTTTCTAATTCGGCTTAAATGTCTGGGTGTGATTCCTAAATAAGAGGCTAAATATTGCAATGGAATTAACTGTAGGTATTTTTGATGATTTTCGTATAATTCTTGATAACGTTCTGCGCCTGAAAGTTTCTGAAAAGAAATCATTCTTTTATGGAGGTTTACAAACTCTAATTCTGTTAATTTCCTGCCCGTTTCCTGCCAATTAAAACCTGATTGATAGAGTTTTTCGAGACCTTTTCTATTTAGAATCTGTAATTCTGTATCGGTTAGCGCTTGAATATTTTCTTCTGCTTTTTCTTGGGTTATAAAACTGGAGAATGATGCCATGAATTCATTTTCAAAAGCAAAACAATTGGTGATTTCGTCCCCTTTATGATTCACAAAAAAAGAGCGAAGAATTCCTTTTTCTATAAAAACTATTTCGTTGCAAACTTGATTTTCAGTCAATAAAAGTTCTCCTTTTTTTAAGGTACGAAATGTAATTAAATCGTCTAAAAGATTTAATTCGTCGGCAGAAAAATCTTGAATAGACTGAAAAATAGATTTCATACGTTATTCATTTAAGAAAAAATCCTGCCAATTCTTTTATCTGGAATAAGCCATAACATTGCAACTGTAAAATAAGCTGCTCCAGAAACCCACTGATTGTAAAATGCAGTTACAATTCCGATTACATATAAAACTAAGGAAATTTTACCTTTATAATCTTTGTTAAGCGCTTTTCTTAAAGCAGAATTGGCTCCTTCACTACACATAATCGTATATTGCAAAATAATGTAAGAGATTGCAGAAAGAAGCAATACAACGCCGTACAATGTCATTGCAGGCTTTGCAAAATTATGTTCTCCCATCCAAGCGGTAGAAACAGGAATTAAAGACAACCAAAACAAAAAGTGCAGGTTGCTCCATAATATTTTTCCATTAACTCTCGATAAACCATGAAGCAAATAATGGTGATTGTTCCAATATATTCCAACGTAAATAAAACTCAGAATATAACTTAAGAACTTCGGAATAAGCAGTTTTAGATCTGCAAATTCGTGTCCTGCGGGTGCTTTGATTTCCAAAATCATAATGGTTATAATGATTGCCAAAACACCATCACTAAAAGCTTCTAGTCTGCCTTTATTCATTTACAAAAAATATAAAATATTAAATTTTACCGTAATACATTGCTTTTACGATACCATCAGAAAGTCCGATTTTTGGAACATAAATCTGGCGTGCGCCACTCCATTTCATCGCATTCAAGTAAATACGAGTTGCATGGATAATTACGTCGGCACGGTCAGAATTCAGACCCAATTCGGCAATTCTCTGTTCGTAAGTCAGCGAATTTAAAAATGCATACTGCGAGTTCACATAAATGTATGAAAGCGGTTTTTCCTGCTGTTTTCCAGACATTTTAAACAATTTATTGATGTTTCCACCAGAACCGATTAGTGTAACTTCGTCGTAATCTGCTGTGTTGGTTTTAATCCATTTTTCGATTTCATCCCAAACGACATCATGAACCATATTGTTTAGCAAACGAACAGTTCCTGCTTTAAAGGATCTTGAAGTAATCATTTTTCCATCAGAGAACAGCGTAAACTCGGTGCTACCACCTCCAACGTCAACAAAAAGATACGTTTCGTCAGATTTAATTAAATGATGCAAATCGGTAGAAGCAATAATTGCCGCTTCTTTTTTACCGTCGATAATCTCGATTTTAATGTCGGCTTTTTTCTTAATTAAAGCCACTACTTCTTTTGCGTTATAAGCTTCGCGCATTGCAGAAGTTGCAAATGCCATATAACGCTCAACTTTATGTACTTTCATCAAAAGGTTGAATGCTTTCATGGCATCTACCATTCGATCTATATTTTCTTGTGAAATTTCTCCAACTGTAAAGGCGTCTTGTCCTAAACGAATTGGCACACGAACAAGGGAACTTTTATTAAACTGCGGTTCTTTACCTTCTTGTTCCACAACGTTAGCGATCAAAAGCCTCATGGCATTTGAACCGATATCTATCGCTGCAAACTTCCTAATATTAATCATGCTCACTTTATGATTTGAAATTGGTTTTTATTATTAATTTACTTTTTGAGGAACCTCTTCTAGCTTTGCTACTTTATGCTGATAATACTTATAGGTTTCAAATTGTGCTCTAAATGGGGCATGATGATTTTTCGGCTTATATTTATTATCTAATTTGTACGAGTGATATCTTACTTTCACATTTCCTTTCCAACCAATATTGAAGTTGTCGATTAGTTCTTTCTTAATTTCAAGGTCATAAATCGGACAGGTTACTTCTACCCTTGCATCTAGATTTCTAGTCATGAAATCGGCAGATGAAATGTAAACTTCAGTTAAACCTGCATTTCCGAAAATATAAACTCTCGAATGCTCTAGATAATTATCTACAATACTTATGGCTTCAATGTTTTCGCTCATTCCCGGAATTCCAGGAATTAAAGAGCAAATTCCTCTTACCTGAAGCTGGATTTTTACTCCTGCATTACTTGCTTCGTATAATTTATCGATCATTTTAAAATCGGATAAACTATTCATTTTAAGTTTTATGTGTGTTTTTCTTCCTGCAAGAGCATGAAGAATTTCACGATCAATTAATTTGATAAATTTAGTTCTCGTATAATGAGGCGATACAATTAAATGTTTATATCTGTGAACTCTATAATTGATATCGAAAAACTCAAATATTTTTGAGGTGTCTTTCAAAATTCCCTGATGACAGGTTAACAAAGTGACATCTGTATAAATTTTAGCTGTTGACTCGTTGAAGTTTCCAGTTGAAATGAATCCGTAACGACGATTTTTGCCTTCTTCCAATCTTTCGATTACACAAATTTTGCTGTGCACTTTCAGTCCTTTCATTCCAAAAATAAGTTCAATTCCTTCCATCTGCATTTGTTCTGCATACGAGATATTCGAAGCTTCATCAAAACGAGCTTGAAGTTCGATTTGAACCACTACTTTTTTACCATTTTTAGCGGCATTTATTAAAGAACTAATTACTTGCGAATTCTTAGCTAAACGATATAGTGTTATTTTGATGCTTGTTACTTTTGGATCTAAAGCCGCTTCGCGCAAAAATTTAGTCAAATACGAAAATGACTGATAAGGTGCGTGAACTAAATAGTCTTTTTTACTGATTTTTTCTAAAATACTACCTTCCAAACTTAAACCTGGAACCGGCATAGGCTCATTTGGTTTATACAGCAAATCGTATCTGCCAAGGTTTGGAAAACTCATATAATCTCGGCGGTTATGGTATCTTCCACCGGGAATTATACTATCTGTTTCTACAATTTTCATTTTATCTAAGAAAAACTGCAGGGTATCTTCTTCAATTAAATTATCATAAATAAAACGAACAGGTTCTCCGATTCGACGGTCTTTTACAGAGGTAGCGATTTTTTCGAGCATACTTTTACTCAAATCACTATCTATGTCTAATTGCGCGTCGCGAGTAATTTTGATCATGTGAGCCGAAACGCTCTTATAATCAAATATATTAAAGATGTTTTTCAGTTTGAAACGGATCACATCATCAATTAAAATGACATATTGTTTTTCGTCATCAGATGGAAGTACCACAAAACGGTTGATGTTTTTTGGAATTTCGATTAAAGCATAACGAACCTCATCGTTGGCCAATTCTAAACGAACTGCCAAATATCCTAAAGTGTCTTTTAAAATTGGAAAAACGGCCAAATCATTTAAAATGATTGTTACCAATTCTGGACTTAATTTTTGAGTATAAAAGTCTTTTAAGAAGCATTCTTGTTTTGGCGTAATCTGCGTTTCATTTATAATAAAAATGTTTTCAGATTCTAGCTCCGCTTCAATATTTCCTAAAATACGTAAACTTTCAGATTGCTGCTGAATTACGATTTCTGTTATGTCTTTAATTAATTGGTGGGCAGAAATACCGCCTAAATATTTTTCGCCAGAAATGCCTGAAAGGCTTAATCGCCGAATGGCTGCGTATCGAACTCTAAAAAATTCGTCTAAATTGTTTGAAAAAATTCCAACAAAACGCAGTCTGTCTAAAAGTGGTACTGTATTGTCTGCTGCTTCTTGAAGTACTCTTGCATTAAACGCTAACCAGCTTTTTTCTCTATCGATATATTTCTGTTCGTACACGGTTATTATTTTAAATCTTTGGGGAAAATAGTTTTATGTGTTTTGCCCTTATGGATCGTATCCCAGCTTTCGGCATCAAATTGCAATGATACAAAGCCTGAAGTTGGAACATTTTCTATAAAAACATCCCCAAATTTATTAACAAAATTTGTAATAGCCTCGTTATGTCCGAAAAGAATAACGCTTTCAAAACTATTATCACACGATTTGATAACTTTTTCGAGCTGTTTCTCATCAAAAGTATAAAGGTCGTCTCTAAAAATGATACTTTCTAGAGGGTACGACAGGTTTTGCGCAAAAATTAAAGCTGTTTCTGAAGCTCTCGCGGCACTACTGCTCCAAATAATATACGTTTTAGGAAGATACTCTGAAATATTTAATGAAACATCATGCGCATCTAAAATTCCTCTTTTCATTAAAGGGCGATCGAAATCTTTCAACGGTGCTTCCCAACTAGATTTGGCATGACGAATTAAAACAAGATTTTTCATAAGCAGCAAAATTTAAAACCTGATTACAGGTCATTTTTTTAATTAACTCCTAATTTACAAAAGTTATTTTAAACCTTTTCTTTTTTTTATTTCTGTTAACATTCTAGTGAAATTTTAACAGGAATATGTAATTCTCAAAACTTTAACATTAACACAAAATGCAAATTCAAAAAAATGCTTTTTATGTAATTCATCCATAAAATAAGTATTTAATCGATATTATGCAATATTTTAAAATTTTAACTAAATACTTGATTATTAGATATTTAAATCACTCAAAACAAAGTCATTTTCACTAAAAAAACAAAAAATTGTACGAAAAAATTTTACTTTTTTGAGTTAAAAAAAAGCGTTTTTGAGTCAATTTTTTATAAAAAAACAACATTTCAACGAGTTTTTAGGTTAGTTACAGATAAAAAAAACATATTAGAAAAACTCTAATATAACTTTGATTCTGTTAAAATTTCATAAATAGTTTAAAACAAAATCTTAAGTTATGAAAACTAAATCTACTCTTGAAAAAGCACTGAAATTTGTAAGCGATTGTAAGATGATTTTCCTTTCGAAGAAAAACATCTTTCAAAAGAACATTTTTGCGCTGCTACTCTGCTTGATTACGACGGTTTCATTTGCTCAATCTGGTTCGTGCAATGCAACTTTGATTGTTGAAAATAATGGAAACATCAGGAGCACACCTCTTGATGGCACTTACTACTCCATGGTCTTGACAAATAACAGCTCCTCTACGGATACCTTTGTTTTGAGTTCGAAGAATATTAATGCCTCTTGTGCCAATACTGATGGAAGTTCTACAGCAGGTAATGTCATAATCAATACCGATTTTATAAATTCTTCTAGAAATTCTCTAAGTGAAATAACTCTAAGCGCTGGAGAATCTGTAAATTTTTATATCCACATTACGATTCCTGCGGGTACGTCAATTCAAAAATGGTCTTGCAATAAGATTACTGCTACTTCAAAAAACTGTACCAGCTATGCTGTTGATACTGTTTTACACACCTACATCATTAATCCAGTTAATGATTAAACGAGATATATCAAGTTCCTTTAAAATGATTTAAAATGGAAAAACAATTACTTTTTTTAAACAATTTTTTACGAGATATAAAAAAAATACAATTTGTTGTATTATTTCTTCTGTCATCAATAGGAGGTCTTGCACAAACAATAACTACAAACAAAACCGTAACGGCTAACCCAACCAATTGCGGAATTGTAAATGTAAAAGTAGATATTACAGGTGCAAATCCGATTACTCGAAATTCGGATGTAGTTCTTGCTATTGATATTTCGGGTAGTATGGGTAATACGATTCAAGGAGATTTTAAAACCTCGATGGATTATGCAAAAGATGCAGCGTTGGCATTTCTTAACCAGGCAAAAGCAAATCCTCAAAACCGAATTGCAATTGTTGCTTATAGCACTACTGCGAGTCTAAAAATAGGACTTACTTACTTAAATGCTACTGGTGTAACTCAGATAACGAATCAAATTAACGCTTTGCAGGCTACTGATGCAACCAATATCTATGCTGGTATTGTGAGATCTGAAACAGAATTGGAAGCCAATGGCCGTTTTGATTGCAGTACTGCAAGAGCAATAATTCTACTTACCGATGGGGTTACAAACCGAACTAATACCAATGGAAATACAAGTTGTAATGTTAGCAAAACCTCTCAATGCGTTACAGATGCTATAAATGCGGCAACAAATGCTAAGACTACTACAAAAAGTAGTGTTGTATACAACAACCAAGTTTTTTCTGCAGGTCTATTTGGAGGTATCAGCGGGAACATAAATACGAACAACAGCGATCAAAATATTGCTAAATATACTTTGGATAATATTCAGGGAAGTGCCGCTTACATTACACAAAGTGGCGCTAATCTTACTGCTATTTATAATCAAATTGCTACTCAAATCTCATGGGTTGCTCAAAATTTGGTTGCAAAAGAAACAATTATTCCGGGTTTTACCATTAGCGCAATTACAGCAACTAAAGGTACAGCTTCATTATCAGGACAAGTGATTACATGGAATACCGATTTCTTAAATTCAGAAACAATTTCTTTAAATTATCAATTGACTCCAACTGGATCTGCTTGCGGAAATCAAACGGTCAGCACTTCTACATTGAATTATCAAAATTCTTCGTGCGCCAACGATTCGAAAGCAATAACCAGTCCGAGTTATTTTGTTCCGTGTGCACCTGTAATTACAGGAACTTTAACAGCATGTGGCTCTACTACTTTGACTGCTACTACAAATGCAGCCTCACCAACTTATGTTTGGTATAAAGACAATTCTGTATTGCCAAACCAAACTTCTTCTACGCTTGTTGCAACGGCTAGCGGAGTTTACAAAGTAAAAGTAAAAAATGGCAGTACTAATTGTGAATTAACTTCTGCAGATGTAACGGTTTCAATTAGTCCAGCTGCTGCGCTTGTTGCACCTACTAATGCAACTATTTCAGGATGTAGCACCGCAGCAATTACAGGGCTTCCGTATAGTACTGCAAGCGCTAATATAACTCTTGCTCAATTAAACACTGCAGGAGGATCAATATCTAATAGTGGCGCAATTGGAAGTTACACTATATCTTATTCTGATGTTGCGACAGGAACATGTCCAACTGTGGTTACTCGTACTTTTAAGGTTGCGACAAGTTGCGGAAATGTTACTGCTTCTCAAACTATCACAATTGAAGACAAGACCGCTCCTACATGGTCGACTGCTGCAAACGCATTGAATGTTACTCTTCAGTGCAGCGATGCAGCAGGACTAACAGCTGCGCAAGGTCAGGCTCCTGTTGCCACAGACAACTGTGGAGGAACAGTGACTTATACCAAAGTGAGCGGAACTTTTGCTGCAGGAACATGTGCAAATTCAGGAACTTATACCAATACTTGGACAGCTAAAGATGTCTGCAACAATTCCTCAACAGTTTTCACTCAAGTGATCTCTATTCAGGATAATACCGCTCCTACTTGGACAACGGCTGCAAACGCATTGAATGTTACACTTCAGTGCAGCGATGCCGCAGGACTAACAGCTGCGCAAAATCAGGCTCCTGTTGCCACAGACAACTGCGGAGGAACTGTAACTTACACCAAAGTGAGCGGAACTTTTGCTGCAGGAACATGTGCAAATTCTGGAACTTACACCAATACTTGGACCGCTAAAGATGTCTGCAACAATACCTCAACCGTTTTCACTCAGGTGATCACTATTCAGGATAACACCGCTCCTGCTTGGACAACTTCTGCAAACGCATTGAATGTTACACTTCAATGCAGTGATGCCGCAGGATTGACAGCTGCGCAAAATCAGGCTCCTGTTGCCACAGACAACTGCGGAGGAACTGTAACTTACACCAAAGTGAGCGGAACTTTTGCTTCAGGAACATGTGCAAATTCAGGAACGTACACCAATACTTGGACTGCTAAAGATGTCTGCAACAATACCTCAACCGTTTTCACTCAAGTGATCACTATTCAGGATAATACCGCTCCAGCTTGGACAACTCAAGCAAACGCATTGAATGTTACACTTCAATGCAGCGATGCCGCAGGACTAACAGCTGCTCAAAATCAAGCTCCTGTTGCCACAGACAACTGCGGAGGAACAGTGACTTACACAAAAGTGAGCGGAATATTTGCTGCAGGAACATGTGCAAATTCTGGAACTTATACCAACACATGGACCGCTAAAGATGTCTGCAACAATACCTCAACCGTATTCACTCAGGTGATTACAATAGAAGATACAACTGCTCCTACTTGGACAACTTCTGCAAACGCATTGAATGTTACCCTTCAATGCAGTGATGCCGCAGGATTGACAGCTGTGCAAGGTCAGGCTCCTGTTGCCACAGACAACTGCGGAGGAACGGTTACTTACACAAAAGTGAGCGGAACTTTCACTGCAGGAACATGTGCAAATTCTGGAACATACACCAATACCTGGACCGCTAAAGATATCTGCAACAATACCTCAACCGTATTCACTCAAGTGATCACTATTCAGGATAACACCGCTCCGGCTTGGACAACTCAAGCAAACGCATTAAATGTTACACTTCAGTGCAGCGATGCCGCAGGACTAACGGCTGCCCAAAATCAGGCTCCTGTTGCTACAGACAACTGTGGAGGAACAGTGATTTATACCAAAGTGAGCGGAACTTTTGCTGCAGGAACATGTGCAAATTCTGGAACTTATACCAACACATGGACTGCTAAAGACGTCTGCAACAATACCTCTGCCGTATTCACTCAGGTAATTACAATAGAAGACAACACCGCTCCGGCTTGGACAACTGCTTCAAATGCATTAAATGTTACACTTCAGTGCAGCGATGCAGCAGGATTGACAGCTGCGCAAAATCAGGCTCCTGTTGCCACAGACAACTGCGGAGGAACGGTTACTTACAACAAAGTGAGCGGAACTTTCACTGCAGGAACATGTGCAAATTCTGGAACGTACACCAATACTTGGACTGCTAAAGATGTCTGCAACAATACATCAACCGTTTTCACTCAAGTGATCACTATTCAGGATAACACCGCTCCGGCTTGGACAACTTCTGCAAACGCATTGAATGTTACCCTTCAGTGCAGTGATGCTTCTGGATTGACAGCTGCTCAAAATCAGGCTCCTGTTGCCACAGACAACTGCGAAGGGACTGTAACTTATACTAAAGTGAGCGGAACTTTTGCTGCAGGAACATGTGCAAATTCTGGAACGTACACCAATACTTGGACCGCTAAAGATGTCTGCAACAATACCTCAACTGTTTTCACTCAGGTGATTACAATAGAAGATACAACTGCTCCTACTTGGACAACGGCTGCTGCTTCTTTAGATGTAACTTTACAATGTAGTGATATTTCAGGATTGAGTACTGCTCAAAATCAAGCTCCTGTTGCCACAGACAATTGCGGAGGAACGGTGACTTACACTAAAACAAGCGGAATTTTTACTGTCGGCAATTGCGCAAATTCTGGAACTTATACCAACACATGGATAGCAAAAGATGTTTGCAACAATACATCAGCTATCTTCACTCAGGTAATTACTATTCAGGATACTAGTGTGCCAACTTGGACAACTCAAGCGAATTCCTTAAATCGTACTGTTGAGTGTAGCAACCAACAGGCTTTAGCTTCAGCACAGGCCTTGTTCCCAACTGCTTCAGGCGCATGCGATCTTGACTTAACAAATGTTACTAAAGTAAGCGGTCAGTTTGTAGCTTCTCAAGGATGTGGAAACGCTGGAACATATACTAACACTTGGACAGTAAAAGATGATTGTGGAAATACTTCTGAAACTTTCACTCAAGTAATTACTATTCAGGATACAACTGCTCCAACTTGGACAACCATTGCTGGCACTCTAAATGCAACTTTAGAATGCAGCGATGCTCAAGGACTTGCAACAGCTCAGGCTCAATTCCCAATAGCTTCTGACTTATGTGATGCTGATGTATCAAACATTACTAAAGTAAGCGGTCAGTTTGTAGCCTCTCAAGGATGTGGAAACGCTGGAACATATACTAACACTTGGACAGTAAAAGATGATTGTGGAAATACTTCTGAAACTTTCACTCAAGTAATTACTATTCAGGATACCACTGCACCGACTTGGACTACTGTAACTGGCACTCTAAATGCAACTTTAGAATGCAGCGATACTCAAGGACTAGCTGCAGCTCAGACTCAATTCCCAATAGCTTCTGACTTATGTGATGCTGATGTTTCAAACATTACTAAAATAAGCGGACAATTTGTAGCTTCTCAAGGATGTGGAAACGCTGGAACATATACTAACACTTGGACAGTAAAAGATGATTGTGGAAATACTTCTGAAACTTTTACTCAAGTAATTACCATTCAAGATACTACTGCTCCAACTTGGACTACTATTGCTGGCACTCTAAACGCAACTTTAGAATGCAGCGACACTCAAGGTCTTGCAACAGCTCAAGCTCAGTTTCCAATAGCTTCTGACTTATGCGATGCTGATGTTTCTAACATCACTAAAGTGAGCGGACAGTTTGTAGCTTCTCAAGGATGCGGAAACGCTGGAACATATACTAATACTTGGACGGTAAAAGACGATTGCGGAAATACTTCTGAAACTTTCACACAAGTAATTACCATTCAAGACAATACTGCTCCAACTTGGACTACGCAAGCCAATTCATTAAATGCAACTTTAGAATGCAGCGATACGCAAGGTCTTGCAACGGCTCAAGCTCAGTTCCCAACTGCTTCTGATGCATGTGATACCGATGTTTCTAATATTACTAAAATAAGTGGACAGTTTGTAGCTTCTGAAGGATGTGGAAATGCTGGAACATATACCAATACTTGGACAGTAAAAGACGATTGTGGAAATACTTCTGAAATTTTCACTCAAGTAATTACCATTCAAGATTCTACTGCTCCAACTTGGACTACTCTTGCTGGAACTCTAAATGTAACTTTAGAATGCAGCGATGCTCAAGGACTTGCTGCAGCTCAGGCTCAGTTCCCAACGGCTTCTGACTTGTGCGATGCTGATGTTTCAAACATCACTAAAGTGAGCGGACAATTTGTAGCTTCTGAAAGCTGTTCAAACGCAGGAACTTATACAAATACTTGGACTGTAAAAGACGATTGTGGCAACACATCAACAACTTTCTATCAAGTAATTAGTATTCAAGACACTACTGCTCCAATCTTTACAGGAAACCTTCCTTTAGATATTGAAGTATCATGTGATGCCGTTCCTGAACCAGCAGAAATAAATGTTTCTGATAATTGCAACGAAAATTTACCAATAGTATTTTCTGAAGTAAAATCAGGAATCGAAAACGACTGTCCTACTAATTATATTTTGACTCGTACTTGGAAAATTAGCGACTGCGGTGGCAATACTACTACTCACGTTCAAGTTATTACCGTAAGAGATAAAACAGCTCCAACAGGAACTGCTCCTCAAAGTGTAACAAATGTGGCTACTATTGATGCAATACCTGCAGGTAGTCCATCAGATATTACAGATGCGGCCGATAATTGCAGTCCAACTGTAAACATTACTGTTGCCGACACAAACAACGGAGGAAATGGCTGTGATGGAACACCATACATCTTAACAAGAACATATACTTTAACTGACTGCGCAGGAAACAAAACCGAATTGGTTCAAACCTTTACAGTTGAAAGCAAAGTTACTGTTAGCGGAGTACCTACAAATACTAGCTGTTTTGGAGGTACAGATGGAAGCATCGCTGTAACAAGCAGTCCTGGCTCTACTGTTGTAATAACAAATGAAAGAAATGAAGTAGTTGGCAATACCAATTTACCAGCGGGAACTTATACTCTAACTGCAACAGCACCAGTAAACGGCGAAAATCAAGTTTGTACCGCTACGGCTACAGTCGTAATTACACAGCCTGAATATACTGTGAAAATTTCTGGAAAAATTATCAATGTAGATACTAATACTCCTATTGCAAATGTACCTGTGACCTTAATTCCGCAAGGAACAACTCCAGGCCCAATACAAATGCGTATTACAGGAGCAGACGGAATGTACAGTTTCTCTGGAATGCCAGCGGGAGATTATTTAGTACAAGTGCAAGATGCTAATTTAAATAGCGCCTACCAATTGTATCCTGTTGACTCTAGCTTATTCTTTACTACTCTTGAAGATTGTAAAATCCAGACTCACGATTTTGAATATGGAACATCAAATCTTCCTGTTCTTGGAGATTATGTTTGGTATGACACTAATAGCAACGGAATTCAAGATGAATGGTACGATGCCAATAATGACGGAGTTGTTACTAAAAACATTCCAGATTCAAATGGAGCTGTTGATTACAGCCAATGGGAATGGATCGATCTTAACGGAGACGGAAGCTATACTGGTTCTCAAAATGTTGGAGAGTTAAACGCTGGAGGTTTCGGAAACGCACTTAGTCCTAATGTAATTGTTGATGGTCCAAACGGATACCATAAAGAAGTTATTGTAGGTATTGCGGGATTCTGGAGAGAGCGTCCTACTACAGAAAATCCATACGGAGAATATACAGTAAAATTGGTTAGAGATGCAAATTTCGATACGATGGCTGCTAATTTAGGCTTTACAGGTTTAGTAAAAGTTATACCTTCAATGTCTGCTAAAAACATCGCTGGAAAAACAAGTAAAACGCAATTGCACACGGTTTGTAAAACCACAACAGACAGCGGATATGTAGTAAACGTAACTCCAGAAGATCTAGTTCATTTGGATATTGATTTCGGTGTAAGCTGTAAAGAGTACAAAGACATTGTGGCTAATGATGATAGCGCTGGTCCAATTGCTGGAGTAAATACTACTACAACTAATGTATTAAATGTATTGACAAATGATACTTTAGAAGGAAATCCTGTAACAGCGTCTGAGGTTATCATAACAACAGTAACACCAAATGAGTTTTTACAATTAAATGCTGACGGTTCTGTTGATGTATTGCCAAATGCTCCAGTAGGAACATTAACAATGGTATATCAAATTTGCGAAGCCGATCAGACAGACAACTGCGATACTGCCACTGTTACCATTACAATTGAAGCTCCGGTAATGACTGTTACTGCAACATCAATATGTATAAATGATGTTCCTTATGTTGATTATGTTGTGACACCAGGAAATTTCACTCCTGTAAACGGCGTAACCATTTCTTGGGCAGACAGCAATAACAATGTGGTAACCACAATGGAAAACCTTCCATTAAGCGGTCGTGTATTATGGCCAGGTGCAGTAGTCGATGAGCAAGGAAAAGGTATTGACTGGCCAGGCTGGATTTTTGAAAACAACAGATGGGTTCAAGGTGCTGACGGATTTGAAAAATTACGTCCAACTGCCAACGTAACCATATCTGTAAATCCGAGTGAGACTATTACCATTAGTTATCCGCCAGCAGATCCTTATTGTACTGCAAGACCAACATTTGCAATTGTTGCCAATGATGATAATCCTGCACCAATAATTACACCTACCGCTCAAACTAGTGTAGGTAATGTTTTAACGAATGATACATTAAACGGTACAGCAGTAAATATAAATGATGTAACATTGACAACAACTATTCCTGATCCAACGGGTTCAATAACAATAGGCCCTGACGGAGCTATCAATGTCGCACCAAATACAGCAGGCGGTACTTATACATTAACGTATCAAATTTGTGAAAAAGCCGATTTCGGAAACTGTGACACCGCTATTGTGACTGTTACCATAATCTCTCCTGTAGTTGCAAATGATGATACCTTCAGCAATATTGGATGTAATACATTTGGATTAGTAGGCAATGTATTGGCAAATGATTTAAAAGGAAGAATTGCTGTAACATCAGAATTAGTAAACTTTACGCTAGTTGTAGAAGGAAATAATATCAAAACAGATCCAAATATTACTTTTGATGCTTCTGGAAATGTAAATGTATCTAGCTTAACACCTGCCGGTACTTATACTTACAACTACACAATCTGCGATAAATCAAGTCCAGAAAATTGCGACTCTGCTATTATCACCATTATAGTAGTTCCAAATGGTGTAGTACAAGTAAGTGGCACAGCGTGTAACGATGATTCTACATTGGTAAACTTAAGCAACCTTCTTCCTGAAGGAACTCCAACAACAGGAGTTTGGCAGGATAGAAATAATACTAATGCCTTACAAGGTGGTATTCTTAATCCGTTTGGTTTAGCATTAGGTAATTACGTTTTCGAATATGTGATAGCCGATGAAAGATGTCCAAGAAGCATAGTTTTAAACATGGAAATCAATGATGATTGTAGAGTCTTAGCTTGTGGTAATGTAGTAGTTCATAACGCATTCTCTCCAAACGGAGACAGTGTAAATGATTTCTTCAAAATTGACAATATCGATGACATAACTTGTTATCCAGGCAATACTGTTGAAATATATAATCGCTGGGGAATCTTAGTTTTTGAAACTACAAACTACAATAATACAACAAATGCTTTTGATGGAACTTCGAGAGGAAGAACAACTGTTAAGCAATCTGACGGACTACCAACTGGAACTTATTTTTATATCATTACTTATAAAGCTCTAGATGGAAACAACAATGTTCAAGATCATAAATTAAACGGATACTTATATTTATCTAACAACCAGTAAATATTAAAAATACGCTGTAAAAGAATCTTTTACAGCGTATTAAATAAAATCATCCGAAAATTTTGATTAATTTTGAATAAACACATTGAAATTCAATGATTTAAATAGTCAATAGTAATTATTAAATTAATAAAATCTACTATGAGAACAAAATTATTTTTCTTCGTCATTCTGTTAGTTACATGTTCTGGCTATGCGCAGCAAGATGCACAGTATACACAATACATGTACAATACAATAACCATAAATCCTGCCTATGCCGGTTCCCGTGGAGTATTTAGTGTATTTGGTCTTTACCGCACCCAATGGGTTGGACTTGATGGAGCGCCAGAGACAAGCAGTTTTTCAATCAATACACCTATAAACAATAGCAATTTAGGAATAGGAGCATCGCTTGTTAATGACAAAATTGGCCCAACAAATGAGAACAACATCTCAGTTGATCTTTCTTATACCATTCAGACATCAGCAGATTTTAAACTTTCATTTGGTATAAAAGGAACTGCAAATATCTTCAATTTAGATATCAACAAATTAAATCCAGAAAATCAGGGGGATCCCCAATTTCAGGATTTAGATAGCAAATTCAGTCCAAATATTGGTGCAGGAGTTTACTGGCACTCCGATAGAGCTTATATCGGTTTATCAGTGCCAAACTTTATCGAAACCAACCGATATGATGATAATGATGTTGCCATTTATAAAGATAAAATCAACTACTATTTAATTGGAGGTTATGTATTCAATCTTGATAAATATCAGTACGTAAAATTTAAACCCGCAATTTTGACCAAAATGGTTGAAGGAGCACCACTTCAAGTAGATCTTTCTGCCAATTTTATGTTCTATGATAAATTTATGATTGGTGCAGCCTATAGATGGAGCGCTTCTGTAAGTGCTATGGCTGGTTTTCAGATTACCGACGGTTTATATATCGGTTACGGGTATGATAGAGAAACCACCAAGTTAAATAATTATAATTCAGGATCACACGAAATCTTCCTGCGTTATGAATTCTTCTCAAACAAAGGCAAAATGACAACTCCTCGTTTCTTCTAAAATAAGGTATCATGAAAAACTATACACTACTTTTCGTTACAATTATAGGCGCTTTTTCATTTAGCAGTCATGCACAGCAGTCAAAAATAAATGCTGCGGACAAAAAATATGACAGCTATGCCTACGTAGACGCAATAAAAATTTATGAAAAAGTGGCTGATAAAGGCTACAAGTCTGAAGACATGTTTAAGAAACTGGGAAATGCCTATTATTTCAATTCAGATTTTCAAAATGCTGCCAAATGGTATGGCGAATTATTTGCAATGAATACCAATGTCGAACCAGAATATTATTTTAGATACGCTCAGTCTTTAAAATCAACTGGAGATGTTAACAAAGCAAATAAACTTCTAGAAGAATTTAATGCCATTTCAAAAAATGATAATAGAGGAAAACTGTACAAAGAAGATGTAAACTATCTCGATCAGATTAAAGCAAATTCTGGGAGGTACCAAATAGAAGATGCTGGTATAAACAGCAAATACTCCGATTACGGCTCATTTGTTTACAATAATAAAATTTATTTTGCATCTGCACGAGATACAGGGAATTTCACAAAACGCAAACACAAATGGACAGGAGAATATTTTACCAATATTTATAATGCTGATCTGGATCCTGCAACAGGAAGCACTACAAAAGTCAATAAATTTAAATCGGCTATTAACACTAAATTTCATGAAGCTTCTCCAATATTCACTAAAGATGGAAAAACAGTTTATTTCACAAGAAACAATTACATTAATGGAAAAAAAGGGAAAGATGACAACAAAATCACTTTAGTAAAACTCTACAAAGCAGAATTGGGAACAGACAACAAATGGACAAACATTGCCGAACTTCCGTTCAACAGTGACAATTACAGTACGGCGCATCCAGCTTTGAGTCCAGACGAAAAAACACTTTATTTTGCTTCCGATATGCCGGGATCTTTTGGGCAGTCAGATCTGTATAAAGTCAGTGTAAATCCAAATGGAGGCTACGGCACACCCGAAAATCTTGGAAACACCATTAATACAGAAGGAAAAGAAACCTATCCATATTTGACGAGCGAAAACGAGATTTACTTTTCATCAGACGGGCATCCTGGTTTGGGAGGTTTAGATGTTTTTGTGGCCAATATTGACAATAATGGAAAAATAAGCAACATTCAGAATATAGGAGCCGATGTCAATTCTCCTAAAGATGATTTTGCTTATATTATTGATCCTGAAACTAGAAGAGGATTTTTTACTTCCAACAAAGACGGAGGTCAAGGTTCTGATGATATTTATAGATTCTTAGAGACCAGAAGGCTAAAATGCGTTCAAGAACTTTATGGTACAATAACAGATATAGACACTGGAGTTGCACTTCCAGGAGCAAAAGTCACTTTGTATGATGACCAGATGAATCTAAAAAATTCTGCTGTTGCCGATGCATCAGGCAATTATAGTTTTTCTGTCGAATGCGGAAAAACCTATTATGTAAGAGCCGAAAAACCAGAATATACCACAAAAGAGCTTAGTATTACTATAGATAAAGCAAGCGGTAAAACCAGCCTTCCTATTGCTCTAGAAAAAGCAACCTGCAAAGTTACTGTGGGTGACGATTTAGGAAAATGCTTTGGTATTAAAATGATTTATTTTGATTTGGATAAATCGAATATTAGAACCGAAGCGGCATTAGATCTTGAAAAAATCTTAGCAGTATTAAATGATTATCCAACAATGAAACTGGATATCCGTTCTCATACAGACAGTAGAGCATCGCATCAATATAATGAAGCTTTATCAGATAGAAGAGCTAAATCAACAGTCCAATGGCTGGTTAAAAACGGAATAGCTCCGAACCGACTAACTGGAAAAGGATATGGCGAAACAGAACTTGTAAACAAATGTTCAGACGGAGTTCCTTGTACTGAAGCAGAGCATCAGGCCAACAGACGAAGTGAATTTATTATCACAGCATTATAATAAACTGCAAATAACCAACCCAAAAAGCTGCCTAATAGGCGGCTTTTTTTAATTTAAAAAGTCGTTGCAATTCTAAGAATTACAACGACTTCTAAAAAACCAACCTGTTCAATATACTTTTATAGCTTAACAAAAATGTTAGTATAATATTTTTTTCCTGTAGCAGCATCTGTAGTTACAGCTAATCCGAAGTGGGTAAAATCACCTACAATATTCTCTTTGTGTCCTGGACTATCAAGCCAAGCTCTCAAAGCTGCTTCGGCAGTTTTATAATTGTAAGCAACATTTTCTCCTACTTTCTTAGCTCCCAATACGCTAGTCATATTACTAGATCTAGCCGTAAAATCGTTATGATTTACAACATTATTTTGAATCATATATTTATTATGTTCTTCACATTTAAAAGAAATATGATTCACTCTTTCCAAAGCATTCAAACCAACACTCACACGGTATTCGTTTATCAGCTTCATCGTTTCTATTTCGGTATCGTTGTAAGTGTAGTTTGCAACAAGCGTTTCTGTTGGAGTAGTAGTATCCAAGCTTGCTTCGGCGGTGTCAGCAGAACATGCGTTCATTGCGACTAAAATCGCAATGAACAACATGGTGCGCATAATCGTTTTCATAATCATCAGCATTTTAGCGGTTTAAAGTAAATGTTGGGGCAAATCCTTTAAATTTATCTTTGAATTAAATATCGTTTGCTTTATCTGTTCCAAACGTATTCAATTTACCGTTAAACTACAAAATTAATCGATGAAATGCATTAAATTTTTATTTAAAAAGGTATTTTCTTACAACTAAGAAGACAAGCGCTCAATTTTCCATGAAAAATCAGATTGGCTTGTGTAACGAATTCTGTCATGAAGCCTATTTGGTCTTCCTTGCCAAAATTCAACTTGCAGCGGAGTCACAATATAACCACCCCAATTTTCAGGTCTAGGAATTGATTTTCCGTCAAATTGCGATTCTAGTTTTTTAAGATTTTCTTCCAAGAAAGTTCTTGACGGAATCACTTCACTTTGGTGAGAAACAATTGCTCCCAACTTACTCCCGTCTGGACGAGAATCAAAATAATTATCTGAAATAATCTCAGAAGTTTTCTGAGCAATTCCCTTAATGATAACTTGACGTTCCATTTCCTGCCAAAAAAATGACAGACAAATATTTGGATTAGCTTCTATCGCTTTTCCTTTTTCAGAATTATAATTGGTGTAGAATATAAATCCTTCTTCTGAGAATTTCTTTAACAGTACAACACGAGACTTCGGAAATCCGTCTAAACCGATTGTGGAAACCGTCATGGCATTCACCTCCCCGCTTCCGCCAAAATCTTCCACTTCATGAAACCATCGGTTAAAAAGATTAATCGGATCTTCAGGAATATTAGTTTCTAATAATTCGCTCTTCTCGTATGACTTTCTATAATTGCTTAAATCATTCATGATTTATTATTTTAGATTGTTGATTTTAGATTTTAGATTTTCTCGCATTGTCATCCTGAGCGTCCCGAAACTTCGGGAGAAGGACTTGTGTGCCAGAATTTAATTTTTCAGACGAGGGCTTCGACTCCGCTCAGCCAGACAAACTAAAGCTTTTCTCTCTTAGCGGCTTAGCAACTCATAATCTTAGCGACTTTAAATTAAAATAAAGGCTTCGACTCCGCTCAGCGAGACAAACTAAACCCTTTGCTCCTTTGTCCCTTTGTCCCTTTGTCCCTTTGTCTCTTTGTCTCTTTGATCAAAACTCAAACGAAACCCCATCATCTCCCAACAACACATTCGGAAAAATTTCCAGAGCTTCTCTTTTAAAAGTCTCAATTCCATCGTAACGGGTTGAATAATGACCTAAAATTAACTGTTTTACATTTGCTTTTAAAGCAATATTTGCCGCTTCTTTTGCTGTCGAATGCAGTGTTTTTTCTGCCAATCTAGCTTCAGATTCTAAAAACGTTGATTCGTGATATAAAATATCGGCATTCTGTATAATTGGAATAATTTCTTCATTATAAACCGTATCAGAACAAAAAGCATAACTTTTAGTTGCTGGAGGATCAAAAGTAAGTTTTTCATTTTCAACCACAGTTCCATCGTCAAGCGTAATGTCACTTCCGTTTTTGATTTTCTGATAATAGGCAACGTGAATATCATAACGCTGAACTGCTTCAACATTTAACTTTCTCTCATCTGGTTTTTCCTGAAACAAAAAGCCATTCGTATAAACACGATGCTTTAACGGAATCGTTTTTACAATCACCTTTTTATCTTCAAAAATAACTTCACTTCCTTTTGATTCTAATTCGTGGAAAAATAAAGAATAAGTAGTCCAAGATTCTGTCAGTTTCAATTGAAGCAGAATCAATTCTTTTATTCCTTTTGGTCCATAAATATGTAAATCTGTAGTTCTTCCTAAAAGCGAAAAAGTCGAAATAGTCCCAATCAATCCATACAAATGATCTCCGTGAAGATGCGAGATAAAAATGTGATTTATTTTTGAGAATTTAATCTTATTTTTTCGAAGCTGAACCTGAGTTCCTTCGCCACAGTCAATTAAAAACAATCGGTTTTTAATCTCTAAAACCTGCGAAGTCGGATTAGTAAGTGTTCTAGGAGTTGCGGCGTAACAGCCAAGTATAGTTAATTTCATTTTAGATTTATGATTTTAGATTTTAGAATGAGAAAAGTATTTTAGATTCAGCTTTAAAAAAATCTAAAATCTAAAATCATAAATCTACAATCAGAAACCTAGGTCTCTTTCGATTTCTTCCATTTCGATAATATCATGCGCTTCTAAAAGAGAAGGAACCACAGCCAATTTATCTGAAATAGCATTAAAATCAAGGTCAGTTGCTACAATTACAAAAGACTTTTTTGCTTTTTTATGAACTTTTGAAAGGGGTAAAAAAGCTTTTAAATCATTTTCTGAAATATTAGAATCTGATGACAAATCGATTATAATATTTTGTTTTTCAAAGGTTTTAAATTGTTGCGTTATTTTTTCCAAGAAAGCGTTTACATCTCCTTGAGTATCTTTAATCGTAACGGTATGTCCTTTTTGATCTACTTTCATTTTTAATTTATGGGGCTTATATAAAAATTGATTTTCTGAGAGCTAAGGTACGAAAGTTTTTTTAGTGGTCAGTGGTAAGTTTTCTTAGTGTTCAGTTATATGCTATTGTCACCCTGAGCGGAGTCGAAGGGCATAACGTGAGCAACTAACTGGGCTTCGACTCCGCTCAGCCTGACAACTAGGAACTCAAAGTATTTCAAAACTGATCACTAAAAAACTGACCACTGAATACTCTAATTTTACTGAATCTTAGAAGCCAATAAATAAATCACTGCCATTCTAATCGCTACACCATTTTCTACCTGATTCAAAATCACAGAATGATCAGAATCCGCTACTTCAGAAGTAATTTCTACTCCTCTATTGATTGGTCCTGGGTGCATGATTACAATTTCTTTTCCTAGCGAATCCAAAAGCGGTTTATCTACTCCGTATTGCTGTGCGTACTCACGTGTTGATGGGAAGAAATTCACATCCATACGTTCGTTTTGTACACGAAGCATATTCGCAACATCACACCATTCTAGAGCTTTTCTAAGATTTGGTTCAACTGTAACTCCCAAAGATTCAATATATCTTGGAATCAAGGTTTTTGGTCCGCAAACTTTTACTTCTGCCCCTTGCATCTGCAAAGCATATATGTTAGAAAGCGCTACTCTTGAGTGTAGAATATCTCCAACAATAACCACTTTTTTTCCAGCAACATCTCCCAATTTTTCTCTAATAGAATAACTGTCCAATAAAGCTTGAGTTGGGTGTTCGTGCGCACCGTCTCCTGCGTTTACGATACTGGCTTTGACATTTTTAGATAAAAAATAAGCCGCTCCGGGATTGGAGTGGCGCATTACAACCATGTCAACTTTCATGGAAAGGATATTATTTACAGTATCAATCAGGGTCTCTCCTTTTTTAACCGATGACTGAGCTGCAGAAAAACTGATAACATCAGCAGATAAACGTTTCTGCGCTAATTCGAAAGAGAGTTTGGTTCTAGTACTGTTTTCGAAAAAAATATTGGCAATCGTAATATCTCGTAATGAAGGAACTTTTTTAATAGGTCTATTAATGACTTCTTTAAAATGATCTGCCGTTTCAAAAATCAGGTTAATATCATTCTCATTGATATATTTTATTCCTAATAAATGACCTACGCTTAATTCTTTCATTTTTCTTTCTTTAATATTAATTTGTCAAATTCTGAATGGCAAAATATTCGACATTCAATGCTTCTTTAAAGAGCAGCTACTCTATTCAGTCATTCTTTCGACAACTTCGCTGTAATCCTGCAAATCTCTGCCGTCTTCATCATAAATTTGCTGCCATCTGAAACCTGGAATTTCTAGCTTTCTTTTAGCAGAACCATCCCACTTTACTTCAAGACCATTATTTCTTAGAACTTCTGCAACTTTATTTCCAACTTCAATTGTCGTATCTGCATCAGAATTATCTACTTTTTGAAAAGCGATATACAAACTCGGATCTTCTAGAATTATAGCTCTGGCCAAATCTTGCTCGTGATAAAAGCAATAACCGTCAGATTCGACTCCGTTATCTCGAAGCTCTCTCTCGACCTCAACCACTTCATATTCGCCATCACTTGTTGTGTATCCAGCATTATGAAGCGCAATGATGTTCTGACTGCATAATTCATCAAACGCTTTTATAAGCTTTTCAGTATCTGTTGGGCTTACCCAATTTTTACTTTCTGAAAGTAACTTCTGGTATTCTTCGTCGATTTTTTCGAAAGCCCAAGCTTCAGAAATTTCATCTTCAAATTCATTGTCTTCAATTTCTTCCATGATGTTTTCTTTAATATCATCAATAGAAAGAAATCCCATTCTTACCTGATTAAAAATTGATTCATAAATAAACTCTTCGTTCTCTGTCATGACTATTTTTTCAATTTTTAACGATTAACATATTAATTGGTAACCAAATGAACTACATCTTCGCCGTCGTTTTCTTTCCAGCTCACAATTACTTTTTCGCCATTAATTGCATCTACCTGACGGCCACGATAATCGGGCTGAATTGGCAAATGACGGCTGAAACGTCTGTCGATTAAAACTAATAATTCAATTTCTGAAGGTCTTCCAAAAGATTGAATGGCAGTTAAGGCAGAACGAATGCTTCGGCCTGTAAACAAAACGTCATCAATAAAAATGACTTTTTTGTCCTCTACTATAAAATTGATTTGAGTTTTATTGGCTTCAAGAGGTTTTTCGGTACGACGGAAATCATCTCTAAAAAAAGTGATATCCAAATAGCCTAAAGAAATTTCAGGAACCTGATATTCGTTTTCTAATATTTGTTTTAAACGTTCAGCTAAAAAAACGCCTCTTGGCTGAATTCCCACTAAAATAGTATTTGAAAAATCAAGATGTTTTTCGATTAACTGACAAGCCAAACGATGAAGTATGATAGTAACTTCTTTTGAATTAAGTAATACTTTCTGGCTCATAATTAATTGTAATGATTGGTCGCGCAAATATACGGAATCTGATTTTATTTGTTGGGGTGTTGGGGTTGGAAATTATTTTTTTAAAACCATCGTTATTTAAAAAAATGAAAAACGCTTTTTAAATGATTTCATTATTGATAAAAAAAATAAAACTGACCTCTTTTTTCGAGAATTATCTTTTAAAAATATATTTTAGCATTCTAAAACATCAAAAAAGTCACAATGAAAAAAATCTTCTTTATGATCGTTCCAATGCTATTTGTGAATCAAATTAACGCCCAAAAAATAGCAACCGACTGGCAAAAAAACTTTTTAAAAGGTAAAGTACGTCAAATTATAGAAATTGGAGAAAGATGCCCAACTGTCATGGCAGAAGGAGGATCTTTTAACTGTCCAAAAGATACTACCAGATATGAATTTAATGAAAAAGGATTTACACCTAAAACTTCTGATGCTGAAAAAATTATCGAAAAGAAAACTTTAAATGGTTTTTACTATATAACAACCTATAAAACAGTAGAAGGAGCAAAAAGAAAAGAATGGGAAGAAGTGTATGATGCTAAAAACCTTTTAGTTAAGCACACTATGTATTCTACAAGAGATGCTGATGAAGATATTTCAAATCAATGGGAATATTTCTATGATAAAAGTGGCACTAAAATAAAACAGAATGATAGTGAATGGTGGAACAAACAGAAGACTATGATAGTTCGTACTTACAATAATTATGGCGATGAAGTAAAAAGACAGACGTTCAAAAATGACAACCTAAATGATGAGGAACAATTTCAGTACAATTACACAAAGGATCAAATAGGCAATTGGGTCAAAAAAACAGTCTCAGGCGGTCATTATAATGAAACCTGGACGAGAAAAATTATCTATTACAAATCGTAGCACACAAAGTATATCTTTCCTTACTTTTATTACTAATTATAATCAATTTAAAATGCTAGAAAAAGAAATACTGAATAAAGAATTAAGAAAAGGTGAGAAATCTAATTTTGTAATTGGATTTAATAGAAAAATATTTCTTAGCAATCTTCATACAAAATATAGCAAAACTAAAAAGGCAGAATCCAAATCCTAAAACAGTTCCAAAAATTCTATACACATTTTCTTAATTTTAAAAGCTAGTAAAAAATAAAAATAATGCTCCAAAAATTTCTAAAAAAAACAAAAAATATATTTTTATTAGACAGCTTTGGAGCTTTATTAACTATTCTTCTACTCTATTTTGTCCTCAGAAATTTCAATGATTTTTTCGGTTTATCTAAAAATGTTTTCAAATACCTTTCAATTATTGCATTCGCATTATTTATTTATTCTATTAGCTGTTATTTTTTTGTCAAGGAAAATTGGAAATTATTTTTAAAAATAATTTGTATTGCCAACATCCTTTATTGTCTTTTGACATTAGGAATTATAATTTATTGCCATCAAAATATTTCTGCATTTGGCGTTATGTACTTTTTAGGAGAAATCGTCGTGATATCAGGAATTGTTTTCTTGGAAATAAAAACAATAAAACAACAGTAGCAGTTTCAAAAATTCCGTAGGAATCAAACATTTTGTAGCAACGGATTTTAATCCGCTGAAAAATTGAACGCCCAGATATAATGTAAGATGTGCCGAGCCTATGGCTCTTTCTAATCTATCACATAAACCTAAACCGGATTAAAATCCGGCCCTACAATATGTCGCCGAGCCGCTGGCTCTCTTGTCGATTCGACTTTTCTACATGAAATCAAATCCAAATCCTAAAACATTTCCAAAAAATTCTATAACACATTTTCTTGATTCTTGAAGTAATTTTAATATGAACTTAAAAACTCAAAATCATGCAAAATAAAATACTAAGATTGTTAATGGTATTTGTAATACTGTTTTCATTTACAAGCTGTGAAGTTATAGGAGACATTTTTAAAGCCGGAATGGGATTCGGAATCTTTATCGTAATTTTTGTTATTGCGATTATCATCTGGATTTTTGCCAAGATGTTCGGCAGCAAATAATAATAATAATAATAAATAACAAAATAAAAAATCCCAAATTCCAAGTTTAATATGGAATTTGGGATTTTTTTTATGGTTGTTAAACTTTGTCAAAGTTTAAAACTTTGACAAAGTGGGAAAGCTCAAAGTTTGGAATTTGGAATTTCCTTATTGGAATTTTGAAGATTAAAGATTATACATCTTTTTTCTTTGTTCCTGAATCTTTTCATCATCAAGATATTCGTCAAATGTCATGTAACGGTCGATAACTCCGTTTGGTGTTAATTCTACGATTCGGTTACCAACAGTTTGAGCAAACTCGTGGTCATGCGTTGTGAAGATTACAGAACCTTTAAAGTTTTTCAATGAGTTATTGAAAGCTGTAATAGATTCCAAATCTAAGTGGTTTGTTGGTTCGTCTAGCATTAAAACGTTTGCACGTTCCATCATCATTCTAGAAAGCATACAACGCACTTTTTCTCCTCCTGACAAAACTCTAGATGTTTTAAGAGCTTCTTCTCCCGAGAAAATCATTTTTCCTAAGAAACCACGAATAAAAACCTCATCACGCTCTTCTTCAGTTTTAGCGTACTGGCGTAACCAATCTACTAAAGTCAAATCGTTTTCGAAGTATTTGTGGTTTTCAGCTGGCAAATACGCTTGGTTTGTTGTAATACCCCAGTCGAAAGTTCCAGAATCTGCTTTTTGTTCTCCGTTTAAGATTTCGTAGAAAGCTGTTGTTGCACGTGAATCTTTAGAGAAAAGAACGATTTTATCGCCTTTTGCCATATTCAAGTCCACATCTTTAAATAAAACTTCGCCATCTACAGAAGCTGCTAAGTTTTGTACATTCAAAATTTGGTCTCCAGCTTCACGATCCTGATCGAAGATAATCGCAGGGTAACGACGGCTAGATGGTTTGATTTCAGAAATATTCAATTTTGAAATCATTTTTTTACGAGAAGTAGCTTGTTTAGATTTCGCAACGTTTGCACTAAAACGACGAATAAACTCTTCCAACTCTTGTTTCTTCTCTTCAGCTTTTTTGTTTTGCTGTGCACGCTGTTTTGCCGCTAATTGGCTAGATTCGTACCAGAACGTATAGTTTCCAGAATAGTGATTGATTTTTCCGAAATCAATATCCGAAATATGTGTACAAACCGCATCTAAAAAGTGACGGTCGTGAGATACAACGATTACAGTGTTTTCGTAGTTTGCCAAGAAGTTTTCTAACCAAGCGATTGTCTCGAAATCCAAATCGTTGGTAGGCTCATCCATGATCAAAACGTCAGGATTTCCAAAAAGCGCCTGCGCCAAAAGCACACGTACTTTCATTTTTCCTTCCATATCAGCCATTAAAGTATAATGATCTGCTTCTGTGATTCCTAAGTTCGATAACATAGATGCGGCATCAGAATCAGCATTCCAACCGTTCATTTCTTCAAACTGCACTTGCAATTCTCCAATTCGGTCAGCATTGGCATCATTATAATCTAAATAAAGCTCATCCATTTCTTTTTTAACAGCATACAGAACTTTATTTCCCATTAAAACGGTTTCCAAAACGGTATGTTCGTCGAACATGTTGTGGTTCTGGTTTAAAACCGACATACGTTTTCCCGGTTCTAAATGGATATGCCCAGAAGTCGGGTCCATATCGCCCGAAATGATTTTTAGAAAAGTAGATTTTCCAGCACCATTGGCTCCAATAACTCCGTAAATGTTTCCATGAGTGAAAGTTGTATTTACTTCATCAAATAAAACTCTTTTACCAAATTGAACTGATAAATTATTGACTGTTAACATGAATGTCTTTTTAATTAATTTGGTGCAAAAGTAGTGAAAAAGGTTCTAAGTTGCAAAGATGCTAAGTGGCTAAGGTTTTCTTGTTTTTTCTTGAACCATATAAGTGATATAAGTTTATTTAATACTTTGTGTTTTAATCTCGCAAAGTCGCAGAGACGCAAAGTTTTTTTTTAAAACCATATAAGTCATGTAAGTTCATTTAATATACTTTGTGTTTTAATCGCGCAAAGTCGCAGAAACGCAAAGTTTTTTTTTAAAACCATATAAGTCATGTAAGTTCATTTAATATACTTTGTGTTTTAATCTCGCAAAGTCGCAGAGACGCAAAGTTTTTTTTTTAAAACCATATAAGTCATGTTAGTTCATTTAATATACTTTGTGTTTACTCTCGTAAAGTCGCAGAGACGCAAAGTTTGTAAACCATATAAGTTATGTAAGATATTTTAAGTGTTGCGTATAGACGATTAACCATAGTTTGTCATCCTGAGGAACGAAGGATCTCCGCAAGTAGCTAGACAAGCAAAATCGACAATCTTTGTAGAGTTTCTTATGGAGATCCTTCGTCCCTCAGGATGACAAAAAAGAGAAAACTTTGCGCCTCTGCTCCCGATAACTATCGGGATTGAGGGATTATTTCAGCATTAAGCTTAAAGTATCTTATATCACTTATATGGTTTAAAAAGAACTTTCTTTTTCCAAAGCTACTTCTAGGCTTTCATAGTTATTTAAAACCTTGGCAATTTTTCCTTCTTTGTTGAGAATAAAATGGGTTGGAAAAGCATTCAGCTGTAATGTATTATTCATATATTCTTTCATGTTTGGAATAACAGAATAGGATAATGGTTTTCGAACTAAAAAAGTCTTTAATTGTTCAGGAGTATCTTCGGCTAGACTAACAAAAATAATATCTTTTCTGTCTTTGTATTTTGCAACTAATGCATTTACGGCTGGAAATTCTTTGATACAGGCAGCGCAGTGAATGTACCAGCATTTTATCACAATGATTTTTCCTTCCATGGTTTCGTTTGAAACTTCATTTCCGTCTAAATCTATAAACGAAAATTTCGGAAAAGGCTTTCCTTCCATTTCATAGTTTTTCAAAGCATCAAAAGCTTCTTGACTGATCGTGGCTTTGATACTGGTATCTGATTTTGGCAGAATTTTGAATAATTTATACTCGTAAACGGAATCTGTAGTCTTTAATCGGATTGGAATAAAATTTTCGTTTACTAGAATATTAAAAAAAGCTTCTTTTGAAATTTCTTTTGATGAAGCATCCAAAGCCGTAAAATCTCTGGAAAGCATTAAGGTTTTATTATAAGCAGACCAGCTTTCGTAACTTTTCTGAATTTGAACGGGATCGACTTCTGGATTTCCGAATTTGGTTTGACTAATGCAATTTGTAAATATTAAAAGGAAAACTAAAAAAAGGATTGACTTTTTCATTAACTGAAATAAAATAAATAAACGGCAAAATTACTTAAAAGTTTAGTCTTTTCTGTTGTGAAATTAACTATTCACTTTAGGCAGAAAAGAAATGTCCATATAATATTTCTTTGGATTTGAAGGATCAATCAGTACTTTTATCTCTTCTGACAAAATGAAATCTGTTGGATTATACCAAATATCTTCACTCTGGAATAAATGCATTTCGTTAGTTGCTGGATTGAGCCATTGACTATAAATAACATACGGACTTCTTCCATTTACTTTATAATTGTAATTAATATTTACATTATCAAATTTGGTTATAATAGATCTCCCGTTGAATTTTAAATCATCTATTTTCTTTTCTTTCATTTTACCAAATAGAATAATTGAAAAACCTATTAAAAAGAAAATACTACCTAAAATTCCTAAAATTAATGGTGCAAGCCATAAAGAAGCAAATCCGTTAATATCGGCATCGTAAGGGTCTGCTGGATCGTAAAAAATTTCTACAGTTTCACCTTCATGATAACTTGGAGGGTTACTGCTTACGGATGAAGTAAATTCGATCTGCTTTCCTTCTTTTGTTGTATAAGAAACAACGGGCTTATAAGTTGTCGAGTTGTCCGATCTTGAAGGTATTAATGCTGTAACAGTACCCTGAACTTTTACTGCTCGATCTAAAAATGCTTGTTTGCTTTGGTAAAAGTAAAAGGCTCCAGCTAGTAATGCTAAGCCAATAGTTAGAAATACGTATTTTATGATTTTCATCTTTCTATTTTATTAATTGAAGTAAAAATATTAAAATAGATCATAAAAACAGGTTCGATTGTCTTTTTATGCCATAAAAAAACCTGGCAGTAAAACTACCAGGTTCATAATGCGTTTCTTTAGACAAAAACCAAATAACAAATTACCTAAAGGCGCATTTATTCGAAATAAAAAAAGTTAAAAAATAAATAACCAAACTCAATTTTAACCGTCCCATCTTTTTATTTCTAAATTTTCAATCCTATTTTAGTTTAAAAAGTTCATCACTTTCAAAGATTTTTTGTTTCCTGATTTATCAGTTACAATCACAATAAACACTTGTTTACTTGAAAAACTTTGGCTGTTAAGCAAGATCTCTTTGTTGTTTTGAAGATTTCTCTGACTTACAACATTCTGCCCTATTGTGTTAAATACATCAACCTGAGCAATATCTTCCGAATCATTTGACACAGACAAAGTGTTATTTTTAAAATACGCTAGTGTTGCATTATTTGTAGCTGAAATATCTTCAACCGCTAATGTTTTTGCAGTTGCTGATTGCGAAGCAAAATAAGCTGCGTACGCTTTAGACAATTCAGATGAATTACCACAAGAAGAGGCATCCCAGTTTACAGACCAAGTCATTAAACCTCTTAAAGAAGGATAGGGTCCACCTGGCTGCATGGTGTATGTTCTTCCTGAAAAATTAGTTCCATTTCTTAAATAATCCATAGCATTAATTCCTTCTGTCGGAGTCAAATAACCGCTACCTGCTGCACTTGGACAAGCTGGCAATGCGATAAGAACTTTTGAAGCTGGTAAACCATCAAAATGCATTCCTGTAGAAGCAATATTATACCCTTTTATGATCATATCAGTTAGCGCTGTAACCATGTTTGATTTCTTAGCTGTACCATAATACTGGCCGTCTAATCCGTTTTCTCCACCTGTATTGTACAATTGTACCGCTAATAAATCCAATTCATTACGCAAGTTTTGAATAATTGGCAAGAAAGAACCAAAAGTATCTGTATAAGTAGTGTAACCTCCTTGTACATATTGTGTTTCTGGAGCTGCAGTTAATAAAAATCCAGGACCATAGTAAGCTTTTAATTCTTTGAAAGCATCAACTACATTTTTTAATCTTGGATAAGCAGAAATACCTGCATAAGAAATATCTCTTAAGTTTCCTGCACTAAAATTCATTGATCCGCCTTCGAAATCAATATCAACTCCATCAAATTGATACTCGTCGATAATTGCTTTTAGACCGTTAACAAAAATGTTTTTCTGAGTTACATTTTCCAAAACAACATGACCATTTTGACCTCCAATAGAAACAATAACTGGAACGCCACTATCTCTTAATGATTTTATATCATTTTTCAATAATTGTTTATTGAAAACGCCGTTGGTCAAATATCTAGCATCATTTGTAGTTAATATTGGTGTATAACCATCACGATTAACAGTTTCTACGAAAGCATAATCGACTACATTAAACTTGCTTCCTACTATTTGAGAAAAATATAAAAATGGCGCACCTGCATTTTCCCAAGAATGTGCGTATCCTAAAATAACTTTAGATGGAAGCGGGATAAATCTATTAGTGCCTACTTGGGCAATTTTAATGGTATTGTTTAATGTAGTTATAGCAGACTTATTATCAGTTGCTTTAATTACAATTGGATAATCTTGATAAGCAGATGGTGTAAAATTATACGTATAGGTATTATTTGTACCTGCTGTCATGTTAAATGTACCTCCATTAATTGTAATAGTAACACCAGAAACTGTTCCGTCACTATCTACGGCTGTAACTGAAATTGGCACAGCTTGAAAAGAATTTTGGTATATCGTTGTATTCGATGGTGTATTCCAAGTAATTACAGGCGATGCATTAGGACATGTTGTTCCTGAACATTGTAAAGAGAACGTTTTTGTATTCTCTGCTGTCGCTCCGCTTGATGCTGTTACTGTTGCTTTTAATGTGTAATTTTTATTAAAATCTGCTGCAACTGGCGTCCAGCTTGCCACATATTCTGATCCAGAAAGTGCTGCTGTAATATTTTGTCCGTTGATATTGAATACTACTGACGAAATAGTTAAACCAGAATCTACGCTTGCAGTTGCTTTTAATTGAATTGCCGTTCCAGGCGCAATTGCTACAGTTGCCGTTGAAGGTGCTGTAATAGTAACTTGCGGCGGAGTAACTGCGTTTCTGTTAAAATTATAAACTGTTGGCGTAGTAGGAACTGCAAAGTTTGCTAAATTATTTGGATAGTATGTTACTTCTCCATTTTGCCAAGAATTTAGTTTTAAACTTAAAATCTGCGTATAACCTGCTACAACTGAATCATCAAAGGCGTAATTTCCTGATGCATCTGTTGTTGCTAAAACACTTTTCCAGTTATGAGTATTATCTGTCCAAGGCAGTACAATTTCTACTTTAGCATTGGCTACTGGAGCTGAACCATTTTTAACTGTTCCGCTAATTAAGTTTGTCGCTGCCGCTAATGCCATTCTTGACGTTGCAGTTGTATTAAAATTGTAAACTGTTGGAGTTGACGGAACAGGGAAGTTTGCCAAATTGTTCGGATAGTAATTTACCTCTCCGTTTGACCAAGTATTTAACTTTAAACTTGTAATAGTGGTATAACCGTCTGTAACGGAATTGTCAAAACTGTATTTTCCTTGTGCATCTGTTGTTGCAATAACGCTTTTCCAATTGTGTGCATTATCTGTCCAAGGTAAAACCAATTCTACTTTGGCACCCGCAACAGGAGTTGATCCGTTTTTAACTGTTCCGCTAATTTTGCTTGAAGTCGAAACAACATCTTGTGTAAAGTTCAATGTTTTATTGGCATTCAAATTAGAATAAACAGTAGAAGCTGGAGTAAAAGTCTGACCTGTTAAAGCAGCTGTTACAGTGTAATTTCCGCCAGAAGGCAAACTTAAAGAATAAGCACCACTAGCATTTGTAACCGCTGTAAAGTTACCTCCTGTAGAAGATGCTGTAACTGTTACGCCAGAAACTGGAGTTGATCCGTTTAGAACTGTTCCGCTTACGGTGTAATTTACAACTACTGGACCTTGAGTAAAATTCAACGTTTTATTAGCATCGATTGCATTGTAAACTGTTGAAGCTGGAGCATACGAGAATCCTGATTTTGCAGCTGTAACTGTAAAATTTAATCCCGCTGTTAAACCTGCAACACTGTAAACACCACTTGCATTTGAAACTGCTGTTAAAGTTGTACTTCCAGAAACTGCCGATACCGTTACGCCAGAAACTGGTGTTGTTCCGTTAAGAATTGTTCCGCTTACGGTATACACAGGCTGAGAACCTTGAATCGTTACTCCTGTTTGATTAACCGTTACGTTTGTTAAACTAACTGGTACAAAAGTATAAGATGCTTTTGCAGCTGTTAGCGAATAATTTTGTCCTGACGTTAAGTTATTGAATGTAAAGTTTCCTGTTTGAGAAACTACTGTTTGGATAACTGCATTCGAAGCATTTCTTACTTCCACAGTAACATCTGTAACCAAGTTTGCACCATTTTTTACCGAACCAGCAATACTTACTGTTCCTGGAACAACGCTTCCGAAAGAAGTATCAACTTGGTTTAATAATGAATTTGGAATTGAACCTCTAGTATCCTGAGATAATTCCCAAATCATACCTCCAGCCAGATTTTTAGATTTAATGTATTGCACTTTTAAATCCATTGACTGTTTATCTTCATACGAGATAAATTCCTTCGTAGTAGCATTATATAAGTACGGAACTTTTGTAGTATTGTCGAAATAACGAACCCATCCAGCAGAAGCTGCAGACGGCGTTACCATCATTGTATTCGGATCTAAATATGCATGTGAGTTAGTAACTGGATTTCCGACTAAATCGCAGATTTCGATACTTCCAGATTTTTCACAAGCTCCAGCACCATCCCATGTTCCTGTTGGGTTTTGAGGATTCGTACATCCTGGAACTATATATCTTGGTGCAGATACAAATAATCCGTTAGTTGAATTTGCAGCAACGTTATCAAATTTCTTCCCATAGAAAGGCAATCCCATGATTAATTTATTCGCAGGGAAACCAATTACATTCAAATATTGATTGGTTAATTCGTCTAATGATTCCGATTGTGTTGCACCATACAATGGATCATTTGTATTTCCGCTTGCATATAATGGAGCATTGTAGCACGTTTTATCGTACCAGTTTCCTCCAAAATCATATCCGAAATAAGTAATATAATCGCAATAAGTCGAAATATCTTCGCTCATGCCATATTGCGCTCTGTTGTTTGGCCCTAAATACTGTTTAGAAACATTTCTCACATTGTTTCCTGCAGCAATAGTTACCAATTTATTTGGCATTGCCTGACGCATCGCTTTTAAAAGAAGCACTAAGTTTTTATTATCGTCAGGGCTGTATTTTTGCGGAGGCACAGGCGCACCATTCACTATTTCTGTACCGTCAGTTCCGCCCGAAAGAGGATATTCCCAATCGATATCGAAACCATCGATAAACGGATATGTTGTAATGAAGTTTGCCATATCTGCAGCCAAAGCGGCTCTAGCAACTGGACTGGCTGCAATTGGAGAAAGATCCTGGCCTTTTGTCCAGCCTCCAACAGAGATTAACACTTTTAAATGAGGATACTTTTGTTTTAATTTCATCAAATCGTAAAAGTTTCCTTTAACCGGAGCATCCCAAGGAATTCCGCCTTCCATATGCTCAAAATCGGCATAGGTATCCAAACACTTTAATTTTGTATTCTCTGGATGGGCAGGATCGTAAGTTGTCCCATAAAAAGAATAATTTAAATGCGTAATCTTACTTCCATCAATTTTCGGAACATTAAAATCCCGAGCATAAATAGACCATTGCGCATAATACCCCACTACCTTCTTTCCGTGAGCCGGCTGGGCTAACGCGAGTAAGGGAAACAACAACAAAAAGAGTAATCTGTAATAATGTTTCATAGTTAATAAATATTGGTTAATAGAAAAATAAGTACTTGGGCCATAACTGCTTCTTCAACAGTCAGGTTTCGCTTAACCGCAGGTTGGAAGGCTGCTGTCAACTGGAAATAAACTCAAATTACATTCTATAGATAAATATTACTATTTCTGATTCATACATAATCATTAGCAAATAGCAGTGACTGATATTTATTTATAATTTTTAAAAAATTAATCGTAAATACAAATGATAAATTTGGGACTAATCATCAATCTATACTCTCGTTTTTGTCATGTTTTATTGTATTTTTTTTATTTGGTTTTTAAAGGTTAATACTAATTTTCACGGCTTATATTTTACTATTTGATTTAGTTAAGTGCTGTTTTTGGGCTATAACTATCTCTACCGAGGAACTCCGGCAGAGATAATTAAAAGCCTAATTAATGTAACTCTAATAACACTAACTCAACCAAAATTTTAAATCAATTTCTTTAAACTTTCATAAACTGACAATTCTACGTCAGCATGGTCTTTTGTATTGCATTGCTCAATTAAACTTTTTAAATCTGCTGCTTTTAAAGCCGATTTATTGTCTAATACCAGCAATAATTCTTGCGATGCATCACTCAATTTTTTAGATAAAGGAAGCAATGGCTGCACTAATGGTGCATTGGCACTTAGCGCTATTAAGTCTTTATTCACAGTAATCCATTTATTAAAAAATGCTGCAACCTTTGTTTTATTATCTGCCGATTTGTTGGCTAAATATTGGTTTACTGCTGCGTCAAAAGCTAAAGCATCTTTTGCATCTGGTCCACAAGCATCTGCAAACAATGTAAACGGAGAGTACATTTGGTATTCTGTTCCTCCTTTGTTACGAGTATATCCTTTCAAAGGTTCACTTACTTTAGAAAATTCTTCAAGCGACTGGATATTTTGATTATTGGCAATATTTCTTAAAATAACATCCTTATTACGAATATGTGTAATGCCTAATTCTTCTAATCTAAAAGAAATGTTTTCTAAACGCTTACGCATATTTTCTACATCGACTACATCTTCTGCAGACCATAACCTTTCAGCAATTGCTGCTGTTCTTGGCCAAACTCTTGAATCTATTGTTGTTGGTGTCGCCAATTCTGTCCACATTGTAGCTTCTCCACCCAAAATTCTTGCTCTTTCATCATTTGTCAAATTCGCTCCTTTTGGCATAGGATCGTTTAAGTAATGACTTGCGATTGGGTACATCAAATCGATATAATAACCATTTGACAGAACGGTTTTGTATCCTTTTTTAACGGCATCTACTAGAGATTGTCCAGCTGCCATTCCTTCGTTTGGACCTCTCCAAGAATGTACAATTGCTTCTTTAGATAAATCTTTGGTTAAGATTTCTTCCCAACCCATTAACTGTTTTCCGTGTTTCTTTAACATCGGAGCCAATTGCATGGTGAAATACGTCTGTAATTCGTGATTGGTTTTTAAATTATGCTTCTTTTTAAACTCTTGAATTTTCGGATTTACATCCCAGTCTTTTCCTTCGTTTTCATCTCCCCCAATGTGGAAATAAGCACCTGGAAACAACGGACAAACCTCATCAAAAACTTCGCTTAATAATTGGTATGTTTTAGGATTTGAAGGATCTAATGTTGGCGAAAAAATACCAGCATTTCTTTCAATTCCATAGGTAGCAATTGCTGTACCTTGAATATTTTTTTCGGATGTTCCTCCAGTCAGCGTGATAACTTTACTGCCAATTTCTGGATAAGCCGTTAAAATTGCAGATCCGTGACCTGGAACATCTATTTCTGGAACAATTAAAATACCGCGCTCATCAGCATATTTTACGATATTTTTAATTTCCTCCTGAGTGTAATACATTCCATCCGAAGCCAATTGTGTAAACTTTGGATGTTTTTTCATTTCGATTCTCCAGCCTTGATCGTCAACCAAGTGCCAGTGAAAAACATTCATTTTCATTGCTGCCAATGCATCAATATTTCTTTTAATAACATCAACTGGCTGAAAATGTCTTGAAGCATCAATCATTAAACCTCTCCAAGTAAATCTTGGGAAATCTGAAATTTTTGAAACTGGAAAATAAAAAGATTTTGAATTGTTTTGAAGCATCTGCAACAAAGTCTCCAAACCGTGTAAAGCACCTAAATCGCTTGAAGCATTTAACGTGATTTTGTTTGAAGTAATATCTAAATGGTAACTTTCGTCTTCGTATAAACCAATTTTACCACTTTTAGTACAGTTGATTTGCAACTCAGCAGTTGGCACTTCATTTAATTTTGTAATAAATCCTTGTTCGAAAAATATCCCTGTTCTACCATCTAAACGGCGCAAAAAACGCGTTACTCCTCCAAATATTCTTACATTTGGATTACCTGTAATATTTACTTTAAAATTTTTATTTAAATTAAAATTACCTTCATTAATAACAACATTCTGAGGCCAAGGCATAAGATTCAGCTGCTCCTTCTGGACTTGAGCGCCTGCAGATATACCAGCAAATAATAGTACAAATAGATATTTCATTTTTCTTTTTTTTGGTTTGGATAGTTTTTAATAAGTATCCCAATTTATATAAAAAAAGACAAAATTCAGAATGACTTCTGCAGTACCTCACTTTTACAAGCAATCAACTGAATTTTGTCATTTGATTCATAGAATCATAAAATTTTTAGTAATCAAAACGCTTAAATGCCTCAATCGCTTCGTATTCAGCCAAACCTAATTCATCATACAATATGGCTGTATTCTTATTACGGTCTTCTGCTCTAACCCAGAATTCACGAGAATCATTCCCTTGAAACATCACTCTATCTTTTTGAGACTGGTGGTGTAAAATGGCATGACGTTTCAATAAAACTTCTGATGGGCTTAACGGAACTGCCATGTCAATTTCGTGAATATCCCACTCATGCCAAGCTCCTCTGTAAAGCCATAACCAGCAATCGTTCATGTACGGTTCTGGTTTTAACTCTTTTAAAGCTGCAAAAATGGCATTTAAACAAACCTCATGAGTACCGTGCGGATCTGCAAGATCTCCTGCCGCAAAAACCTGATGCGGTTTTATTTTCGCAATAATATCTTTTACAATAGCAATATCTTCTGGTCCTAACGGATTCTTTTTAACTTGTCCCGTTTCATAAAAAGGAAGATCTAAAAAGTGCGTATTCTCATCTTTCAATCCGATATATCTTGTTGCTCCATAAGATTCTCTTCTTCTGATAAGCCCTTTTAATTTTCGAACTTCTAAAGAATCGATTTGATTTTCAGATTTGTTATTTAAAAATTCAATAACCGATTTGAAATTGATATCCGAATTTTCGTCTCCAATAAAATCGCTGGCTACTTCTGCAAATTTTAATGCTTCATCGTCTGAAACCGCAATATTTCCTGAAGTCTGGTACACTACATGAACATCGTGTCCTTGTTTGATTAGCTTAGAAAATGTTCCTCCCATAGAAATCACATCGTCATCTGGGTGTGGACTGAAAAGAATAACTCTCTTTTTTGCCGGATTTGCCCTTTCGGGACGAAATGAATCATCTGTGTTTGGTTTTCCTCCTGGCCATCCGGTGATTGTATGCTGTAAGATATTAAACATATTAATGTTCATATCGTAAGCAGAACCTTCTTGAGCCAAAAGATCTGACATTCCGTTATTATTGTAATCACGGTCGGTCAATTTCAGAATAGATTGTTTTGTTTTTTGACAAAGCCAAACAATAGCTTTACTTTTTAATTCAGGAGTCCAAAGACATTCTCCAACTAACCAAGGCGTTTTGAAACGAGTTAATTCTGATGCCGCTGACTGATCTAAAACAAAAGTAGCATTAGGATGATTCTGTAAAAATGTAGCTGGAATTTCTGAACTAATATCACCTTGAATTGTTCTCTTGATAATGTCTGCTTTATTTTGCCCCCAAGCCATCAAAACAATACGTTTTGATCTCAAGATGGTTGAAACTCCCATTGTTATGGCACGTTTCGGCACATTATCAATACCATTAAAAGCTGATGAAGCATCGACTCTTGTGATATGATCTAAAGTAATAATTCTGGTTCCTGAATTAATATGCGAACCAGGTTCATTAAATCCAACGTGCCCTGTACGGCCAATTCCTAGTAATTGAAAATCTAGACCTCCAGCATTTTTAATATTCATTTCATAATCAATACAATATTGATTGATTTCATCAATTGCCACTGTACCATCAGGAATATTAATGTTTTCAGGTTTAATATCAATATGATTAAAAAGATGCTCATGCATGAAATAATGATAGCTCTGATTGTTCTCCTTAGTCATCGGATAATATTCATCCAGATTAAAGGTGATCACATTGCTAAAACTAAGTCCTTCTTCTCTGTGCATTCGCACTAGCTCCTCATAAACTTTGATAGGAGAAGAACCCGTTGCCAGACCTAGAACACAAGATTTATTTTTTTCCTGCTTAGATCTAATTAGCTGCGCAATTTCCTGTGCTACAATTACAGAAGCTTCAATGGAATTTTTGAAGATTTCGTTGTGAATTTTTTCAAATCGAGTTTCTTCAAATTTTCCGGCGCTTTTGTAACTGATATCAGGTTTTATTTCTAAAGCACTTTTCATTTCTTTTCTTTTTTGTAGTAATTACCATTTTGGTTTAAGAATGGTATAGATAGTTTTCACCATCTATACCATACTACTAACCAAACTCAATATCCTTTTTTCTATTTTTTAGAAGTTTGATTTATCAACATCCCACCATAGTCTTGTAGCACCATTGTCTGGACCGCCAAGGACAGAAACTCCAGATTCCACTCCTGTAGGATTATTGGTTACTTCAGAAAGAGGGAAAGGCAATCTTCTTACACCTAATTCAGTGCTAATAACTCCACCACTTTTGTTATTTGTTATTCTAAATAATTTTGGATAACCTGTTCTTCTATATTCAGACCAAGCCTCTTGTCCGTCTGGATAAGTTGCAATCCATTTCTGAGTGATTATTTTCTCAAGATTCTCCTCATTAGTTGTTCCCCAAGCTACAGTCACTTTAGACACAGCCGCTGCGTTGTTAGTTGCGCTAACAGGATCTACATAATCAATTGGTTTTTTCACATTATCAGTTGCATACGCTGCTGCACCGTCAACACCATTTTGATCAAAAGATGCTTTAATTCCAGCTTCATACAAATCTTTAGCATTTCCGTCCATGTTCCATCCTCTTAAAGCACCTTCAGCTCTTAAGAAATAAACCTCAGCTGTAGACATCCAAGTAACTTCTCCCGTTTTTGTTCTGGCTCCAGTTCTTGAAAAATTCGCATAAGTTGAAGGAGTTGGATAAACAATTCCTGTTCTAACCCCTTTATATTCTCCCGGAAATTGAGTTGAAGTCTCCCAATATTTCGCTATTCGAGGATCTTCATATCCTATTAATATAGATTCCATATCTGCTCCCATTGCTAAGCCTGCCCAAACATGGCTCATTACATCTATAACATTTAGATCTAATGGAGATTTAATTTTAATTAAATCATTATTAATTTTAAATACCCCTATAGAGTGGCTTACTGCTTTTTCTGCTTCTGTTTTCGCTAATGCAGGATCTACCTTAGAAATACGTACTGCCATTCTTAAACGCAATGAGTTTGCATATTTAACCCATTGAGAATAATTCCCTCCGTAGTTAGATTGATCCGTCTCAGTAAATTTAGAGACCTCACCTGCAGCAATTCTTGCCGTTAAATCAGTTACAGCGAAATCTAAATCTTTAAACATCTGAGTGTAAATCTGTTGCTGAGAATCGTAAGTTGCTAAACCTTGTCCTCCATATTTAGAATAAACAGCTGGCCCGTACATATCTGTAATACGTTGCATGGTGGCTACTTTAATAATTAGCGACCATGCGTAGAACTCATCATACTTTCCTTTTGCTCTTTGTTCAACTTTGTATAAGTTAGCTATGATATTTAAATAAGCATCATCCCATGCAAATCCATTCCAGTTTTGATTTAAGTTGTAGTTGTGATTATTTATTCCTCCAAATTCATTTGGAGAAGTCATATATCCAGACCATCCATCGGCCTGTAAACTTTGCTGTAATTGATACTGCCATGTTACATCAGAGATATAAAGCCTCGTAAATGCAGGCTTTATCAAACCTTTTATATTATTAAAATTTTGTTCCAAATCCGGTGTCGTTGCGCCCACAGGATTTTGATTCATCTCGTCAAAATTATCTGTACAACTAAAAGCTGCAAGAAGAGAGAAACATATCGCTGTTCTTTTTATTATATTGATTGTCATGATTGTAAGATTAGAATGTTAAGTTTAAATTAAGACCGATACTTCTTGTTGATGGCATTCCGAAAACGTCAACACCTTGTAAACCTTCACCTGTACTTAGCGCCACATTTGGATCGAATGGAGCATCTTTATAAATAAAGAATAAGTTTCTAGCAATTAATGAAATTGAAGCAGTTTGAACAAATGGTATTTTTGCTTTATTAAATGTATATCCGATAGAAACCTCTCTTACACTAACATTTGTAGCATCATAAATATATTGACTACTAACTCCATTTCTTCCCGCAGTATTGCTATAGTATTCGAAAGGATCCATGGATGTCACTGGAGTACCATCGCTTGCTTTAACACCGTTGATACTTACAGCACCTGCATTTCTTGCGTCGCCTGTAGCTTTAGAAACTCCATTGAAATCATTAATAGCCTGTGTTAAACTAAGTACTTCTCCACCGAAACGACCGTCAAGTAAAATGTTTGCTGTAAAAGCTCCTACTTTAAAAGTATTAGTCCAGCCTAACATAAAATCAGGATTTGCATTTCCAATTTCTTTCCAATCTGTTCTTTGCAATGTATTGTCATCATTAACTAAGATTCTTCCTTGATCATCTCTCTTGAAATCAAATCCTTCAATTACTCCAAATGGTCTTCCTTCAATTAATGAATATCTATAAGAGTTAGATCCTGGATCTGTAAGTACGATTCTTCCTCCTGTACTTTCTGAAGGAATGTCATTTACTCTACTTCTATTGTGAGAATAGTTAATTTTTGATTCCCAAATGAATTTTTCACCTCTAACAATATCAGCATATAAAACAACCTCAAAACCTTTATTTGAAATACTACCAGCATTGATAGCATAATTAGTATATCCATTTAAGTTTGTAGATTCAGCTGGGATTAAAAGGAACTGATTTTTAGTATCAGACGTGTAATAAGACAATTCAAAACCAAGTCTATTATTAAACATTCTCCACTCTGTACCAAGTTCTAATTCAGATTTTAATTCATTTTTTAAACTTGTTCCTGGTATTGGACCTGAAGGCGGATTAACAAGGTTCCCAGCTACTATTCCAGATGTTGGACTTGTAATTGTAGATGCGATATCATTACCAACTTGAGCAAAAGTTGCACGAACTTTACCATAATTTATAAATTCTGGCATTGTAGTCATTTCACTAACAATTGCAGTTGCCCCAACAGCTGGATAGAAATAACCAGGGTTGTCAGTATTTGCAAGTGTTGATGACCAATCATTTCTTCCTGCTACATCTAAAAACAAATAATCTTTGTACCCAAATGTCGCTGCCGCAAATACAGACTGTACTTCTCTTTCTGCTCCCGTTTGAACATTTCCGTTATTGTTTACAAAGTTACCTAATGTAAAGATATTGTCATAAACAAGTCCTCCTCCGATTCCTGAATCTATAGTTAAACCAGTAGATCTCGAGTGGTTTATACTTGTACCAAGCGTACCATTAAAGCTAAAATTATCGCTAATTTTTGTATTGAATAAAGCAATTAAATCAGCGTAATTTTGCGTTCCAATTAAATTAGCATTTATATATCTTCCTGTTTGGTGCACTAATGAGGTTGCAGAACTTCCATACATTCCTTTTTGGAAATTACTTTCGTTTCTGTTATAGCTATATCTTGAAGTTAAGTGAAACCATTCAGCAATTTTATAATCTAAAGCAATTGCTCCCGTAAAGAAATTATTTTTATCAAGAGATTTTTGTCTATTAATCTGCCAATATGGGTTTTCATTACTTTCATTTACTGCTGCAAATCCAGGATAGTTTTGCTGCATCATGTTTTTTACTGGATCAAAAACTTCAAACTCTTTTAAGTCGTTAAGAGTAAATGCTCTTGGATGGCTATAAACCCCTGCGATTGGATTAAAATATAAACCGTTTGTTGGTCTATTGTTAATTGTCTGGGTCACATAATTTGCAGTTACTGCAACACTTAATTTGTCGTTAAAGAATTTACTTGTCTGGCGAATTCCAAAGTTATTTTTCTTTAAGTGATTTCCTGGTATAATACCATTAGAATCAGTATTTGCGTAACTTAAAGCAGTTGAAGCTCCATCTGTAGCTTTTGTAAAAGTCATAGAAGTAATTTGAGTATTTCCTACTTCAAAAAAGTCTTTAATATCTTTATCTCCTTCAACTTTTTGTTTTGCCCCCCAAGATCTTGGATCTCCTGCATTAGACGTGTAATCAGACTGAAATTCAGGAAGGTAAGCAGCAGTTTCAAAAGTTGTAACAGAATTCACATTGAATGATTCAGCACCAGCTTTTGCTTTTTTAGAAGATAACAATATAACTCCGTTAGCTCCTTGAGAACCGTATAATACAGAAGCAGCAGCACCTTTAAGCACTGTCATACCTTCATAATCGTCTGGGTTAATTAAAGAAACAACATCTCCACCATCTTTGTTTCCTCCATTTAAATCTCCAAAAGTTCCATTTGGTTGACCTGCTCCACCATTGTATAATGGAATACCATCAATTACATATAATGGCTGGTTGTTTACGAAAGATGAATTACCACGAATAGTAACTTTAGTCGTCCCCCCTGCTCCAGATGAACTTCTTGTTACAGCAACTCCGGCAATTTTACCAGCTACCGTATTAATAAGGTTAGCATCTTTTACACGAGTTAATTCCTCACCCTTAAGCTCTTGAGCTGCATAAGCCAATGATTTTTTAGATTTTTTAATACCTAAAGAAGTTACAACAACCTCATTTAATGCATTTGTAGCGCCTTGAACCATTTTCACATTAATTGTAGCAGCATCTCCTACAACAATTGTTTGAGTTTCCAGTCCTACATAAGTAAAAACTAAACTTTGTCCTTTTTGAACTTCAATTGAATACAATCCGTCAAAATCGGTAGTAGTACCTTTTTGACCTCCTTGTACTGCAACAGAAGCTCCTGGTAATGGCATACCATCAGAATCTGTAATCACACCCTTGACATTTTTTACCTGTGCAAGAGAAACTTGCGCCGTAAAAACAATCATAAAGATTAAGAAAATTTTTTTCATGTTTAATTTATTTTGTTAGTTATGAAGTAAAATTATTCTTAAGGCATTGTTAAAAAAAATAAATTAAACCAACAACCTGAAATTTTAAACGAACGACATAAAACATTCAATAATGCGTTTCACGAAAACGTTTTATTTCAAAAAATAAGCACAAATATCCTTTTTATATAAAATTTTATTCAAAAAAATTGTCTCTTTGTCTTTAATTGTTTAAAGTTGCACAATATTTAGCCTGTGTTAAGAAAAACCAAATTTTTATAAAATACTTACAAACCATTGAAAGAAATCAGAAAAGTTAAATTTGATATCAAACTGCAAAATCATATTTGGTTTTGGGGAGTTTATTTTACATTAAACTTTTTGAGATGGGGTGCTTACTTTAATGATTATCCTTATGCATTCAAATCCAACTTAATTGAATTTTCACTTGTCATTCCTTTAGTGTATTTGAATTTATTTGTTTTAGTTCCTAAATATGTATTAAAACAAAAGTATATTATGTATACTTTTTTATTACTGCTAAGTTTATTTGCAATATATTTAGCTAAAACAGCACTTACTTATTATATTATATCTGAAAATATTTGGCCCGAAGCCAATCGTGAATATCATCCTTTCGAAATTAATCACATTGTGGCCGTTTGTATTGGAGAGTTGTATGTTCTAGCAATGGCATCGTCTGTTTATCTTACTTTGACATGGCTGAGAGAACGAGAAAGGAACCGATCTCTAAGAGAAAATCAATTTAAGATCAAACTAAAATATCTCGAAAATCAAATCCAACCGCATTTCTTCTTTAATACTTTAAACAATTTGTATGCGCTGTCATTAGAATCATCAAAGAAAGTTCCCGACGTAATTATAAAGCTTTCTAATTTGATGGAATATGTTTTATATGATGTTAAAGGAACCAAATTTGTTCCGTTAATTAAGGAAATCGATTATATCCAGAATTATATTGAAATCGAAAAGCTTCGTTTTGAAAATGTTGAAGTTACGATAAACCTGGAATCGAATATAGAAGATGTTGTTGTACCGCCGTTAATCTTTATTTCGCTAGTCGAAAATGCTTTTAAACATGGTGGTTTGAACAACAAAAATTTAAAAATAAAAATCAACTGTAAAGTTATCGACAACAAAATACTCGATTTTGAAATCTTAAATAATTTTGTAATTTCACAAAATCATAATCCAAAAAGAGGAATTGGACTGGTTAATACTAAAAAAAGACTGAAACTGATTTATAAAAATAATTTTAGCCTAATACACCAAACCAAACTAAATTTCTACATAATTAGATTACAAATACCTACTCAGAATGAAGATTAAATGCGTGTTAATTGATGATGAGCCTCTAGCTATCAAAGTCCTGCAAAATTATTTTACCAATTTTACGGATTTTGAAGTTGTTGCAACATTTAACAACTCATTGGAAGCACTGGATTTTCTTAACAGTACTCCGGTTGATGCAGTGTTTTTAGATATCAACATGCCCATGATGACAGGTTTTGAACTGATTAGTCTTATCGAAAACAAAACAAAAGTTATTATTACTACCGCTTTTAGAGAATTTGCAGCAGAAAGTTATGATTTGGATGTTTTAGATTATTTGGTAAAACCAATTCCGTTGCCAAGATTTATAAAATGCATCAATAAAATTACTACCGAATACAATCTTAAAAACAATATTAAAGTCGAAACGTCAAAAGGCGATTCTCATATATTTATTAAAGTCGATAAAAAAATGATGAAGATTAATATTGAAGAAATTTTATTCGTTGAAGGAATGAAGGAATATATAAAAGTTGTCACTCCAGATAAAACTTATATTACGCATAAATCTCTTACATCTTTATCTGAAGAATTACCGGCAGATCGCTTCCTTAGAATACACAAATCATACGTCATTGCCCTAAATAAGGTAAAATCTATAGAAGGAAACCGCGTTCAAATCCAATCTTATAACATTCCGATAGGCCGAAACTACAGCAAAGAGGTTAAAAATAAGATATTGGAATAAATATAATTACGAATTACATTTTCTAACTGGGTTAAAATTAACACTTTGTTGAAAAAACACAGTCGTTGGTTTAAATTTAACATTATTTATACCTTTTTATTTTTTTTTGATAATCCTAACAAATATATTTACGGTCTTCAAAAAACAATAAATAAAAATTAACCTTATTATTATGAGTTCAGAAAATGTTCAAACCAAATGGGGGCAATTTATCTCTTTGATAATCGTCTTCTTCTTTTGGGGTTTTGTTGGTTCTGCTAATGACATCCTGATTCCAGTATTCAAAAAAGTATTTACGTTATCGCAAGTACAATCTCAATTAGTAGCATGGGCTTTCTATGCGGCTTATTTTGTTGGATCAATTATATTCTTTATCGTTTCGTTAAAAGTAGACGTTTTACAAAAATACGGTTACAAAAGAACGTTATCAGCGGGATTGATTTTGTCTGCAGTAGGTTCATTCTTATTCGTTCCAGCAGCTACAATTCAAAGCTTTCCTTTCTTCTTAACTGCATTATTTACTGTAGGTTTAGGATTTTCAATTCAGCAGATTGTAGCAAATCCGTTGGCAATTAAAATGGGAAGTCCAGAAACTGGAGCGCACCGTTTAACGCTTGCTGGAGGAATCAACTCTTTTGGAACAACTATCGGAGCTATTTTATTAGGTATTGCTTTATTTGGAATGGGAGACAATAAAAAGACAGCTCTTTCATTAGAAGATATTAAATTGCCATTCATCATTTTAGGTCTAGCTTTTATTGCTGTTGCCATTTTTATGAATTTCTCTAAAATCGAAGACCCTGTAAAAGAGGAAGAAGCAATAATTAAAGACAAACACAGTAAATTCAGTATTCTTGACTACCCACAGTTATACTTAGGTATGTTAGGAATTTTTATTTATGTTGGAACTGAAGTAACTATCATTAGTAATTTACCTGCTTTATTGCATACTAACGAATTCGGAAATGTTTTAGAAGATGCTGTTGCACCTTTTATTGCACTATACTGGGGAAGTTTAATGATCGGCCGTTGGAATGGTGGAGCAAACGTATTTAACACTTCAAACTTAGTAAATACAGCTCTTAAATTTATTGTACCAGCTGCTGCGTTTGGAGTAATCATTGGCGCAAATATCTTTGCTGCACACGATGTTTCTTCTTTCTACATTTACCCAATCTGGATCTTATTGTTTATTGCGGTAAGTTTTGTGGGAGGAAAAAATGCTGGAAAAACATTAATGCTTTTCGGAATTTCAGGATTAACCATGATGGTATTAGGATTAGTATGGCCAGACCCAGAAATTGCTAAATTCTTCTTTATTTCTGGAGGTTTATTCTTATCTATCATGTGGCCTTCTATCTTCGATTTAGCGATTGCTGGATTAGGGAAAAATACAGGAAAAGCATCTTCTTTCTTAATTATGATGATTCTTGGTGGTGGAGTTATTCCGTTGGTACAAGGAAGTATCTGTGATTTGGATGCTACAAATCCAAATGGAATTTTCGGAATCACTTATACACACTTCTCTTATATTATACCGCTTCTTGGTTTTGCTTATTTAGGATTCTACGGTTTCTATTGTCCAAAAATCTTAAAAAGACAAGGAATCAGCCATATCGAAAGTGCTGGTGGAGGACACTAAAAATTTAGAAATGTCAATATAAAAAAATCCAAATTCCAATTTTAATCGGAATTTGGATTTTTTTTATTCCATAATCTTAGAAGCTTAGCATCTTAGAACCTTAGAAGCTTTTTACTTCGCATTAATAATATTACTCAAGTTCTTCTTAAAAACAGCTTTATTTTGTGCTGTGAGCGGATAAACTACATCTTTATCTGCGTGAACAATTATCTTCTCGATATCGGCATTTAAAAGCGCTTGCGGGTCTTTTATTTTCAAAGTGCAAGCTCCGTCAAAATAACCATCTTCTTCTATTGTTTTTCTAGCCTGTATTTTTGTTCCATCGCTTAAAACTGCCGAAATAGTCATTTCGCTATTTAAGGTTTTCGAATAAAAACCATCCATAACAAGCAAAAGACGATAGCTATTTTTTAATTCGGGACCTTTAAACTCATGCCTGGTAATATTATACCGAAGACCTTTGGCAAGAGTTTGAAATTTAACCGAGCAATCCAATTCATAAGTTGCAACATCGCCTGCTTCGTTTACCGAAGTAATAACTTTAGCAGTTTGGGCATTTACTGAAAAACTCGCTGCAAAAAAAGACAACATAAATAAGATAACTTTCATATTTAACTATTTAAGATTCAACATAAAAGTAAAAAAAATCGCCTTTTCTCGTTAGAAAAAAGGCGATTATTATTTTGTAAATATCTAAGGATTATTTGTTTCCTTTTTCGAAGTCAGCTACGAATTGAGCTAAACCGATATCTGTTAATGGGTGTTTCAATAAACCGTAAATTGCAGAAAGAGGTCCCGTCATAACATCAGCACCAATTTTAGCACAGTTTACAATGTGCATTGTGTGACGTACAGAAGCTGCTAAAATTTGAGTTTCGTAACCGTAGTTATCGTAGATTTCTCTAATTTCCTGAATCAAGTTTAAACCGTCTACAGAAACGTCATCTAAACGACCGATAAATGGTGAAACATAAGTTGCTCCAGCTTTCGCAGCCAATATAGCCTGACCAGCAGAGAAAACAAGAGTTACGTTAGTTTTGATTCCTTTATCAGAGAAATATTTAGCTGCCATAACACCTTCCTTAGTCATAGGAAGTTTTACAACAATCTGCTCATGTAATTCAGCCAACTCCTCGCCTTCTTTAACCATACCGTCAAAGTCAAGAGCGTTAACTTCTGCACTTACATCGCCATCAACAAGGTTGCAAATGTCTACATAATGCTTAAGGATATTGTTTTTTCCTGTGATGCCTTCTTTTGCCATTAATGACGGATTAGTTGTCACACCATCCAAAACACCTAAAGCTTGTGCTTCTTTAATTTGAGCTAAATTAGCTGTGTCTATAAAAAATTTCATAATTTGTTTAATTAAAAATGGTTTGTTCGTATTTATATGTTTGAAAGTTTTCTTCAAAATAATGCTTTAAAGAAAATCTAGCTGCAAAATTACAAAATCAATATCAATAACGTTTTTAAAATTAAAACCATTTTAAAATTATATGTTAAAAATAAGTGTGTTTTTTACATTTTTAAACTATAAAGCTACTAATAGAGGTATTTTCATACAAGAAGTCGCTTTTTAAACTTTCTGAAATATCATTCTTTTGTTTGAAGATAAAGATATCCAGCTTTTTTAACTTTTTTCACACCAGAAGTTTGATTGTTTTCGTATTCCAAAATATAAAAATAAGTTCCAGCAGGAAGCATTTTATTGGGTGCAACGGTTGTTCGTCCCTGAGAATAACCTTTAAAAACATTTCCAGACGAATTATAATTATTAGTTTCAAAAACCTTTACGCCCCAGCGATTATAAATTTCCACAGTGTTTTCAGGAAAAGAATTAATACATTTTATCTGGAAAGTATCATTAAAACCGTCATCATCTGGTGTTACTAAATTATAAACCTCAACACAATCTGAACTGTTTTCTACCCTTCCAAGTGTAAAAACACCATAATTAGTTAAATTCACTGCCGTTGTAACTGTTTTTCTTCCGCTATCTGCCACTCCTCCTTCGTCGATCCATAAATTTTGCTGCGAATCCCATCTTACAATATGAATATCTTCGTAAGGAGCAGCCACAACAGGCTCTGGAGTTGTCGAATTTTCGTCCCAGCTTAATGTTAACAAGACATCATCTCCCGCTCCTTTTTCAAATGTCCAATATTCAGCATTATCGATTAAAACAATATTCGAAGCTTTGTTTGTATGCGGATAAAGAGGATTTGAATTCTCAAAAAAGTATTTGCCCGTAAAACTGCTGGAATTATTTGCAGGTGCCGACATCGCTTCAAATCTATAATGTTGCTTATCTCCAACAGGAAATACAAAGTCTGTAGAGCCGTCTTTAATAACAGGGCCATCAACAAAACTTTGATCTGATGCATTAATATGATTTCCTAAGTTTCCAAAAACAAATAATCCTCCAAAAGCATCATTATCGACAATTCCTCTTGAAAAATCTGCTCTTCCAGCTATTGAAATGCCATTATACAATCTAAATGCGGGCTGAGTATTTGTATTATTAAACAAAACATTTTTAAAATCGGCCATTATTTTTCCTTTAATATCCTGATTTAAAGCTCCTTCAAACCGCGTATAACCATTTAAGCTAGCATTAAAACCCGTTATGCCATCATTGTTAAAATTTCCTTTAAAAAGCACTTCTCCATTATTCTCGTATGTGGCTGTTTCTGTATTATTGAAGTCTCCAATTATACTGACATTGGTATTTTCGCTCACATAAAAAGTTCCAACATTGACAGCCGGAGCAATCTGCGAATAGCCTGCTTCTAAAATGATCAAAAACAAATACATCAAATTCCTTTTCATTCGTCTTAAATTTTTAATTCAAACTTATTTAACTCGCTGTCTAACCATAGGATTAGTAGCGACTTGACAGTATTTTGCCGTTATCACAACTGCTGTCGTAGGGGCAGATTCACAAACTGAGCCTCCAGGAGAATTTGCAATAGTTTTTCTTCTATACTGGGTCGTAACACTTTGCACAGGCGGCTGATAGGTTACACCCGTTTCCCCCGAAATTACGCTCCATGTCGTTCCATCAGTAGATTTTTCCCATTTATAAGTTATTGTACCTGTTCCCGTACCTGGTGTTAAAGATGTTATTCCGCTTGGTAAGATTCCATTACAAACCGTTTGATTTCCTGATATTGATCCAGATCCCGTTGCTAAAATAGTTACTTGAATTGCAGTTTTAGGACTTTCGCAAGCACCATTTGCTTGACTTACATAATATGTAAACGTGCCAACATGATTTGTCAGCGGAACTGGAGCTATAGTCGACGATGGCCCGTTTAAAGTTGTGTACCATAATAATGTATTTCCGGGGTTTGCAGTTGCTGTCAAAGCAGTTGCTGTTGCATTTTGGCAATATTCAACTGTTGCAGCTGAAACTGCGGGAGCAGCTGGAACTGAATGAAGTGTTTCTGAAACTGTATTATTTAAAGTATTATCTGTTGGGGTTAAAATTTCTAAATTATCGCCTGTATAACAATTATCAGGATCGACGGTACATACCGCTGTATAAGCGACCGTCGCCGAATTTACATAAGATGTTGTTCCAACTGGAGGAGTAAGCGAATAACTTATTGGATAATCGATTTCATACTCTGTTCCAAAACCTGCTAAAGTTTGATCACTGTCATCTGTAGGATAACGGGCTACATAAGTATAGGTAGTCTGCCCTACAGCTGGCGAATCTGGAGTTACAAATCTGGACCATCTTGCTGTATTTCCTGCTCCGTTATCGAAACCGCCAGGTGTTGCACTATCATCATACGTAAATCCTGCGTCAATAACTTTAGTAACCACAATTCTCTGTCCTGTAGTTCCAATTCTTCTGTAAACCGCAGGCGATGTCCCTATATTTGCCACTCTGAGCTTGAAATTGTGCGCACCTTCTACACAAAGGTTATCAGCTTGTTCTGTTAAAACCAAATCAACATCTTCTGCTAAAACCGGAACTGTTACCGAAGCTTTATTGTTTCCTAAATCTTCATCTGTTATTGTGGTCGATGACACTTCTGAAGTATTCGTTAAAACGTTTCCAACAGGAATTTGATCGTCTAATAAATGTCCCGTAACAACAATTCTTCCAGTACTATTGGCAGCCAGATTTACTGTTCCTGTAAAGCTATTTATCGGAGATAATGTTGGCAAATTTGTTCCAGTCAAAAACCCGCTATGCGAAATATTAGTTATTACAAAAGTCGAAGGCGGTACAATATTTTCCTGACTATCGGTTAATTTATCAGTGAAATCAACATTGCTCAAGTCTGCATTGGTATCATTTACAACATCTATATAATAACTGATTTCATTGGCATTTCCCGTTGTTATCGCTCTTAAAAAATCTTTATCGGCCTGCTTGCTAATTCGTAGGTTTCCAGGCGTGGTAATAAATAAATTTCTGACATCATGAAAATTGACTCCCGCTCCTGTCGAAGCTGCAAAACCTACGGAAAGCAATTCTGGAGGAACATCGGTAGTTGTGTAATCAATCAGCTGAACAAAATCACTATTCAAATCTGTTTTCCATCTTACGATAATCCGATAATACCCATTAACATTGGTTGGCGACATTTCGATTTGAACTCTTCTGTAAAAAACATTATCTTCTGGACGCGTAGCAACTACCGTATTGTAATCAATTTCATTGTCTGTAAACGAGCCTACATTAGTATTAATATCTACAATCTGATGGCCATTTAAAATGGTTACTCCAGTTAGAAAAACATTTGAATTATTAAAATTAGAATCGTCTGTAGGGCCTCGCAAAGAGACCGAATTAGGTCTGTTACCTGGACCGCCAGCTCTTGGTCCAAAATTAGGATTTGCAAAGTTTCCTAAAGCATCAAAACCAATTCCGACATATCCGCCTCGTAAACCCAAAGGAGTTCCGTCGTCTGCATTTGGAGCATAACCTAAAGAACCACCATAACCACCTAATCGGAATCCGTTTGCTTCAACATCTGCAGCATCAAAAAGAAATACACCAAGTCCGTCAGCTCCATTAAAAAAATCATTTACATTACGCCACATTTTATATTCAAAATCCATAAGCACACCAAGAGTGGAAGGAAAAGATTTGGTCACATAAGCATAACCACCCTGTTGTGTAGTGCTTTTGGTAAGTCTTAACCAGCCCGCTCCTATTGGATCATCTATTCCAGACGTCAAATATGCCGTTCCGTTTACACCGCCAACTCCTCCAATGGTAACATCGTGTGCGGTATTATTTTTAAAATCGTTTGTAAATGTAAATTGTGCGCTTACTGAATTACATATAAACACAAGAAGACAACTGACCAGAACTGCCTTTTTCCTCAGATTTTTTAAAGTTTTAATTAAAGTTTCCATTGTCTTTGATTTTAATTATTTCACAACAAAAACAATATTCATGAAGGAAGTTGGAGTTCCATTTCCAATAATATCATAAGTCAGCACTCCATTTGCATCTATCGAAAGATTACTAAATACTGTTGGATCATAATATGTTATATAATAATACAAATCTGTTGCCGCAGGAAGAAATGGAATATCTGCTGGAGCTCCCACGCTTTTGACCGTTACGGCTTGAAATTGAGCCGTATATTCTGTATATAAATTTTTAGTCAGTCCCGGTGAAATTACAGCTGTATCAAATATAATTGCCGGCATATAAAAAAACTTCGGCATAGCACTGCTGGCATTCTTAACAACACCATTGACATCTGTTACCACAATTTTATCGGTCTGAGCCGTACTTTGTTGCAGGCCGGAAATGGCCAGAGTATTGGTTGCATCAGTTGTGATTGTTGTTGGCTCTGTTAAAACACCGCCTAATTTTACCTCTATACCAGAACTTGTCAAACCATTCACACCGCTCACTTTTGGATCTGTCCATTCTAATTGCGCGGTTGGTATATTGCCATTTGTTGTTAAAACTTGTCCTGTGTTTCCGTTAGTTTTTGGAAAAATATATTCCCCTAAAATAGCTCCTGCTGTATTATTAAATTGATACCTAATTCCCTGATCATTTCGCACAGAAATTAAAGACTGGCTTGATGTGGTCTGACTATTGTGAGCTAAGGATAATTGATCTGGCAAAGCAAGTACGGCTGATTGTGAGACGGTATTAAAAGCAACCACGTCGACACCATCTTGCGATACTGACACTATTGCGGACTGTGGTGCAGAAAAAGGCGCAGCTGCGCTTGATGCAAACATAGCTGTAATTGGACCACCCGTATCTAAATTATTTACTTCTACTGCATGAAATAATCCGTCACTAGCATTAAAAACCGATTTAAAGTCACCATGAACATCCAATTGCTTGCTGAAAGTATTGCCTCCTATAGCAACCCGCCCAGTCTGGTAAATATTTTGAGTGTTTAAAGTGGCTTTATCTCCCGTTGTTTCTACCAGCCACGGCTCAATTGCCAGCGCATTGCTGTCTACAAACAAAGCACCGTCTCCGCCCGCAACCACAGCATTATTCACATCAGTAGAAATCAAATTCACATTGGCATTGTTACTATCTTCATTCGTATATGCCAAAGCACCAGCAGCGATAGACAAAGTTGTATTTGTTTCATTAGAAGCGATAGCAGATTGATTCAAAAACGATCCGCCGTCTGTGCCAGTTGTAAGCAAATTTCCTGCATTGGTACTTGTGACTTTTACAACCGAACTTGCTCCATCTTCGTCGGTAAAAGTAATATCGCCTGAAGTTAGATTTTGAGTTTGGGAAGTAAGAGTTTCATTGGCTTGAATGGATGCTTGATTTAGAAAACTTCCTCCATCTGTTCCTATTGTAATTAAATTTCCTGCATTGGCACTTGTAACTTTTGAAACAGAAGTTCCTCCATCCTCATCGGTAAAAGTAATATCTCCAGAAGCCAGATTTTGGGTTTGAGAAGTAAGGGTTTCATTGGCTTTTATTATCGGAATAATTTCATTTACAACATTCGTAGCATTAAAAATAGTTGTAGCATTATTAATTACACTGCTTGAGACATCAATTAATGAAGTTGTTCCTTTTTCGTTTGTATACGTATACGTTCCGTTTGCATTATCAACTAAAGTTGTAGTAGTTTCTAAATTTTTGATAGCCTGAGTTAAATCCAGCTGCGTAATATTTCCTGCTTCATCTTTATAATCGATATGAACATTATCTTGATTCATTGCAATTGTTGTCAGTACATCAGTATGATTTGAATCAATTGTAGTTTGAACTCCTTTTTCGTTGGTATACGTATAGGTTCCGTTTGAATTATCAATCAAAGTTGTAATAGATTCTACATTTCGAACCAAAGTTTGAAGATTAATAACAGTTCCGTTTTTATGCTCGTCTACATAAGTTAGTGTATTTGCGGTAGCATCGTAAACCAAAGAGGTAAGCGTTTCATTAGCGGGAATATCTATCACAGTAATTGTTCCATCTTCACTTTTATACGTATAAGTTCCATCGCCATTATCAACTAATGTCGTGACTACCTGATTAATAAAATTTTGATCTGTTATAATTCTGTGCCATTTATTGTTATACCAATAATAATAACCAGGTGTAATACTGCTTGCCGTATTGGTATTATAAACCAAAAGACTTTCGATATTTCCGCTAGTAATTGTTGAAGTATCTGTATTGCTTTGCAGTGAAACTCTAGGAATCAGAATTCCTTTGTTTGATGCTACAATATCTAATTGAGCAGAATTATTAGGAGTGAAAGTTCCGACACCAACTTGCGAATAAACATCTGTAGTAGAAATTAATACTACCATCCAGAAAAGGAGTAATTTTATTTTCATTCGATCCGATTTTAAGTTTCTAAAATGATAAAAGCAGAAAATCCATTCTAAAACAGACTTACATTTTAAACTTCAAAAATGTTTAACTATCAATTATCAAAAGGGTGCTCAAAAATACGAATCAACTAAACCACAATGCGTTATAAAACAAAAAAACATGTTTCACTTTTTAAAATGCAACATGTTTTTGTAAGAATTACAGCTTTATTTACATAAAAACCGAAGTAAAAAAAGTTTACCTCGGTTTTTATTATTCTAAATTTATAATATTTAAAGCTTATAATGATTCATCAGCATTTTCTCGTACATTTTATCTGGAAGCGCTCGTTTTAAGACAATCGAAAACTTTTGCATAAATGCCCCTACTTTATAATGCACATTTGGCTTTTTAGTCTGAATGATTCTGTAAACTGCTTCGGCCATTTCATTCGGATTACTTCCTGCATCGACATGATCATTCATTGTTGCCAAAACATCTCCGTAAACTTTTTCATAAGCAGAATCTTTAATAACTGGCGCATGGTAACGTCCAGCTGCAATATTGGTTGCAAAATCTCCAGGAGCAACATTCGTAATTTCAATTCCGAAAGATTTAACCTCCATTCTCAAAGCTTCCGTAATTAATTCTAAAGCTCCTTTTGATGCTGAATAAACACTTCTATAAGGCAATCCCATATAACCGGCGATCGAAGTTATATTGATAATAAGTCCCGAATTCTGTTTACGCATTTGCGGAAGCGCCGCTTTCATTACCTCAATTGGCCCGAAAAAATTAGTTTCGAAATTATTTCTGATTTCTTCCGTTGGAATTTCTTCCAAAGGTCCTGTAATTCCAACTCCAGCATTATTAATTACAATATCTAATCTTCCAGAAGTTTCAATAATTCTGCTAACAGCCGTTTTAATAGAATCAGAATTTCGAACATCTAAAGCAACTAATGGAAAAATAGAATTTAAAACTTTCTCTGGATTTCTGCTTGTTCCGTAGACAACGAAACCTTTTTGGTGTAAAAATTCACCAATAGATTTTCCGATTCCAGATGACCCTCCGGTTATTAAAACGACTTTACTCATTGTTAGTTAGCTATTAAGAGTTAAATATATTTTACTGGTTAAAAGTGTACTTTTTATATACTTTTAATTTAACCGCAATCCCGATAGCTATCGGGATTGCGGTTAAAAAAAATCCCAGCAGGGTAAAAATAAAAAAATCTTCCATAAAGGAAGATCACAAATTAAATAATTCTAAAAATAAAAAATGGCAAGCGACCTACATCGCACCGCTCAACCACGTACCCTTGCTATGTTCCCATCCTGGGGGAGTCTGCAGGAGCTGGTCGTGTAGGACTTGCCGGTGCAAATATACAACCTTTTTATATTTTTGCAAGACCTTTGCGGCAATAAAAATATCGTCGTATATTGCCTTATTCAAATTTTAAACTATGAAAAAATATAACTTCCTAGCTGTCATTTTATTAGGAATCACATTAATTGGATGTGGAGAAAAAAATAAAGGTGAAAATTCTTTATTTACTATCGATGATTCTGCTTTTCCAGCTCATCTTACGCAAAAAGAAGCGCTTAATATTGGAATTTTAAACCCAAAATCAAAAGAAATTGACAGCGTTGCCTACTTCGTAAACGACCAAAGAGTTGGAGGCACAAAGGGTGCTGAAAATTTTAGATTTGAATTAATAGATCAAAAATTGGGTTATCAATACCTAAAAGCTAAAGTTTATTTTGGAGGAGATTCTTCTGATGCTACTGCTAGAATTGAGGTAGTTTCAGACATTGAGCCAAAATTATTAAAATATAAAATTGTAAATACTTTTCCTCATGACAAAAAGGCTTTTACTGAAGGTTTAGAGTTTTATAAAGATACTTTATACGAAAGCACTGGACAAGAAGGCGCTTCATTCATAAAAAAATACGACTATAAAACTGGAAAAGTTTTCAAACAAATTGATCTTGACCAGCAATATTTTGGAGAAGGAATCACTTTTATAAACGATAAATTATTCCAATTAACCTACAAGAATAAAAAAGGTTTCATTTACAACGCTAAAACTTTAAAGCTTGAAAAAACCTTTGACTACGAAAAAGATATTGAAGGATGGGGAATGACAAATGACGGGAAACATATTTATCAGACAGATGGAACTGAAAAAATTTGGAAAGTTAATCCAGCTACTCAAAAAATGATTGATTATATCAACGTTTATTCAGGTACTTCAAAAATTAAAGCCGTTAATGAAATTGAATGGATTGACGGAAAAATCTATGCAAATGTATGGTTTAAAGATGCTATTGCTGTTGTAAATCCAAATTCGGGAGCTGTTGAAGGTATTTTAAACTTATCTGATTTAAGAAAAACAATGACAGATATTACAAAAGATGATGTTTTAAACGGTATTGCATATAATCCTAAAACTAAAACTATTTTTGTAACTGGTAAAAACTGGAGCAAAATGTTTGAAATTACCGTTTCAGAATAAAAAAGCATAAAAACTAAAACATGAATTTCACAGATTACACGGATTAGTTCGTGATAATTTGTGAAATTTGTGTTTTATAACAATTCCTACCAATGATCACATTAATCACAAACATACAAGAGCTATTACAAGTTCGCGAAACTTCAATTGATAAAGTTTCAGGTTCTGAAATGGCAATTCTTCCCACTATTAAAAATGCTTTTTTAATTATAAAAGACAAGTTAATTGAGGATTTCGGCTCAATGGACAATCTTCCCAAAATAAATGCTGACGAAACTATTGATGCTACAGGAAAAGTGGTTCTTCCGTCTTGGTGCGATAGCCACACGCATATTGTTTATGCAGGAAATCGCGAACAAGAGTTTGTAGACCGCATCAACGGACTTTCTTACGAAGAAATCGCGAATCGTGGTGGTGGAATTTTAAATTCGGCTAAAAAACTAAACGAAACTTCTGAAGAAGAAATTTACGAACAATCTAAAATTCGTCTTGAAGAAGTCATGCATTTAGGAACTGGAGCCGTTGAAATCAAATCGGGTTATGGATTAACAATTGAAGGCGAGTTAAAAATGCTTCGTGTCATTAAAAAACTGGCCGAAAATTATCCTATTTCCATTAAAGCTACTTTTTTGGGCGCCCATGCTTTTCCAACTCATTACAAAGAAAACAAAGCAGGTTATATTGATGAAATCATTACTAAAATGATTCCTGAAATTGCCAAAAATAAACTGGCAGAATATGTAGATATTTTCTGCGAAAGCGGTTATTTTTCTGTAGAAGAAACCGAAAAAATCATGAAGGCCGGAATCGACTTTGGTTTAAAACCAAAAATCCACGTGAATCAATTTAATTCGATTGGCGGTATTCAGGCTGGAATTAAATTTAATGCACTTTCTGTAGATCATTTAGAAGTTATGAATCCAGAAGATATTCAGGCATTAAAAGATACTGAAACAATGCCTGTTGCTCTGCCCTCTTGTTCTTATTTTTTAAGTATTCCGTATACGCCAGCGCGCGAAATGTTAAAAGCAGGTCTACCTTTGGCATTGGCTACCGATTTTAACCCTGGTTCTACTCCATCTGGAAATATGAATTTTGTTGTAGCAACGGCTTGTATCAAAATGAAAATGACGCCCGAAGAAGCAATCAATGCTGCAACCATAAACGGCGCTTATGCAATGGGACTTTCAGAAACTCACGGAAGCATTACAAAAGGCAAAAAAGCCAATTTAATCCTGACAAAACCAATTTCTTCTTATTATCAGATTCCGTACGCTTTTGGAAGCAACCTTATCGAATCTGTTTTTGTAGAAGGCAAAATTTTAAAATAACTTTTGCTTTCAGTCAATTTTTAAATTATTATTCCATAAAAAAAGGTCTGCAAAAAACTGCAGACCTTTAATATCTTAAGTGGTATTTTTCCCTTCGGCTTATCTTAAACTGAAACTAGTTTTAGAAACTAATTCGTCATTATCAAATACATTGATAAAGTAAGTTCCTTTAGCAAAATCTTTTCCAGGAAGATCTTCACTAACTTGAACAGTTTTGTTTTCATACTTTACAGTAGTTTTAAAGCTGTAAGTCAATGTATTATCTCCAAAACTTTCTGTTTTCTTTTCGCCTAAAACATTGTTTTTAGCATCGATAACTTGAACATAATACGTTTTGTCACCAGATTTTGCAATTTGGTTTTCAGCAATTGTAAAACTAACTTTCAAAACATCAGCACGGCTTGCTTTATCAGTTTCTATTTGTTTACCAGAGCTCTTCAATTTGTAAGCTGAAGTTTTTGTGTTTAACACAGATAATTTAGAACCTTTTTCTACAGTTTTAGCTAATTCTTCGTTTTGACCAACTAATACTTCGTTATATTTCTTAGATTCTCCTAAAACTACAATAGTACTGTCTCTTTGAGTAGTTAAAACACCATTTTGTTTTTTCAACTCATCGTTTTCAGCAACTAAAGTTTTCATTTTACTTTGCATTGCCTGAACTTGAGATCTGTATTTAGAAACATCTCCTTTAGACTTGTTCAAATCATCCATCAAAGCTACTACTTTGTCTCTCTCTTGGATTAATTCGTCAGACATCGAAGTATTTTCAGCAATTGCAGCATCGTAAGTTGCTTTTAGCTCCTGTAAATCTTTCATTACAGATTCTTTTTCTGTTAATGTAGTTGTAAGTTCTGTCTTAACTACATCACTATCAGACGATAGTTTAAAAATATACACTAAGCTACCAATAAGTAGGACTGCTAAAACTGCGATTACCGCCTTTAGACTTGAATTGTTGTTCTTTGGGTTTTCCATATTTAAAAAATTTTCTTTAATAACAAATTTAAGAATTAATATAAGGTAATAACGTAAGTTTCTACAATTATATTATTTTTGGAAAATAAATTTTTTTCATGGAAAAATTAATCCCTTTCACTATAAATGATTTAGCAAAAATCACAAATCACAGAAGTGGTGAAATAAAGTTCGGAGAAAAAATGATTGTCATTCCTTCTGGAGTTGACAAGGTTGATTTTATTAAAGAAAGCGAAGCAAAATACGTGCTTTTAGGAATTCCTGAAGATATTGGCGTGCGTGCCAACTACGGAAGACCTGGAGCGGCTTCTGCATGGCAATCTGCTATAAAAAGCATTGCTAACATTCAGCACAATCGTTTTTCTAAAGGAAGCAATATTATTATTTTAGGCCATATTAATGTTGCTGATGAAATGCGTGAAGTAGAAAACTTAGATTTCAACGACATTGACGACAGATCAAAATTAAGCCAGCTGGTTGAAAAAATAGACAAAGAAGTATCTCATATTATTTTTACGATAATTAAAGCTGGAAAAACACCTATTATTATTGGCGGAGGCCATAATAATGCTTACGGAAATATTAAAGGTGCCGCTCTTGCGAAAGGAAAACCTATAAATGCAATCAATTTTGATGCGCACTCTGACTTTAGAATTTTAGAAGGCCGTCACAGCGGAAACGGATTCTCTTATGCTTACGAAGAAGGTTTTTTAAGGAAATATTTCATTTTCGGACTTCATGAAAATTATACTTCAAAAAGTGTTTTAGATATTATTAAAAAACTGGAAGACCGCGTTCGTTATAATACATACGATAGCGTTAACATTAGAAAAGAAAAAGATTTTAATCGTGAAATGATTACCGCTTTGGATTTTGTGAAAAATGACGCTTTCGGAATCGAGATCGATCTGGATGCAATTCCGAACATTGCCAGCAGTGCCATGACCATAAGCGGATTTTCAGTTGAAGAACTGAGACAATTTGTTTCTTTCTTTGGTGAACATAAAAATGCAGCTTATCTGCATATCTGCGAAGGAGCGCCAGATTTAGACAATTCTCCAAACAATAATTTAATTGGTAAATTAATTGGTTATTTGGTAACCGATTTCATTAAAGCCAACATCGAAAAAGATTGATTTAAAAATTGATTCCAGATACGAAGAAGATTGGTTTTGCCAAATAAAAGCCAATTCAAACAAACGATTGACTGAATAAACTTATCTTTGCACGGCATTTTAGAATTAAAACTAAAATAGTTAATCACCTAAGATATGTTATTCGAAGATCTATCACTTTCAAAAAGTATACAAAAAGCCGTATTTGAAGAAGGCTATTTAAATCCGACCCCAATTCAGGAAAAATCTATTCCAATTGTTTTGGCGGGGCGTGATTTAATTGGCTGTGCGCAGACCGGAACAGGAAAAACAGCGGCTTTTGCTATTCCAATTATACACCAATTACACCGCATTGTAGGTTCATCAAAAAAAACAAAACTGATTCGTGCGCTTGTGGTTACGCCTACCCGCGAACTAGCAGTACAAATCGGGCAAAGTTTTGATACTTATGCCAAATATACCAATTTAACACAGCTGACTATTTTTGGAGGAGTTTCTCAGAACCCGCAAGTTGACGCTTTAAAAAATGGAGTCGATATTTTAATTGCTACTCCTGGGCGTTTATTAGACCTTCACAAACAAGGTTTTCTTGATTTTAATCACTTGCATACTTTAGTGCTTGATGAAGCCGATCAGATGCTGGATATGGGTTTTATAAACGATGTCAAAAAAATCGTAAAACTGACTCCTAAAAACAGACAGACTTTACTTTTCTCTGCTACAATGCCGATTGCAATTCGCGAACTGGCAGAAATGTTTTTGCAAGATCCAGAAAAAGTTGAAGTTTCTCCTGTTTCTTCTACAGCAGAAAATGTAGAACAGCGCATTTATTTTGTAGATAAAACCGAAAAAAGAAACTTATTATACAGTTTAATTAAAGAAGAAAATTTATCAAACGTGCTTGTTTTCTCTAGAACAAAACACGGCGCTGACAATGTTGTAAAAGCGCTTCGCAAAAAAGATATTCCTGCAGAAGCCATTCATGGCGATAAGTCTCAAAACGCAAGACAAAGAGTTTTGGACGCTTTCAAAAATAAAGAAGTTGGTGTTCTTGTAGCTACAGACATTGCAGCAAGAGGAATTGACATTGAACAACTTCCGTATGTTATCAATTTTGATTTGCCGAATATTCCTGAAACTTATGTTCACCGTATCGGAAGAACTGGTCGTGCAGGAAACGGCGGTATTGCTATTTCTTTCTGTGGAAAAGACGAACTTCCTTATTGGAAAGATATTCAGAAACTAATAAAAGTAGACGTAAAAACAATTGCCGATCATCCGTACCAATGGCATTCTGGAAGTCCAGAAGCAGGAGAAAAACCTAAAAACTCCAACAGAAGCGGTGGCGCTCACAAATCGAGAAAATCGGATAATTCTAAGAAAAACAAAAAACGCTGGTATTAAACAGCGTTTTTTTCGTTTATAAGGAAATTGATTATTTTAAACAATTTAACTGGCTCAAAAGGTTTAATTATAATATCATTCATTCCAGAAGAAATCGCTTCATCTGTAATTTCATCTTTATCAAAAGCTGTCAAAGCCACAATTGGCGTTTCTATGCCGAGAAGACGTATTCTTTTAGTAGTCTCAAATCCGTTCATTAGAGGCATATTAATATCCATTAAAATCAAATCAAAGGTTTCTTCTTCTAAAATTTTAAGCGCTCCAAAACCATCATCTACCACTTTGCAGGCATAATTGTTCTTTTCAATAATCTTTTTGGTCACCAGCTGGTTAATCAAATTGTCTTCAACCACCAAAATTTTGTAGATTTCACTCGAAGTCAGATCCACTTCAATCTCATCAATAATGCTTTTCGTTTTGGCTAAATCGTGTTCAAAAGCGATTGTAAACGAAAATGAAGTTCCTTTTCCTAAATCACTATCTAAAGTAATCGTACTTCCAAAAAGCCCAAGCAGTCTTTTTACAATGCTAAGCCCTAAACCTGTCCCTTGATAATCTTCATCTTTTCTGCCAACCTGAACAAACTTTTCAAAAATCTTATTCTGGTCAACAAGCGCGATTCCTATTCCGTTATCTTTTATCAGGAAATCTAAATAATACAGTTTTCCTTCAACTTTATTAAGTTTTACAATAATTTCAACTTGTCCGTCTTTGGTAAATTTCAAAGCATTGCTCACCAAGTTCATTAAAATTTGAGCCAGTCGCAACTTGTCTCCAATTAAATATTCTGGAATGCACGGATCAATATCAATAGAAATCCTGTTATTATTTTTTTGTGAAAGAAAAGAAAGCGAATTCTTGATTACCGTAATTTCATCGGTAATATTAAAAGTCAGGTTTTCTAGTACGATTTTATTTTCTTCAATTTTATTGATTTGCAGAATATCGTTTACCAAAGACAATAGATATCTGGCTGAGAATTTCAGAGAACTCAAATGCTGGCTTCTTGAAATTTCTTTGTGTTCTTCGAGCAGCATATTGGTAATCCCGACCACTCCATAAAGTGGTGTACGCAATTCGTGGCTTATAGTCGATATAAATTGCGTTTTGAGTAGAGAAGCTTCCTCTGCAATTTCTTTCGCTTGCAGAAGCTCTAAATTGTGTTTTTTCTTGTATCTGATGTTTCTTATCAGCGTGATAATTAAAATTAAAAGAATCAGCGAAATCAAAATAAATAGAATTACAATGATTTTTGATTTTCGCAAACTTTGAGACTGCTCTACTTTTTCGCCTTCAACTTTATCAATCTGTCTTTTGTATTCATCCAATTCCAAACTCAAACCTGCCTGCGACGCTTTTTTAAGCTTTTTAGCATCATACAATTTATCAGAAAGGCTATAATGATTTACAAGCGCATCGTAAGCTTCTTTATGCTTATTGATTTTATTTAAAAAATGAGAATATTCTAAATAAGCATGCGCCAAATCTGTTTTCTCCTGACATCTTTTTCCAGCTTCTATTGCGCTCAAAAAATGAGCATTTGCCGCTTTATTATCGTTTTTGTGACTAGCATAAATCCCATTTAGCATATCTACAATAACTTCTGTAGATCCGTCATTATATTTTAATTTGGTGCTATTGACATATTTCAGAAAAAGAGACCCCTGCTTATAATTTTCAATATTAAAATAAGCCCAGGCAATATTGACATTCGTAAAATAAACTTCTTTCAGATCATTGATTTTCAAAGCGTAGGCAACCGCTTTTTTATAATAGCGAATTCCCTCGTCAAACTGTTTCTTTTCGAAACAAAACATATTCCCCAGATTATTATAGAGATTACATTTTAAAGTATCATTGTTGGTCTTATTGGCATAATACAGTCCTTTTTTATAGAAAAAAACAGCTTTATCAAACTCTGTCAATTCATTATAATTGGCCGCTATAATATTATACGAACGGGCAATAAGACAATAATCTTTTTTTGCGGTTGCAGCATTTAAAGCCGTTCTGGAATAAGTAAGTGATTTTTCGAAATTAGATTCCCTAAAATTTAAAAGTGCCTTTTTTACAATCTTATCGATCTTAGGATCAATATTACAATTAGATTGCGAGATCGCCGAATTGGCAAAGCAATTCAGAACAAAGAGTAAAAGTAAAAAAATCCGTATTTGGGGCATTAATCGGCTAGTTTGATCAAATATACACTTTAAAATAAAAAAAAGCTGTATTTCATAAAAAAATACAGCTTGTCAAAAATTATTTCGATAACTAAGAAAAAAAATTAAATCTTAGTGCTATTATTATTCTTTGTTTTCCTCCCATTGTCCTACAACAGAAGTCGCTAATGCATTTCCTAATACATTGGTTGCACTTCTAAACATATCGCAAAAATGGTCAATTGGAAGAATCAATGCAATCCCTTCAATCGGAATATCAAACATACCGCAAGTTGCAGCCACAACAACCAAACTTGCACGAGGCACACCCGCAATACCTTTACTGGTAAGCATTAAAACCAAAAGCATTGCCATTTGTGTTCCTAAATCTAAATGCACATTGTAAAATTGAGCAATAAAGATACTGGCAAAAGTCATGTACATCATACTTCCGTCAAGGTTAAACGAGTAACCAAGCGGTAACATGAAAGAAACGATTTTATCTTTTACGCCAAAACCTTCTAATTCTTCCGTCAATTTAGGAAAAACCGCTTCACTACTCGTTGTTCCAAAAGCAATTGCTAGAGGTCCTGTAATACGTCTTAGCAATTCCGTCATTCTTCCTTTAAGGAAAATATATCCGACCGCAATCAAAATAATCCACAGCGTACTGATACCAATTAAAAACGAACCGAAAAATTTAAAGTATGTGATAACCAATTCTTCTGCATCTCGTATAGCAAACACACCTGCAATGGCACCAAAAACTCCAATTGGCGCAAATTTCATTACGTAGTTTACCATTTTTAAAACGATATGCGATAGTTTATCGAAGGCTCCAATAATTGGTTTTACCGTTGGCCCTAAAGAAGCTGCTGCTAATCCGAAGAAAATAGAGAAAACTACAATCTGCAGGATTTCATTTGTTGCCATTGCCTCGACAATACTTTTTGGCACAATGTGCTCAACAAAATTATCGAAAGAAAGATTTTGTGTTTTACCCGTAACTTCAGAAGCTGCCGCCATATCGACATGGTCTAGTTTTAAACCAACACCTGGTTGCAAAACATTTACGTAAAACAATCCTATTAAAAGCGAAATAAATGAAGCTGTAAAAAACCACCCAATAGCTTTTCCTCCAATTCTTCCAACAGTTTTAATATCACCCAATTTCGCAATTCCTACTACCAAAGTAGTAAAAACTAAAGGCGAAATAATCATTTGCACCAAACGGATAAAGATGGTTGCCAGCATTTTTATTTTACTACTAAATAACTGCGCGGCTTCAGGCGAAATAGTATTATGCAGTATAATTCCTAAAATGGCTCCAAGAACCATCGCAATTATAATCTGCCCTGTTAATCCCGAAAGAAATGATTGTTTTTTAGTTTCTGTAACTTCTTGCATTAAATTATTTTTTAATTATTAAAATATAAGACCCTCACTGTCTTACCTTTTATTAATATGTTTTGTTGATTAAATAAAAATCTGCCAAAACAATTGCTGCCATCGCTTCTACGATAGGCACTGCGCGAGGCACTACACACGGATCATGACGTCCTTTTCCTGTCATTGGTGTAATGTTACCTTTATTATCTAAAGAATCTTGAGTCTGCATAATCGTTGCAACCGGCTTAAACGCAACTCTGAAATAAATATCCATTCCGTTGCTTATACCCCCTTGAATTCCGCCTGATAGATTTGTTTTTGTACTTCCATCAGGATTATATAAATCGTTGTGTTCACTTCCTTTCATTTCAGATCCAGAAAAACCGCTTCCGTATTCAAAACCTTTTACTGCATTAATAGAAAGCATTGCTTTTCCTAATTCTGCATGAAGTTTATCAAATACAGGTTCTCCTAAACCAACTGGAACATTCTGAATCACGCAAGTTACAACACCTCCAACAGTGTCTCCCTGCTTGCGGATATCACGAATATATTCTTCCATAATCGCTGCCGACTTCTCATCTGGACAACGCACTGGATTGCTTTCAATTTTAGAAAAATCCAATTCTTGATAAGGCGTTTCTAAATGAATTGGCCCAACAGAAGAAACATAAGCATTGATCTTAATTTCAGGCAGCATTTGTTTTGCAATTGCACCCGCTACTACCCTGCTAGCTGTTTCTCTAGCAGAACTTCTTCCGCCGCCTCGGTAATCACGCAAACCATATTTCTGGTCGTAAACGTAATCGGCGTGGCTTGGTCTGTAATTATCTTTTATATGAGAGTAATCGTCTGATTTTTGGTTGGTGTTCGGAATAATGAAACCTATTGGAGTTCCTGTAGTTTTCCCTTCAAATATTCCTGATAAGAATTGAACGCTGTCTGGTTCTTTTCTTTGTGTAACAATTGCCGACTGACCTGGCTTTCTTCTTGCCATATCTACCTCAATTGCTTCAAAATCTAATTGTATTCCTGGAGGACATCCATCAATAATACCGCCTAAAGCTTCACCGTGAGATTCTCCAAATGTTGTTACTTTATATAATGTGCCGAAGCTGTTTCCTGCCATTGTGTTTTGTTTTGAGCAAATGTAAGTTTTATGAATTAAATTAAAAAATTTAAAACTGGTATTATTAACGAAACATTAAATGGGATAAAAATTACAATTTGGTAAAAATATCCTCTTTTTAATAACCTTTTAATAAAGTCAAATTTCACAAACTTTCTTTCATTTGTAAAACTTCAAATCAAGAAAAATTGAAAAAAAGAAACGTCGAATTGGTCATTCTTTCTGATGTTCATTTAGGAACTTACGGAAGTCATGCTAAAGAATTAAACAACTATCTTTCAAGCATTAAACCCAAAACTCTAGTCTTAAACGGCGATATAATCGATGCTTGGCAGTTTCGAAAATCTTACTTTCCTAAAGCCCATTTGCGAGTGATCCAGCGCATTATCGGAATGGCTTCTAAAGGAACAAAAGTGTACTATATTACTGGAAATCACGATGAGATACTTCGAAAATTCAGCGATATGAATATGGGAAATTTTGCTCTTGTTGATAAATTAGTTTTAGAATTGGACGATAAAAAAGCTTGGATTTTTCACGGAGATGTTTTTGATGCTTCGGTCCAACATTCAAAATGGATTGCAAAACTAGGCGGATTAGGTTACGATTATCTAATTTTAATGAACCGATTTGCCAACTGGTGTTTAGCAAAGCTTGGACGTGAACCTTATTCTTTTTCTAAAAAAATTAAAGCTAGCGTAAAAAAAGCAGTAAAATTTATTTCAGATTTTGAAACCACTGCAACCGATTTAGCAATCGAAAAAAACTACGATTACGTAATCTGCGGACACATTCACGAACCAAAAATTGCAACTATTGAAAACAAACACGGCTCTACTTTATATCTTAATTCTGGTGATTGGGTAGAAAACTTAACCGCGTTGGAATACCATAAAAAACGTTGGAAACTGTTTTCTTACAAAGCCAGTAATTTTGTCGAAGAAGAAAATCTGTTAGAAATGGAGGATCTTATTACAAATCAGCTCATTTCGTCTATAATCCTTAAATAGGAGGCTCAGAAACAGGTTTTTAAGGATTTTAACGCGCCTTTTTCATGAAAATGTAAATTATATAACAATTTTCAAAAATAATATACGTTCTCTATCTGACTGTAATTATACATTTGAAAAAAATTAATTAACCATTTTTATGAAAAAGATTTTATTATCTGCCATTATGCTTCTTGGTTTAGCATTTACGGCTCAATCACAAGAAATTTCGAAACACGCTTTAGGATTACGTCTGGGAGACAATAACGGATTTGGAGGGGAAATATCATATCAATTAGGACTAAATCAGAAAAACAGACTGGAGTTCGATTTAGGTTGGAGAAACAGCAGAGATGTAGACGCTATAAAAGGAGTTGCTCTTTACCAATGGGTTTGGAACATCGATGGAGGTTTTAACTGGTACGCAGGTGTCGGTGGAGGTTTAGCCGCTTGGGATCATGATTATTACAATAACAACTATAGATACAATGATAGCGGAACTTATGTTTTTGCTGCTGGAGATATCGGTATAGAATACAGATTTGATGAAGTGCCACTTACTTTATCATTAGATGCAAGACCTGAAATTGGTTCTGGATACTATGACGATGATAATTTTGGATTTGACGTCGGTTTAGGTGTTAAATTCAGATTCTAATTAAAAATAAAAAATAATTGTAAGAAGAAACCTGTCGTGTTAAAGCGACAGGTTTTTTTTATGTGGCTTATGATAAGTTTAACCGCAAAGTTCGCAAGGTTTTCGTAAAGAACGCAAGTTCTAATAAAAAGAATCTCGCAAAGTCGCGAAGTCGCAAAAAAATAAACTTTGCGACTTCGCGACTTTGCGAGATTAAATAAAAAAATGTAGCGTCCTTGCGCTCTTTGCGGTTAAAAAACCACACTATTATTTAATGATAATTTCTTTTTTAGAGTTAATTTTCACTACAGTATACGGATATGAAATAACAGACATAGTCATCGCATCTTTTGCTGGGCTGTTTTCTTTTACTGTTATAATGATATTTTTATCTGTCTCTTCAACATTTACAACATCAATAGTATAACCGCTGGTATTTTTTTCGCCCATATTCAGAATCACATAATTTGAAGTATTGGTATCGCTATTTTTTACCTTATCAGCCAAAAGCGGATCGTTTTCCAGCATTTTAATCTCATTCGGTTCTGTCAGAATCTCAAAAAATTTGATGTTTCCGCCGCCGCTAGACTGTACCGTCAAAACTTCATATAATCCTGTTGAAGCAGAACTTTTCTTAGCTCCGCAGGAAATCAAAACAAAAACTGCTAAAATCGAAATTACTTTTTTCATTTACCTCTTTTTAATATTATTGTTTTTCATATTTATAATCGTCAATCGCTTTTTGATACAAAGCCTCGTATTTCGGAAGAATGTTATGAATATCAAACTTCTTCGCCACTTCGAGCGCATTAGCTTTAAACTGATTCAAAACGGCATCGTCTTTTAAAATTTTAATTGCATTCTCTGCCATTTCCTCCACATTTCCAACATTGCTTAAATAACCCGAAAATCCGTCAAAATTCACTTCAGGAAGGCCACCCGAATTACTCGAAATAACCGGAACTCCCAAAGCCATTGCTTCAAGCGCCGCCAAACCAAAACTTTCTGTTTCAGAAGGAAGCAGGAATAAATCGGTCATGCATAAAATTTTATCAATTTCATGACTGTTTCCGAAGAAAATCACTTTGTCTAAAATGCCTAATTCCTGGCATAAAATTTCCGCTTTTTCTTTTTCAGGCCCGTCCCCAACCATCATCAGTTTAGCTGGAATTTCTTTCTGAATATTATAGAAAATCTTAATAATATCTGGAATACGCTTTACTTTTCTAAAGTTACTGATATGCGTTATAATGCGTTCATTTTCATTCGCCATTACATAACGATGGCAAGGCGCACCAGGATCTTTCTTTACTTTATTCAATTCGATAAAGTTCGGAATCACCTTGATTTTGTTTTTAATTTTAAACAATTTCAAAGTATCATCTTTCAAACTCTGCGAAACCGAAGTCACATAATCTGACTTATTGATACTGAAAGTTACCGCAGGCTTATAAAATGGGTGATTTCCAACTAACGTAATATCTGTTCCGTGAAGTGTTGTAATCATTGGCAGATTAATTCCCTCATTTTTCAGCATTTGTTTTGCCATATAACCTGCATAAGCATGAGGAATAGCATAATGCACGTGCAGAAGCTCTATTTTGTACAATTTAACCATATCGACCAACTTGCTCGATAACGCTAATTCGTAAGGTTGATAATGAAATAAAGGATATTCAGGAACATTTACTTCGTGATAATGAACATTCGGATTTAAAAGTGCCAATCTAACCGGCTGGCTGTATGTGATAAAATGTATTTCGTGTCCTCTTCTGGCTAATTCGAGACCTAACTCTGTGGCTACTACACCACTACCTCCAAAAGTAGGATAACAAACAATTGCTATTTTCATGGATAAAATTTAATTCTACGAAAATACTCAAAAATAGCGTTTCATCAGGCTTTTAAATTGTTAGTTTTTTGACAAAATTAGATTAATCCGGTTGATAAATATTTTTAGAAGCAGAACTAAAAGTTTCAAAAAGAACACCTGTCCCGCTGTCCGCTATATCTTTTCCTGGTCTCGTTTTTTGAGAACGAGACCAGAAAAAGGATACCGCTCCCATCGGGGCTAATTTAGAAGTTTTGTTTTTCATTAGAAATTAAACACCTAAAGCAACTTTGTCAAAGTTTGAAACTTTGACGAAGTTTGATGTTAACGAAATTTGATATTGACGTTACTAAACCTGACAGGTTTTAAAAACCGGTTTCCAACTTTAAACCTGAAACCTGAAACAAAAAAAAGCGAAACACAAGTTTCGCTTTTTTTTAATCTTTTATATATTTTTAGAAAAATCTGCTATGCCAGCTGTCTGCTGCAGGAACTTCCCAAGCATCATTAAATTCTTCAATATTATTTACCAGATTATTAAACACAATTGTATTTGCCGTTACTGCTTTATCTTTAACCATTTTTTTGAAGTCAATTAATGGTTTATGAGCGATATGATCTCCAAGTTTGAAAGTAACGTTCATTTTATCTAATAAATCAACGTTATATTTCTTTTCTAATCCTTGAATAAATTCAACAGAACTATCAATAGAACAGCCTGTAGCGGCTTGCACATATTGATTAACTGCCAAGATAATAAATCGGTTGTATTTCAATAAAAACGAAGCTTCAAGACTTGTGCCGTGTGCAGCCCATTGTTCTACAAAAGCTTTTAAATCTGTTTCGATTTCAGAAAACTCTTCCTCAGAAAATTTTCTGTTCGATTGGTAAATCCAGACTCTAGATTCACCTGGTAAATTTTCAAAAGGTATATACATTTTTTAATTTTAGATTGTTGATTTTAGATTTTAGATTGAGAAAATTCAGATTTCAAGTTAAAAAACTTAGAAGCTAGAATCTTAGCATCTCTAATTAAAGATCTTGCGCGTTTGCAATTAATTCTGCTATATCCAGAACTTTAACTTGACCTTCTTTTTCTTTATTTTTAATTCCGTCCGTTAACATCGTGTTACAGAATGGGCATCCCGCTGCGATAATATCTGGCTGCGTTTCCAAAGCATCTTCTGTACGAAGAACGTTTACTTCTTTATTTCCAGGTTCAGCATCTTTAAACATTTGAGCTCCTCCTGCTCCACAGCATAATCCGTTTGCTTTAGAACGTTTCATTTCAACTAATTCAACATCTAATTTCTGAATTAAATCTCTTGGCGCTTCGTAAACTTGATTTGCTCTTCCTAAATAGCAAGGATCGTGGAAAGTGATTTTTTTACCTTTAAATTGTCCGCCCTCAACAGTCAATCTTCCATCATCAATTAATGATTTTAAAAACTGTGTATGATGAATAACTTCGTAATTACCTCCTAATTCTGGATATTCATTTTTCAGCGTATTAAAACAGTGAGGACAAGCTGTAACAATTTTTTTAGCTTCATAAGCATTCAAAACCTCGATATTCATCATGGCCTGCATTTGAAACAAAAATTCATTTCCAGCCCTTTTTGCAGGATCACCCGTACAACTCTCTTCTGTACCTAAAACTGCAAAAGAAACATTGGTACGATTTAAAATTCGTACAAACGCTTTAGTAATTTTTTTTGCTCTATCATCAAAACTTCCTGCGCAACCTACCCAAAACAAGACCTCTGGCTGTTTTCCTTCGGCAAGCATTTCTGCCATTGTTGGCACTACTAAACTTTCTGACATCTCTCTTTTTTTTGTTAAATCGGTTTCCTCACAGTAAACCTCAATATATTTTAAAATCGAATAAACAGTTAAAGACTAACCGATTAAACAATAAATTTTAATTCTCGTTTTTCCAATTTAAACGGTCTTGTTGGCTATACTGCCAAGGTGCACCGTTGTTTTCAATATTAGTCATCATTGCGTTTAATGACATTGGCGCGGCACTTTGTTCCATCACCAAGTATCGACGCATATCCATAATAATAGATAACGGACTAATATTTACAGGACATTCTTCAACGCATGCATTACAAGAGGTACAAGCCCATAATTCTTCTGGCGTGATATAATCGTTTAGTAATGTTTTATTATCTGGCACAAAAGTCCCTTTGTTTGCATCGATATTTTTACCTACTTCTGTCAAACGGTCTCTCGTATCCATCATAATTTTACGCGGAGACAATTTTTTACCGGTTTGATTGGCAGGACAAGAAGAAGTACAACGTCCACATTCCGTACAGGTATAAGCATTTAATAGCTGAACCCAGTTTAAATCCTGAACATCACTTGCACCAAACTTAGCCGGATGCGCATTTTCATCAACTGGAGCCGCCGCAAACGGATCAGCATTTGGATCCATCATTAATTTTACTTCTTTTGTAACCGAAGCTAAATTATCAAACTTCCCTTCTGGTTCAAGATTTGCAAAATAGGTATTTGGGAATGCCAAAAGAATGTGCAAATGTTTTGAGAAGTATAAATAGTTCATGAAAACTAAAATACCTGCAATGTGCAGCCACCAGAAAACTTCGAATAGCAATCCTACAGTTTCATTTGACACACCATTAAAAATTGGTGCGATAAACTGGCTTATCGGATAACTTCCTGCTTTATGAAAATGAGAATATCCTCCTGGCACATTTTGTAAGTGCAAATCGGAAGCATTCATCAATAAAAACAGTATCATCAAAACGGTTTCAAAATACAAGATATAATTGGCATCGCTTTTTGGAAATCCAGTTAAATCAGAATGGATAAAACGTTTTAATCGGATAAAATTTCTTCTAATCCAAAAAGTAACTACGGCAATAATCACCAATATTGCCAATATTTCAAATGAAGCAATTAGAACATCATACACTACACCTAAATACGGCGCAAAAATTCTATGCGTTCCAAAAAGTCCATCAATAATAATTTCTAATAATTCGATATTAATTATAATGAAACCTACATATACAAAAATATGAAGGATTCCGGCAACAGGGCGTCTCACCATTTTTGACTGCCCAAGAGCAATCAAAGCCATGTTTTTCCAACGAGCTTTAGGATTATCTTTTCGATCTACATCAACTCCAAGATTAATGTTTCGGTAGATTTTTTTTACGCTCGCTGCAAAAAAGCCGAAACCTACTATAAGAAGTATGGCAAATAAAATATTATCTAAATAACTCATTTATAATTATTTTTTATCAGTTGAGTTTGTTTCTTCTGTTGGTGCTACATACGGTTTATTTTTCTTTCCGAAAAGAGAAACGTTTACGTAACGGGTTGGATAAAGACGAACATCTTGCAATAACAATTCAAGCTCTTTTGAAGTTTTTGCTAGATTATTGTACAATGCATCATCATTCAATAATTTTCCTGCTGTTCCTTTTCCTGAATTCAAGTTCGCCATTAAACCATCAACTTTAGCTAAAGTCTGGTTTAGGTTTCGAACCGTTTTCCCTAAATCTGCTTTATTTAATGAATCAGAAATTTTGTTAAAGTTGCTAGATACTTTATTAAAATTAGAAACCATTCCATTAATCTGTCCTTTATTAGTATCTAGGATATTGTTTAAACTACCTGAAGCTTTATGAAATTGTGTCATTGTTTGGCTCAACTCAGCAATTGTTTTCTTTAGATTTTCTTGAGTATTCTTATCTAAAGTATTATTCAATCCTGAAACCAGAACGTCAATATTGACAAGCATTTTTTCTAGCTTTTGCTGAATTGGCTCCAGTTTTCCGCCTAAAGATTCTGTCAATCCCAATTCGACAGTAGAAGTTAATTTCTGTCCGTCTTCTACCAATTCTTTACTAGTAAAATCTGGAATGATTTTAATTTGTTTCCCAGCAATTAATCCAGGAGAATAAATTGCAGCTGTACTGCTTTTTGTAATTGGAAAATCTGTTTTAAGCTGAAGTTCTACTAGTAATTTACCAGTCACTTCATTAATTGTAATTTTATTTACTTTACCAATCGCAAGTCCGTTTAGGGTTACTGGCGCTGATGGTGACAAATCTTCAACATTATCATATTCAGCATATAAAATGGTATAATTTGTAAAAAGATCTCTGCCTTTTAAAAAACTATATCCCCAGATAAATAATAAAATAGACGCGATGACTAAAATAGCCGTTTTAATTTCTCTTGTTAGTTTCAAAATTCTAAGTGTTTGTACAAAATTAATATAAATATTCGAACTTGCGCTGATTATTTAATCGCGTCCTGAATACTGATTTTTTCTCCATCTTTAGTTGCCACTAAAAATGCAGCACCATATCCTTTACTTTTAGCTTCTTGCAGGTATTTTTGAGCTGTTTCGTAACTTGGAGTTTCTTCGTAGAAATATTTATAAATATTATTTTCGTATACCATTGATACATTTTTAAGCCCTTTAAAGTTTTTAGGCTCTAAAGGTGTTTTTTTAATACTTGCAATTAGCTGCACTTTAAAGAAAGTTCCTTTTGGAGCATTTTTAGCTACTGCAACTGGAGCAGCTGTTTTTGGTTTTGCAGGCGTAGTATCTCTTACGGGCCGACTTTCAGTAGCTTCCGCTCCTGTCCCAAAATATTCGCGTTTGTAACTTAAGATTGCTTCTGCGATTGCTCTTGCAATATCGTCTTGACCTTCTTCAGAATTCAGAATATTCCCTTCTGTCGGATTCGATACAAATCCTGTTTCGACCAAAACTCTAGGCATGTAAGCTTTATGAAGTACCATGAAAGGCGCTTGCTTTACACCTCCCTGACGAAGTTTTTTTCCTAATTTCTCAAAATTATCTTCAATTTTAGTAGCAAGCGAAATACTATTATCTAAATATTCTTCTTGCATTAAAGTCATACCAATCATCGATTCTGGAGAATTAGGGTCGTATCCTTCATATTTACGTTTGTAGTCTTTCTCAAGTGTAATTACAGAGTTCTCCTTTTTTGCCGCTTCAAGGTTCGATGCAACTTTACTCAAACCCATTACATACGTTTCAGTTCCATCGGCTGCTGTATTTTTATTGGCATTACAGTGAATAGACACAAAAATATTCGAATTGGCTCTGTTGGCAATGTTAGCCCTTTCAACCAAATCTATAAAAACGTCTGTTTTTCGAGTATAAATAACATTAACATTCGGATTAAGCTCTAAAATCTTCCCTACTTTCAAAACAATAGCTAAAGCAATATTCTTTTCGATCCGTCCGCTATAAACAGCTCCAAAGTCATGATCTCCGTGTCCGGCATCAAGCGTAACCTTAAACACATTTGACTGACTATGAGCACAAAAGGATGAAATTATTAGAAATAAAGTAAATATTACCTTAAATTTGTTAATTCTATTCATAAATCTAAAAGTTAATTTTAATAAAATGCAGCTGTTATAATTTTTAGAATTGATTATTTTTGCCAAAAAATTATATGTAAGTTTGACATGTCAAAAAACAAGCCATAATTTTACAAAAATAGCATTTAAACCTTTGCACACAAACTTATTTAATATCGTTTTAATATCATTTTTCCTAACTATAGGTTGTGGTAATTTATATTCGCAAGAGATAAAAAACAAAAAAAAGTCTTTACCTGCTGGAAAACAAACAGATAAAACTACTTCTGTAGAAAAACCAGCTATAATTCCAACAGATACTATAAAATTAGATACTGTTAGGCCTAAAAAAACTTTTTTGGATGGAAAAGTAAGATACGTAGCGAAAGATTATGCTAAAATCGACCAGAAAAATAAACTGATCACTTTATATAATGAAGCAGAATTATACTATAAAGATGTTGAATTAAAATCGGGTATAATTGTTCTTAATTATGAAAAAGATGAAGTTTATGCCGGAAGAATTAAAGATTCTGCTGGGGTTTTAACGCAATATCCTAACTTCAAACAAGGATCAAGCGAAGTGCAGCCAGATTCCATCCGATTTAATTTTAAAACTAAAAAAGCCTTAATCTACAATTCTAGAACAGAACAAGGCGAATTTAAAATTAAAGCTGCCGTTACTAAAAAAGAAAACGATTCTGTGTACTTTTTAAAAGGCGCGAGATTTACCACTTCAACAGATGTCGATCATCCTGAATACTATTTCCAAACGAGTAAAGTTAAATTTATACCTGGAAAAAAAGTAATTACAGGTTTAACGAATATGGTAATTGCTGATGTCCCTACTCCTTTGGCATTGCCTTTTGCGTATTTCCCAATGAGTCAGGAAAAAAGCGTTTCTGGTATTATTATTCCTAGTTATAACGATTCTAATACTAGAGGTTTTTCATTACAGAACGGAGGTTATTATTTTGCATTGAGCGACAATTACGACTTAACCGTACTCGGAGATTATTATACCAACGGAAGTTACGCCATGCGATTTGAATCAGCGTATGCAACGCGATATAAATACAGAGGAAACGTGAATATCCGTTTTGAGAACTTAATTAGCAGCGAACGCGGTTATCCCGATTATTCTAAACAAAGCATTTACAACATTCAGTGGTCACATTCTAAAGACACAAAATCGAATCCGAATTCTACTTTTTCGGCTTCTGTCAACATGGGTAGTAGTAAATACTTCAAACAATCGATCAACCAAGCCAATATCGGATCGAACTTAAATAACACCTTAAGTTCGTCTATTTCATACAACAGAACCTTTAATACGATTCCAGGTTCGCGTATTTCTCTATCAGCGACTCATAGCCAGAATACGCAGACAGAAGACATTATTATGACCCTTCCGTCTTTACAAGGAAGTATTGACCGTATCTATCCTTTTGTTGGAAAGAATGGGGTAAAAAAAGGATTAATTAAAAACATCAACTTACAGTACAATGTAAGCGGTAAAAACTATTTCAAAACAAAAGATTCATTGTTCTTCAAACCTCAGATGTTCAATGATGCGCAGTTAGGATTACAGCAAACTATTCCGTTGAGTACTAACTTTAAAATCTTCAAATATTTTAGTGCTGGAGCTTCTACAACTTATCAGGAAACATGGGTAAACAAAACCATCAAAAAAGTTTACGATCCTGCCGAAGGAGAAACAGTCAACCAAACTGTTAATGGTTTTGATGCTTTTAGAACATACAATTTCAGCACCAATTTAGGTACGACGATTTACGGAACTTTTAATTTCGGAGAAGATAAAAAAATTCAATCTATTAGACACGTAATGCGTCCGAGTATTACATACGCTTACACGCCAAGTTTTGAAAAATATTACGACACTTATGCTGTAGATGCCTCTGGAAGAATTACTTCTGAATACACAAGATTTGAAAACGGATTGTACGGAGCGCCTGGAAAAGACAACTCTAATATTGTTGGTTTTGCTTTGAGCAATACTTTTGAAGCTAAAGTAAGAGACCGAGACAGCACAAAAACAGAGCCTAAGAAGATCATGCTGTTAAACAACTTAAACTTCAGTACAAGTTACAATTTCAATGCTGACGGTAAATCAACATTTGGATGGCAGCCTGTATTGGTAAGTGGTGGAACGCAGTTTTTTGATAATAAAATGAATATGAACTTTGGTGCCACATTAGATCCGTATGCGATCGATAATGGTGGTAACAAAATTGATAAATTCAACATTGACAATGGCGGAAGTTTATTTAGAATGACTAGTGCCAACGTAACCATAAACTACTCGTTCTCGAATAAAGGAACTGGGAAAGAAAAAAATACGCAGAGTCAGCGGAATGGTGGACGAAGCGATGACTTGTTTGGTACCAATACCGACTTAAATGACAGCCGTAACAGCCAGTTTGCCAATGAACCTGAAAAAGAAGATGTGATTACAGAATTCTTTAACTCTAAAGTTCCGTGGGACATGACACTTGCCTATTCGTTAACGTATTCAAACATTAAACGAGAAAGCACGATTTCTGGAAACTCGATCATGGTTTCTATCAATACCGATCTTACTCCTAAGTGGAAAGCTGGAGTTTCTACGGGTTACGATTTTGTACAAAAAGGAGTTACCTTTACACAATTCCGTTTTGAAAGAGATTTATTAAGCTGGAGGATGGCTTTTAACTGGCAGCCTTTAGGAACAAACTCTAACTGGAATTTCTTTATCGGAATTAAATCTGGCATGCTTAGCGATATCAAATGGAACAAACGAAGCGTTTCAAATAGATAAACTACTTTCGAATCCAAATACTTTCATTATGAAAAAAATAATTTTTACCGAGAAAGCTCCGGCTCCAATCGGGCCTTATAATCAAGCCGTATTATCTGGAAATACTCTTTATGCTTCTGGGCAAATTGCAATCAATCCTGAGTCAGGAGAATTGATTACAGAGAACATTAATGACGAAACACACCAAGTAATGCAAAACATTGCTGCAATCTTAGAAGCTGCAGGAATGACTTTTGAAAATGTTGTAAAGTCAACTATCTTCATCATGGACATGAATAACTTTGGAGCAATAAACACGGTTTACGGATCTTATTTTAACGAAAAAACCGCTCCAGCTCGTGAAACGGTTCAAGTGGCTTGTCTGCCAAAAAATGTTAATGTAGAGATTTCTATAATCGCTGTGCAATAGCATCTAATAATAATTGTGCCGTTGCTTCATTGGTTGCCAGCGGCACATTATGCACATCGCAAACACGAATCAGCATATTAATATCTGCTTCATGCGGATGGCTCGATAGAGGATCTTTAAAAAAGAAAACCATCTGCGTAATTCCTTCCGCAACTCTTCCTGCAATTTGCGCATCGCCTCCAAGCGGTCCAGAAAGCATTCTCTGCGTTTTAAATCCAGCAGCTTCTGCTTTTCCTCCCGTAGTACCAGTCCCAATAAGCCTTATTTTTTCATTATGCAAAATAGCTTCATTTTTGATTAAGAAATCAATTAAATCCGCTTTTTTACCATCATGAGCAATAATGGCAATTTCCATAAAACCAGAACTATTGATTAGCGACATGGTAAGCAATTAATCCATCAATAGGTCTTCTTAAAACATTCCCTAATTGAAGTTCATATTTATCAAATGTCTCTTGCAATTCGTCTTTTAAATAAAAAGCAATTGAACCAACAAAATGTACCGGAACTTCTTTGCAGTTATCAAACTGTTTGATGTAGTTTTTAACGAAAGACTTCATTCCTTTGAAAATAATTTTTCTGCAGAATTCTGAGTCTTTATGTTTAATTAAAAACTTAGCGAAAGTTGCCAAATAAGCATTTGGATTTGGTTCTTTGTATAATTTATTTTTAATAAAATCAGGATCAACGTCGTATTCCTTTTCAAATTCAACCGCCAATTCTTTAGGCATTTTATTAAAATAGTATTTTCTAATTAATTCTTTTCCAAAAACATTACCACTGCAGTCATCCATTACGATATATCCTAATGACTGAACTTTTTGGTGCAATACTTTTCCATCAAAGTAACTGCAGTTAGATCCTGTTCCTAAGATTGAAACAATCGCTTCCTGCCCTTTTGGAGTTGTAGCATAAACAGCAGCATAAGTATCTTCCTGAACGTCAACAATAGCGTTAGAAAAGTACTCTTGAAAAACTTGTTTTAAATACTCTTTCATTCTATCTGTACCACATCCGGCACCGTAAAAGAACAAATGAGTTGCTTCTTTTTTATTTTGTAAAATATCAAAACGGTCGTTTAATCTGGTGATGATTTCTGGCCCGTCTAGAATTTCAGGATTTAATCCTAAAGTTTGTGTTGTGAATAATACTTTTCCATTATCATCTATCGCAATCCAATCGGCTTTAGTAGATCCACTGTCAACTATTAATTTCATTTGTTTAGTTTTTGGAATTAGGTTTTTCTATTTTTAATTTAAAAGTGTATTTTTTACATTAATTATAGAAGTAACAAAATAAGAAAATCCCGTTATTTTAAAGTAACGGGATTTTGCAAAAATATATATTATTATTTTAAACCTGCAATATGTACAGATAAATCGATTAATTTGCTTGAGTATCCGTACTCATTATCATACCAAGAAACTAATTTGAAGAAAGTTGAATTCAAACCAATTCCAGCACCAGCATCAACGATAGAAGTTCTTTTATCTGAGATAAAATCTTGAGAAACTACTGCATCTTCAGTATATCCTAAGATACCTTTTAATTCGTTTTCAGAAGCTTTTTTCAAAACAGCCATAATTTCTTCGTATGAAGTTTCTTTAGCTACTTTTACAGTTAAATCTACTGTAGAAACGTCAGCAGTAGGAACACGGAAAGCCATACCAGTTAATTTTCCGTTCAATTCTGGAATAACTTTTCCAACCGCTTTTGCAGCACCTGTTGAAGAAGGAATGATGTTGATTGCAGCAGCACGCCCACCTCTCCAGTCTTTTCTAGAAGGTCCGTCAGCTGTCATTTGAGTTGAAGTAGTTGCGTGAACAGTAGTCATTAAACCTTCAACGATTCCGAAATTATCATTGATAACTTTAGCTAATGGAGCTAAACAGTTTGTAGTACAAGAAGCGTTAGAAACTACTAAATCTGAAGCTTTTGCAGATTCGTGGTTAACACCCATTACAAACATTGGAGCATCTGCAGATGGAGCAGAAATGATTACTTTTTTAGCACCACCTTTTAAGTGCTCACTTGCAGTTTCGATAGTTGTGAAGATACCAGTACATTCAGCTACTACATCTACATCAACTTCGTTCCATTTTAAGTCAGCAGGATTTCTTTCTGCAGTAATACGGATGTTTCTTCCGTTTACATATAGTTTTCCTTCTTTAACTTCTACAGTTCCGTCGAAACGACCGTGAACTGAATCATATTTTAATAAATAAGCTAAGTGATCTACGTCTAACAAGTCGTTGATTGCAACAACTTCTACATTATCTCTATTGAAAGACTCTCTAAAAACGATTCTTCCGATACGTCCAAATCCGTTTATTCCTAATTTTACTTTTGACATTTTACTAAATTTTTGCTTTTGTTTTTATTACACTATTTCAAAGTCTAATTTCCTCACAATAAACTTCTCTTCTTTTTTAAACTTTTATATGAATTATGTTGACATGATGTCAGCCACTTTTAATAATTCTCTATCAATTTCTGATTTTCCTTTAATAGCTTGCTCAAGTGGTGTCAAGATCACTTTGTCTTCGCGAAGTCCAACCATATAATTAGATTTTCCTTCAATTAAAGACTCAACTGCTTTTACTCCTAAACGGCTTGCTAAAACACGGTCAAAACAAGATGGAGAACCACCACGCTGCATATGTCCTAAAACAGAAACGCGTACATCGTACTCAGGTAAATTAGCCTCAACATAATCTTTTAATTCGAATACGTTTTTACCAATTTTATCTCCCTCAGCAATTACCACAATACTTGATGATTTTCCTGATGCTTTACTTTTTTGAAGTGAATCTAAAAGACGATCTAAACCTAAATCTTCTTCAGGAATAAGGATTTCTTCTGCTCCTGCACCAATACCTGCATTAAGAGCAATATGACCAGCATCTCTACCCATAACCTCTACAAAGAAAAGACGGTTGTGAGAACTTGCCGTGTCTCTAATTTTATCGATACAGTCTACAACAGTATTTAAAGCTGTGTCGTACCCAAGAGTAAAACTTGTACCATAAATATCATTATCGATTGTACCTGGTATTCCCATAACTGGGAAACCAAATTCTGAATTAAAAATTAATCCTCCAGTAAAACTACCGTCACCGCCAATAACAACCAAAGCATCTACACCAGCCTTAACAAGGTTTTCGTGTGCTTTTTTTCTACCTTCAGGGGTTCTAAACTCAACTGAACGAGCCGATTTTAAGATCGTTCCACCTTTGTTTACAATATTATTTACGCTTCGTGGTCCCATTTCTTTGAAGTCTCCTTCAATCATTCCTTGATACCCTCTATAAATTCCGATGCATTCTATATTATGGTATGCGCAAGTTCGAACAACTGATCGTATTGCAGCATTCATTCCAGGTGAATCTCCTCCTGAGGTAAGAACACCTACTTTTTTTATTGTTTTTGGCATTATTTAAGTATTAAAGTGTAAAATTAGCAAACATTCAGCACTTTTCAGGTTACGATTATCATAAATTAATAAAATCTGTTAAATTCAAACGTTTTCGTTAATAAGTTTTTTCTAGGAAAAAATTTCATTAAAAATAATAAATCGCTATTTTTTTAATTAAATCGTCAAAATTAACAATACCCTGATGAAGTGTTATAAAAATCAGAATTTCCCGCTCACATGGAAAATTTTATTAGAGGGCTTAAATTTAGCACAAAAAAAACCATTATGAGAATAATGGTTTTATAAATGTATATTTTTAACAAAGTGTTAATAATCGTTATCAGGAATTAGTCCTTGATTATGGTTTGGAGACTGCTCTTCCTTCTTTTTCTTCTTTTCTTCTTCTTTTTTCCTTTTTTCTTCGTCTTCTTTTGCCTTTTTCTTATTTTTCTCCGATTCCTTTTTAGTTGTAAAATTCATGTAATCTGGATTTAAAGAAGAATCCTGCAGCTCATCTGACGAAGAACCTTTTACAGCCTTTTCTATTTTATGGCTTTTAAACAGCTTATTTACAAGTTCACTGAAGGTATCAAAATCGACTTCATACGAAATACCGACTCCTTGCGTATAACCAATTCCTTGCCCTATATAATTAATGTCGTTTTCTTTATTAAACAGACGAAGGTTCATTGTACCGTCTTCGTTGACACGATATAAAATCTCGATATCTCCCACAATTGCCGATTCGTTCACTCCGCCAACAGGAACTCCTAATTTACCATTAATCGTAATTCGTTCATTTACCTGAGAAGATATATTCGCCACAAATTGACCGTCAACCTCCTGCCCTGTTCTTCTGTCTGCGGCAATATAATTCAAATCGATATTTACTTTATCGTTATCTGACTTAATAATTCCTCCTAATAAACTTGAAGCCGTTTCTGATAAAGTTCCAGAGAAATCTCCCTGACTAAATCCGTCGGTACTCATAAACGAACCTGTAGACAACAAATAGAGCGCCTGCGTCTGGCGAATATCTTTATCATCTAACTTATATTGTATCTCCGATTTTAAAACATTACTAACAGACGGGAACTGAATATCAAAATTAGGCTCAGGATTTGATAAATCCCCTCGCAAACCAATTACTACTTCTACAGGAACTTTTTTATTGAATGACGAAGTATTATCTAAAAGGACTGCCGGATTGGCCTGCGTTTTATAAACCGCTTCTAAATTCAGCTGCGCACGCATCGGGTTTCCTTCCCAAATAATAGAACCTCCTTTTTTAACCGAGAATTTTTTATCGATAAGTCCGCCGTATTTAAAATTATAAGTTCCTTCGTATGCCTGGAAATCTCCCCACATATTAAATTTACCCAAAGTATTGATTTTAAACAAAAGCGATCCATATCCTTTTCCTTTCATACCATGCCCAGAATTTCGATCTAAAATCACTTCAACTTCGGCATCTGGCGTAATATCAAAATCAAACTCCAGCTCAAGTCCGTTGTAGTCTCTAGTTTTCTCTACAATTCCATTGGCTAGATTATATTTTTCTTGCGGCGTTACAAAGTGAATCCAGCTGCTTTCTCCAACACTTTGCACGTTATTAATCGGAATTTTAACTTCTGTTCCTTTCTCCGATTTCGCATCTACCTTAATAAAAAGACTTTCCACCGGCCCTCTTATACTCGCCGTTCCGTTTATAAATGCCGTTCCAAAATAAGCCGCATCATCACTGTCTTTTGTATCGAGTGCAACCAATCGTTTAGACGTAATATTTAAATCTAACTTCCAGTCGCCAAAATTTTTATGCTCGATACTTCCATTCAACAAACCTTTTGTACCATATTTAGTATCCGTTAACTGATTATTTCTAAACAAGAATTTTTCATTTGTCAAATCAATTACCGTTCGATCACTCAATTCATAATCGGTATTTAGGTACGGAATTGTCATTCCGGCTTTTTCTACATATAAACGCCCGTTGATTTCTGGTTTTTTCAAATTCCCAACAACAGCCGCATTTCCAGAAACAGAACCACGAACATTAGAAAGGACATCTCCGCCAATAGTTCCTAAAGTCGCCAGATTGAAACCTTCCAGTTTCAGGCTCATATCCATAATGGTTTCCTTATTTTCTACAGCAAAAGTTCCATTTGCTCTAAACGATTCGGTAAAACCATTTTGAATCGATGAATTAACCGTGAATTTCCTAAAACTTTCGTCTCCCGAAATATCAAAATTAAGCGTGCCTAATTCTGTTTTATTCATTACAAGGTGATCGATTTTAATGGATGCCGTAGGCTGATAAACATTTTTATTCTGCTTATAATTGACACTTCCATTCAAATTACCATCGAACACAAATTTGGAATTAGTAGGCGTAATTTTATTGATATCAACATCTTCAAATGTCAGCACCAGATCTTTATAATCTTTTCCTTTTATGACTCCGTTTAAATCAATTTTCTGATTTTCATGAGATAAAACAATATTGTCAAAATTGAAATTTCTAAAATACTGGTCAACAATAATCTGATTGTCTTTTTCAGCATCTTCATTTAAGTACCAGATATAGTCCTTAAATTTCATTTCCGATTTCTTGATTCCGATAATATTATTCTTGCTCTTGTCAATCGTATGATACAAATCTAGATTAAAATAATCTTCTCCCTGATTTCCACCTTTAAACTCCGAACGCACAAACAAAGTATCTTTTGCCGTAACATTAATCAAATTAAAATCACGTATTTTATAATACGGAGTTTTGATACTGTCTAACTCGACATAAGCATTATAAAGTGTATTCTTATTGTCGATATTAATACGGATATTATCAAACGTATTTTTGTCTGCTGTAATTTTTTTCGATCTAAAACGAAATTTAAACTCTTGTAAATCAGAATCTATTTTTCCTCTTACAACCGTAGAAGAATCTATATTGATTTGCGGATAAAGCATTTCGACCACTTTATCGTAAACACGGAAATTAAAACGCAGAAACTGTCCTTTTCTAACTTTGTAAGGTTTGTAATTGGTATATAAACTACCCACAGAATTCATCACCAATTTATCCAGCTGATCGAATCTAAATTTACCCACAATTTTTCCGTCAACCACATCATTCGAACTAATTGTAATAGTTCTCAAACGATCTGCATCAAACGTAGAATTCAAGTTTACCTGATCAAAAACATAAGTTGATTTTGGATTTTGATATTCGGCATCGTTTATAAAAATATCTCCCTGCAGGTTTTCAATAGAATTTCCAGTTAACTGAACGACAACATCTCCTTTAAAATGAGAAATAGAATCACCGACAAACTTCAATTTTCTTAAATCTGAATTTTCGACATTGATATGAAAATCATAGCGGTTTTCTCTTTTGCTTAAATCCAGCAAACCGTCAAAACTTAAATTTAAATTCGGATCGTTGATGGCGATTTGCCCTTTATAATAAGGCAATTTAAAGTTTCCGTTTACTACTATATTATTGTAAGTGTATTTATTATAATCGAGTTTCGAAATATCACCTTTAATAACGGTATTCAAATATTTTTCAGTAAAACCAACTCCGTCCACATCTAGATTCAAAGTCGTTTTGCCAATATCTTTTCTATTTAAAGCGGCGCCAATATCAAAATTGTTTAAAACAATATTTCCTGCATACGAAGCTTTATCAATAAAATCCATGTTATTCAGATGAAGATCGACTTCTCCATTTCCTAAATCGGTGGCAATTTTAAAAACGGTTTCTAAAGCTGTGGTCGATACTTTTGCTTTTCCAACAATATTGAATTTCCCAATTCGCTTCATTTCTTTCGGAAGTCTTTTACCTAAAACTCCTGGAAGCAGAATAACCAAATCATCGTAGCTAGAAAGCAGTTTATCAAATTTTCCATCCATAGAAAACTTCTGTTCTTTACTGCCTAGAAGATTCCTAAAATTGATAGTTCCGTTAATTTTTGATCCGTTTGTATCGCTTAATCGTAGCTTGGTAAGCGTCATATTATTAAGCGGACCGTCTAATTTTGTTTTCAGTTTAAAATGCTGATTTTTACCTAAACCGTCATAAAAATGGCGAATATCGTTTGTTGCAATCGAAGACGAATCTATCTTTACATCAAATCGAACTTTGTCGGTAAAATCAAGAAAATCTGATGGCTTATAATTTAAAATGGCTAAACCGTAAATAGAAGATCTTTTGGTTGTAATAGCCAAGTTTTCAACTTTAATCTGTTTTTTAGTATAACTGAATTTCCCAGCAAAATTAGACACATACAAACCGCGGTGATCCATAAACGAAAACCTGTGAATGTTGGTATTTACATCTGGCCCATACAATTTAAACTCGCTGATATAAGCGTTTAGTTTGGTGAAATCGAGAAATTTAGGAGTCGTTTTATTTTCATCAACAACAGAAAATCTTCCTTTTTCGATATAGGCGTTTTTAGCTGTTAGCAAAAAGTGTTTAGTCGATTTTTTCTTTGGCGTATTTTCAACTTCAAAAGCTTGTATAAACTTATTGATATTGTTCTCATCTTCGCCTTTATAGGTTTTCAGATTAAAAATCAGACCTGTTAAACGTAAATCTCCAAAAATTAAATCTCCATCCAACAATCTAGAGAAACTCGCAATATCAGTTGTAATGATATCCGAATAAATCATCGTTTTTTTATGATGATCTAAAATCGTTACTTTCTTCAATTTTACGCCTCCAAAAATATTGATCGCCGTTTTTTCAACATTAATATTAACCTTAAAATCTTCATTTAAAGAATTGGTGACATAATTGGCAATCTGTGTCTGAACCACAGGAAGAGAGAGTATGATAGCAAGAGCTAACAAAAGTAAAATCAACCCAATTAGGGTTCTGGATATTATTTTTTTTACTTTTTTGATAGCTTCTTTAATTTTAGTTTTCTTTTAATTTATTTTGAACAGACAAAGAGCCGCTGTTTTTGATAAAAATTCTTTAATTTTGGGCACTGCTTCTATCAAAGATATTTCTAAAGATTTGACTTGTCAAATATAATTCAAAATTTGTGCCTTTATATGCAAAATCCAGAGGTTTTTATCCTAGCCATCGAAAGTTCATGCGATGATACTGCTGCCGCGGTTTTACATAACGACAAAGTATTGTCAAATGTTGTAGCCAATCAATTAATTCATAATCAATACGGAGGTGTTGTTCCTGAATTGGCCTCACGCGCACACCAGCAGAATATTGTCCCTGTGATAGATGCTGCACTTCGTAAAGCAAATGTACAAAAAGAACAGTTAAGCGCAATCGCATTTACGCAAGGTCCAGGATTAATGGGCTCTTTATTGGTGGGGACTTCCTTCAGTAAATCGCTATCATTGGCTTTAGACATTCCATTAATTGCTGTGAATCACATGCATGCTCATATTTTAGCCCATTTTATCGATGAAGAAGGCTATGATAAACCAGAATTTCCTTTTTTAGCTTTAACGATAAGTGGCGGACATACGCAAATCGTAAAAGTGAATAGCTTTTTTGATATGGAAATTATTGGAGAAACTACAGATGATGCTGTAGGTGAAGCATTTGACAAGAGCGCCAAAATTCTTGGTCTTCCTTATCCAGGCGGGCCTTTGATTGATAAATATGCAAAAGAAGGGAATCCGAAAGCGTTTCCTTTTACAAAACCGAAAGTTCCGGGATTAGATTTCAGTTTCTCTGGACTTAAAACGGCTATTTTGTACTTCATTCAAAAAAACAAACAGGAAAATCCGAATTTTATCGAAGAAAACCTGAATGATATTTGTGCTTCAATCCAACACACGATTATTGAAATTTTGATCGATAAACTAAAACTTGCCGTAAAAGAAACTGGAATTACACAAATTGCCATTGGTGGCGGAGTTTCTGCAAATTCTGGAATCAGAACCCGTTTGCAAGAGAATCCATACGGTTGGAAAACTTTCATCCCGAAATTTGAATACACAACAGACAATGCTGCAATGATTGGAATTGTGGGCTACCAAAAATACTTATCTAATCGTTTTGAAACTTCTGCTGTGGTTTCTAAAGCAAGAATCGAATTTTAATCATGCAGTTATTTTTTAATCCGAATATAGACGAAACAACCCAAAGTTTTTCTTTTGATAAAGAAGAAAGTCGTCACATTATAAAAGTTCTCCGAAAAAAAGATTCAGACATTCTTCAAGTTACCAATGGTTCTGGATTATTGTTTGAAACTCAGATTACTTTAGCTTCTGATAACAAATGTACGGTTGAAGTGCTTTCTATCAAAAATGCCGAAAAACCAAAATTTCATTTGCATTTGGCGGTTGCTCCAACCAAAATGAACGATCGTTTTGAATGGTTTCTGGAAAAAGCAACCGAAATTGGCATTCAAGAAATTACGCCTATTTTCTGCGATCGTTCGGAACGAAAAGTAATCAATCGTGACCGTTTCGAAAAAATTATTCTTTCGGCAATGAAACAATGCAACGAAACGTTTCTTCCGAAATTGAATGAAGCGATTTCGTTTAAAGATTTTATCAAACGACAGCAAAATGGCTTGCAATTGATTGCACATTGCGAGGAAACCGATAAAAAATCATTGAAAGAAGTTTTAAAGCCAAATGAAGATGTTACAATTTTAATTGGCCCAGAAGGTGATTTTTCTGAAAAGGAAATTGCATTGGCTTTAGAAAACAATTACAAACCTGTAACTTTAGGAAATACGCGTTTAAGAACTGAAACCGCAGCTGTTGTGGCTTGTCATAGTGTGGTTTTCTTTAATGAATAAAAAAAATACAACGTTAGGTCTGTCATCCTGAGGAACGAAGGATCACACTCGTAAATAGACAAAGATTGGCAAATTCTGTACGGAGTTTCTTGTGTGATCCTTCGTTCCTCAGGATGACAAAAGCATCTCAAGGAAAATGAAGCAAAAAATATAATTAAATGAAAAAAATATTTTACTTACTATTACTTTTTTCAACTGTCTCTTTCTCACAAGAAATTGCTTTGCTTAAATACAGCGGCGGCGGTGACTGGTATTCCAACCCGACTTCTTTGCCCAACTTAATCAGTTTTTGCAACAACAACATTAATACAAGAATAAAAGCAAAACCTTCGACTGTAGAGCCAAGCAATCCTGATTTGTTGTCGTATCCGTTTGTGCACATGACGGGTCACGGAAATGTCGTTTTTAGCGATGCAGACGTAACCAATCTGAGAAATTATCTGACTGCTGGAGGTTTTCTGCATATTGATGATAATTACGGAATGGATCAATTTATTCGAAAAGAAATCAAAAAGATATTTCCGAATAATAATTTAACTGAAATTCCTGCAAACCATCCTATTTTTCAGAAACCGTTTCCTTTTCCAAACGGATTGCCAAAAATTCACGAGCACGACGGAACTCGTCCGCAAGCATTTGGAATTTTTATCGACAATAAACTCGTTATATTATATACTTACGAATGTGATTTAGGCGACGGCTGGGAAGATGCCGAAGTGCACAACGATCCAGCAAACGTAAGAGACAAAGCGCTGAAAATGGGTGCAAACATCATCAATTATATTTTTACCAATTAAATTTTAGAAAGTGCAGTTAACTCACGAAGAAAATCAGTTTGAAAGAAAAACATTTCCCATAACTTTAGTATGCGATCACATTTACTTTCAGCAAAATATTGGTTCTTTATTTCGCATTTCTGAAGCTTTCGGAGTTGAAAATATTATCTTTTTCGGAAAAGACATTCCGCTTACACCTCGTAAAATCAATAAAACTTCACGCAGTACGCATCTTTATGTACAGCATTCAGTGATTGAAGATTATAACGAACTTCGCTCTTATTTGATTGAGAATCATTTTGAAATTATTGCTTTAGAAATAGCTTCCAACAGCAAACCTTTAAAAGAAGTTATAATTCCTGAAAATAAAAAAATCGCTCTTTTGATAGGAAGCGAGATTAACGGAATTTCAGACGAACTTTTGAAACTTTCGCATCAAATTGTGCATATCAATATGTTTGGCAAAAACAGCAGTATGAATGTCGTTCAAGCGGCAAGTATTGCGCTGTATGAGATCACTTCTACTTAGATTTTATCGTAAGAATTCTTTCGTCTTTTACTTAGAAAAAAACAACTTTCTATTTTTCCTGACCACATCTATCTGATTATTAATCCGATAAAAAGCAAATTTTGCCGTCAAAATGCTTTGAAAAAATTACAAAATAAGAAAATACATCATAATATTTTTTAGTCAATTTTTGTAGGAATCAATGTTTGTAAGGGATTGTAAAATTTCTCACAAATTATTCTTTGTAATATTTTTCTACAATACTTTTTTGTTATAAAATTGCATCAATATTCAACTAATCAACATTTTTATAACAAAAAACCCAAATTATTATGAAAAAAGTTATTATTACCACATTTGCAGCATTAATGCTGTTTGCTTGTCAAAATGAATCATCAGAATCTGCTAATGCAGATGCAACTGTTGCTTCTAGAAGAGGCTGTGCAACACAAGAAGTTTTAGAAGCTCAATTGAAAGCCGATCCTTCATTGGCTATTAGAATGAACGAAATTGAAACTTTTACGGTACAACATGCTGGTTCTACTTTTACAGGCCGTTTGGTAAATGGAAAAATCGAAATTCCAGTTGTAGTTAATGTTCTTTACAGAACCGCTGCACAAAACATTTCGGACACACAAATTCAATCGCAGATTGATGTTTTAAACAAAGATTTTAATGCGCTAAACTCTGATTACAATAATGTGCCAGCATTATTCTCAGGAGTTAAAGCCAACATCGGAATCTCATTTGTTTTGGATCAGGTTATCAGAAAATCGACTACCAAAACTTCTTGGGGAACAAACGATGCGATGAAAAAAACTGCTCAAGGCGGAATTGCACCAACCTCTCCAACTACAAAATTAAACATGTGGTCTTGCAACATTGGAGGCGGAATTTTAGGATACGCGCAATTTCCTGGAGGTGCTTCTTCAACTGATGGAGTTGTAATTGATTCTCGCTATTTCGGTTTATCTGGTGCTGCAAACGCTCCATTTAACTTAGGAAGAACGGCAACTCACGAAGTGGGACACTGGATGAATTTACGTCACATCTGGGGAGATGCAACTTGCGGAAGCGATTTAGTTTCAGACACTCCAACGCACAATACTGCAAACTATGGCGTTCCTGCTTACCCACATTACAGCACTTGTTCTGGCACTCCTGTAGAAATGACAATGAACTACATGGATTATGTTGACGACGCAGCAATGTACATGTTTTCGACAGGACAGAAAAACAGAATATCAGCAATTTTTACAACTGGAGGAGCTAGAGCTTCTTTTGCACAATAATTGTTAACAAAACACAATTTAAAGCGAGATGTTTTCATCTCGCTTTTTTTGTTTAACCCTAAATTTTAAAATGCTTTTTCCTATATTTATAGTCTAAATTTTAAACATGATCACGTCAAAAACTATTTCGAACGGAATTTTAAGAGCTTTAGCTACAATCTTAATAATTGGTATCGTTTTATATTTTTTATATGAAATTCAAACTGTAATTGTTTACTTGTGCATTTCTTTAATATTGTGTTTAATTGCAAACCCGCTGGTTTTATTTTTAAAAAACAAACTAAAATTCAGCAATTCTCTGGCAGCCACCACTACCATTATCTTTTTTATTTTTCTAATTGTGGGATTCATTCTATTGTTTGTTCCTTTAATTATTTCGCAAGCCAATAATTTAGCACTTTTGGATACGGCGCATTTACAGGAAAAATTTATAGAAACCGAAACCCATTTGGAAGAATACTTTAATATCCAGCATATCGATTTAAATAAAGTTATAAAAGACTCTAAACTTACCTCTATATTAGATTTTAGCTATTTTACCGGCTTCATAAATTCCATAATCAATTTTATGGCCAACATGGGAATGGGCTTGGTATCGGTGTTTTTTATCACTTTCTTTTTTATAAAAGATCAGGATATTTTTAAAAATCAGGCGAGAAGAATACTTCCTGATTCAAACGAAGATAAAATCCTGAATTCTATCACCAAAATTAACCATTTACTGACCCGATATTTTATTGGCTTACTGTTACAGCTTATTGTTGTATTTATTTTATACTTAATTGTGCTATTAATCTTTGGAAACAAAAATGCTTTTGTAATTGCATTTTTATGTGCCATTTTAAATATCATTCCCTATTTAGGGCCAATTATCGGAACAACTTTGGCAGGAATTTTAACCATGATCAGTATGATTGGGCAAGATTTTCAATCGGAAATTTTACCGAAAACAATTTATGTAATTATAGGCTTTTTAGTCGTTCAAGCCATTGACAATAATGTCAGTCAGCCTATAATTTCATCAAAAAGCGTAAATTCGCATCCGTTAGAAATATTCTTAATTATTTTGATCAGCGGTATTACATTCGGAATTGTCGGTATGATTATCGCGGTTCCAGCTTTTACAATGATTAAAGTAATTTTAAAAGAATTTTTTCCAAACAATAAAATTGTCTCCGTATTAACCGAAAGAATCTAAAAATTGAATACTTCTATTTTGCATCCAGATATTCAGAAATATATAATTGAAAATACTGGTGCAGATATAACAAAATTGGCGCTCCAAAAAAATCCGTTTCCAGAAATGGACTGGATTGTAATTTTGAACCAAATTGAAGCTCGAACAAAAGCTAAGGAAAAACTTCCGACTTGGTTTGCTGCCGAAAGCATTATTTATCCGAGTAAAATCTCTGTAGAACAGACTTCTTCAGAAAAGACTGCGGCTTACAAAGCGTCATTAATTTCCGGAGAGACTTTAATTGATTTAACTGGAGGTTTTGGAGTTGACGATTATTATTTTTCGAAGCAATTTAAATCGATAACGCATTGCGAAATAAACGAAGATTTATCGGCAATTGTGTCGCACAATTTTAAACAGCTAAAAGTTGAAAATTGTACTTTTTATGCTGGCGATTCTATTCATGTATTAGAAAAAGAAAATCAGAAGTTTGATTGGATTTATATTGATCCTTCGCGAAGAAATGATAGCAAAGGCAAAGTTTTTATGCTGAAAGACTGTCTTCCAAATGTTCCTGAATTGCTTGATTTCTATTTCGAAAAATCAGATCATATTTTAATTAAAACGGCCCCTTTATTGGATATTTCGGCAGGATTATCAGAATTAAAAAATGTAAAGAACATTCATATCATAGCGCTCGAAAACGAAGTTAAAGAACTGCTTTTTGAAATTCACAAAAATTATTCTGGCGAAGTAACTTTAAAAACCGCTAATCTTTTAAAGGAAAAAACAGAAACTTTTGAGTTTGTTTTAGGCGGAGAAACCTCATCTTTATCTTATGGATTTCCGAAGAAATATCTTTACGAGCCAAATGCTGCTATCATGAAATCGGGCGGTTTTGATGAAGTAAGCAGTATTTTTTCAATTGACAAACTGCACAAGCATTCGCATCTGTATACTTCAGATGATTTAATTGATTTTCCTGGAAGAAAGTTTGAAGTTCAAAAAGTCATTTCATACAATAAAAATGAAATGAAAAACGAATTGGCGAATAAACAGGCCAATATTACAACTCGTAACTTTCCTGAAACGGTAGAAAACATTCGAAAAAAATGGAAAATAAAAAATGGAGGTAATTTGTATTGTTTTTTTACAACTGATGTAAAAGATAACAAAATAGTTTTAATTTGCACCAAAATAAACTAATACAATGAAACAACTAATTACACTAACTCTTTTTTTATTGACTTTTACCGCATTTGCACAAAAACCATGTGAATACAGTGTAAATGTAAATGACTCAATCGGGAGCTACAAAGTGACGAATGAGTACCTAATGAGCGAAAAACATTTTGGAGGAAACTCTAATTATATTTTCTTCTCATTAGCTCAAACTGACGGATTGCCTACTTTAAATTTACAAGGAATTCAAAAAAGTAAAGACTTTATTAAAGCCAATTGTTTTGATAAGAACTCTAAAATCTTTTTACAGTTAGAAAACGGAAAAATTGTAACCTTAATGCATATCGATCAAGAAAATTGCGGAACCTTAATTCGTGATGAAAAAGGGTACAATAATCGTGTAAACACAGGTATTTTCATGTTTATGAAAGACAATTACGAAGAACTTAAAAAGTCTCCGATTTCGATTATGCGAGTAAAATACCTTACTAATATTGAAGATTACATTGTAAAAAGAGAACTTACATCTGAGTTAACCGGAAAAGTTACCAATCCGAATACTTATTTTATGGAAAATATTAGGTGCGTTGAATAATTAATCGCATTTCCATTTTTGGTTGGACACTTTATCTTTTAAACCGGTTTTTAAATTATAATGCCACCACTCCGAATCAAATGAATTAAAGCCATTTTTAATCATTGTCTTTTTTAAATAGGCTCTTTGCGAAAGAATTTCTTTTGAAAGCTGTTTAAAATTATGACTGGCCATAATTCCAAAAAAGTCAAAAGAAGTTCCCATATCCACTTCTTTTCCTGTTATATCAACCAAAGAAATATCAACGGCTCCTCCTCTATTATGGATGGAGCCTTTTTTTGGATCGGCAACATAGATCGGATTCGATACAATCTCCCACATTTTTTTCTGAATATCTAAAGGTCTGTAACAGTCAAATATTTTGATTCTATAACCTTTCTTCAAAAAATCTTTATTGGCCGCAATTAAAGCTTTTACAGTTTTTAAACGAAGCATGCATTCTGCACAGTCGTACACTTTGGTTTTTAGAAAATTATCTTCGGTTGCATATTTCATGTCATAGACAAAATCATTGCTGTAATCTCTCAGATTTACAAATGTCGTATCTGAAATTGTAACTTCTACTGAAGATGTATAAACTTCATTCTGAGCCTGTAAAGAACTAATTCCGAAAAGAGCAAAAACTAAGATTTTGAGAATGTGATTCATTGCCTGATAATTTTAAAAATTTGAAGTTAAACAAAAAAACTTAAAAACTGATTAATCAGATTTCCATTTTTAAAATTTACAATCTGCACTAAATTACTTCTAAAGCAACATTATTTTTAATATCTTTATGAAAATAAGATCATTACGACTTTGTAAATTAAAATTATTAATTCTAAAACCAGTTATATTATGAATTACAGAGCCACATACTTTTCAACAGTTATTTTAAGCAGTTTTATATTTATTTCGTGCAAAAAACAAACAATAGAAAGTATTCCTAAAACAGATTCTACTTCTATAAAAACAGAAGCTTTAAAAGAAGACAGTATTGTTATAAACCCAAATGATTCTTTATACAATTTAAATTCTACCAGCGTCATCGGAACGCAGTTTTTAACCAAAAGCAGTTTAGCTCCAAGATTAAAAAAACTATTAGGTTCTGATTACGACCAAATGGTAAAAAACTGGAATACCGAAACTCCTTTTGAAAAGCAAGATAATATCCTGCACGCTTGGGGATGCAAACAGCATGACTGCAGCACTTATTCGTATGACTTGTTTATTGATGTTAAAAACAATAAAATCAATGTCTACAAATTTGCGGAATCAAAATTGACGGTTTTTAAAGAAGATAATTTTGATATTAAAATTACAGGTCCGTTTTTAAAAGATCTGAACACCAAAAAGCAAAATGCTGAAATTAAAGAATAATACAAGCATAAAAAAAGCGGTTTTTTAAAACCGCTTTTTTTATATGTACCTTTTACAGCTATATCTCACCTGTAGCTAAAATATTTTCCTTTACACCTTTGTTTTTCAGCATTCTAAAATGAGAACGAACTGCGTGATAAAATGGATAAGAAGTATAAGGAAGATTATATTCTTCTGCATAACGTCTTATAATTGGCGTTATATACGGATAATAGGTATGTCCAACAGCTGGAAAAAGATGATGTGCAACGTGATGCGTAAATCCGCCGTATAAAAAATTAGCCAATTTACTTTCTGTGCTAAAATCTTTTGTTACAATCATTTGATGCACAACCCAAGTATCCGAAAGATTTCCGTCTTCATCTGTGCCTGGAAAATGGGCATCTTCGTCAACGTGAGTCGAAACCAAAGCCACCACACCAATTGCACTGCCGCACATGTGCATAGACAGCCAAGCCAACAAAACCATGTGCCAAGGCTGGCTCAAAAGCATCATCGGAATAAAAAGCAAATATATGAGATTGATAATCTTGGCCGCAAAAAGCCTGTAGATTTCCTGCTTTGGAATTTTGTCTACTACTTTCTTTACGTAATTATTTTTTTTGCCAAAAAAGTCTTTAAAATCTCTTATGTAAAGCCAATTTAGACTGTAAAGCGGATAAATAAACCACATGTAAATATGTTGGTATTTATGATAATTAAATAGTGGACTGTTTGGGAATATTCGAATAATATCACTTTGCTTGATGTCAATATCCCAATCTGGCACGTTTGGATACGCATGATGCAGGCCTATATGCCGCCGCATCCAAAGCCAATGGTTACTGCCAAAAAGTTCTAAAACATATAAAAACCACTCATTATGCTTTGGCTTTTTGAACAAAGCTCCGTGTGCAGCATCATGAAAAGCATTTATAAATAAAACGATCATTGTAATACCAGACAAAATATAAAAAAGAAATAATAAAGGGGTCTGGTTCCCGAAAATTAAAATACAGGCGTAGAACAAAAAAAATACTGCCAGAAGCCCTAAAGACTTCACAACATTTAATACATACAAGGACGAGTTTTTTAAGACCGTTTCATTCACTTCTAAACGCATCTTTTTAAAAAAATCATCCGCTCCTGGTTTAACATAAACCGGTCGTTTTAATTTTTCCATATTGGTTACTGCTAGAAATTGTTAACCAAATTTAATAAAAAAAAGCTTAACCCTTTAGCATTTATTTAGTTAAAAGTCAGCTATTTTAAAAGAAAAAACCACTCTAATAGAGTGGTTTAATTAATACTGTAAAATTTAGAATTGTTAGCTGTTTTTGGAATTCATTATGTATTATTCCTCAAACTTTGTGTCTGCCAAGCGCAACCTTATATCATGAATACGGCCTTCTATTTCTTGCAGATCATTCAAAATAGTTTGCTTTTCATAAATTGCTCCAGCTTCATTAACCATATTCTGCTCATCATGAGCAAAAAGATCATTCAAATCCACATCCGGAAAATTTTTACTTAAGCTAATAATAAATTCAGAACCAATACTAGCCGTTCCATGTAAATATCTTCCAATCATAGCAGGGCTAAATCCTAAGATTGCCCCAACTTCTTTCTGCTTTAATCCTTTATCCTTAAAGAATTTACTTAGTTTCTCGTGATACATCATCATTAAAATTCATAGAAATATATAGCCAAAATATATTTTTTAACATTAAAAAGAATAATAAATATAATAATATTCTTACATTTACATAAACCATTACCATGTAAATAATAATTAGCAAATATATGTCAAAATTAATCAATAATAGCAATTTTAAAGAAGATAATTCTCACAATAAAAAAGCTTACGAATTTATAGATAAGCATTTACCTGTAACTTATGTAGATCTTACCATTGCTTGTATGGTCAAAAAAGGGCAACCAGCACCAAGCAAAGCATTAATTAGAAACGTTAGAAACAAAACAATTTTAAGAAATGATGTTTTACTCGCCTTAGTAGAAGTCGCTCATGAAAACAAACAAGCAATCGAAAAAATAAAACTTTTAACCTCGTAAGCAATTAAAATACTATAACCCATTTTTCCATTTAAGTTTTAATTTTATGACAAACCAAAATACCAATAAAAAAGATAACAGACAGTCAGATTCCATTCAAAATCAATTTGAAATTTCCTCTTATAATAAAATTGATTTAGAAAATACGCCTTATTTGTACGGAATGAGTGCAGAGCAGTACAAAGAAGGACTAGAAATTCACTCTAAATGTTTCAGCCAGATGAAAAACGTGAAAGGGATAATGAATTAAAACTGTTTGCCAGCAAAAAATCACATCAAATACACATCAGCATTTTTTAAATTTTAGCATAAACGATACTAAAATTAATCTGTTTTGCAGGTTTTTGATTTTTAGAACAAAACAATTTGGTTTAGGTAAAATTTCTCTTTTTTGTAATTTGCCTATTCTACTAGCTAAAAACTAAACCATGATTAAATTCAGAAAACAATTAAGTTGTGCATTACTAGTTTTGTTCTTTTCTGTTTCGGCTTATAGCAAAACGGTTATTTTTGTCAATCAAGTTGGGTTTGATCCGAAGAGCCCAAAAATTGCCATTATTGAATATTATAGCAATCTTTTAAATTCAACTTTTGACCTTATAGATGCCGATTCTGGAAAAACAGTTTTTACTTCTAAAATTGGAAAAGCAGAAAGTGTAGCCGATTGGAAACTTGGCATTTTTTATTATAAAGCCGATTTTTCCTCTTTTCAAAAACCGGGAAATTATAAAGTTACATTCAAAATTGCTGATCAAATTTATACTTCTGCCCGTTTTTCTATAGAAGAAAACATATTGGCTAAAAGAACCATTTCTTCAATTGTTCATTATTACAACAAGCAAAGAGCCAATACTCCTGAAGAACTAGAAGCAGACAAGAACATGTTATTATTTGGAAGCACAAAAAAAGTAGACGTTCACGGCGGATGGTGCGATGCATCTGGAGATGTAAGCAAATATTTTTCTCATTTAGCTTACGCCAATTTTGTATCGCCTCAGCAGACGCCTTTGGTGACTTGGTCGTTAATCAATACTTCTGAAAAAATCTCAAAACAGCTTCAACAATGGAAAATAAAAGATTCTCTAGATAGCGAAGCTATTTGGGGTGCCGATTATATGATGCGCTGTCTTTCTGATGAAGATTATTTCTATATGATTGTTTTCAGTTATTTTGATAAAAATCCAGCAGCGAGAAGAATTGTTGGACTCAAAGCCAATAGTGTTACGACAGATGAATACCAATCTGCTTTTCGCGAAGGGGCAGGAATAGCAATAGCCTCACTTGCCAGAATTTCAAAATGGAATAAAAGCGGCGATTTTACTTCAAAACAATATTTAGACGGTGCCAAACGAGCTTATGCGCATCTTTTAAGTAACAATACCAAATATGACGACGACGGAAAAGAAAACATTATAGACGATTATTGTGCTTTGATGGCGGCGACAGAATTATGGATTGCGACCAATGATTTTTTTTATAAAAATGAAGCCAGAAAATGGGCGCATAAACTTGAAGACCGAATGACGGATAAAGGATGGTTTAGAAGCAATGACGGAAATCGTCCGTTTTGGCACGCCGCCGATGCAGGTTTGCCAATCGTTGCGCTTACAAGATATCTGGAAAAGGAAACTGACAATAAAGAAAGGAATGCTGCCCAAAATGTCATTAAAAAAGCTTTAGACTATAATTTATCTGTTACAAACAATGTGGCAAACCCGTTTGGATACGCGAGACAAAGTTTTTTATATAATAATAAAATTCAAGACGGATTTTTTATTCCGCATGAAAATGAGACTGGCTGGTGGTGGCAAGGCGAAAATGCCCGATTAGCTTCATTAGCAACTGCAGCAATAGAAGGCGGAAAAAGTATTTCGATTCCAAAGAACAGCAACTCAAAAAAAGAACTCGATTTATTCGCATCACAGCAATTGTCTTGGATTTTAGGCTGTAATCCCTATTCAATGTGTTTCTTGTACAAATTTGGAGAAAACAACGTTCCTTATATGCATTCTAATTACGGACACGGTTCAGAAAAAGGCGGAATCTCTAACGGAATTACGGGCAAAGATGGAAATGGAGATGGTTCTGGAATTGATTTTAAAACAGAAGACAAAGGCAACGAATGGCGCTGGACCGAACAATGGATTCCGCATTCAGCATGGTTTTTACAAGCCATAACCGCAATGGTTGAGCCTTAATTAAACATAAAAAATGCTTTCATGAAAAATTCAATATTTTTTATTTTACTTATTTTAAGCTGTTTTGTAGAGCAGAATTGTTTAGCCCAAAAACAAAAAAAGTCTCATTTTAAAGCTTTGGTTTTATATGAAAATGGCGGACATCATCTGGATTTTACAAAAGCTGCAAAACCTTGGCTTAACAAACTTGCAGCTGACAGCAGTTTTACAATTGATTATATTGAAAGTACAAAAACAATCAATGAAGCACTTTTAAAAAACTATCAAGTTTTCATACAATTAGATTATCCTCCTTATACCTGGAGCGAAGAATCGATGCAGGCCTTTCAAAAATATATGAACAGCGGAAAAGGCGGCTGGGTTGGCTTGCATCATGCAACTTTACTCGGAGAATTTGACGGATACCCAATGTGGAAATGGTTTTCTGATTTTATGGGCGGAATCACATTTAAGAATTACATTCCAGATTTTGCAAGTGGTAAAGTTACTATTGAAGACAAATCTCATCCCGTAACGAAAGGAGTTGCATCTGATTTTCTCATCAAAAAAGAAGAATGGTATACTTATGATAAAAGTCCGCGGCCAAATGTTCATGTTCTGGCTTCTGTCGACGAATCTACTTACCAGCCCGATTCAAAAATAAAAATGGGAGATCATCCTGTGGTATGGACAAACGATCATTTTGCTTCCCGAAATGTATATATTTTTATGGGACACGCGCCAGAATTATTTCAAAATGAAGCTTACACTACGCTGCTTCGAAATTCTATTTTTTGGGCTTTCGGAAGAAATTAATTATAAACGAAAACGCCACTCAGTTGAGTGGCGTTTTCGTTTTATTTTTTCCAATAGCTTAAAAATAAATCGTATAAAGCTTTTGCATCAATATCAACTTCAGATGCAGAGTACATTATATTCAGTTTAGAATTTTGTTCATCATGAGCCATTTTCCAAAGAAACTTAGAGACACGGCCTTCGTACTTCGTAATATTGTCAATTGTAACCGCAACCAAAGTGTCACCTCCCACTTTGTTTAATTGCACATCGGTAACATCTTGCCATTCTATTCTTCCAAAGGCTTTTGCGACTGGAGTTGTTCTTCCAGAAAACCCATTTGAATCTATTTGAATCAACGGAGACTTATCTTTTACACTTGCAAGCATTTTAAATGTCAAAACAAGCATTATTAAAAGAATAGCGCCAGAGGCAATCGATAACTTTACCTTAAATATTCCATCAAAAGTTCCGATACCATATAAAAATGCAATGGCTAATAAAACACTGATTCCGCTTGCATACAAAAGTAAGTTTCTGGTTTTCTTGGTATTTCTGTACAGATTTGTTTCTTCTTTCATGGGGCGTAGTAAAAATTTTTATTTGTTATTAGAATTAAAATGAAGATGCAATTTACTTCAAAATATTTTTAAAAGCCAGAAACGCCCGTAAACATTGAGTTTTTTATTTACTAAAACAAAAAAAACTCAATTAAGAGCTTATGAGGCTAATTGTTTTTTCAACGACCGATTTGCCTATTTACCGAAAATCTGATTTGTTTTATCTGTGTTATTGAGACCTTTATCCTAAACAATAAAATCACCTTCCAATATTGGATCATTTTTTATAACAGAACTACAAATACTTCCAGATACAGAAATTAAAACTTTTTTGAAGTCAATATCTGTGTCACCCAATGATCATTTCTCTTTATGATTGAAATCATAAAAAGCAGCATATCTCCCAGATTAAATTTGTGGATGCAGAATTCAATGCAATTTGAATAACTGAATTCCAAATATTTATAAAATCTAAAAGAACACAAAATGACAGCAAATCAGAAAGAGCTTATCGCCGCAACAGTACCTATCCTCCGCGAAAGCGGTGAAGTGCTTACCAATTATTTTTATGAAAGAATGTTTAGGCACCATCCTGAACTTAAAAATATGTTCAACATGGGTAACCAAGCCAACGGAAAACAGAAATCGGCTTTAGCCAATGCCGTACTAGCTTACGCTGAAAATATCGAGAATCCAAGCGTACTGATTGGCGTGCTAAAAGGCATAGGATCAAAACATGTCAGCCTGAACATACAGCCCGAGCATTACAAAATAGTAGGAAATCATCTGATTGCTTCAATTAAGGAAGTAATTGGTGAGCCAGCCACAGATGAAATTCTAGAAGCGTGGACGGTTGCTTATTACCAGCTGGCAGAGATTATGATAAACATTGAAAAAGAGCGTTACGCTGAAAATTTATCTAAAAACGGAGGATGGAATGGCTGGCGAGAATTTATTATAAAAAAAATCGAACAGGAATCATCAGAGATTAAATCATTCTACCTCTATCCGAAGGACGGAAAAGAAATACCCGATTTTCATCCTGGCCAGTTCATAAGTGTCCAAGTTTTTATCAAGGAACTAAATCTGCTTCAGCCAAGACAATACAGTTTGTCAAGCTCTTATAATAAAGAATACTATAGAATTTCTGTTAAAAAAGAAACTGGTATGAATTCAAATCCGTCAGGCAGAGTGTCGAATGCCCTGCATTCCAAGTCCGAAGGAGATATTATTTCAATTTCTGCTCCTGCCGGTCTTTTCCACTTAGAAAAAGATTCAAAAGACCCTTTGGTGCTTATAAGCGGAGGTGTTGGACTTACTCCAATGTTAAGTATGCTGGAAACGAACATAAATTCTCTACAGAATAAAAAAACAGTCTGGATCCATGGATGCAGAAATGAATCTGTACATGCGTTTAAAAAACAGATTGAGCATTTTAATCAAAATTCAGAATGGCTCGAGACTTATACCTTTTATGAAACAATTGAAAATGATACAGACCTGCCATCAAATACTTCACTCGGACGAGTAGATCTTGAAAAATGCCGTACCTCAATTAAGCTCAGCGGAGCGAGATTTTATATCTGCGGTCCAGAAATTTTTATCAGAACACAATATCAGAGCCTGCTCAATTTAAATATAAGTGAAGAAAATATTTTTTACGAAGAATTTGGTCCTCAACTGATAAATTTAAATTAAGATGCAAGTAAAAGAAGTCATCATAAAGAAATCATTTAGAAAAATTTTAAAAAATTTGATAACTACCTTCTTTATAACCCTAACATTAGCATATACAAATTATGGTGAAAGCAACAATTTTATATTCCTCTGGATGCGGTCTTGGGTGATTGCAGCTCTGATTTCAAATTTATTTTCCATTTTTATTTTTTCAAATAAAAATTAACAGCTAGGCCTTCATTTATGAAGGCTTTTGCTTTATATATTTTATACATAACAATCATTTAATGAAGTATTTAAAATATGTAAATAGTAGAAGAGATATGACAAGCATTCTAAGAACCTCTCTTTTAATAAATTAAAGATTCTAATTTGTCTTAACTAGTTTAGTGCAGGCACAAATTATAACAAGCAACCTGGAAAGTCAATTCTTTGCTGTTGCGTTTGAATTCGTATATTCGGCCTTTATTTTGAAAAAAGAGAATGATTGCAAAATTGAATGAAAAAAAATCCTATCCATGGATTGTTGTTGCCCTATTATGGTTTGTTGCTTTATTGAATTATTTAGACCGACAAATGCTCTCTACTATGAAATCAGCGATGATGGATGATATTCCTGAATTGGCTAAAGCTGAAAATTTCGGTCTTTTGATGGCTATTTTCCTTTGGATATATGCACTCATGAGTCCTGTTTCAGGAATTATAGCGGATCGGTTTAACAGAAAGAGAATAATTATAGGAAGTCTTTTTATCTGGTCAGGGGTGACTATGGCGATGGGTTATGCCACGACTTTCAATCAGATTTATATTTTGCGTGGCATTATGGGTTTTAGCGAAGCCTTTTATATTCCAGCTGCACTATCCTTGATTGCAGATTACCATCAGGAAAAAACACGCTCTTTTGCAATTGCGATTCATACTACTGGAATTTATTTAGGACAGGCACTCGGTGGTTTTGGAGCCACTATTTCGAAGCATTTTTCTTGGCATTTCAGCTTTCACTCTGTAGGTTTACTCGGTGTGCTTTATAGTATAGTACTGCTGTTTTTTTTACAGGAAAAGAAAGTCTACTTTTTTGATCCTTCAAAAAAATCATCTGTCAATTATGAATTCAGGCAAATGTTCAAAGGATTGGGAATATTATTTGGAAATATCTCCTTTTGGGTTTTACTCTTTTATTTTGCTGCGCCAAGTTTACCAGGCTGGGCTGCCAAAAACTGGTTGCCCACCTTATTTACCGAAACTTTACATTTAGATATGTCTTTAGCGGGACCAATGGCAACCGTCACCATTTCCATGTCTTCTTTTTTTGGCGTTTTAATTGGTGGTGCCATTTCAGACAGATGGGTGATGAAACATCTTAAAGGACGAATTTACACCAGTGTTATTGGGTTATTTCTTACCATCCCGGCATTATTTTTATTTGGTTACTGCTTTAATATAGAGGCTATTATTTTTGGGGCTATACTTTTTGGACTTGGATTTGGAATATACGACACGAACAATATGCCGATTCTTTGTCAGTTTGTTGCACCTCGCTACAGGGCTACTGGATATGGAATTATGAATTTTGTAGGTATTTCGGCTGGAGCCGTTATTACTGAGTTTTTAGGAAAAGCAGCTGATAATGGAGGAATGAGAAACGTTTTTATAATGCTCTTATTTGTTGTTGTCACTGCCATCGTTTTACAGCTGGTGACCCTGCATCCAAAAACTATAGATATGACTGAGGGAAAAGATTCTACAGGCCATGATGAACATTAAAAATGCTAAAAATTTCGTCACTTGAATTGAGTTCAAAAGATTGGCATTAATTTTTTAAAACAGTAAAACATCATAAATTCCGCTATCGGCAAAAATAAACTATTCGAGCAGGATATTTTATTGCATATTTTGCCGATAACGGAATTTTATTATCAGAGAGGACCTTAAGCCACTATTTTCTTCGAATAAAATAAAGGGACGCTCCTAACTGGTAAAACATGATCTAAAAAAGAAAACCAAACCCTTTTCCTGATTTTGAAGTAAACCCATCTTCAAACTTTTTAATTTCATTTAAAAGATATTCTTCATATTGCTTTTTCATAAACTCTCGAAAAATCCCAATATCCTCTTTTTCTCTTGTATCAATCAGAGCCTGAATATATTCTTGCTTATCTTCGCTATTAACAATGGCAAGTGGAACATCATAAAATGCCTGGATATAATTCATCAGCAATCTTGAAGTTCTGCCATTTCCATCATAAAACGGATGAATACTAACAAGATTAAAATGAGCATCAAACGATAAATTTAATTTTTCATCGACTGATAAATTTGTTTTCATTTTTTCATTAATAAATCCAATTAGATCATTAGTCAATCTTTCTACTTTATCATAATTAGGAAAATAGGAAATTCCAGCAGTTACGTTTCCTTTTCTAAACATTCCTTTGCTAGCATCCACCTCTCCAAAAACAGTATTATAAAGGCCTCCCGTATTTTTCATTACATAAAAATTAATTTCTTTAATCAATTCTATTGTTATTGGCGTTTTATTTCTTGCTTTCTCAATGATAAAATGTAGTGCATTAAAGTGATCTGTAACCATAAATGTATCATTCACTGGTTTTCCTTTAGGTGTTAAACCGTTATCTAAGAGAATTTGAGTTTCTAATTCAGTTAACGTTGATCCTTCAATTTTTGTAGAATGATGGCTAATGGAAATCAAATTAAATTTCTCATAATGCAATACATCAGCAATTCCAAGACTTTTATATTTTGATATAAGAGATTCCATTGATTTGTGGTATTAGAAAAGTTTATATAAAAATACAATTCTAAATCAATTAAATCGAAAACTCCTTAAAAATCATCGGTAAAATGAGCAGATTGTACAAAACAAAAAAGCCACTCAATTTGAGTGGCTTTTGTTGTGATCCCAGAAGGATTCGAACCTTCGACCTACGCATTAGAAGTGCGTTGCTCTATCCAGCTGAGCTATGGAACCATTACTTTTAAAACTTATGGCAAAGTTTCTGTCGGGGTGGCAGGATTCGAACCTGCGGCCTCCTGCTCCCAAAGCAGGCGCGATAACCGGGCTACGCTACACCCCGAGGCAAAATTTAAGCGGAGAGACAGGGACTCGAACCCTGGCGACGGTTACCCGTCGACAGATTAGCAATCTGCTCCATTACCGCTCTGGCACCTCTCCTTGCTCAAGGAATTGCTTCCGTTTTGCGAGTGCAAATGTATAACAACATTCCATTTCTCACAAGCTTTTTTTTGAGTTTTTTTAGTTTTTTTTCATCTTTTTTCAAAACCACTTCACAATCAAACGAATAGAATTAACAAAAATTTCACCTTAAATTTAAAATTCACCCGATTCAATACAAAATTTGAATTTATTCAAATAAACAGTAAATTTGCTAGATAACTATTATTAAACAGAACATGAACAAAAGAGTTGTTATCGTTTCTGCCGTTAGAACACCTATCGGAAGTTTCATGGGCGGGTTATCTACTGTACCTGCACCAAAATTAGGAGCTGCTGCCATAAAAGGAGCCCTTTCAAAAATCAATCTTGACCCAAAACTTGTGGATGAAGTTTTCATGGGCAATGTAATTCAGGCGGGTGTTGGACAAGCTCCAGCGCGTCAGGCAGCACTGTTTGCCGGTTTGTCTGAAGAAGTTGCTGCTACAACTGTAAACAAAGTTTGTGCTTCTGGAATGAAAGCTGTAATGTTCGCCGCTCAGACAATTGCATGCGGAGATGCTGAAATTGTAGTTGCGGGTGGAATGGAAAGCATGAGTTTGATTCCACACTATGTGCAAATGCGTGCTGGAAACAAATTTGGTCCAGCTACAATGTTGGACGGTATGCAGAAAGATGGTTTGACAGATGCTTACGATAACAACGCAATGGGAGTTTGCGCTGATCTATGTGCAACTGAATATAAAATCAGCCGTGAAGAACAAGATGCTTTCGCAATTCAATCTTACGAAAGAAGTGCAAAAGCTTGGGACGCTGGAAAGTTCGATAACGAAGTGGTTCCAGTTGAAGTTCCTCAAAGACGCGGTGAACCAGTTATCTTCTCAAAAGATGAAGAATATACTAATGTAAAATTAGATAAAATTCCTTCTTTAGCACCAGTTTTTACTAAAGACGGAACTGTAACTGCTGCTAACGCCTCAACAATCAATGACGGAGCTGCAGCTTTAGTTTTGATGTCTGAAGAAAAAGCAAACGCTTTAGGATTAAAACCTTTAGCGTACATAAAAGGCTATGCAGACGCTGCGCAAGAACCAAAATGGTTTACTACAAGTCCAGCAAAAGCGTTACCGAAAGCTTTAGACAAAGCTGGAATTTCAATTTCAGATGTGGATTATTTCGAATTCAACGAAGCATTTTCTGTTGTAGGATTAGCTAATGCAAAAATCTTAAATTTGGATAACGACAAAGTGAACGTAAACGGCGGCGCTGTTTCTCTTGGACATCCTCTTGGAGCTTCTGGAGCGCGTATCATTGTAACTTTGCTAAACGTTTTAGAACAAAACAATGCAAAAACTGGAGCTGCTGCAATCTGCAACGGTGGCGGTGGAGCATCGGCAATTGTTATCGAAAGAGCTTAAAACAATATCAATAAAAATCAGGAGTTATCAATAAACAACTCCTGATTTTCAACTTATAAATTTCCATACATGTTCGGAATCTGCAATCTTGCCATAGTACCCGTTCGAGCTGAAGCTAGTGACAGAAGTGAAATCGTAACACAGCTTTTGTTTGGCGAACACATCGAAATTTTAGAACGCCAAAATCAGTGGGCTAAAATTCGGATTCAGTTTGACGACTACGAAGGTTGGGTCGATTCTAAGCAATATCAGGTAATTTCAAAAGAGCAATTTGATCAGTTGAGCAAAGAGGCAATTATCTTAAATGCCGATTTAATTGATTACATCACAGCTCCAAATAACCTTTTACTTCCAATTCCGTTGGGAGCTTCGTTATCTTTTCTAAACAATAACGAAATCAACACTTCTAATTTTGATTTTGAAGGAACTAAAACCAGTGGCATAAAACCTAAAAGTGCGCTTATTAAAACTGCTTTTATGTATTTGAATGCTCCGTATTTGTGGGGCGGAAAAACGCCTTTCGGAATTGATTGTTCTGGTTTTACCCAAATGGTTTACAAATTAAACGGCTATAAAATTCACCGCGATGCATCGCAACAAGCACTTGAAGGTGAACCTTTAAGCTTTATCGAAGAATGCGAACCAGGCGATTTAGCTTTTTTTGATAATGCCGAAGGAAACATCATTCACGTCGGGATCATTATGGAAAACAATTACATTATCCATGCAAGCGGTAAAGTTCGTATTGACCGTTTGGATCACTCTGGCATTTATAATCCTGAACTGAATAAACACACACATAATCTACGCGTAATTAAGAAAATCATCTAGTTTAAACTCCTCAAAAAAGCAGCAATGACAAAAATTGAATTATCCAAAAACGGCTTTCAGATTAACAGCATAAACATCGAATTCCCAATTGATATAACAGTTTTAAAACAAGCTTTAGGAGATTCTAGACACATTCAAAAAAAGCATAATCACGTTTACACTTGGGACGATCAAGGCATTATGGCTTTTTCTAAAGAAGGAGAAAAAGCAGAAAGTCTTGCAATTGAGTTTGAAGTTAGAGAATATGATTATTGTGCAAAAAACATCTTTAGCGGCCAATTTATTTTCGACGGACTAGAATTATTTCACTACTACGAAAACAACAAAAATCAGCTTGTCAAACTTTTTAAAGGCGACAGAAGCGGTGCTTTTATCCTAAATGGAATCAGCGTTTGGTTTGATAAAGAAGACGGAAAAATCACAAGCTTAAGTATTTCTGCTCGCGAAGAAGAAGAAAAACCTAAAAAAACCGCAGTCGCTCTTGACCCTGAATTTAAAGTATACGAACCTTTATGGCAGGAATGGATTTCAGAAATCAATAAAATTGTTTCTACAAACAACGACTACTACAATCTTACAGAAGGAATTTCAGAAGAAGACATAAAAAATCATTCCGTTATAGAAGACGAAATAACCATCCCTTCTGCTCTATTAAATTTTTATAAAGTTCAAAATGTCGATTACGATGCCGTAACTGCAGTTTTTCAATTTGGAGTAAACAATTGGAGTTATGATTTGATTCCGTTTGAAGACATTCAAGAAGAATGGAATTCGATACAAGATTTACAATTTGATGAAGATGATTTGCCAGAACAAGAAATAGACTTCGAAAAAATCAACACAGACAATTACGCCAACCCAAAATGGATTCCGTTTGCTACAGGAAGAAACGGAGATTATTTAGTTTTCGATACCGATCCAGCCTCAAAAGGAAAATTCGGTCAGATTATCGAACTTCAAAATGAATCTTGGTCACGAGAAATTGTTGCCAATTCTCTGGAAGAATTAATTCAAAACGAAATCAATAATCTAAAAACCGGTAAAACAGAACATTTCGATTTTATTATTGGCAAAGAAAATTAAAGCACGCGGATAAAACGGATTCACTTTCGCGAACGCAGATTTACACGGATTTTATTTTTTATTTCTCTCGCAGATTTAGCAGATTGCGCGGATTTATTCTAGAAAAATCTGTTTAATCTGCTAAATCTGCGAGAGCAAAAATTATCAAGTCACAAAAAATCCTCTATAATCCATTTAATCAGTGGCAAAATAAAAATTAGTGGAAATTCGAGTAATTCGTGGCAAAAAAAATCCGTGCAAATTAGTGCAATTCGTGTTTAAGCACTCAATCGAATCGTCTTTCTAAATTCAGATGGACTATACCCCTTTTGCTTTCTAAAGAATTTATTAAAGTGACTTTCATCCGTAAAACCAAACTCATACGCAATTTCATTAATACGCTTATCGCTAAATTGCAGTCGATGTTCAATCAGTTTCGTTTTATAATTGCTAATATATTGCTGCATCGTTTCGCTCGCATGTTTCTTAAAATAACGACCTAAATACGTATTCGAAATTCCAAAATAATCGCTGATTGATTCCGCTTTAATCTTTTCAGGATAATAAATATTGTTCTGAATATACTGCAGAATATCCATCGCTTTAGCTTCCGTACTAATAGAAACCTGCTCCGGAAGATATTTCGCTATATTTCGTGCCACAATAATAATCAGCGTATTCACCAACTGCTGAATCAATTCCTGATTGTACACATCTTTATCCTGATGTTCGCGGCAAATCGCTTCAATCATCACTTTTACCAGACATTTATCAGGATCATTTTTTAAGATACAACCCGGCTGATGATTCGCATTTTGAAGAATATATTCCAATCGCTGAATATTTTCATTCTGCAGACTCGAGTTTTTCAAATAAATATCATTGAATCGTAAAAAGAAAAATTTCGTTTTCGTTTCAATCGTAAAATTATGGCAATCTTCTGGCGTCAATAAAAACAAATGACCCGGATCATACGTAAAAATATTTTTATTGATACATTGAGAACCAGTGCCTTCCAAAATATAAACCAGCTCAAAAAAATTATGACGATCTCCCACATCTGGATATTCATTCAGCGTTTCAAACGAAACCGTAAAAGGCTCATATAAATTTTCTTTTTTCATGTCGAAATTATTTGAAGATGCAAATATACCTAAAAAAGACAAATATATACCAAATAAAACTCGTAAAAACAGTATAATTTTGCCTCATCAATTTTAAACAGAAAAAATCACAATCATGGAATATAGAAAATTAGGCAACTCAGAACTAGAATTATCAGCAATCACATACGGCGCATTTGCCATTGGCGGCACCATGTGGGGCGGAACAGAAAAGAAAGATTCACTCGACTCAATTCATGCTTCAATTGACAGTGGCGTTACTACAATTGACACCGCTCCTTTTTACGGATTTGGTTTAAGCGAAGAAATGATTGGCGAGGCTGTTAAAAGCGTTGATCGTTCTAAAGTGCAATTATTGACAAAATTCGGTTTGGTTTGGGACGGAAGCAACAACGGAAAAGGCGATTTCTTTTTCGACGCTGACGATAACGGTAAAAAAGTGCCGATTTACAAATATTCATCAAAAGAAAACGTAATCAAAGAAATCGAAGACAGTTTAAGAAGACTTCAAACCGATTATATCGACTTATTACAAATTCACTGGCCAGATTCAACAACGCCAATTTCTGAAACTATGGAAGCGGTTGAAAAACTAATTCAACAAGGAAAAATCAAAGCTTTTGGAGTAAGCAATTACAATATCGATCAAATTAAAGAAGCTCAAAAAACAGTTCAAATTGCGTCAAATCAAGTAGCGTACAGCATGTTAAATCGCTCAATCGAAAATGATTTAATTCCATTTACAGTAGCAGAAAACATCGGAATCATTGCTTACAGTCCAATGGAAAGAGGTTTATTAACAGGGAAATATTTCACCGACAGCAAACTAAAAGAAGACGATCACAGAAACGGCTATTTCGGAAAATTCGATTTACAACAAGTAAAAACTTTAATCGAAGAATTAAGTTCTTTAGCAAACGACAAACACATTTCAATTTCGCAATTAGTCCTTCGCTGGACGACTTTACAAAAAGGAATTTCAATAGTTTTAGCCGGAGCCAGAAATGCAGAACAAGCTATTTCAAACGCAAAAGCATTAGATTTTGATCTTTCAGCCTCAGAATTAGATTTCATCAATCAGGCAATTTCAAAAGTGAAATAACACTTTATATATATTCTAAACACATAGAAACATAGTTCAACTTTGAGCATAAAGGCGTTTCACTTGCATCAATTCATCCCAAAGCTTCGGGACTATGTGTGAGAAACTAGTTTCTTTCCACTTCCTTTTCCAGAAAGAAAAAAAACTATGTTCCTATGTGTTTAAAAAAAATCTCAAACATTAAAATAATTTGGGTGTGCCCCGCAGAAAAAGCGGGTCGGGCTTTCGGCTAAATTCCCGATTAACAAAAACTACGGCTAAAAAGCCTTGTTTTTCTAAATCGGGAGATACCGCCTCTATCCCTCACACATCAGTTTTCAAAAGAAGTAACAGTTAAAAATGAAAAAGATATTTATAATAAACGGCGGGCAGAAATTTGCCCATTCAGGAGGACAATTCAACAAAACTGTTCAGGATTGGACAGTTGAATTCCTTTCAAAAAACAACAATTACGAAATAAAAACAACTCATATTGAAGACGAAATCGATCTTCAAAAAGAGGTAGAAAAATTCGTTTGGGCAGATTTAATCATTTATCACACACCAGTTTGGTGGTTTCAATTACCAAATCTTTTCAAAAAATACATCGACGACGTTTTCACACAAGGACACAACAACGGAATCTACAAAAGCGACGGAAGAAGCCGTGTAAATCCAGATATCAATTACGGAACTGGAGGACTTTTGCACGGACGCAAATATATGCTTACAACAAGCTGGAACGCACCTGCAACCGCTTTTACACTCCCAGGCGAGTTCTTCGATGAGACTTCTGTTGACGACGGCGTAATGTTTGGTTTTCACAAAATGAACAAATTCACCGGAATGGAACGCATAAACGGATTTCATTTTCATGATGTAGAAAAAGGCGCTACACCAGAAAATATCGTTATCTTTAAAGAGAATTATACCAAACATCTAGAAGAAACCTTTAAAAACTTATAATTATGATTTCAATTACTGCCATCTTAAAAAGCAAACCTGAGAACTTAATTGAAGTTCAAAATCTGTTAAACCATTTGGTTACCGAAACCAGAAAAGAAGCCGCTTGTATTCGTTACGATTTGCACACTTCAGAAAATGTTTTTATTCTTTGGGAAGAATGGAGAGATCAGCCTGGTTTGGATTTACATAACGAACAATCCTATTTAAAGGAATTCATTCAAAAAACAGAAAACTTAGTTTCAAGCCCCATTCAGGTATACAAAACCGCACAGATTCTATAAGTTTTTCCGCCACGAATTCACGAATTATTTTAAATACTTTGCGTATAGATTTTAAAAAATAAAATTCGTGTAATTCGTGGCTAAAAACTCTTTATTTAATTCCGCCAAAAGCACCAAAACACATATTCTTGTGTAAAATTTCGACTTTAGAAAAACCAACTTTTTTCATCAAATCCAATTGGTAATTCATCGATCTTGGTGAATCTTCTTTTTCAATATAATCCAACACTTTCTGGCGATATTCAGCGCCGCCGATTCCTTCTAAATAATCGCCATAACGCTGCCAAGTATATTCATTCAATAAATCGGTGTCTTGCGTAATCAAATCCGAAATCATCAAACAACCTCCTGGTTTCAATAATTTAAACAATTTTTCAAAAGTGGTTTCCCAATCGTTATCATCTCTCAAATGATGCAAAACCGCACCCGCCAAAATAAAATCGAAATGATTTTCCGGCAAATCAACTTCTCTAATATCACCTTGCTTCACTTCTACCCTTCCTGAAGTTTCAGCAGAAACTCTTTCTAAAGCTTTATTCAACATCGGCTTACTTAAATCTACCAAAACACAATTCAAATTTGGAACTTTCGAAAGCATTTTTAAAGTATAATTCCCAGCGCCACAGCCAATATCCAAAATAGTTGTAGCATTTGGTTTAATTCTTTTACAGGCTTCCGTTATTAATTCTAAAGAAACTGTCGCATCAATTGTAGCAACTTGTCCTGTTTCTAAATTTGCAAAACGTTCGACATCATTGTCAAAACGCTCTCTGATTTCTTCAATAGTTGATTTTTTCATATGATTTGTTTTTAATATTTGCCACAGATTAAAAAATTAAAAAGATTAAAAATCTGTGTAATCTGTGGCTAAAATTTTTTCTCCCGCAGTCCCGATAGCTATCCGGAGCAGATCGAGCGAATCTTTGTGCTATTATAGATTGGAAATTGTAGTTAAATGATTTTATCAAAACTAATAATCTGCTGTATCTGCTCCCGATAGCTATCGGGACTGCGAGAGACTTATTTTTTCTTTTTCCAAAACTAAAAATTCAATATATACTTTAAAAATACTATTTTTATCAATTAATAATACTTTTAAAGTATCATGGAATTACGTCACTTAAAATACTTTCTGGCTGTTGCCGAAGAACTGAACTTTACCAAAGCATCAGAAAAACTCTTTATTTCGCAACCACCACTAAGCCGTCAAATAGCCGAATTGGAAGACGAGCTTCAGGCAAAGCTTTTCATCAGAAACAATAAAAAAGTAGAACTCACCGAAGCTGGAAAATATTTCGAAAAAGAGGTAAAAGAGATTTTTCAAAACTTAGAGCGCATTTCAGTAAAAACCAAAAAAATTGCAGAAAACGTTTCGGGCGAATTTAGAATCGCTTATATCAGTTCGATTTATTCGTCTGTAATTTCAGATTTGATAAAACATTTGAAAGCACAATTCCCATACGTAAATTTTAAGCTTTTCGAAATCTCAACCATCAAACAAATCGATGCTTTAGAACAAGGAAAAATCGAAATGGGAATTATTCGATCGCCCATTCATTCACCTAAAATAAAAGCGCATTTATGGTTTAAGGATGGATTTTCTTTGGTCTACAATACGAATTCGGTTTCAATAAAATCAGAAAATGAGATTTTAAAACTGAAAGACGAAACTTTTGTTTTCTTCAATAAAGATTACGCTCCGCATTATCACGAAGTTTTACTGGAACTTTGTGCATTTTATGGCTTTACGCCAAAGATTATTCACGAAGCCAATAATATTAATTCAATCGTACAATTGGTTAAAAACGGTTTAGGAATTTCGATTGTTCCGTCCAATATTGCCAAAAATAATCATGATTCAGAGATTGGATTTATTGAATTGAAAAAAGTTAATTTATTTACGAATGTTTCCCTAATAACTTCAAAAGACGATCATTCTGAAATTACGCAATCTGCTGTTGAGTTTTTATTGCCGCAAAGGCGCTAAGGCACAAAGTTTTTTTAATCGCGCAAAGTCGCAGAGGCGCAAAGTTTTTATATCCCTTTTATGTCTTCCTGAGCGAAGTCGAAGGATCTCATGCTAAATCCACAAAGGTTTGATATACAGTATGTGTCCTTCGACTTCGCTCAGGAAGACACACTAAGTGGCCACTTTGTAAAAAAAACTTTGCGCCTTTGCGTCTTCGTGGCAAAAAAAATAGCTATAACAAAAAATCGTTACAATTTAGTACAGAAATCCACATTAGAAAAAGAGAACTTTTAAATACCTTAGCAAATTATAATGCTACAATAATACAATCAATAAAAATGGCTGAGCAATCTTCAATTCAGTGTCCAAACTGCGGAACCCCTATCGATGTCAATGATGTTTTAAAACATCAGTTGGAAGACAGCATCCGTAAAGAGTTTCAACAAAAAGCTAATGTTCAAAACAAGGAATTAGAACTTAAAAACGAACAATTGGAAAAAGCCAAACTGGAATTTGAAGCGAAGAAAAAGCAAGAAAACGAACTTTTTGCTGAACGTTTGGAGCGCGAGAAAAAAACAGCTGAAAAAGAAATTGGCGAAAAACTAAAAGCCAAACTTGAAGAAGAAAACAAAGACCGTCTGCTTTTGATGGAAAAAGAACTCTCTGAAAAATCGGAAAAAATCAGAGAATTGAATAAAATGGAAGGTGAAATCGCGAAACTACAGCGTGAAAAACTGGAAATGAAAGAAGCGATTCAAGCCGAAGCCGAAAAGCAGTTAAACGCGCAACTGGCATTGGAACGTGAAAAAATCAGAAAGCAGGAAGACGATAAAAACGAACTTAAATTTAAAGAACTTCAGAAACAGCTTGAAGAACAAAAAAAGCTGACCGAAGAAATGAAACGCAAACAAGAACAAGGTTCGATGCAATTGCAAGGCGAAGTAATGGAATTGGCAATTGAAGAATGGCTGGCAAACAACTTTCCTCTTGACAGTATAGACGAAGTTAAAAAAGGTGCAAATGGTGCCGATTGCCTTCAAATCGTAAATACCCGTGAACATCAAAATTGCGGTTCAATTTATTACGAAAGCAAAAGAACAAAAGCTTTTCAGCCTTCATGGATTGAGAAATTCAAAAACGATATTCGCACCAAAAGAGCCAATATCGGAGTTTTAGTAACCGAAGTTATGCCTTCTGGAATGGAACGAATGGGAATGCGCGACGGAATCTGGATTTGTACTTATGAAGAATTTAAAGGTTTGAGCGCTGTTTTACGTCAATCACTTATTCAAATTAATCAGGCAGTTCAGGCGCAAGAAAACAAAGGTGATAAAATGTCGATGTTATATGATTTCTTAACCAGCAACGAATTCCGTTTGCAGATTGAAGGAATCGTAGAAGGTTTCACGCAAATGCAAAGCGATCTCGATTCTGAAAAAAGAGCGATGCAGAGAATCTGGAAACAGCGCGAAAAACAAATCGAAAAAGTAGTCCATAATACTTTAGGAATGTACGGTTCGATTCGAGGTATTGCCGGAAATGCGGTTCAAAGTGTAAAAGCTTTGGAATTGGATTTTGTTGAAGGCGACGAAGAAGAAAATGACGAACCGAAGGAATTGTTTGAGTGATAGAAACAATGTTAGTCTAACGAATTTCACACAATATTGTCATTTCAACGAAGGAGAAATCTCCGCAAGTAGCTCCGCATCGAAAATACAATCTTTGTAGAGTTTCTCGCGAAGATTTCTCCTTCGTCGAAATGACAAAACTACGCGAAAAATCTCTCGCAGATTTTGCAGATATAGATAAAAATTCATTTAATCTGTGAATCCCGATAGTTATCGGGAGTGGCAGAAAAAAATCTCCAAAATCAGCTAAATCTGCGGGAGAAAAATAATTTTAATCCACTTTCTTAAAAACAGCCAATTTCGCAGAAGGATTGGACAAAGTCAATTGATTATTTCCAATAGAATAGGTTGTTGTGCTTTGCAAAGCTTTCAAAAACTCCCCTTCTTTATTTCCTTGCGGACACGCCATTAAGGTCGAAATCACTTTTGTAAATCGCAGTAAATCCTTTTCATAAAAGATTTGTCCACTAATCGCATTGCATCCGCCAAAACCAGAAAATCTATTTTCTGACGAATTAATTTCGATTCTTGGCATTTCTTTTTGAAAATCAGTAGCAAAAACTTTATAACCATTCAATTCTTCCAAAACCCAAATATCATGCAAACGATAATCGGTAAGATATTTTCCGCAACCACTAAGTTTCTTCGTTTCTAATTCTGAATTATTCTTGATTTCAACTTTTACACTATAAGGAGAAATCGCGCCAGACATCGAGTCTTGACAATCCACCTGCTGAATTGTAATCGTTGCCGAAGTGCTTTCGTTACTTACTTTATACATTTTTACATTAGCATCCATTGCCCTAATTGCATCAACAGCAGGAAAAGTTATTTTTTCTTTACCAGCTATTAACGACGTAAAAACAATTTCCTCATTCCCTATTTTGATTCCCCAAAACGGTTCATTTCCAGTTCCTTTAAAATAATATTTTAAATCTTCTTCTGTAGAAATTGTTGAAGTGGTTCCGGCAACTCCTGCAGCTTCTTTATTTGCTGTCGTTTTACAGCCTATCACTAAAAATGAAAACAACAATATTGAAAGTATTTTTTTCATGAGATCTCAGTTTAAAAATGTTCCTTTTTTCAAAACACCTATAAAATTCCTATGAATTTACGACATTTTTTTGAAATGCTTATTTAGAATGTTTTCAAATTTAAAAAAACTAAGTAACTGCAAAATCACTCAAAACCCGCACTACGTAAAAGATTAAGTCAAAATACGTAGTAATCGAAACACACATTGTACTTAAAAAATAAAATATTTACGTATTTTTATAAGTATAAATACTTATATTTGCGTAGTAATACTTAATTAAAGAAATCATGATTAGAGTAATAGTAGTTGGAAACGGCATGGTTGGTTATAAATTTTGCGAAAAGTTTGTTGCAAAATCAGGACAAGAAAAGTATCAAGTGACAGTATTTGGAGAAGAACCAAGGCGAGCTTACGATCGCGTTCACTTAAGCGAATACTTTGGAGGAAAAACAGCTGATGATTTATCACTATCAACAACTGAATGGTACTTAGAAAATAATATTACTCTCAATACATCTGAATTAATTACAGATATTAATCGTGATGCAAAAACAATTCATACGCATCTAGGAAAAACACATACGTACGACTACTTAGTTTTAGCGACAGGTTCTTCTGCTTTTGTACCGCCAATTGATGGTGTAGAAAAAGAAGGTGTTTTTGTATACAGAACCATCGAAGATCTGGATGCAATTATGGCTTACGCCAAAAAGATAAAACAAAAAGGCGCTACAGAAGCGGCGGTTTTAGGAGGCGGACTATTAGGTTTAGAAGCTGCAAAAGCTGTTAGAGATTTAGGATTGAATCCGCATGTGGTGGAATTTGCTCCGCGTTTGATGCCAAGACAATTGGATCAAGGCGCAAGTGATATGCTTCAGTCTAAGATCGAAGAATTAAACATCGGAATTCATCTGAATAAAGCAACGCAATATATTGACGGAAAAGAATGCATAACCGGAATGATGTTCGCTAACGATGAATTGTTAAAAGTCGATATGCTGGTAATTTCTGCTGGAATTAAACCTCGCGACGAACTAGCAAGAGTTTCAGGATTGGAAGTTGGCGTAAGAGGCGGAATTGTGGTTAACAATCAAATGCAGACTTCAGATCCAGCGATTTTTGCAATTGGTGAAGCGGCTCTTTATAATCATAATATTTACGGACTGGTTGCTCCTGGTTACGAAATGGCTGATGTCGCCGCAGAGCAAATCTTGAATGGTGATAAAACTATGAGAGAAACCATTGATATGTCTACACAATTAAAATTAATTGGTGTTGAAGTGGCAAGTTTTGGTGATCCTTTCATTGAAAATAATGAGGTTACGGCAATTATTTATGAAAACAAATTAAGTGGTGTTTACAAAAGAATCAACGTTACCAAAGATTCTAAAAAATTGTTGGGCGGAATTTTAGTCGGAGATTCTAGCGATTACAATTCACTTTTCCAGATTTACATTAACGAAATGGCATTGCCTAAAAATCCAGAAGATTTGATTTTAGGTTCACGCGACGGTTCTGAAGGTTCTTCAATGGGAAGTGTAATGGATTTGCCAGATACAGCTGTAATCTGTTCTTGCGAAAATGTTACTAAAGGCTCAATTTGCTGTAAAATTTTAGACGAAAGCTGTGCCACTTTTTCAGATGTTGTAAAAGCTACAAAAGCAACTTCAGGATGCGGAGGCTGTAAACCAATGGTTTCAGACTTGGTGAAAGCAGCTCAGAAATCATTAGGAAAAGAAGTAAAAGAAGTTATTTGCGAGCATTTTAGCTATACACGTCAGGAATTATTTGATTTGGTTAAAATCAACAAATACGAAAATTTCTACGATGTTCTGGATCATCACGGAAAAGGCGACGGATGCGAAATCTGCAAACCGGTTGTTGCTTCTATTTTCTCTAGTATTTACAACGACACTGCAAATAAACACGTTACAACTCAAGATACAAACGATAGATTTTTAGCTAACATTCAAAGAAACGGAACTTATTCTGTTGTTCCGAGAGTAGCCGGAGGTGAAATTACAGCCGAAAAACTAATCGTAATTGGCGAAGTGGCAAAACAATTCGATTTATATACTAAAATCACTGGAGCACAAAGAGTCGATTTATTCGGAGCGCATTTAAGTGACTTGCCAAAAATATGGAAAATATTAATAGACAATGGTTTTGAAAGCGGTCACGCATACGGAAAATCACTTCGTGCCGTAAAAAGTTGTGTTGGAAATGCATGGTGCCGCTACGGAATGGACGACAGTGCCGGATTTGCCATCGAACTAGAAAATAGATACAAAGGAATTCGTTCTCCTCATAAACTAAAAGGCGGTGTTTCAGCCTGCATTCGCGAATGTGCCGAAGCACGTGGAAAAGATTTCGGATTAATCGCTGTTGAAGGCGGGTGGAATTTATACATCTGCGGAAATGGCGGCGCAAATCCAAAACACGCTGTTTTATTAGCCGAGAAAATCGACAAGGAAACTGTAATTAAATATATGGACCGTTTCTTAATGTATTACATCCGCACGGCTGGTCCGCTGATTCGTACTTCAACTTGGTTAGAAAAACTAGACGGCGGTTTAGAGTATTTAAAACAAGTAATTATCGAAGACAGTTTAGGAATCTGTGAAACGTTAGAAGCTGAAATGGAGACTTTGGTAAATACTTTCGAATGCGAGTGGAAACAAGTATTAGAAAAACCAAGATTATTGAAACGTTTCAATCATTTTGTGAACTCAGACGAAAAAGACGACAACATTGCTTTTGTTCCATTAAGAGATCAAAAGGCGCCAAAAGCGTGGTCATAAATAAAATAATAACCACAAAGAGACATAGATTTTGCGAACCCAAAAAGACATTTCACTTTCCATTTAAATGATTTTCTTTTGACAATTCTTTTTTCAAACTAGTTAAATCTATGTCTATGTGTTTAAAAAATCAGCTCCAAAAAAAGAAAAAAAACTTTGCGACTTTGCGACTTTGCGCGACTAAAAAATAAAGAATAGAAATAAAAAACTTAGCGCCTTTGCGTCTTCGTGGCAAAAACAATAAGCTCCAAAAAAAAGAAAAAAAAATAAATTAAACGTTTGCTGTCCTTCTTACCCTCTTTTTTACTGCGCCATCATAACTCTCATGATTGTAAAAAGAGGGCTAAGAAACAGGAAATAAAACAAAAAGCATCATGGAAGAAATCTTAAATCAATACGAAACTGTACACGCGAGCGATGCGACAATTTGGTTCAAAGCGGGCAAAATTGAAGATTTTCCAACCAATCGCGGCGGCTGTATCAAATACAAAAACAAGCAAATCGCAATTTTCAATTTCGCGCGTCGCAACGCTTGGTATGCTTGCCAAAATGCATGTCCGCACAAAATGGAAATGGTACTTTCAAGAGGAATGACTGGCTCAACAGACGATATTCCGAAAATTGCCTGCCCAATGCACAAAAAAACCTTTTCACTTGTTGACGGTTCCAACCTAAACGGCGACGATTATCGAATTGCAACATATCCTGTAAAAATTGTAGAAGACGAAGTTTTCGTAGGCTTTGTGGATTAATTTATATGCCACAGATTATACAGATTAAAAGGATTATTTTTTTCTTTTAGCCACGAATTTCACAAATTACACTAATTTAATTCGTGCCGATTCGTGAAATTCGTGGCGAAAAAAATTATGCACAAAGATCTAATCCTTTCAATCTGTATAATCTGTGGCAAAAAAAATTACACATAAAGTTTAACACTTTTATTTTGTGGCAAAAAATATCCATTCGTGAATTCGTGGCTAAAAAACTTTATTCCGTATCTTTGAAATCTATTACTAAACCAAAAAATGACAACACCTTTCCAAAAAGCAAGCGAATGGATTGATGCTGAAAACGCTCAAGATCCGAACATCGAAATCGATCAAAATCAGGAATATCCTAAAGAATTGCTATATTCCAACAGGATGTACAAAAAACTGATGCAGTTTGAACCCAATGCTTCAGAAGAAGTTCAGATTGCCTCAAAAGCACAGCACATTTGCAGATGGAAAGTTGCGAGAGAATCATACCCAATGGATCGTGTTGGTTATTTAAAATGGAGAGAAGAACTGAAAAAATTTCACGCCAAAACTACTGCAGGAATTTTAGAAAAAGCAGGTTACGATCAGACCTTTATAGATCGCGTTTCTTTTTTAATCGAAAAAAAACTACTTAAAAAAGACGCCGAAACCCAATTGCTTGAAGACGTGATCTGTCTGGTGTTTTTAGATTATTACTTAGAACCTTTCGTTCAAAAACATGATGAAGAAAAACTAAAAAACATCATCAAGAAAACTTGGGATAAAATGTCGGACAAAGGACATGCCGAAGCCCTTAAAATCAAATATTCTGAAGAGAATTTAAACCTTATAAAAGCATCTTTAGGATTGTAAAAAGATTTAAATGAAGAAAAGCAATCAGGAAGCTGCAGAAAAAATCACTTTCAAAAATTTACGACGACTGTATTTTTTTGCGCTTCTTACTATTGCCTTAACTATAATTATCAGTCAGTTCTTGGTTCAATACAATCTGAACCAACAATTAAGCGATTCTAAAATCATTAACTTTTCTGGAAAGCAAAGAATGCTGAGCCAGAAAATTGTCAAAGAAGTTCTCATTTTACATTACGTTTCCGATTCGGCTACAGCCAAAAAAGCTTCCCATTTAAAAGAGGTTTTAGAACTGTGGAAAAAGAATCAAAATGCACTCGAAAATGGAAATGACAGCCTCGCTTTTCCGAAAGAAAAAAGTGAAACCCTCAACAAACTCTATCTGGAAATCAATCCGATTTTCAATAAAATAGCACAAACAACGGATTCTTTTCTACTGAATTTACAAGAGAAAAAATCAGTTGCTGAAAATCAAAAATTGGTTCAGACCATTTTAGAAAACGAAGGCCTTTTTCTTTCTAAAATGAATCAGATTGTAACCCAATACGATCTTGAAGCACACGAAAAAGTAACCGAACAGCGCCGAATCGAATATTGGATTTTTGGTTTTACCTTATTGGTTTTACTTTTAGAATTTTTCTTCATTTTCAAACCAACCAACAAAAAAATCGAAAGATTAATTGCCCAGCTTTTATCTTCTGAAAAGAAAGCTTTAAAACTGGCATACGACACTGAAATTATCAGTGAAATTAAAGAAAACTCGGTAAAAGAGCTGAAATCGCTTAATTATGCGATGGAAAACACTTTGCTGTACTGCCGAATTTCGCCAGACGGTTCCATCATTCATATTGGAGAAAAATTTGCAAAACTGCTTAATTACACCAAGTTTTCATCCAACAAAAAATTCTCAGAAGTCTTAACCGAAGACGAAAAAGAGCAGGTGAATTTTGATCGCTTAATCTTCGAAAAACAAAGAAGTGGTTGGCAAGGTGAAATCAAAATCATTAATAAAGACGAAAAAGAAATCTGGCTCGATTTATCGATGGTTCCCGTTATGATCAAAAAAGACGAACTGGAACTTTTAATTGTTTGTTTCAACATTACCGAACGTAAAAAAGCACAGCGCGAAGTCGAACGTTTGAATCTTGAAAATACAACAGAAAAAATCAATCAGCAGAAGATTATTTCAAGCAAAATTGTTGAAAATCAGGAAAACGAACAAAACCGAATCGCCAAAGAAATTCACGACGGAATTGGACAGATGTTAACGGGTTTAAAATTCAGTTTGGAAAGCATCAATCTCGACGACAGAGAAAAATCGGAACAAAAAATTGAGTATTTGAAGAAACTTTCTTTGGATATTATCAAGGGCGTCCGAACGGCAACTTTCAACCTAATGCCACCAGAATTGAGCGATCACGGAATCGTTTCGTCTTTATCAAAACTAACACAAGAACTTTCAAAACTTACAGGAAAAGAAATCCTTTTCTACAACAAAACCGATTTTGACCAGCGCTTAGATTCCTTAATCGAAATCAACATTTACCGTCTCACGCAGGAAGCCATCAACAACGCCATAAAGTATGCCGAATCGTCGCATATTATAGTGCAACTTTCTCACAGTGAAACATTGTTAAGTATTATAGTAGACGACAATGGCAAAGGTTTTGATGTCAACGCAGTCCACAAAAAACGCAATAGCGAATCTGGAATGGGTCTCTTATTTATGAAAGAAAGAATTCAATACATTAACGGCCGCGTTTTCATGAACTCCATTCCTGGAGAAGGAACCCGAATTACATTCAACATTCCAATTTTAAAATGAGTCAATTGAGATAATTTGTCAATTAGATAATTATTTAAAGTAACTGATAGTAATTATCTAATTGACTAATTGACCAATTATCTAATTAACACATTATCTAATTAAAATAAGGGCGAGCCACCATCCCGACAAAAAGGGAAATTTACTTTGCGCTAATACCCCTTTTTCTCAGGATGCTGTCGGGCTATCCGCGCTACTTCGGTAGCCAGCTTCTATCCCTCTCGCGGGCAGTCGTTTTCAGAAAATGTTTTTATTAATTCAGATATCATAAAAATAAAAATCAATTGCCTACAGCTTTAGCTGGAGGAACATAAATAAGTCCTGAAAAGGCTTTAGCCAAACTTACACATTTGGCTAAAGCCTTCTACTTTATCTCTAAAAACCTCCAGCTAAAGCTGGAGGCAATTGAACGCAATATTATAATAAATAACACCATTTTTATTATTCTGAGGAACGAAGACACAAGCGACAGCGAATTGGCGAAGCAATCTTCGCGAGAAACTCCAAAATCTAAATCGACAATCTTTGTAGAGCTACTTACGAAGATTCTTCGTGCCTCAGAATGACAAACTGGAAGGAACTAACTTTGTCAAAGTTGAGTCCATCAGCAATTGGAATTTGGAATTTTCAACATTAGAAATTTTAATATTGGAATTTACTTTTAAAAAAAGTACGTATATTAGCATCTTCTTTTTAGATGAATATACGTAAAAATCGAGAATCAAAATTAAGTAAACTATGAGTAATAACATTCGTGTAGTACTGGCAGATGACCATGTTTTTGTTAGAGACGGAATCAAATCTTTACTGGAAAACGAAGCAAACATTGAGGTTGTAGGTGAAGCAATAGATGGTGCAGATGCGCTAGAAGTAGTTGCTGCGACAAAGCCTGACTTACTTATAGTAGATATTCGTATGCCTAACTTAACGGGCATTGAGGTAGTAGAAAAACTTAGAAGCGAGAATAACAACGTAAAAATCATCATGCTTTCAATGCACGAATCGGAAGAATATGTGTTAAAATCTATAAAAGCGGGAGCCGACGGCTATTTACTAAAAGGCTCAAGCAAAGAAGAATTCTTAAAAGCACTTCATAGTGTTTCTGGTGGCGGAAAATATTTCAGTGGGGATATTTCTTCTATCCTAATTGGTCAATTAACTAGTTCTTCGGCATCATTAGAACCTAAACAAACTTTAGGCGAAGAAATGATGATTACCAAAAGAGAAAAAGAAATACTTACTCTTTTATTATCTGGAAAAGGAAACAAAGAAATCGCCGAAGCTTTAGACATCAGCAAACGAACTGCCGAGGTACACCGTTTCAACTTAATGAAAAAACTGAAAGTGAAAAACTTAATGGAACTTTCAAATAAAGCAGCTGAGTATTCTTTGATTTAAAAAATACGTATAAATACGTAATTATTTTTCAAAAACTGCGTTTTAGCAGGTTTTTACTAAGTTATAGTACTTACTTTTACATAAAAATATAAGTACTATGAAAAATTCAAACTCACTATCGCAATCACACAAAATTTTATTTTTGAACACATTGGCATTTACAGTGTGTTTTGCCTGCTGGACATTAAATGGTGTTCTAGTAACTTTTTTAGTTGATAATGGAATTTTCCATTGGGATGTTATTCAAGTAGGATGGCTTTTAGGTATTCCAATTTTAACTGGCTCTATCATGCGCCTTCCAATCGGAATCTTGACGGATAAATTTGGCGGAAAATATGTTTTTTCACTTTTATTACTGCTTTGTTCTATTCCGCTGTTTCTTCTTCCCTATGCTGACAGTTTTGCAATGTTTGCTTTACTAAGCTTTCTATTCGGAATGGTCGGAACTAGTTTTGCAGTCGGAATTGGCTATACCTCAATCTGGTACCCAAAAGAATGGCAAGGTCGCGCACTCGGAATCTTCGGAATGGGAAATGCAGGCGCAGCTATCACTACTTTTCTTGCTCCTTCATTACTAAATCATTTTTCAATTGACGATCCGCAAAATGGATGGAAAACACTTCCTATTATTTATGCTGTTTCATTAGTCGTAATTGGCATTGCTTTTTTAATTTTCGCAAAAAATAAAAAAATAGAAAGCAACGGAAAAACTATTTCTCAAATGCTAACTCCATTAAAATCACAAAGAGTTTGGCGTTTTGGAGCCTATTATTTCTTAGTTTTTGGCTGTTTTGTAGCCTATTCACAATGGTTATTGCCAAACTTCATGAACGTTTACCAAACGAGCTTGGTTATGGGAGGTTTATTTGCTACCATGTTTAGTTTGCCTTCTGGCGTAATTAGAGCTTTTGGCGGTTACTTGTCTGATAAATTCGGAGCAAGAAAAGTAATGTATTGGGTTTTGGGTTCTTCAGTAATTTTAAGTGCTTTATTATCGATTCCTAAAATGGAAATCACCACTTCTGGTCCAGGAATACTAGCCGCTAAGAAAGGCGTTGTTAATGAAATTAATGATAAAACGGTAAAAATTGGAGATAAAGAATATCCGATTGCACAAAAAACCGCTAACACGGCTGAAAATACCATTTTTCCAACTTCCTCGAGCTGGCAGGATGTCGTTGTGTCACACAATCAAAGTGTTGCAAAAAAAGAACTGATTGCTAAAGGTGTAACAGTCATTAAATTTGATGCCAACATGTGGGTATTTCTAGTTTTAGTAATTCTGATCGGAATTTCTTGGGGAATCGGAAAAGCAGCAGTTTACAAACATATTCCAGAATATTTCCCTAGCGAAGTTGGTGTTGTAGGCGGCATGGTTGGTATGATTGGCGGGTTAGGCGGATTTTTTGGTCCAATTATCTTCGGATATTTATTAACCGCAACTGGAATCTGGTCAAGTTCATGGATTTTCATTTTAATATTTTCTACTATTTGTCTTGTTTGGATGCATTTCACTATTGCACAACTATCTAAAGAAAAACAAATTAAAGTAAGTAAAGCAAAATTAGAGCCTGCTTATTAGACTTAAATTAAAAAAAAATTAGAAATATGATTTAAATCATATTTAAATGACGGCTTTTTCTTATAAATTTACACTAAGAAAATAAACATGACAATTTATGAAAAAACTTAAACTAGTTTTAATACTTATAATAGGATTAAGTATTGATCTTCAGGCTCAGGAATTGGATGCAAATCTGCAGATCAGACCGCGTTTTGAATATAGAAACGGATACAAAACACTTTTGCCAGAAGGACAAAAAGGAACTTCGCAAATTTCGCAGCGTTCTCGCTTGAATCTAAATTTCAAACAAGACGATTTAACGGTGAGACTGACTTTTCAAAATACCAGGACTTGGGGAGATGTTGCCCCTGCAACTACTGCCGATAAAAATGGCGTAGCTGTATTTGAAGCTTGGGCACAATATAATTTTACCGAAAAGTGGAGTGCAAAAATGGGACGACAAGTGCTTTCTTACGATAATCAGCGTATTCTTGGAGAAATGGACTGGGCGCAACAAGGGCAAAGTCATGACGCGTTAACGATTACTTATAAAACCGAAAAACAAAAGTTAGATTTTGGAGGCGCCTATAATTCAACAGCAGAAAATGTGTTTCAGACACCTTATACTGTTGCTAACTATAAAGCAATGCAATACGCTTGGTATCACAATCAATTTAGCAGTGATTTAGGTTTAAGTTTTTTAGTATTGAATACTGGATATGAATATACAAGGACTACTGCTCCTACTGAATTATTATTAAGCTACAAACAAACTTTTGGTACTTACCTTACTTATAAAAAAGATAAAATTGACAGCAACTTTTGGCTGTACGGACAAACAGGAAAAAGTAGTGATGCAGAAGTAAGTGCCTATAACGTTGCCGCTAATTTTAACTATGCTATAACTGATTCCTTTAAAGCTGGTTTAGGTTATGAATTTTTATCTGGAAAAGATTCAAACGACGGAAGTACAGTGATTAAATCGTTCAATCCAATATTCGGAACCAACCACGGATTCAACGGTTACATGGATTACTTTTATGTTGGAAATCACTTAAACAATGTTGGGTTGCAAGATGCTTTCGTTAAATTGGGTTATAATGTAAACAAATGGCAATTTGCTTTAATGCCACATGTATTCTTATCTGCTGCTGATGTGGTTGTGGCAAACAACAAAATGGATTCGTATTTAGGAACGGAAATTGATGCAACTTTTGGTTACAATTTCAAAAAAGATATCACAGTTACAGGAGGTTATTCTCAAATGTTTGGCTCTAAAACATTAGAAGTTTTAAAGTCTCCTGGTTATGCAGGCCATACTAACAACTGGGCTTGGTTAATGATTTCTGTGAATCCAAGAATTTTTAGCTGGAAAAAATAATTTTTCTATAAAATTAGCTTCTATATTTTACCCTTTTCCTATTTCGGAAAAGGGTATTTTTTTTAATGTAATAAATACACATTATATGTTTTAATTATTTATATTTGAGCCGATTAAGAACCCCAAATTCTATCCTAATGAAACCATTTCTAAAATTATCTATGTTAACCTTTTTGGTTACCCAAACTGGTATTGCCCAAAAATTTAATGATGCCTTGATTTCAAAAGGCTCAGAAATAAATTTTGCAAAAACGCAAAAAAGAGGCATTAAAAAAAACAACATTGTTTACTATGTTGAAAATGATTTACAAACCATTTCTGCTTACAAAAGAAAGAAATTGAAATGGCAAACCAATGTGATTTCTATTTGCGGAAAACCGAAAAAAGGAACTCCTGAAATAAGATATGTTGGTTATAATTCAGACAGGCTACTTATCGTGATGGGAAAACATCATTTTGCAGAAATTGATATCAATTGCGGCACAACAAGACTTGTTGGTTAAGATTACAGAACTACAATAAATTAAATTTACAAATAATAGAATGCCCTTTTCCTGATCTTGAAAAAGGGCTTTTTTTGTTGTAAAAAGAAACATTAAAATATTAATAATTAGGTATATTTGATTTCACTTTTTAATTATTTTTTTTTAATTAATATGTATGAAAATCATTGCTTGGAATTGCAATATGGCATTCAGGAAAAAAGCTCAATATATTCTAGCTTTCAATCCTGATATTGCCGTAATTTCTGAATGTGAAAATCCTGAAAGGTTGAAATTTCCAGAAGACGCAAAATCTCCTTCAGATATTCTTTGGTATGGAACAAATCCGCATAAAGGAATTGGTGTTTTTTCATACGGAGAATACAAATTTCAATTAATGGAATGCCATAATCCAAATTTCAAAAATATTCTCCCAATTGCTGTTACAGGCGGAAAAATTGATTTTACCATGTTTGCTATTTGGGCAAATAATCCAACAGATAAAGATGGTCCTTACGTCACGCAAGTTTGGAAAGCGATTAATTATTATGAAGATTTGATTAAAGAAACAAATACCATTTTAATTGGAGATTTTAACAGCAACACGATTTGGGACAAACCAAGACGAGAAGGAAATCACACTACAGTCGTAAATAAATTAGCAGAAAAGAATATTTTCAGCACGTATCATAAATACTTCAATCAAATTCAAGGTAAAGAAGCGCACCCAACCTGGTATCTCTATCGTCATGAAAACAAACCATATCATCTTGATTATTGTTTTGCTTCAAATGATTTTATCGAAACTTTAGAAAATGTCGAAATCGGACGTTATCAAGACTGGACGATGCATAGTGATCATAAACCTTTAATAATCAAATTCAATATATAACACAATGAACAACACTTGGACAAAAAGATGGGATGACCGTTACAAAAGCGAAGAATTTGCATACGGCGAAGAACCCAACAATTACTTAAAAGAACAAATTGAAAAATTAGAAATTGGTTCGATTCTTTTTCCTGCTGAAGGCGAAGGACGAAATGCTATTTTTGCAGCAAAATTAGGCTGGCAAGTTTCGGCTTTTGACATTAGTGAAGAAGGCAGGAACAAAGCGCTTCTTCTCGCTAAAAACAATAATGTTTCGATTGATTATCAGGTTGGCGAATTAGAAACTTTGGATTTCGAAGAACAACAATTTGATGCGATTGCTTTAATTTATGCTCATTTTCCTGCTGTTCTAAAATCTAAAATCCACAAACAGTTGGATAAACTTTTAAAGAAAGACGGAATAATTATTTTTGAAGCTTTCAGTAAAAAACATTTAGAATACGTAACCAAAAATGAAAAAGTCGGCGGACCAAAAGACATCGAATCTTTATTTTCTATTGAAGAAATAAAAGCCGATTTTCCCGATTATGAAATCATAGAATTAGAAGAAAAAGAAATTGAACTTAGTGAAGGTTTATTCCATAACGGAACTGGATCTGTGATTCGATTTGTTGGAAGAAAAAAATAAGAAATAATCATGCATCAAAAAATAGTAGTTATATTTTTATTCCTATTTGTTCAAGCTTTTGGGCAAGAAAACACAACTCTTACATCTCAAGATTTATACGCTAAAGATGGACTTGTTTACAAAGTCAGTAATGACTCTATTTTTTCAGGATCCATAGAAAATCGTCGATCAAATGATGTTTTATTATCAAAAACTGATTTTAAAGAAGGCCGAATAATGCTTTATTCTGAATATTATAACAAAAGCAAAAAGGGTATTCCATGTAGAAAAATATATTATCATGAAAATCTTGTTTTAAAAAAGAAAAAAGAAGACAAATTAGATTTTGACGGAAAGATATATCTCTCGACTTATTTTGATGAAAATGAAAACAAAATTCTAGAGGAATCTTTTTCAGAAGGTAAATTAGTTTACAGTTGCGAGTATAAAAACGGGAAGAAAAATGGAAAACAATTTTGTTTATCTAAAAATGGAGAAGAATTAAATTTCATCTACGAAAATGGTAAAAAAGTAAAATAAAAACTAAGAGCAAAGTCTTAGCATCTTAGAATCTTAGTAGCTTAGAACCTTAAAAATACTTATGCTCCATAATTTCTGAGCGAAGTTTTTCGGCATGAATAATCCCAACACGTTTTCCTTCGGTTTTAATCAAAGCTTCTTTTTTAAGGCTGGATAAAATACGAATCGCCTGTTCTTCTGTAGTTCCGGCAAAGTCGGCCATTTCCTTTCGCGAAAGCTCAATATCAATTAAACCATTAGTTTGTCCGAATTTGCGATGAATATACAATAGCAAATCAATCACACGCTCGCGGACATTCATGTGTGCAATTTTGCGGATATTATTTTCACTTTTGTTTAATTCTTCGGCATAAAACAACATCAAAGTATAAGTAAACTCAGGAACGTGCTGTAAAATTTCCAGCATCGTTTCGTTGCTGAAATTACACAAAACCGTATCTTCTAAGGCATAAGCACCAATCAGATAACGTTTGCTCGTACCGAATCCGCGGAAACCGATAATATCACCGTTTTTAGTTAAACGCACAATTTGTTCACGGCCGTTAATTCCGGTTTTGACGGTTTTAGCTTTTCCTTTGCAAATAAAATAAAGCCCTTGCAAAGGCGCACCTTCCGTAATAAATCGATCCGATTTTTTGCAGATTATATTTTGCTTTTTAGAAATATAATTGGTCATCTGCTCTAAATGCAGATGCTTCTTTATAAAACAATTCTCATTTGTACAGGAATAACATACAGCTTGCTCTTCTTTCATGAGTTCTAATATTTAGCAGATTAAAAACTAATGTGTTGTTCCTCATTTATTTTCATCAAAAATAAAAAAATAAATTCAAAAATTAAGTATTAATACGTAAAAAGTACTTATTTTTGCATAAGTACTTATCTAAAGTAAGACTATTCAATAAAAGTAGTATCTCTAAATAGAACACCAAATGCAAACTACGAAGATCAAAACTACCTGTTCCTACTGCGGCGTTGGCTGCGGCATAATCGTGACCAACGATGCTAAAAATGGTGTAATGGTCGAAGGCGATAAAGATCATCCTGTAAACAAAGGAATGCTGTGTTCTAAAGGAATGAACCTGCATTACGTAGTTAATGATACTTCAGATCGAATTTTATATCCTGAAATGCGAGGCAGTAAATCTTATCCGCTGGAACGCGTAAGCTGGGATACTGCACTTGACCGAGCTGCTGCCGTTTTTTCTTCTATTATAAAAAAACACGGTCCAGATAGCGTTGGATTTTATATTTCGGGACAGTGCTTAACAGAAGAATATTACTTAGTCAATAAACTGGTCAAAGGTTTTTTGAAAACCAACAATATCGATACCAATTCCAGACTTTGCATGAGTTCTGCAGTTGTAGGATATAAAAAGACTTTTGGCGAAGATTCGGTTCCCATTGCTTACGATGATATCGAATTGGCCGATACGTTTTTAATTACAGGAGCCAATCCTGCTTGGTGCCACCCTATTCTACTCAGAAGACTTGAAAAACATAAAGAGAAAAATCCGAAAACAAAAATAATCTGTATCGATCCGAGGAGAACCGATACCGCTGTTTTCTCCGATTTACATTTGCAGATTATTCCAGGTTCTGATATTATTTTATATCACGCCATAGCCAAACGAATTATCGAAAAAGGCTATGTAGATCATGATTTCGTTAAAAATAATGCCGAAAACTTTAAACAATATAAAGATTTGGTTTTAGGCACTTCGCTTGAAAAAGCTTCTAAACTTTGCGGTATTTCGGTGCCAGACATTAAACTTGCCGCCGATATTATCGGAAAAGCAAAAGGATTTATTTCGCTTTGGGCAATGGGTTTAAACCAAAGCGCTGTTGGGGTTGATAAAAATACGGCATTGCTGAATTTGTCTTTATTAACAGGGCAAGTTGGAAAACCAGGTTCTGGACCATTTTCATTAACAGGTCAGCCGAATGCTATGGGCGGGCGCGAAGTTGGCGGAATGGCTACACTTTTGGCCGCACACAAAGACATTGCAAATCCGACGCATCGAAAAGAAGTTGCAGATTTCTGGGGTGTAGACGAGATATCAGACAAACCAGGTTTAACCGCCACAGAAATGTTTGAAGCTTTAGAATCTGGAAAAATGAAAGCGGTGTGGATTATCTGTACCAATCCATTAGTGAGTTTACCAGATTCGAGAAGAGCCGAAAAAGCGCTTAAAAATGCCAAATTTGTTGTGGTTCAAGATATTTCGCATAATGCAGATACAGCAAAATTTGCCGATTTATTATTGCCTGCTGCTGGATGGCTGGAAAAAGAAGGAACGATGACAAACTCGGAACGTCGTATTTCGTATCTGCCAAAAGGAATCAATGCGCCTGGAGAAGCGCTTCCAGATATTGAAATCTTAATTCGTTTTGCTAAAAAAATGAATTTCAACGGATTCAATTTCAACAGTGCAGAAGAGATTTACAAAGAACATTGCGCGCTTACCAAAAACACCAATATTGATATTTCGTTTTTAAACTACAATCGTTTAAAAAACGAAGGTACTTTCCAATGGCCAGTTCCAGATTATGGGCATCCGGGAACTCCAAGGTTATTTACCGATAAAAAATTCTATACGCCTTCGGGAAAAGCCATTTTTAATTTGCCGGTTTCTATAGAAAACACATCAGTTCAGCCTAATGCAGAATTTCCATTTATTCTGACAACAGGACGAATCCGAGATCAGTGGCATACGATGACCAAAACGGGAAAAGTATCTCGATTGTTAACACATATTCCGAGTCCGGTATTAGAAATCAATCCGATTGATGCTTTTAAAAATGATATTAAAAATGGTGATATCGTTGTGGTTTCAAGTCAAAATGGCGAAGTTCGCGTAAAAGCAAAAGTAACCGATTCGATCAAAGAAAAAGTCGTTTTCTTGCCGATGCATTGGGGAAAACAACTTGAAAATGATTTAAACAGAACAAACAATTTAACAAATACAGTTGTAGATCCAGTTTCAAAAGAACCTGATTTTAAATTCACAACGGTTTCCATTAAAAAATATGTAAAACCATTTCAGAAAATTGCCATTGTAGGTGCTGGAGCGGCTTCTTTCCGATTTATTCAAAATTACCGTGAATTCAATTCAACCGACGAAATTATTGTTTTTTCGAATGAAGTAAATCCGTTTTACAATCGTGTTTTGCTTCCAGAATATATGACGGGAGAATTTACTTGGGAACAGCTCTTGAAAGTAAAAGACGGCGAAGCTTTCAATAAATTAAAAATTACCATGAAAGCTGGGGTTGCAATTGAAAAATTAGATGCAAAACAAAAAACAATCTTAGACAGTACGGGAGAAATCCACAGTTTTGATTCTTTGATTATCGCTACAGGAAGCCGTCCTTTTATTCCAGAAAATGCACAGCTTCATTTGCCTGGACGTTTTACCGTTAGACGAAAAGAAGATGCTGATCGTTTGAAAAAACATTTAGACAGCACTAATCTTCCGCCAGAAGAACAGCACGTTGTTATTATTGGTGGCGGTTTATTAGGTTTGGAATTGGCAGCGGCTTTAAAACATAAAAAAGTAAAAACCACTATAATTCAGCGTGCATCGCGATTAATGGAGCGTCAATTGGATTTAATTTCAAGCAAATTACTGGCAGAAGAAGTGCAGCTTCGTGACATTCAGATTTATTTTGATAATGAAGTAAGTACTGTTTTTGAAACCGATAATCCGAATGAAATTGAAATTGCTTTAAAAAGTGGCAAAATCATCACCGCCAATGCGATTGTATATACGATTGGAACGATTCCGAATATTGAAATCGCACGCGAAAGCGGTTTGGCCTGCGGACGTGGCGTTAAAGTAAATCAATATCTTCAGACTTCAAATCCAGATATTTTTGCTATTGGCGAAATTGCCGAATTTGACAATAAATTATTCGGAATTACTTCTGCGGCAGAAGAACAGGCAGATATTTTGGCCAACTTTTTAGCCGGCGATATCAGCAGTTATTACAAAGGTTCTATTTTAATGAATATTTTAAAACTAGAAGATATTAACCTGTGCAGTATTGGCGATATTAATATCCCCGAAAATGACGATTCGTACGAAGAAATTGTTTTTGCCGATTTGAAAAAACGTTATTACAAAAAATGTATTGTAAAAGACGATCTTTTGGTTGGAGCGATTTTAATGGGCGATAAAAACGAGTTTGCCGAATTTAAAACCATGATTGAAAGCAAAATCGAATTATCAGACAAACGAAATACGCTTTTAAGAGGAAGTTCGAACGCAAAACCGGTTTTGGGCAAATTAGTCTGCTCGTGCAGTCAAGTCGGAGCCGGAAACATTGAAGAGACCATAAAAAGTGGTGTCTGCGATTTTACCGATTTATGCAAAAACACTGGCGCAGGATTAGGCTGCGGAAGCTGTAAAACTGAAGTTAAAGAGATATTGGCGAAATGTAAGGTTTAAATTTTGTTTCAGGTTTTCTTTGTTTGCTTCGCCCGTTCGGCTTTCAGCCTCGGGTCAAGTTTCAAGTTATTGGAACGTGAAACTTGAAACTAAAAACAACGAAATGTCACCCTGAGCGGAGTCGAAGGGCGTTCCAATTGGAATCGGGCTTCGACTCCGCTCTGCCTGACAAACGTGAAACAAAGAAAACCTGAAACCTGAAACAAAAAACTATGGAACTAACAAGATTAATAGTAAAAGGAGGCGTTATTTCGCCAGGAGAATTGCGCGAAGTCGTTAATATCGCTTTGGAAGAAGGACTGGATTCAATTTCTTTTGGTTCCAGACAGGATATTATTTTTCCGAAAGGGTTTAAGTCTTTAGATAAAACCACTTTAGGGAAGCATCATTTTGTGTATCCTGATCAAAAAAGCGGCAACAATATTGTCTCTTCTTACGTTTCGACAGATATTTTTAGAAATACCAATTGGCTTACGGGAAATCGTTTTTTATACGTTCTAGAAGAATTTAAAGAACAGCCAAAACTAAAAGTCAATATAACCGATCCGAAGCAACAATTGGTTCCTTTGTTTACCGGACATTTGAATTTTATCGCTTCAGAACATGAAGATTATTGGTATTTATATATTCGTCTCCCGAAATGGGAAAAAATAGAAGTTTATCCTGTTTTGATTTACAGCTGGGATTTGGCTAAAATTTATTACGAAATCGAGAAAATCTCTGAAGAAGATTCTATTGATGTTGAAATGCTTTTTACCTTAGTTAGCGAAGCTTTAGATACCAACAACAGAACAATTGACAAACCATTGAATATTCCGTTTTATCCATTTCCGTATTACGAAGGAATGAATAGAATGGGAATTGATCAATATTGGCTGGGATTGTATTGGAGAAATAATCTTTACGATCTCGATTTTCTGAAAGAAATGTGCGATTTATGCTTTGAATGCAAAATTGGTAAAATCTGCATTACACCTTGGAAATCTTTCATTATCAAAGGAATTCCAAAAGACAGAAAATTGGAATGGGAAAAGTTTTTAGGTAAAAGAGGAATCAATGTTCGCCATTCCCTTTTAGAATTAAATTGGCATTTGCCAGTTGCAATGGAATGGGCTTTAAACTTGAAAACATTTCTAGTTCGTACACTCGATCAATTTGACATCAGCACGTACGGATTGAATTTCGGAATTTCGGAATACAATCGTGACGGTCATTATTTTACTTCGATTGTTATCGAAAAAAATGAACTTCCCGCTGCTTTAGAATCTATTAAAATCAGAGATACTTACAATGTTTTGTTTGCTAAGAATTTCGACCCAAATACGCGCGAATACATTGTTCATTCACAAGATATTGATAAACTCGAGCTTCCTACTATTTTAATTGAATTAAGCCGAAAATATTTTGAAGGCCTTGGAAATGTAGCAGCTGAAACAGCTGAGAATCCGCAGAAAAAAGAAAAACCGCAATTGGATGTTTATCAATGCCAGGAATGCTTGACTCTTTATAATTCTGAATACGGAGATCAAACCCAAGGAGTTCCCAAAGGGATTTTATTTGAAAATCTGCCAGAAACATATTGCTGTTCTTTATGCGAAGCACCAAAAAGTAATTTTAGAATTCTAGAAGCAGTTGAAAATTAATGACTTCGATAAAAGCACAGTATTTCGTATTCAAAAATTGCGTATATTTAGCTTAACTAAGAATTTATATTAAAGCTCTATACTTCAAAAGCTTTAAAATTACTTGGTTACTATCTATTATTCAATAAAAAATACAGTTATGATAAAACGAAATCCAAGTACTCCTGCTGTAAACAACACTGATATTCCAGCAGAAACAACTGTAGAAAAGACTACAGAAATACAGCCAGAAACCAAGACAACGGTAAAAAGAACAACAAGAACTGCTGCAAAACCAACAGCAACAAAGGCGCCAGCTTCAAGAACAACCGCTGCAAAAGCACCTGCTGCGACTGTTAAACCTGCCGCAAAAACACCTGTTAGAGCTGCGTCTAAAACAACGCCGAGAGCGACTGTAAAAAAAACAGCAACAGCGCCTGCAAAAGCAGAACCTATCGTTTCTGAAATTGTGGAAATTAAAACCGAAGATATTCCAGTGCCTTTTGAAGAAAACAAACCTGTTGTAACTGTGGAGAAAATTGGCAAAGAAAAAAACGATATAAAATCAAAGCTTAAAGCTAAACTTAAAGCCAAAAAAGAGAAAGAAAAGAAAAGGGAAAAAGCGATTAAGGCGGTTATCAAAAAACTAGAAAAAGCTAAAAAAGCAAAATTAAAAGCTGCAGAGAAGAAAAAAGAAAAAGCTAAAAAGGCAAAGGATAAAGCCAAAGCTAAAAAAGCTGCTGAAAAGAAAGCAAAAGCGTTGAAAAAGGCTAAAGCTAAAAAGAAAAAATAGGAGTTGAAAATTCCAATATTTTAATTCCAAATTCCAATTTGGAAGACTTAAAAAGAATCCTTTGGGTTCTTTTTTTTATTACCCCCCAATCGAAATCATACTGCGATTATCAGAATGAAGTGCTGGATCGTTAATCTTAGCAATTGTAGTCATTCCTGCCCTTACTTTCTTTTTATTTTGAATGGATTCCGAAATCAAATCGGTGATAGATTCTCCATTTCTAAAAGCAGTCAGCAAATCAGTTTCTGAATTGGAGAAAAGGCAGTTTTTTATTTTTCCGTCAGCCGTCAAGCGGATGCGGTTGCAGCTGTCACAAAACGGATTGGTAATCGAACTGATGATTCCAAAATCACCTTGAAAGCCTTTTATTTTATACGTTCTTGCCGTAAAGTTTTTTTCATCTTCAAGTTTCTCCACCTGATTCTCATCAAAATGAGTATTTACAAAAGACAATACTTCTTTCTGAGAAACCATTTTGCTTCTATCCCACTCGTTTCCTGCAAAAGGCATAAACTCAATAAAGCGTACAGAAATAGGCAGAAACTGAGTCAGTTTTACAAAATCAACAATTTCGTTATCATTGAAACCTTTCATTAAAACGACATTTACTTTTACTTTAAAATCATTATTTAAAAGCAAATGCAGATTATCAATTACTTTCTCAAACTGATTTCTAAGCGTTATCGAATGAAATTTTGATGCAATTAAAGTATCTAAACTCAAATTGATTTTTTTGATTTTAAACTGCTTTAAAACCTCAATATGACGGTCAATTAAAATCCCGTTTGTTGTGATGGAAAGCGAAATATTAAGCGCTGCTAATTTCGAAACAATCTCAGGAAAATCTTTTCTCAACAGAGGTTCTCCTCCTGTTAATCTTATTTTGTCAACACCATTATTTACGAAAGTCTGGGCAATGGCAAAAATCTCCTCTGCAGTCATTAAACTTGCTTTTGGAGAAAGCGCGATTCCGTCAGCTGGCATGCAGTATGTACAACGCAGGTTGCATTTTTCCAGCAGCGAAATGCGCAGATAATTGTGCTTGCGCCCAAAACCATCCGTCAAAATAGTGTTAGAGGCTGTCATGATTTTTACCTTTTAAAATATGAAAAACGTGCAACAAATGCGGAAAAACAGCATCCATAGATTCTCTCGCTCCATTTGTAGAACCTGGCAAAGCCAAAACTACCGTTTTGCCTAAAGTTCCCGCAACTGTTCTGGATAACATTGCATAAGGCATTCTTTGCTGTCCATAATTACGAATCGCTTCTTCAATTCCCGGAATTCTGCTTTCTAATAATGGTTCCAAAGCTTCCGGAGTTACATCTCTTGGTGACAAACCAGTTCCGCCAGTAAAAATCACCAGCTGATTTTCTTTGGCGAAAGCTTTTGTTTTTTCCTGAATAATATCCAATTCATCAGGGATAATTTCATAGTGAGAAGTTTCAACTCCGTATGAATCTAATTTCTCTACAATAACTTTTCCAGATCGGTCTTCTTTATCTCCTGCGAAAATCGAATCGGAACAAACGAAAACTGCAGCTTTAATTGCATTCGAAAATTTATTTTTAAACGAAGATTTTCCGCCCTCTTTATTTATTAATTTGATGGTCGAAATCTCGATTTCTTTATCAATCGGTTTCAGCATATCGTACATGGTCAAAGCAACAATAGATGCTCCGTGCATCGCCTCAACCTCAACTCCCGTTTTGTAAACGGTTTTTACATTGAAAATGATATGAATTTCTAAGCCTTCAATATTGTATTCTACAGAAGTAAATTCAATTGGAAGCGGATGACAATCTGGAATGGATAAATGCGTGTTTTTTACTGCAAATAATCCCGCCGTTTTGGCCATTTCGAACACGTTTCCCTTTGGCACCAAGTTATTGACAACAGCATCAATCGTTTCTTGTTTGCTGACTTTTACGATTGCAGTCGCAGTTGCTTTCCTTAAAGTGTTTATTTTATGTGTAATATCTACCATTATAGTTTCTTAGGTATTTTGTTTCCAAGTGAATGTATCGTTTTCAAACATTTCTTTACCAAAAATCGGCACATCGGTTTTAATCCAGTTTACAATGGCTTCTGTGGCTTCATAAACTTGCTTGCGTCGTGTAGCCGAAACAAAAACGAACAAACAGATTTCGCCCGCTTTTACAACGCCTAAACTGTGATAAATGTGCATGCAGGTTAAATCAAACTTAGCGAAGGCTTTTTCTCGAATTGCATATAACGCTTCATTTGCCATGTCTTTATATGCCGAATAATCGATAGCAACAACCGTATTGTCGTGAATCACGTCCGCGCGAACTTGCCCCAAGAAAATATTATGCGCTCCAATCGTATGTTTAGATTGGTGTTTAGCGATCGATTCTGCTATAAACTCAGGCGAGATCGGTCCTTCTACAAATACATTTTTACTCATTACTTTTTATTTTTTTTGCCACAGATTAAAAAGATTATTTTGATTTTTTCTTTAGCCACGAATTACACAAATTGCTCTAATTTTTTTGATTTTAATTTTACAATTCGCGAAAATTCGTGCAATTCGTGGCAAAAAATCCACGCACAGAAAAATCCTTTTAATCCATATAATCTGTCGCTATATCTTCTCTTCTTTTAATATTTGTTTCATTGCTAAAGCTCCACCAATAACACTTTTTACCTTTTGAAATTGATTTTTCTGAAGCGTTTCAGCCGCGATTTTACTTCGAATTCCAGATTGACAGAAAACGTAAATCGTTTGGTTTTTATTCAGTTTTTCCATTTCATTTTCTAAATTCATTAACGGAATCTGAATACTGTTAATCAATTTTATTTTGGGCAGTTCGTCTTCATTTCGAACGTCTAAAAAAAGAACTTCCTCATTTTCTATTTCACTCAAAAGAAGCTCAAATTTAATTTCTTCTATTTGATTTTCAGCAGAATTATATTTTCTTTCAAACTCTACTTTAGTTATTTCTAAACTGGAGCTTTTCTCAAAATCATACTTTTGCTGGTCATTTTTCAACATATTATAAACCAATATTTTTCCGCTTAAGACTTCTCCATTTCCGAGAATTATTTTTAGGACTTCATTAGCTTGAAACATTCCGATAATTCCAACCGAAACACCTATTACTCCTGCATCTTCACAATTCAATGCATTTGCTTTTTCCTCTGGATACAAACATCTATACGTTGGACCATTTTCGTAATTGAAAACCGAAACCTGACCCTGAAACCTAAAAATAGACCCGTAAACCATTGGCTTATGGGTCACAAGACACGCATCATTAATCAGATATTTAATGGCAATATTATCTGTTGCATCAACTATAATATCGTATTTTTCAAATAAGGAAATCGCATTTTTCCCCGACAATTTCTCTGCAAAAACATTCACTTGAATAAGCGGATTTAACTCTGAAATCATCGCTTTTGCTTCTGCGGCTTTTCCTTTTCCAACCGCCGAAGTTTTGTAAATAACTTGTCTGTGCAGATTAGAAACTTCGATAACGTCATCATCGACGATCCCGATTTCGCCCACTCCAGCACCAGCCAGATAAGGCAAAATTGAAGCGCCCAAACCTCCAGCGCCAATTACCAAAACTCTAGATTTCAGCAATTTGTACTGGCCTACATCTCCTATTTCAGGAAGTATGATTTGTCTGTTATATCGTGCCGTTCCGCTCATAAATTTATTTTTAACCTCCAGCAAATGGTGGCAATAAAGCAATAACATCGCTGGTTTGCAATGTATAATCGCTTGCTTTTGAAACTATTTTTTGATTTACCGCAACGCTGAAAGTAAGCGATTCCAATTGATATTTTTCGTCTAAATCCTGCAATAATTTTTGCAGTGATAATTCTTCTGAACAAGACAATTTTTCGAATTCGCATCTTGTTTTTTCAGCGACAGCTCCAAAATATTTAACTTCAATCATTTTTATAAATTTAAATTCTGAAAAATGAATTCATCATCAAAATGCTCTTGAAAATATTCCGTCAATTTTGATGTATTTTTCACTACTTCACCAATCACAATAATGGCTGGTGATGAAATATTCTTTTCGGATACCAATTTAGTAATTGTACTAATAGTTCCGATTACTTTTTGTTCTGAATTTTTTGTTCCATTCTGAATAATGGCAATTGGAAGATCATCTGCTCTATTCTCTTGATAAATCGAAATTATCTCTTCTAATTTATGCATTCCCATCAAAATAACTACAGTTGCCGCTGATTTTGAGGCCAAATGAATGTCTTTTGATAATTCGTGATTCGAAGTTGTTCCTGTAATAACCCAAAAACTTTCCGCAATTTTACGCTGTGTTAAACTGATTCCTGCAGTAGCCGGAACGCCCAATGCAGAAGAAATTCCCGGTACAACAGCCGTTTCCAAACCAAATTTCACCGCATAATCAATTTCTTCGCTTCCTCTTCCAAAAACAAAAGAATCTCCTCCTTTTAAACGTACTACATGACCGTAACGATTTGCCATTGAAACAATCAATTCGTTAATCTGATCTTGTGTGTAAGCGTGACATCCCAATCGTTTTCCAACAAAAACAATTTCTGCATTTGATGCATAATCCAGCAATTCTTCGTTTACTAAAGCATCGTACAAAACTACATCGGCACTTTCTAAAGCTTTAATTGCTTTTAGCGTAATCAATTCAACATCGCCTGGACCTGCGCCTACAATCGTCAATTTTGGTGTTTTTAAATTTCGCATAGTCTTTAAGTTAAATTGATATTCAGGTCGTTTAATTCGTCTGCCGAATTAATATTGGTTAAAGGAAAGTTTTCACTTTCTTCTATATTGATTATCTGATGAGGCAGTTTTGCCAACAAATCCATCATCTTTAGTTCATTAGAATCAATTGCTTCTTTTATAACTGGAAGAATATTTTTAGAATAAATTCCAATTAATGGATGTGTTTTGCTTTCCGAAGCAAAAACTGCGATTCCAGCTTCTTTTGTATGTTTTGAAATTAATTCTTGCAATAATTTGGTTGAAATTAACGGAATATCGCAACTTAAAATCAGATTAAACTTACTTTCAGAATGTGATAATGCGGTGTAAATTCCGCCCAGCGGACCTTTATCTTCAATAAGATCAGGTATTTTTTCATACTGCAAATAATCGTATTCTTTTGATGCCGTAATCAATTTAATCTGATCTGTAATTGGTAAAATCGCCTGAATGATATGCTCAATGAATGGCTTATCCTGAAACAAAACCAATCCTTTTTCTGATTGCATTCTGGTGCTTTTTCCACCGCAAAGAATAAATACTGTTAGTGTTTTCATAGTTTTTTTATTTCAGGTTTCTTTTGTTTCAGGTTTCAAGTTTCAAGTTTTCCCAATCTTTGTCATTCCCTTCCCTTTTTTACCTTAGCCCCGGTTTCAACCGTGGTTACATAATGATTCGCAGAGGTGATTTACAATGCGTTCCCACGGTTGAAACCGTAGGCAATGTTCATTATGTTGTAATATATTTTTATTCAAATTCGCAAAGCTAAATCAACACAAAGCTTTGCGAACTTTACTATCTTCAATAAAATCATTTCAGATAAAGAACTTTGCGTACTTTGCGGTTAATTTTTATTTTAGATTTTCCACAACATTTCATTATTTAAGGAAAAATCAATTTAACGCTTGCCATTAAAATCACAGTTCCTAAAACCATTTTTAATGTTCTGTTTGAGAAAGAGCCACTTCCGTAAAAACCTCCCAACATTCCTCCAACAATTGCAATTGGAACCAAATAAAAACTTTCCATTGGCACTGTTTTTCCTCCTAAAAAGAATCCCAACATTCCAGCAAAAGAATTCACAAAAATGAATAAACTTGAAATCGCCGCCGATTCTTTAACCGAAGCCCATCCTAAAAACAATAGAATCGGACTCAAAATAATTCCGCCGCCAATTCCCAGCATTCCAGACAATAATCCGATGCAAAAACCAATTGCCAAAGCAAACGGAAGATTGATTTTTACTTCTTCTTTTTCCTTAAAATTAAATACTCCAAACAGCCTCAATGCTGCAAAAACCAATACAATTCCTAAAATTATTTTATAAATCGTATTATCTAAAGTTATAAAGCCACCAATAAATGCTGCTGGAATCGAAGCAATTGCAAATGGATAAAACAGTTTGGGTTTGAAATAATTATTCTTGTAATAAAACCAAAATGAAATACTCGAAACAAACAAATTCAACAATAAAGCCGATGGTTTCATAATTGAAATCGGAAATGCAAAAATGCTCATCAAAGCCAAATATCCCGAAGCTCCGCCATGTCCTACACTTGAATATAAAAATGCAATTACAATTAATGCAAAACTAAATAGGACTATATTTTCTGAGCTTAATAAGTTCATTCTTGTTCTTTGTTCTTTGTTCTTTGTTCTTTGTTTCAAGTTTCAGGTTTCAAGTTTTTCCAATCGATCTGGAAATTACTAGCTATATGTTTTTATTTATACAGCGCTTTTTATCATCCACCATAAAATCTATCTTCTTTGCTCTATATTCTCTTTTATTTATTCTATTCTCTAAAAAATCTAATCAATTGGCAATAAAACGACCTCTTGACCTTTTTTATACTCTTCAATATTCTCGGGAACAATTAATAAACTGTTCGCTACAGCAAATGTATTAAGCATTGCAGAACTTTGACCTTCTAAAACAGTGACATTGGTTTCGTTATATTTTGCTTTTAAAAACAAGGTTTTTCCAGTATTGTTTTTAATATCAGAATTTAATTTTCGAACTACTTTTGGTCTATGAATTGCTGCAAAACCCATTCTATACTTAACCGCTGGCGCTACATAAATATAAAAATTTGTAAGCGATGAAGCAGGATTTCCTGGAAGTGCAAATACCAGAGTTTCATTTTTTGAACCAAAAAACATTGGTTTTCCTGGTTTTTGATTGATTTTATAGAAAAGCTCTTTTACATCATTTTGCAATAAAGCTTCCTTTACAAAATCATAATCTCCAACTGAAATTCCGCCGGAAATCAAAACAATATCATTTTTTTTCAAGATCTCTTTTAAAGCTTTTTTCGTTGCTTTCAAATTATCTTTTACTCTGTACACTTTCGTTTTCTCAATTCCAATAGTTTGAAGCGCAGCCTGAAGCATAATCGAGTTACTTTCGAATATCTTTCCTTTTTTAAGTTTCTCACCTGGAGCAACCAATTCATTTCCAGTAACCAAAATGGCTACTTTGGGCTTTTTATAAACCTCAACTTCAGTAATTCCTAAACAAGCTAAAAATCCAACTGCAGCTGGAGTGACTAAAGTGTCAGCTTCAAAAACTACATCATTCTTAGCAATTTGCTCCCCTTTAGGACGCACATTTGCTAATTTATCTGGCATTGTGGCGATCAAAATTGAATTTTCATTTGCCATTACATGCTCTTGCATTACAACTGTATCTGCATTGTCAGGAACATAAGCGCCAGTAAAAATTCGAATCGCTTCGCTTGCTTTTAATTTTATATTCGAATGATCTCCAGCTTGCGAAGTCCCAACTATATCGTATTGATGTCGAATACTGTGTGTAAAAGCGTATCCATCCATCGCTGATTGACGAAATGGAGGCATATTGATTGGCGAATTTACTTTATCCGCCAATATATATCCCAGCGCTTTACTAACAGCAATCTGTTTTGTTGGCATTTTCGTGCTATTTGCCTCAATAATAGCGATGGCTTCTTCAACTTTAATCATTATGCTATCTTATTAAAAGCAAAAAATACTTATACAAATATAAGTACTTTTACTTATTTAAAATCTATTTAGTTATAATTTTATTTTAGAATTATAAATTTAATGCATTTATTTTCAAAACTTTTATAAAAACATAAAATAGCTATTTTAAATTAAGAATTAGTTCTATTTCCTTTTAAAATTTCCCTTAGGAAGATAATATAGCCATGAGAAACCAATAAAAAATAAAATTGCAGAAGCTATAAAAGCAGGAATTAAAATTTCTTTATTATTATCTAATGCATTATTCAAAGAGGCGTACAAAAGCCAAATCTGAATGCTGACATTAAGAATTAAAATAAAAATTAATGTCGAAAGTATATTGTTCAGTTTATTTGGGTTGGCGCTATTCTGACTTCTTCTAAACGTACTCATAATTCAAAAATTAAATTAACTGTCTTTCTTTTCAATTAATGATTTAACAAAAACAGCGTTTTCTTTAAAAAACACTTCTAATTGAGGCAAGGCACGAGGCGGCGGTCCAGCAAGTACATCTCCGGTCATTGCATCAAAAGATCCTTCGTGGCAAGGGCAATGTATAATTCCTGTTCCAGGTTTGTAGAATACGGAGCAAGAAAGATGCGTACATTTTTGTTCGTAAGCTCTAAAATCTCCGCTTTCTAAATGAATCAAAATATACGGAATCGTACTGCCTTCTAAAACAAAACCTCTAGTTCCCCCAACAGGAATATCTTCTTTATTACAAATAAAATGCTCCCCTTCCACTTCTTCTTTAGGCATTAAAAAGGCTTTGGCGGTAACAAAACCGCTTCCAACCATTAGTCCACCTGAAACAAAAGTTAAGAATTTAGCAAAATCGCGTCGGCTGACTTGAGTTGATTCTTGTTTTTTTATCGGAAAATCTTTTTTCCAGTTCTGATTTAAATTATCTTCTTTAGACATGACTCCATTTTTAATAAATTCTTAATTCTGTACTGCCTTTTGGCATCATGATATTGACTTTAGTTTTCACTTTTTCTTTTCCAAAAATGAAATTATTGATCGGTGTACTATTCGGCCTCATTTCTTCTATCTGTTCTCTAGTACCGTAGAATAAAGCACCACTTGGGCAAACTGTTGCACACATTGGCTTTTTACCTACGCTTGTTCTGTCGTAACACATTGTACATTTCATCATCAAATCGTATTCTTCGACTTTTTTCGGAACTCCGAATGGGCATGCCATGACACAGTTAGAACAGCCAATGCATCTTTCTGTATTTGCAGTGTGAACCACTCCAAATTCGTCCTGAGAAATAGCATCTGCAGGACATACATTAGCACAAACTGGATCTTCACAATGCATGCAAACCTGAACCGTAGTTTGAATGGTTAATGCACGATCTACATAATTTACACTTATCAAAGTCTGCTGGCCATTTGTTTCACATTCGGCACAAGCCATTTCACAGGCTTTACAACCAATACAGCGCTGCATATCTACAAAAAATTCTTCGCTTGTATTAAAATTGGTTAAATTCATAAAGTTCTTTTTATAGATTAAATACTTGCGTAAGCTTCAGATTCTTTAGCCGGTGGGGCAATTGTTCCTTGTGGCTCCAATTTGCACGCACATACTTTAAACTCAGGAATTTTAGAAATTGGATCTAAAGTTCCTGGCGTTAACTGATTGGCCGATTTTTTCCCTGGCCAGTGGTAGGGTATAAAAACGGTATCTTTTCTAATGGTTTCTACAATATTGGCAGGAAAAATTCCTTCTCCTCTTCGGGTTGAAACTTTCACTAGTTCTCTCTGCTGAATGTTGTATTTCTGAGCCATTTCGGGATGAATTTCCACCATTGGTTCTGGAAACTGATCTACCAATTTTCCAATTCTTCGTGTTTGTGTTCCACTTAAATATTGCGAAACCACACGTCCCGTTGTTAAGGTTATCGGGTATTCCTCATCGGTAACTTCGCCAGGAAGTTTATATGGCGCGGGATTGAAATGTGCTTTTCCGTCTGGTGTTTTAAATTTCCTGTCTTCCCACAATCTTGGTGTTCCTGGATGATCCTCGGTTGGGCAAGGCCAGAAAACACCCATATGGTCTTCAACTTTTTTATAGGTAATTCCAAAATAATCTGCTGTTCCTCCTTTTGAAGCCACACGCAATTCATTGAAAATTTCTTCACTATTATTATAATTAAATTTGTCTTTTTCTCCCAATCTTTCAGCGATTTCCAATAATATAGAAGTATCGGTTCGAGCTTCTCCCGGAGGCGTAACCGCTTGTCTGATTCGAATTACGCGTCCTTCTGCAGATGTGGTTGTTCCCTCTTCTTCTTCCTGTAAAGATCCTGCCAAAACAATATCGGCGTGGCGCGCGGTTTCATTCAAAAAGAAATCAATACAGACGTAAAACTCTAATTTTTCAAGAGCCGAACGCACATAATTATTGTTCGGAAGCGAAACTAATGGATTGAAACAGATTGAAATCAATCCTTTTATTTCATCTCTGTGAATGGCTTCAATAATTTCATAAGCTGTAAGCCCTGTGTGCGGCAAATCTTCTTCTTTAATTCCCCAAACATCCGCAATATATTGTCGATGCACAGGGTTTTCAATATCTCTGTTTCCAGGCAATTGATCGCATTTATGACCGTGCTCCCTTCCGCCCTGACCATTACCTTGTCCAGTAATGGTTGCGTAGCCGCAATATGGCTTTCCGATTCTGCCTGTCGCCAAAACCAGATTAATACAGCCTATCACATTATCAACACCTTTTGAATGGTGTTCAATTCCTCTTGCGTGCAATAAAAAGCTTGTTTTTGCTTTACCCCATAATTCGGCCGCAGCTTTTATTTTTTCTTTATCGATTCCTGTAACTTCTTCTGCCCATTCTAAAGTATAGTCTTTTACGGCATCAATCGTTTCCTGAAATCCTGAAGTATAATTATCTATAAAATCATGATCGAGCATGTCCTTATCCACCAAATATTTAAGCATTGCACCATATAAAGCAGAATCTGTTCCCGGTCTGACATCGAGATGGATATCGGATGTTCTTGCCAAAGGAATCATTCTTGGGTCAATTACAATTAATTTTGCTCCGCGATCTCTGGCCTTCCATATCCAATGGGTTAAAGTTGGAAAAGTCTCACTGATATTGGCTCCTGTCACAATAATTACCTCGGCATATTCTAAATCTGAGTAATTGTTGGATGCGCGATCCAAGCCAAAAGCTTTTTTATTTCCCGCGCCCGCACTTACCATACAAAGGCGTCCATTGTAATCCAGATTTCTGGTTTTTAAAGCGACTCTGGCAAATTTTCCTACCAAATAGCTTTTTTCATTGGTTAACGAAACTCCAGAAAGCATCGAAAAAGCATGTTTGCCGTATTTCTCTTGAATTCTTTTAATTTCAGAAACGGTTTTATCCATCGCATTATCCCATGAAATTTTTTCAAAACCTTTCCCTTCCACTCTTTGAAGCGGATGTAAAAGTCTGTCAGGATGATTGTTTTGAAGATAGCGCTGTACTCCTTTTGGGCACAGACGACCTTCGTTGAAAGGAAATTCCATCCAAGGTTCAAAACCCACCACTTTATTGTCTTTTACAGATAATTGTATGCCGCATTGCATACCGCAGAAACAACAGTGTGTTTTTACAATATCATCAGGTTCGTCTCTTCCATCATAGCCATCAACTGGAGCATAGTTTAAATGCGGTCCAAAATCTTCAATTATTTTTTCTATTTCTACTGGTAGTTTTGCCATGTTTTTTGTTTTGTTATATTTTTGTTTCACTTTTCAAGTTTCACGTTTTGTTAGGAACTTGAAACCTTAAACTTGAAACTTTAAAAATTATCCAAATAAGTTTCCGCCACCTATTCGAGCTTTTAAGTGCGCTTGAGCTACTCGTGATCTTTTTCCTTCAGGACTAAGATCAAGATGAGATGTTCCGTCTTCGTGGGTAAAATCGAAACCTAATTGTTTGGTTACAATTTTTAAATCGTCGATATGAAGTTTTGTTGCAAATTCTTCTCCTGTATGCGGACAAACAGCCATTCCTTTTTTAATTCCTTCTTGTTTGTAAATGTGTGCTCCAATCTGAGCCGGACGTTGAATAATATGGAAGAATTTCCCAAACGGAATCCAGATCAGAAACATAATAACCGTCACAGCATGAATTACAGCTAGGAAATCAAATGCAAATCCTTTCATGAACTGATAGGAATACGTCAGGCACAAACCTGTTACTGAAATTGCAATCAATAAAATCAGTGGCAGCAAATCGCCTTCAAAGGTCTGCGTCGCAATTAAACCTGGGTTGGTTAAGCGGCGTCTCAAATAATAAACAGATCCAATTATAACCAAATAAGAGGACCAGTTTAAGGCATGAAAAGTCAAAAATGCCATTATGGAACCCAATTCAAAATCCATTACTTTAAAACCAAAAAAATGGGCTTCGTAAACTGAAATAGAATTCGGTGCCAAAGTAAAATGAATCCATCCAAATGTCAACGGAAAAGTAATGGCAAAAGCAGATAAACAGCCGATTGCAATACAAAAATGCGCTATCCAGCGGTATTTTCCTCTTGGATAAATGAATTTCTGAATAGCTATATTTTGAACCGATTCTTTTCCTAAAAACCATAAATGAGAAAACACTTTTCCTGTAAAAAGAAATTTAAGACTTCTTTTGAAATACATCCAAGTCGGAGGGCGCTGCAGCCAAACTGTATATCGATAAACAATTCCGAAGAATGCAAAGATGGTTCCGAACAGATAGGTTACCAATGCTGCATCAAAATTCTGAAGCTGTCTTGATCCTAAAAACACGAATACGATCATAAGCACAGATACTAGAGTTGCTACTAATAACGCTTTGGTATTAAATGTTTTATTTTTCATCTCTATTAAAATTTTATGATTATTTAATTAACTTGGCTTCTCACAATTTTTACGATTGTAAAACCACCAATTAATAGCTGTCGCTAGTATTGCAAAAAAAGCAAGACCGATAAAAAACTGATTTACTGAGCCATTTGCAGAAATATTATTTCCTATTAACTTAGAAAAAATAAATGGTCCAAAAGCTGCAATTGCTGCAGTCCAACCAATTACTCCTGCTGCTTGACGAGGATTTTCTTTAAAAATGATTGGATATTGTCTAAATGTCCCTGCATTTCCAATTCCAGTAAAAAAGAACATAGCTAAAATTACCGCTACAAAAAGTGGAAATTGATCTATACTTGTTGGCGCAACTAACCCTTGAGTTATTAAAAGTATTGATCCTGCTAAAATTCCTAGACCTGTTATAGTCGTTAAAATCGCACCACCAACTTTATCTGCCACAAAACCAAAAGCAATTCGGCTGGCAGAACCAATTAATGGACCGTAGAATGCATAAACTAAAGGATCTGGTGCATTTGGAAAATCTCCGTAAAGAAATTTAATCATTAACGGAAAAGCTGCAGATAAGCCTGCAAAAGTTCCAAAAGTCATTACGTAAGTTATAGTACAATACCAAGTATGTTTATTGGAAAAAATATCCAACTGCTCTTTTACAGAAGCTTTCATTGGAATACTTCTTAAATAAAACCAGCTAAACAGTGCCATGATAATTAAAAACGGCGCATACCAAAATGCAGCTGACTGCATATAAATTGGTTTGTTTTTTACCGCCGTGTTTTCGCTTTGAATGTTATTTAAAATTTTCTCAGCTAATTTCGGATTTGCATTTGCAATGGCTTTTGCTTTTGCCTTAACTGGAACCGAAGTAAATACAATTACATTATCTTTTGAGTTTACTGCTGTTTGTACAGAATCAATAACATTTTTCTTTACGTTCAAAAGTATTTTCGTTTGCACTTCAGTATCTAGCGCCGCAAAAACTTCCTTTTGTTTTTCGACTGATGTGTTTTGAAAAACTGCTACAGCTTCTTTAGGATCGATACTTGTAAATACTGTTGAAGCTCCAAAAATACCAACGCTAATAACCAAAGGCGTTACAAATTGGGCAAGTGAAACTCCAAAGTTTCCAATTCCTGCCTGAATTCCTAATGCTGTTCCTTTTAATCTTTGCGGAAAAAACAGACTTGTGCTTGGCATGTAAGAAGAGAAATCTCCTCCTCCAAAACCTGTTGTAAAAGCTAAAACTGCAAAAACCCAAAAAGGTGTATTTACATTCATAATTGCAAATCCAATTCCGATTACGGGAATTAATTTTATCGCTGTAGCGAAAGATATAATGTGGCGTGTGCCAAAAATCGGTAATAAAAAAGTATGAATGATTCTTAAAAAACCAGCAGCTAACCCTGGAATTGCGGTCAGCCAAAAAAGCTGATCTTTTGAAAAATTAAAGCCTAAGCCTGGCAATTTTACAGCAATTACACTCATCATAAACCAAGAGGCAAAAGACAATACAAGCGTTATTGTTGTTATTGTTAAAGTTCTCCAGGCAATTTTACTTCCGTCAGCATTCCAATACGCTTCATCTTCAGGATTCCATTTGTCTAACCAAGTTTTCATTTAATTCAATTTTAATTTAATGTTTATCTTCTATTTGTTTTGTGAAATTTGGCGATTTACTATGCATCGCCTTTATAATTGTTCTGTGCATCCAGATTAAGCATGCTACAGAAACGAAGCAGATGAATATCCATGAACTGGTCCAAAGCCCTGTATAATTAAGTAGGTATCCGAAAATTATGGGCCCTAAAAATCCTCCCAAACCACCAATTAGGCCGACCATTCCTCCGACTACACCGACTTCATTTGGGAAATATTCTGGAATATGTTTATAGACAGCCGCTTTTCCAATTCCCCACGAAATTCCAATCAGTGTTACCAAAATCACGTAAACCCAGAGATTGGCGCTGAAATTAATCTGCGTTATTCCGTGCGCTAATAATTCTTTCTTTTTAACTTCTTGATTTTGTTCAACAACAACTTCCTGCCATGATTTTTTTACTGGAAAAATTGCAGATTCATTGTTACTTTTTACCTCTCTTTTATTGCTGATCTGGTGTATTTTTCCGTTTACAACTATTTTATTATCAGCAATTTCAGTTACTTTTCCATTAGTAAGTGACATAACTCCGGGACCAGCAGTAATGATTTCCATTTTTGGAAACATCAATAAAAAGCTTATTACAACTGAAGAACCTAAAACCCAATACATGACTTTTCTTGCCCCAAATTTATCTGAGAGATAACCGCCAAAAGCTCTAATGACGCCAGAAGGCAGACTGAACATTGTGGCAAACATTCCAGCCATTACTAATGTTGTGTTATAAACATTCATAAAGTTGGGAAGAAGCCATTGCGAATAGGCGACAAAAAAACCGAAAACTAAAAAGTAGTAAGCTCCAAAACGCCAGACTCTGGTTTTCTTTAATGGAGATAGCAATTCGCCCATGGTTTTTGAAACGCCTTGATTGGTTTTGTTTTTAGCGAAAGCGATAAAAAGTATTCCGATTGTGACTAAAGACGCAGCATATATAATAGGAAGTGTTTTCCAGCCATTTATCGGGTCATTTGCAGATAAATTATTTAATAATGTAGGCGCCACGAAAGTCGTAATGGCTGCACCTGCATTTCCCATTCCGAAAATTCCCAGCGCTCGACCCTGCCATTCTTTTGGGTACCAGACAGAAGTATAGCCAATTCCAACAGCGAAACTAGTTCCTACTAATCCGAAGAAAAAACTTAGCACTGCGAAACTCCAAAAAGAATCTGCGAAAGGAAGTAAAAAAAGCGGTATTGAACACGCTATTAATAAAGCAGAAAATACAATTTTGCCTCCATATTTGTCTGTTAAAATTCCTATTGGAAGTCTAAAAATAGAACCTGAAAGAATAGGAATTCCAAGAAGCCAGCCCATTTCTACAACAGAAAAACTGAATATTCCTTTGTCTGCAAGGAAAGTAATTAATACACCGTTTAGTGTCCAACAAGCAAAACAGATGGTAAAGGCTAGTGTATTTAGAAATAAAATTTTGTGAGATTGCGATAGATTACTCATAGTTTTAATTTTGATTCTAACTGAGTAACTATTCCCTCAATTATCGAATCAAAATTACCTTCATACATTCTTACAAAAAATGACAAATATCATATAAAGGATAATTTTGTCTTTATTTGATATAAATATGCAAGAATCATATAGAACTTAAAAAAATACCTAAAGCTAAGACCAAAAAAAGGCTTTTAAAGATGTTTTTTATATCTCATCTTTAATTATTTAGAGTTTTAAACTCATTAAACCAAAAGAATAATACTACATTTCTATAGTTTATTAAAGAATAAATTTAACATTCTTATTTTTTACTGTCTATTGAAAAGCCTTTAAAATTAAGGCTTCTAAAAGAAACAATTTTCTAAGTTGCTCCTATTCAGCAAAGTTTTTCAAAAAAAAATCAATAAACTTTTGGTTTTTATTATATAAAATTTAACTTTGTCTATAGGATTAGTAGAGTTTAAAATAATATTTCAAACCATAAAAATTATTATTGTGAAAACAACAGAAAGCATATCGCGTTACATTCTTCCTAAAAAAACACTTATAGCACTATTTGTTATATGTGTTTCTGTTGTTAAAAAACTTCTTACCTTAATTTGCCTTTAGAATTTAATCTAAGCAGATCTAAAAACACCACTAAAATTTTTACTGAATTTATAACTAAAGGTCTTTCCAATGCATTCAATTGTGTGGGTCAGATTCTTGAAACTATACCTGTTTTTCAACAAATTAAATAACTAACAACTAAAAAAATTAAAATGAAAACAATGCAAACTTGTTGCTGTAAATAAAAAAAGCCATTTCTGCGGCAACAGAAATGGCAAGGCTTAAAGAACATTTATCACTAAATCAAGAACACTTTTTAGAGTGCTGTATAAACAGTGCTCAGGGCGTCTTGTTAATTACTTAAAACCAATACAAAGAAATGAAAAAAAAGTTAAACATACACATACTGCTGTTTCTACTCTTGATAACGGCGGGAATACAAGCCCAGAATACCACACCTCTTATACAATCAAAACTAGACGGAACTGTTGTAGATGATATTACAAATCAGCCTATTATCGGTGCTTCAGTTACCATTAAAGGAACTACTCACGGTGTTGTGACAGATGCCGAAGGAAAATTTTATTTTCAGACAGGACAAAAATTCCCTTATACTTTGATTATAAGTTACATCGGATACAAAAAACTTGAAATAATTGTGGAGAAAAATCCAGTAATCATAAATCTTAAAGAAGAGCGTCAAGAACTGGAAGAATTGGTTGTTGTGGGATACGGAACTCAGAAAAGAAAAGACATTACAGGTTCTGTCGCTTCGGTTCCAAAAGCCAATTTGTCGCAGGTGACTTCTTCTGCAGACAACCTATTAAGAGGTGCTGTTGCTGGAGTTGTAGTTACACAAAGTTCTGGCCGTCCTGGTGCTTCTTCAAGTGTTCGCATTCGCGGAGGAAATTCCATCACTGCTGGTAATGAACCGCTTTATGTTGTAGATGGCATTTTAATTTACAATGATAACAGCAACAGTTCGGCTGGAGTAAGTTTTGCTGGAGCAACTGTAAACGTTCTTTCTACTATTAATCCTGCCGATATCGAATCGATGGAAGTTCTGAAAGATGCTTCTGCAACAGCTATTTACGGTTCTCGAGGCGCTAATGGAGTTGTGATTATTACGACTAAAAAAGGAACAAAAGGACAGGATAATATTTCTTATCAAGGCTATTTCGGATTCCAAAATATTTCGAAAAAACTAAGATTAATGAATGCTAGCGAATGGGCAAGTTTAAGAAATGATGTTCAAGCAAGTATCGGACAAGCTCCTTCTTTTTCTGCTGCACAAATTGAAGCTTTAAAAACTTCTGGAAATTATGATTGGCAATCTGCTGCATTTATTACAGCTGCTCCAGTTCAAAATCATAATTTATCTTTTTCTGGCGGAGACGAAAAATCTAGATACGCCGTTTCAGCAGGATATTTTGATCAGGATGGAATTGTTTTGGGATCTGATTTTAAACGTATATCGCTTAGAGTAAACTACGAAAGAAACTATTCTCAGAAATTCAAATTTGGTGTAAACGCTAATTATACCAACTCTATTTCAAATGGTGTGGGTACCAATGGAGGCGCAGGAGCCGGAAGAAATCCGAACCCGTTGGTTAGTGTGGTTTTGACAGCGCCAGTGGTTCCTATTAAAAATGCAGACGGGAGCTACAATGTAACCAACAATCCGTATGCAACGTCTGTAAACGGTTATGTTCCGAACCCGATTAACGATTTGGATAATACGACAAATGAAACGAAATTGAATAGAATTCTAACCAGTTTATTTGGCGAGTATAAATTCAATAAAGAATTAACGGCTAAGGTTGCAGTAAGCGGTGATGTATTGAATACCAAACAAAATTACTACGCTCCGTCTAACACCACAACAGGTGCAGGTACAAAAGGATTAGCCTCTATTGGGGAAAGATTGGTGAGTTCTGTTTTAAATGAAAACACACTTAATTACAATACTCATTTTGGCGAAAACCATAAATTTTCAGCTTTAGGAGGTTATACGCTTCAATATACAAAAGGCGAAGTTTCAAATGCTGGAGCTCAAACTTTTGTAAACGATGCCAATACTTACAATGCTATTCAAGATGGTGTTCCTGTAAAACCTTACAGTGACGCTTACGAAAGTGTATTAAAATCTTGGTTAGCAAGGGTAAATTATTCTTATAAAGGAAAATATAATTTCACTTTATCTGGACGTGCCGACGGTTCTTCTCGATTTGGTTCTGAATCGCTTTGGGGTTACTTCCCTTCTGCTGGATTTTCATGGAATATTACAGACGAAGAATTCGCAAACAACATTAAAGGTGTAACCGAAGCCAAACTGAGAATTACGGCAGGAACAACCGGAAACCAAGAAATTGGAAACTATCTTCCGCTAGCTTCTATGGGTTCTGTAAATTATTCTTTTGGAGGGACTTTATACACAGGTCTGGCTCCTACCCGACTGGCAAATCCAGATTTGAAGTGGGAAAAAACAAATCAATATAATGTTGGATTGGATTTATCATTGCTTGACCGAAAAATCAATTTTGTTTTTGATGTGTATTACAAAAAGACAAAAGATTTATTAATCAATGTTCCAGTTCCGTTGAGTTCTGGTTACGCTACAGTTCTTCAAAATATTGGTGGAGTTGAAAATAAAGGTCTCGAAATTGGTTTAACAACAGAAAACGTAAAAACTAAAAACTTTGCTTGGAATTCGAATATCGTATTTTCTCTTAACCGAAATAAAGTTACCGAGATTGGAAATGGTGTAAATGAGTTTTTCCCAGTAGTTCCAAACGGTTCTTTATTGCAGCAACAGCCTGTTATTGTAAAAGTCGGCTTGCCTTTGGGATCTTTCTGGGGTTATAAAACCAACGGAATTTTCCAGACTCAGGAAGAGGTGAATACCCAACCAAAAATCAACAGTTTGGCTAATACAAAAGTGGGAGACAGAAAATATGTTGACAGCAATGGCGACGGCGTAATTACGGCTTTGGACAAAGGAAATTTAGGCACCTCTCAACCCAAATTTGTTGGAAGTTTCAGCAACACGGTTTCATACAATGATTTTGATTTGAATTTCTCTTTTCAAGGAGCTTACGGCGGAAAAATCTTTAATGCTTTAAATCAGCAGTTGGAAATCTCAACTTTAGGAACCAATGCAGCTGCAACTTTAAATGACCGTTGGACACCAACGAATCCGAGTAACGAAATTCCGAGAGCTTCGAGTTCTCCGTTGGGAATCGTTTCGGAACGCTACGTTGAAGACGCTTCTTTCTTACGATTGAAATTAATCACTTTGGGATATACTTTACCTAAAAGCGTTTCGAAAAAACTGGGAACAAAAAGCGTAAAAATCTACGTATCAGCAGAAAACTTAATTACATGGACTAAATATACGGGCTACGATCCAGAAGTAAGTTCATACGAGCAAAACAACTTATATCCAGGAATTGATTTTGGTTCTTATCCAAATTCTAAAACTTTTATTTCTGGCCTTAACGTAACATTCTAAGCAAAATACAATGAAAAAGATAATCCTAACAATTATACTAAGCGCAGGAATTTTGACATCGTGCGCAGATCTTGAGGTAACGCCTACCTCATTTGTAACCGAAGACAATTATTTTGTCACTCAAGACGATGCTGTGGCGAGCGTTACGGCGGTTTACGCGTCCTTAAGTCTTGATCCAGGCGAACAGAGTCTGTTTGGAAGAAACCTTTATTTCTTGACCGACATGGCTTCAGATTATGCGGCGGCGGGAGTTTCTGCCACCAATCCGCAGGTTCGAGCGTTGAGCAGTTTGACCCATGATGCTACTTCAGACCGTGTTCAAGTCGCTTGGAGACAAATTTATGCGGGAATTAACAGAGCGAATGTTTCTATAGATAATATTCAGAAAGTTTCTGGTTCTGAAGTAGTTAAAACCAGATTAATCAATGAAGCGAAATTCATTAGAGGTTTGCTTTATTTCCAAGCAGTTCGTCTTTGGGGCGGTGTTCCGATTGTATTGCACGAAGCAACTTCTATCAATTTAGGTGATCTAAAAACTAATCGTTCTACGGTGGATGAAGTTTACAATCAAATCATTAAAGATTTGACAGATGCTGAAGCTTTACCCAAAACGTACACAGCAGCAGATGCAGGACGTGCTACTTCCGGTGCTGCAAAAGCAATCTTAGCAAAAGTTTATCTGACTAGAAAAGATTGGCCAAATGCGATTGCAAAATCAAGAGAAGTAATTGACGGCGGTTACGGATATGCTTTGTTTGAAGATTTTCAGGACATTTTCACTAAAACTAAAAAGAACGGAAAAGAGCATATTTTCTCTGTTCAGTTTGAACCAAATCAGGCTGGAAATGGTTCTAGCGGAAGCACTTTTCAAGCAACCGCTTTTACCGGATTCACTGCTACAGAACCGGCAGATATTATCTCAGACGTTGCTTTGTTTTATGACATTTATGCAGCCGGAGACAAAAGAAGAGATGTTAGTTACGCTAAACAGCTGCTTAACCCAGCAACAGGAACACTTTACACATTTCCGAAACCTATCTTCAAAAAGTATCTGGATTTAACCAATTTGGCAACTCCTGGAAACGTAGCGATCAACTTTCCGGTTATTCGTTATGCCGACATCCTTTTGTCTTTAGCGGAAGCGATAAATGAACAAAGTGGGCCGACAGCTGAAGCTTACGAATTAATCAATCAGGTACGAAGAAGAGCTTTCGGAAAAGCCATTACGACTCCAGATCCTACGGTAGATTTAGCTGGGTTAGACCAAACTTCTTTTAGAGCGGCAATTCAGGAAGAGCGCAAAAAAGAATTTGTTCAGGAAGGACAAAGATGGTTTGACTTGGTGAGATGGGGAACTTTGGTTACAGAAATAAAAAAGGTTACGGCTAAAAACTCTGTTTCGGAAAGAAATAATCTTTATCCAATTCCGCAAAGTGAGAGAAATATTAATCCAGAAGGGTTGCCGCAAAATCCTGGGTATTAAAATATTTAAACATACGATTTTGTCATTTCGAGGAACGAGAAATCGCACTAGTTTGTCAAGAAAGATTGGCGATTATTATTGCGTGGGCTTCGACTTCGCTCAGCCTGACAAATTGAACAAAAATCTTTTTATGAAAATGATTTTCTAGCCCCGATAGAAGTGGAAATCCTTTTGTGGTCTCGTTTCTTTAACGAGACCACAAAAGATTGTAACGGATAGCGGGATTAGCTCCTAAAAAAAATAAGAACCTTTATTTAAAACCATATAACTAAAAAACTATAAAAAATGAAAAATTTTAAAAATAGCATTTCAATCAAAAGCTCTAAGAAGGGGCTTTTGGTTACTGCTTTCCTAGTGGCACAACTGGGATTTGCACAGGAAAAAGAAGAATTCAAAGGTACAATCGGTAAAACTCTAGCCGATTCTAAAGAATATTGGCCAGATCCTGTAAAGACTCCAAAAGGCGCGCCGAACGTGATTTGGATTTTATTGGATGATGTTGGATTTGGAGCTGCAAGTGTTTTTGGAGGTTTGATCAATACACCGACTTTTGATAATTTGGCAAACAACGGACTTCGCTACACGAACTTTCATACCACAGCAATTTGCGCCCCTACCCGAGCGGCTTTGTTGACTGGAAGAAATTCTGGAAGAGTTCACGTTAGCGGTTTCTCTCACACTATTCTTTCTGCCGGTTTCCCAGGTTGGGACGGAAGAATTCCTTCAGATAAAGGAACTGTTGCAGAAATTTTACGTGACAACGGCTACAACACTTTTGCGGTTGGAAAATACGGCGTTACGCCCGATGAAGAAGCCTCAGATGCGGGTCCGTTTGATCGTTGGCCGACTGGAAAAGGTTTCGATCATTTCTACGGATTCTTAGGTTCTCAAACCGATCAATACAATCCTGATTTGGTTGAAGATCAAGTTCATATTAAACCAGACGGACGCCATTTGAACGAATTGATTACTGATAAAGCGATCAGTTATATCCAGAAACAACAAAAAGCAGCGCCAGGAAAACCATTTTTCTTGTACTACGCGCCAGGAGCGGTTCATGCACCTCATCAGGTTGCGGAAAAATGGGTTGAACCGTATAAAGGAAAATTTGATGAAGGCTGGGATGTTTACCGCGAAAAAGTATTGGCAAACCAAAAGAAACTGGGCGTAATTCCGCAAAATACTGTGCTTCCTGATCGTAATGCGCTTATTACAGAATGGAAAAAATTAACTCCAGAACAAAAGAAAGTGTACGCAAGATTTATGGAAGTTTACGCTGGATTCTTGACGTATACAGATTATGAAATTGGAAGAGTTGTCGATTATTTAAAACAAAGCGGACAACTGGATAATACATTGATTTTTGTTGCTATTGGAGATAATGGAGCGAGTAAAGAAGGAACTTTACAGGGAACTATCAATCAAAGTTTATTTTCTCAAGGAAAAACAGACGAAGAAAATTTTGAAAGTAATTTAAAAAACATTGGAGAAATTGGAACGGCAAAAGGGTTAAATACCAATTATCCGTTGGGATGGGCGCAGGCAACCAATGCTCCTTTCAAAAACTGGAAACAAGATGCACAGTCTGAGGGCGGAACCCGTAATCCGTTGATTGTTTTTTATCCAGACGGAATTAAAGACAAAGGCGGTATTAGAAACCAATACAGCCACGTGACGGATCTTTTGCCTACGACTTTAGATATTGCTGGAATTAAAGCTCCAGAATATATTAAAAATATAAAACAAGATATTATTCAAGGATCCACTTTCAAGGCTTCATTAGACAATCCGAAAGCAGAATCATTGCACAAAGTACAGTATTACTACATCTTCGGAAACAGAGCAATTTATAAAGACGGATGGAAAGCTTCGGCAGCACATTTACCAGATTCTTTCGCAGTGAAAAAATCTTTAGGAAGCAGCGAAAAACCTGCGCCAAGCAATTTTGACACTGATGTTTGGGAATTATACAATCTAAACGAAGATTTTAACGAACGTAACAATCTGGCGAAAAAATATCCTGAAAAACTGGCCGAACTTCAAAAACTGTTTGACGAACAGGCCAAAGAAAACAATGTATACCCGCTGATTGACTGGCAGGATGTTTACAACAGAAGAATTCATAACACAGGAGCTGACAAAGGAAAAACAGTTTCTGATTTAATCAAACAGGCAACTAAACCTGGAGGAACTACAAATTAATACATTACAACCTGCAAGGTTTCCAAAACCTTGTAGGAAATCTAAAAACAAAACAAGATGAAACGAGTAGATTATGAAATTATAGGAAAAAAGATTGTCGTTGGGATAATCTTGTTTTTAGTTCCGCTGGCGATTTTGGCAGGCGGATTAACCATTATTAATCAATTTTTAAAATAAGAAATCATGGCAGCAGTTCAAAATTCAAAATTGACAAGAGACTTGACCATTAGTCTTTTTATTTATTCATTGCCAGTGTTGGCAATTTACCTTTATTTTCAGCTGGGCGGCGCTTCAGTAACCGAATCTCATTTGACAGTACCACCATTTTTACAATTTCTACAGCCTGCTTTTGCAAACATTAGATCGTGGGGATTAATCGTATTTATGATTGTACTGGGAGTTATCGAATTTGCGGCAGGTTTATATGACGATGAATGGACAGGAGAAGAACGCAAAATTGACATTGTTTCTTTTCTTGCTCCAAAATTGCTTTTACCTCCAATAATTGCTTTTTTCAGTTTAACCGCTTTGCCTTATTTAATACCGAATTTGGCAAATTCTTTATCATGGGTTCCGTTTTGGGGAGGTTTTTTCCTAATCGCAATTGCCGATGATTTAACGCAGTATTGGTACCATCGTTTGCATCATCAAGTGCCTTTTTTATGGCGTTTTCATAGAACACATCATTCTGCTCCATACATGGGAATGGCAATGGCTTCTAGACAAAACTTTATTTACACGGTTTTCTTTTCTCAAATTTATTTGACTGCAACACTAACGTATTTAGGTTTAGGATTGCCAGCTTTGTTTGTTTTGGTTATTAAAAGTTTCATCACATTAGGCGCGCATTCAAGTATTAAATGGGATAAGCCATTTTACAAATACAAAGTTTTGCATCCGATTGCTTGGGTTTTAGAAAGACTGATTTCTACTCCTGCAACGCATCATGCACATCATGCCGATACAAGCGGAGACGGTGTAGGACATTTTAAAGGAAACTTCGGAAATATGTTTTTTATCTGGGATATGATTTTCGGGACTGGATTAATTACACGTAAATATCCAGAATCTTACGGAATGAAATCATACAAACAAGAAGAATGGTACGCACAGTTTCTTTGGCCAATTTTTAAATCTAAAAAAGAAGGAAGTGCTTTGGCTGAAGGCGTATTAGCAGTTCCGCAAAAGCCAAAAGCAGTTATTGCCGAAGAAACTACTGCGCCAGTTTTAGAACAGGTTTAATATTTGGGATATGAAAAATCAAATTTTAAAAACCAGTTTAACAGCAATTGCCTTTTTGTGGGCGGTTGCTGCTTTTTCGCAAAATGAAATTCATAGTTCTTTATCGTTAGATTCTTTTTATTCGAAAATAAAAAACCAGACGAATCCACAGATTGTTGACGCTAGAACTCCCGAAGAATTTGCTTTGAACCATATTGAGGGCGCTGTAAATTTCAATCTTCAATCTGAAAACTATGCGCAGCAAATTGCCAAGTTGGATAAATCTAAACCCGTTTTTATTTATTCGATCGGAGCAGGAAGAAGTGTACAGTTAGAAAAGGAACTTCTAAAAATCGGATTTAACGAAGCATATAGTTTAGAAGGCGGAATTGCGAATTGGATTGGAAATGGCAAACCGTTTTATTCTAATTTAAAAAGCAAATTATCGCTGGCCGAATTCAATAAAATCATTGCCGAAAATAAAAACGTTTTGGTTGATATTGGTTCCAAATACTGCGGTCCTTGCAAAAAAGTCAAACCTATTCTCGAAAACATAAGATCTGAATACGGAAACAATTTGAAAATCGTAGAAATCGAGTTAGAAGACAGTCCGCAGGTTATTGCCGATTTAAAAACGGTAAAAGTTTTTCCGACTTTAATTTTATATGAAAACGGAAAAATTATTTTTAAAAAAGAAGGAATCAATGATTTGAAAAATGATGTTGATGTTGCTTTAGCTTCGAAATAATACAATTATTGTCATCCTGAGCGATCCCGAGGCTTCGGGAGAAGGACACGCAAGTAGCTCTACAAAGATTGGATTTCGAATTTGAGCAACATGAAGCTTTGTCAAAGTTTTGAACTTTGACAAAGCTATTTCCCGCAATATTGTCATCCTGAGCGAAGTCGAAGGACACGCAAGTAGCTCTACAAAGATTGTACTTCACATTTGAGCAACATGAATCTTTGTCAAAGTTTTGAACTTTGACAAAGATTCTTATAATTCTATTAAAAAATTAACCAAAACCATTATGCCAAACTATAAAAAAATAACCAAAATTATAATCCCTATTTTAATAATACTGCTCCTTCTCTTCGCCTTTTTATTCTGGCCCATTAACACTGACGGCACTTTAATAAAAGAAGATCAAAAATTGGCAGAAGGAAAAAAAGAATTTCTGGCTTCAAAACCCACCGATTCTATTTCTGGAAAAAAGACCAACATTATCATTCTTCTTGCCGATGATTTAGGAAAATATGATATTTCACTCTACGGCGGAAAATCGACTCCTACTCCGCAGATAGATTCTCTGGCAGCTTCGGGCGCAACCTTTACTGATGGTTATGCCTCGGCATCCATTTGTTCGCCTTCAAGAGCGGGACTACTTACAGGAAGATATCAGGAACGTTTCGGACACGAATATCAGCCTGGAGACCGATATCCGAAAAACAATTTGGAATATTATGCTTTTAAATATTTAATCAATACCAATAATTGGAGATTAAATGATAAAATCACATATCCAAACGATGCTTCTATTGCAACACAGGGACTTCCAAAATCGGAAATCACTTTTGCTGATTTGGCCAAAAGACAAGGTTATAGCACTGGAATAATCGGAAAATGGCATTTGGGCCACAATAAAGGATTTTTTCCCCTAGACCGTGGTTTCGATTATCATTACGGATTTTATCAGGCTTTTTCGCTTTTTGCTCCCGAAGATGATAATCCAGATATCATCAATCATCATCATGAAGATTTTACCGATAAAATGATTTGGGGCAAAGGCCGTGTCGGAATCGGACAAATTCGAAGAGACACTACGATTATTGACGAAAAAGAATATTTAACTGAAAAATTTGCTGAAGAAGCGGAAGCTTTTATTGACAAAAATAAAAATAAACCTTTTCTACTTTACATTCCGTTTAATGCGCCACATACGCCATTTCAGGTTCGCAAAAAATATTACGATCGTTTTCCGAATGTAAAGGACGAAAACAAACGTGTATATTTTGCGATGATCAGCGCCTTAGATGATGCTATTGGCAGAATTCGCGAAAAAGTAAAAAAAGAAGGTTTGGAAGAAAATACGCTAATCATTTTTGCCAGCGACAATGGCGGCGCCGATTATACTTTTGCAACAACAAATGCTCCTTTAAAAGGTGGCAAATTTTCTCATTTTGAAGGCGGAATCAATATTCCTTTTGCACTTTCGTGGAAGGGAAAGATTAAGCCTCATACTATTTACAAAACGCCTGTTAGTACTTTGGATATTTTTACAACAATTGCAACCGCAATTGGCTCAGATTTACCAAAAGACAGAATCTATGATGGTGTTGATTTGGTAAAAACGGTAAATGAAAACAAAATAGCGCACAAAGATTTATTCTGGCGCTCGGGCGATGCAAAAGCTGTTCGAACCGGCGACTGGAAATTAGTCATTAGCGGAAAAACTCATGAAAAATGGCTTTATAACCTTAATAAAGATAAATCGGAAACGAAAGACCTCTCACAACTAAACCCAGAAAAAGTAAAAGAATTAGAAACGGCTTTACAAACTTGGGAAAAAGGACTAATTAAACCACTTTGGCCTAATTTGACTTATTATGAATTCAACTTTGGAAAACAAAAGTATTATGTTGATTTGTAAGTTTTAAATTTTCAAAACCCTTTAAACTAAGATCAATCAATTGCCTCCAGCTTTAGCTGGAGGTTTTAATTTCGAAAAGGGGTACCGGCTTTAGCCAAACTCATATTTGGCTAAAGCCTTTTTTATATTCAAATTTTTTACCTCCAGCTAAAGCTGGAGGCAATTCAAATAAATCTCCACTCATTTATAACGAAACCTGACAGGCTTTAAAAACCTGTCAGGTTTAAAACGCAATAAAAGCAAGTAAAAACTGTATAAACCATACTAGTTTTACTTGCTTTCTTATTTCGACAAACAAACCACAAAGTATTAATTACCAGCAATTTAAATATAATCAAAAGTACTTCCTCTTATATTCTCATTTTATAAATTCAAAAAAATTAAATAATATTTTGGTTTTTATTACAATAAAATTAACTTTGTCTATAGGATTAGTAGAGTTTAAATATTAAAAAACTACATTTTGAAAACAACAGCTTATACATCGCAATACATTCTTCCTAAAAAATTCACTTATAACATCTTTGGTTATATGTGCATGTGCTGTTAAAATCCTTTTCTTTCATTTTCAATTCATAAAATGAAAATCAAACTAAAATTCTTATTGACTGTTATCTTAAGCATAATTATGTCAAAACTCCATAACTAAAAAAAATAATAACTAAATCAAAATTCTAAAATGACAACAATGCACTGCCCTATTCTTTCATAAAAAAGGCATTTCTGCGGCAACAGAAATGGCAAGACTTAAAGAACATTTATCACTAAAGAAAGCCCACGGGAATTGAAAACTCAATTTCTCGTAACGCTTTATTATTTAAAATCAAAAAAGTAATGAACAAGCAATTACATGCCTTTGTGTGGCTTTTTGCGTTCTTGATTTCAATCGGAATTAAAGCCCAAAACACAAAACCCTTAATCAATTCGACCTTAAATGGTACCGTCGTAGATCAAGTCACCAATCAGCCCATTCCAGGAGTTACCGTTCAAATTAAAGGAACTACACACGCAGCGGTAACCGATCTAGACGGAAAATTCTATTTTCAAACCGGACAAATATTCCCTTATACTTTAGTTGTAAGCTACATGGGATATGTCACTGCAGAACATATCGCAACCAAAGATTTTGTACAGATTTCACTAAAAGAAGATGTAAAAGAATTAAATGAAATCGTAATCATTGGTTACGGAAGCACTTCTAAAAAAGACTACACAGGAGCAGCCGAAACAGTTGCTCAAATGTCATTAAAAGCAACACAAAAAACACTCGAAAGTTCGCTGCAAGGCTCTGTAGCGGGAGTTAATGTAACACAAACTTCTGGACAGCCGGGAGCTGGAATGAGCATTCGTATTCGTGGCGGAAGTTCTATTCAGGGTGGAAATGAACCTTTATACGTTATAGATGGTTTCCCGTTATATAATTCTGAAGTGACTTCTGGCGTTTTGAGCGGTACGCCAACCAATCCGCTTTCTACCATAAATCCGTCAGATATTGAATCGATTACGGTTTTAAAAGATGCGTCTTCAACAGCCATTTATGGTTCTAGAGGTGCAAACGGAGTCGTTATTATTACAACCAAAAAAGGTTCAAACACGGCAACTACCGTAAATTACGATTTTACAATTGGTCAGCAATCCGTTCGTAAAAAAGTAGATGTATTAGATGCTCAAGGTTTTTCTAGATTGAGAAATGCCGCTTTGTACGATTCAAATCCTGCGGGAGGAACAAATCAATATTTGACTGATGCACAGATTGCGCAACTAGGAAAAGGAACCGATTGGCAAGATGCGGCTTTTCAAAAAGGCTTGACACAAAATCACCAGCTGAGTGTTTCGGGCGGAAACAATCAGACCAAATATGCCGTTTCTGGAAACTATTACAATCAAGAAGGAATTATAAAAAATACAGGCTTTGAACGTTTTAGCGGACGCGTGAATTTAAATTCAAAAATAAGCAGCAAAGCTAGATTTGGTTTAAACTTGACTATTGCCGAAACTAAATCGGAAGTTGCTCCAACGGGTTTGATAACTTCTCTATTGGTTATGCCTCCAACGGCAACGATTTATGAACCAGATGGAAGCTATACGTTGAGAAATCCGTTTGAGAATATTTTTGCCAATCCGATTGCGACTTTAAATGAACGACAAAATCAATCTATTACCGATCGTATTTTGGGGACAATTTATGGCGAGTATGATATTTTGAAAAGTCTGGTTTTGAAAGTTTCTTTTGGAACTGATATGATTTTCAATAAAGAAAAAAGCTATTTGCCGTCCAGCATTTACGAAGGTTCAATTACAAATGGAGAAGGAAAAATTGGAACTGCCGATTCTAGAAGCTGGCTAAACGAAAATACATTAACGTACACAACTGTATTTGGCGAAAAACATCGCTTAAACGCTTTGGCGGGTTATACGCAGCAAAGTTCTACAAGAGAATATGTTACATCTGGATCGCAGCAATATGTAAATGATATTACGGGTTATTACAGTTTGCAAAGTGGAAATATTGCTTTAATGCCAACTTCTGGAGAAAGCACTTGGGCGTTAAACTCTTATTTAACGAGAGTAAATTACAACTACGACTCGAAGTATTTCTTAACCGGAAGTTTAAGAGCCGACGGTTCTTCGCGTTTTGGAAAAGACAATAAATGGGGTTACTTTCCTTCTGTTGCGGCGGCGTGGCAAATTAGTTCAGAAGATTTCTTTACTCCAGTAAAAGATGTCATTAACAGTTTGAAAATTAGAACAAGTTGGGGAGCAACAGGAAATCAGGAAATTGGAGAATATCAGTCTTTGTCAACTTTGACAAGTGTGAAATATCTTTTTGGCGATCAGATTTATACTGGTTTTACGCCTACGCGAATTGCAAACGACAATTTAGGTTGGGAATTAACCAATCAGTTTGATGCTGGAGTTGATGTTGGATTTTTTAATGATAAACTGAATTTAACCGTTGATGTGTATCGTAAAACGACTAAAGATTTATTGCTAGACGTTCAGCTTCCGTACACTACTGGGTTTACTTCTTCTTTGCAGAATTTTGGCTCTGTTCAGAATCAGGGAATTGAATTTGGTTTGAATGCTTCTCTTGGAAATACTGCTTTTTCTTGGACTTCAAAATTCAATATAGCATTCAACCAAAATAAAATTATAGCGCTAGGAAATGGTGCTGAATTTTACACTTTTGGCAACTATATTTTAAAAGTTGGTCAATCTCTTGGAACTTTTTACGGAGCAGTTACAGACGGAATTCTACAAACTGATGAAGTGGCTACAAAAGGCGTTTATACTGGAAATGCAACTCCAAAAGCGGGTGATCGTTTGTATAAAGATATTAATGGTGACGGCGCTTTTACCACTGCGGCAGACAGAACAAGCATTGGCGATGCGCAGCCAGACTTTGTTTTTGGTTTCTCTAATAATTTCACTTACAGAGGTTTTGAATTAGCGATTTTGGTAAATGGTTCTGTTGGAAATAAAATTCTTAACGGAAACTTGCAAGCGCTGGAATTGTACAACGGACAGCAAAATGCTTCAACCTCAGCTTTAGACGCTTGGACGCCAACAAATCCGAGTAACACAACGCCAAGAGCAAAATTGGACCCTGCTCCTGTTTTCTCTAATCGATTTGTGGAAGACGGTTCATTTGTTCGTGTAAAAAACATCACTTTAAGCTATAACCTTCCGAAAAAAATATCAGAAAAATTAAGATTGACAGCAGTAAAATTCCGCGTCGTTGGAGAGAATCTGCTCACTTTTACCAAATACACGGGTTACGATCCTGAAGTTACCAACGGAACCAGTATTTCTCCAGGAACTGATACTGGAATTTATCCGGCATCTAAAACAATTTCTGGCGGTTTAAGCGTAACATTCTAAAAGATTTATCATGAAAAAGACCCTTATATTCAGTTTCGCAGCGCTCTTTTTAATAAGTGCCTGCAATTCTTTAGACGAAGATCCAAAAGCTTTTATTTCGTCTACCAATTTTTATAAAACAACCGAAGATGCAGATGCTGCTGTTATTGCCATTCATAACGCGATCAATAGTTCCACGCACACTTTATACAATCGATTAATTCAGATTTCGACCGAAATGGCAACCGACGATTACGAAGCGGGACCGCGAGCTAGAAATGCGCATGTTAGAGCTTTATCTAACTTGACTCACGATGCTTCCAACGATCGTATGATTGAGATATGGAGACAAAGTTATGACGGAATCAACAGAGCCAATGCTGCGATTGATAATATTGCTAAAAATCCAAATCTGAATTCGCAAAAAGACAAAGATTTGATTAATGAAGCGAAGTTTTTAAGAGCTCTTTTATATTTCAATTTGGTAAGATGGTTTGGAGATGTGCCGCTCGTTCTGCACGAAACGACTGTTTTATCGTCAGAAGCCATCAATGTAAGCAACACGCCAGAAGCAGAAGTTTACACGCAAATTGAAAACGATCTGATTGATGCTGAAGCGCTTCCTGTAGTGCAGCAAAATAAAGGCCGTGTAACTGCTGGTGCTGCAAAAAGTATTTTAGCAAAAGTGTATTTAACGGAAAAAAAATGGCAGAAAGCAGCCGAAAAAAGCAAAGAAATCATTGACAGCAAAGTGTATGATTTATTCGAAAATTATGCTGACGTTTTTAATGTTGCTACTAAAAACGGAAAAGAACATATTTTCTCTGCTCAGTTTAAAGGTTTAACCAATTGGAACGGAAATATGTTGGCTTCTACGGCTGCACCAACTTCTGTTCCCGGAATTGCTGGCGATCAAGCCGATGCTTTACACAAAGAAGGCGGACTTTTTGAAGCTTTCGCTGAAACAGATAAAAGAAAGTACATCACTTTTGCAGTAGAATTTGTGAGCCCGACGGACGGAAAAACGTATAAAGTTACGCCGCATTTCAATAAATATTTTGATCCTGCAACGCCAACTTCGCCTGGACAATCTTCTAAAAATACGCCAATTATACGATTTGCAGAAGTACTATTGATTTATGCAGAAGCTCTAAACGAGCAAAACAGCGGACCAACTGCAGAAGCGTATGCAGCGGTTGATCGCGTGAGAACTAGAGCTGGGATTCCACTTTTAGCAGAAACTTCGCCAGCACTAAGTCAGGATGATTTTAGAGAAGCGGTTTTTGAAGAAAGAAGAAAAGAATTGGTTTATGAATATCAGCGCTGGTTTGATTTGGCTAGAAGAGGTCCAGATTATTTTGTCGCAAAACTAAAAGCGGCAGGAAAAACGAATGCACAGCCCAAACATGTTCATTTCCCGATTCCGCAGAGAGAATTGGATTTGAATCCGAATTTGAAGCAGGTTCCGGCTTGGAGACAATAATTTTTTGCCACAGATTACACGGATTAAATGGATTAAAAAATCTGCCAAATCTGCTAAATCTGCGAGAGCAAATTAAACACATAGAAACATAGATCATAATGCTGCTTAAAGGCGTTTCACTTGTTTGAATACACAGAGATTACAAAGAATAGATAGATTAAAAAATCTGTAAAATCAGCTAAATCTGCGAGAGCAAATTTAAACACATAGAAACATAGTTTATAATGCTGCGTAAAGGCGTTTCACTTGTTTAAATAAACATAGACTATGTGTAAAGAAATAAATTTCTCTTTTGTATTCTTTTCAAAAGCAAAAAAAATCTATGTCTCTATGTGTTTCAAAAAACGAATTAAAATATACTAACGGTAAATTATAATAAAATGAATAAAAAAATAAACATTTTATTCTCAGTCTTGCTGACGGGAATAATAGGTGCTGCTGAAATCGATGCCCAAAACGCATCTTCAAAACCAAACGTAATTTTGATCATGGTTGATGATATGGGTTATTCAGATTTAGGAAACTACGGATCTGAAATCAAAACCCCAAATCTAGACCGTTTGGCAAAAGAAGGAACACGTCTTCGTGAATTTTACAACAACTCCATTTGTGCGCCTACAAGAGCTTCTTTATTAACGGGACAATATCAGCACAAAGCGGGAGTGGGTTATTTTGATGTGAATTTAGGTTTGCCGGCTTATCAAGGTTATTTGAACAAAGAATCTCTGACTTTAGGAGAAGTTTTCCGTTCGGGCGGTTACAGCACTTTAATGTCTGGAAAATGGCATGTTGGGTCAGAAGATCAAGCGCAATGGCCGAATCAAAGAGGTTTTGATAAGTTTTACGGAATCTTAAAAGGCGCGGCAAATTATTTTGATACCAAACCGCTTCCATTCGGAAAAACGGCTTATCCTGTAAAAATGATTCGCAACAATGAAGAACTGCATCCAAAAGATGATTCGTATTACTTTACAGATGAAATCGGAAACAATGCGGTTACTTTCTTAGACGAACAAAACAAAGAAAACAAACCTTTCTTCTTGTATTTGGCTTTTACGGCACCGCACTGGCCATTGCAGGCGAAACAAGTTGATATTGCCAAATACAGAGGCAAATTTGATGAAGGCTGGGATGTTTTGAGAGAAAAAAGAATTAAAAAATTAAGAGAAAACGGGATTCTGCTTCCTAACCAAACTATCGCTCCACGCGATCCAGAAGTTCCAGAATGGGACAAATTAACGTATGACGAAAAACAATTCTGGAAAGCTAAAATGGAAGTTTACGCCGCAATGGTCGACAACATGGATCAAAACGTGGGTAAAGTTTTAGACAAGTTAAAAGCGTTGAAAAAAGACAAAAACACGTTGATTGTTTTCATTGCCGACAATGGCGCTCAAGGCGGATTTAATACTTACAATCCGTTAAAAAGAGGTTTAGTTCGCAACGATGGGCCAATTGGTTCTTCTGGATCTTTTGATTATCAGGAACAAAACTGGGCTTATTTATCGAATACTCCGTTACAGGATTATAAAAACAATATGCATGAAGGCGGTTTCAGTTCTCCATTTATAGCTTGGTACCCTTCAAAAATTAAAGCAGGAAGAATCGATAAAGGAACGGGACATATTATTGACCTTGCTCCTACTTTTTACGAATTGGCTGGAATTGAATATCCAAAAACGCTTAATGGTGTAAATTCTAATCCGCTAGCAGGTAAAAGTTTATTGCCTGTCTTATTTGACAATGCTTCTGAAGTAAATCGAGGCGCTCCGATATTTTGGGAGAGAGCTGGAAACCGAGCTGTGAGAGAAGGAAAATGGAAATTGGTTTCGATCTACCCTTCTTACCAATGGGAACTTTACGATCTTGAAGCAGACCGAGGCGAAACAACAAACGTTGCAGCTCAAAATGCAGGGATTGTAAACGATCTTTCGGCTAAATATTTTGACTGGGCAGATAAAACAGGAGTTGTTGAATACAGCAAATTCAAGCAAAAAGGAGAATTAATTCCTGGAGCTGCTGCAAAAAAATAATTGCTTTTTTTGATATTTTTAGCAATTATGAAAAAAGCGGTTGCCGAATAAGTAACCGCTTTTAAAAAAATGGTGTCTACAAAAAAAGCAGCAATTGAATTTGCTGCTTTTTCTATTTTAAATCTCAAAAGAGAACTTCTTAGTTTTTAAATTCATTCAAAGATTTTTCGATAATCTCCAAACATTCGTGAATTTGCGCTTCGGTCATTACCAAAGGCGGCGCGAATCTAATTTTGTTTCCGTGCGTTGGTTTTGCCAATAATCCATTGTCTCTGAATTTCAAGCAGATTTCCCAAGCCAAATCTGAGTCTTCGCCACTATTGATTACAATTGCATTTAATAAACCTTTACCACGAACTAAAGTGATTAAGTTATTTCTTTCTGCAATTTCGTTTAATCCTTTTCTTAAAATAATTCCTAAACGTTCCGCATTTTCAGCCAGTTTTTCGTCTTTTACTACTTCTAAAGCAGCAATCGCAACAGCCGCCGCAACAGGATTTCCTCCAAAAGTAGAACCGTGCTGTCCGGGCTTAATAACGTTCATGATTTCATTATTACACAAAACAGCAGAAACTGGGTAAACCCCACCAGAAATTGCTTTTCCTAAAATTAAAACATCTGGTTGCACATTTTCGTGATGAACAGCTAACAATTTTCCTGTTCTTGCAATTCCAGTCTGAACTTCATCTGCAATAAAAAGTACATTGTGTTTTTCGCAAAGTGCTTTCGCTTTCGCTAAATAACCTTCAGAAGGCACATAAACTCCAGCTTCACCTTGAATTGGCTCAACCAAAAATCCTGCAATATTTTTAGATGAATTTAAAGCGTTTTCTAGCGCTTCCAAATTATCATATTCAATTTTAATAAATCCGTCAGTAAAAGGTCCGAAGTTTTTACGAGCCGTTTCATCATTTGAAAAAGAGATAATTGTCGTTGTTCTTCCGTGAAAATTATTCTCGCACACAATAATCTGCGCTTGATTTTCTGGAATTCCTTTTACTTCATAAGCCCATTTTCTAGAAATCTTTAAAGCTGTTTCAACCGCTTCGGCTCCCGTATTCATTGGCAGCACTTTATCGAAACCAAAATATTTCGTTACGTATTCTTCGTAGTTTCCTAATTTATCATTGTAAAAAGCACGAGAAGTCAAAGTCAGTTTTTGCGCTTGTTCCACCATTGCACTAACAATTTTAGGATGGCAATGTCCCTGATTCACTGCAGAATATGCAGACAAAAAATCGTAATATTTCTTTCCGTCAACATCCCAAACATATACGCCTTCTCCGCGTTCTAAAACGACAGGAAGCGGATGATAATTATGAGCTCCATATTTGTTTTCTTTTTCAATCAAAACTTCAGATTTTGACGAAAGTGTTTTTTCTGTACTTATCATAATATGCTTTTTATTTCTACAAAAATATCAAAATTAAATTAAAAAAAGGCTTTAGAATTAAATTTTGACTTATAAATAACAAATTACAAGTCAAAACATATATTTTTTAACTATAAAAAAGATAAATTCCCTTTAACAGAAATATACTTTTATGAATGTTTATTAAAAAAAATAATTACTTTTATGAATCACAAAACGCAATTTTTAAAACGATTTTTTACTGCATGGAATTATTAGACGAATTTGATATTAGCATTATTAAGGAATTGGAAAAAGACGGAAGAATGGCTTTTTCTGCCATAGCTGCTAATTTAAAAATATCAAATACGATGGTGCATCAGCGTATTAACAGAATGATTGAACAAGGTGTAATTGGTGGCATCAAACCCATTATTCAAGAAAAAAAAATAGGCTACGATTGGGCTTCGTTCACAGGAATTACACTGAACAAAGATTCAGATTCTGATCGTATTATTGAAGCGCTAAAAGAGATTCCAGAAATCACAGAATGCTATTATGTAACGGGTTCGTTTACGCTTTACATAAAAATCATTGCCAAAAATCACGAACACATGCGCCGCATTCTTTACGAAAAAATCGACGGAATTCCAGGCATTGCCAAAACCGATTCTATTGTAGAACTGGGCTGTGCTTTTAAGCGAAATATATCGCTATAAAGAAGAGAAATACTCTTTCAAAATATTCGTTACAAACCTCACAAGAATTTAGTTGTGAGGTTTTTTTGTAACATAATATTTCTGATATTTGTTAAAAATTGAAGAAATCATGAAAAACAGCATAATCATTTTATTCAGTGCAATCTTATTTTCCAATCTTATGAATGCGCAATTAAAACCTGTAAAATACATCGAAGGAAGCCAGCAGTTAAATGGCTTATTTATAAAATCTGCTAAAAAAAGCACCAATAATCCTGGAATCTTGCTTTTGCCTGCTTGGCTCGGAATTGACAATGCTTCTAAAGGAATTGCAGAAGAATTATCTAAACTAGGTTATAACGTTTTTATCGCTGATATCTACGGTGAAGGAAATTATCCTAAAAACACTGGAGAAGCGGGAAAACAAGCTGGGTTTTACAAAACAAATTACGAAGCTTATCAAAAGCGTATCGACGCTGCCTTAAAAGAATTGGTAAAAGCGGGAGCAAATGCCGATAACATTGTTGCCATTGGCTATTGTTTTGGCGGAACTGGGGTTTTAGAAGCAGCCCGCGGACATTTGAATGTAAAAGGAATAGCTTCATTTCATGGCGGTTTAGGAAAAGATGCCAGCAGAAAAACAGAAACCATCAATACAAAAGTTTTAATCTGTCATGGCGCTGATGATCCGTTTGTTTCTAAAGACGAGATTGCTTCATTCCAACAAGAAATGCGCGATTCTAAAGCCGATTGGCAAATGATTTATTATGCAAACTCTGTGCACTCTTTTACAAATCCTGAAGCTGGAAATGATAATTCTAAAGGTGCGGCCTACAATCCTGTTGCTGCCAAAAGATCGTTTGATCATTTACAGCTCTTTTTAAATGAAGTCCTGAAAAAATAAACCAAAAACTACCTAGAAAACAAACCAAAATAAACCAATGTCACACAGTAAAATTAGAGAAGATAAAACCTGTCTGAATTGCAGGCATGTTGTTGAACAAAAATTCTGTCCAAATTGCGGGCAGGAAAACAGCGATTCGAGAAAGACTTTTCATCATTTATTTGTACACTTTTTCGAAGATTTAACGCACTATGAAAATGCATTTTGGAAAACCATCAAAAATCTACTTTTTAAGCCTTCAACACTAACTAAAGAATATCTTTCAGGAAAGCGTTTGTCTTATCTGGCTCCGGTTCGTCTTTATATCTTTATCAGTTTTATTACTTTTCTTTTAATTGCTTTATTTCCAAATAATCTAACGGATGAGCTAACGAAAAATGAGAAGGAAATTACAACCAGTTTTGAAAAAGAAGCTGCAAAAGAAAAGAAGAGCTGGAAAGAAAAATCATATTTGAAATCGAAAGTAGTGGACAAGTCCTATTTTCAATTGAAACCAATGAGAGAAATCGATTCAATTCAGAAATATGGAAAGGAAAGCGAAAAGCTAAATGCAACCTCGTATTGGTTTTATGAAAAAACCGTTCATGTGACTGAAAAATATACCAAAAAAGAAATAATTATAAAATTCATAGAATCGTTCTTTCATAATCTACCCAAAATTCTATTTATAATTATGCCGTTTTTCGCATTCTTTTTATGGCTGTTTCATAGCAAGAAAAAATGGTATTACTTTGATCATGGCATATTTACGCTTCATTATTTTTCGTTTCTGCTTTTGATATTTCTAATTATGTTTATAATTGACAGAGGTATTGGTCTTTTTGGAAAAGATAGTCCGTTGTTATATATATCTGCCATTACCAATTTTGCAGGAACCATCTGGATGTGTTATTATTTTTATCCTGCACATCACCGTTTTTATGGCGAATCGAGAATAGTGTCATTTGTTAAAAGTGTATTGCTTTTTATAATAAACTCACTATTTATCCTATTTTTACTCACTTTATACGTTCTTTACACATTTATTAATTTACACTAACTATAGGAATGAAAAAATTACTCCTTTTATTACTAGTTGTTTCTGCGTATTCTTGTAAAACCGCGCAGTCAACAGCATCTAAAGACAATTCGGATCCAACGAAATATGTTAAAGCTATCAGCGAAAAAGACTTAAAGAAAATGCTTTATACTATCGCTTCTGATGAAATGGAAGGCCGCGAAACAGGTTCTCAAGGACAGAAAAAAGCGGGTCTTTACATGATTGAGCAATACAAAAAAAGTGGCGTGTCTTTTCCAAAAGGAGCATCAAATTACTACCAGCCTGTTCCTGCAACTTTTATGAATGCAAAACGCAATCAAAACCTTCCAGATTCAGAAAACATCTGGGCATATATTGAAGGTACAGAAAAACCAAATGAAGTTTTGGTAATTTCTGCGCACTACGATCACGTGGGTATCAAAGATGGAGAAGTTTACAACGGAGCCGACGATGATGGTTCTGGAACTGTTGCAGTTATTGAAATGGCTAAAGCTTTCGCTAAAGCGAAAAAACAAGGACACGGACCAAAACGTTCTATCTTGTTCCTTCACGTAACTGGCGAAGAACACGGCTTACACGGATCTCGTTTTTATTCTGAAAATCCATTGTTCCCAATCGCAAACACAATTGCAGATATCAATATTGACATGATCGGACGTCGCGATGTGGAGCATTCAAACACAAACAATTATGTGTATGTAATTGGTGCAGACAGATTATCTTCTGACTTGCACAATGCTGTTGTTTCTCAAAATGACAAATACATCAAAATGGACTTAGATTTTAAATTTAATGATCCAAAAGATCCAAACCATTTCTACGAGCGTTCTGACCACTATAACTTTGCAAAACACGGTATTCCATCTGTTTTCTTCTTTAACGGGGTTCACGAAGATTACCACGGAAAAGACGATACTCCAGAAAAAATCGAATACGATGCTTTAACTAAAAGAACAAAATTGGCTTTTGTACTAGCTTGGGATTTGGCTAATAGAGCGGAAAGACCGGTAGTTGATAAAAAATAGTGACAAAGTGACAAAGGTTCAAAGTGACAGAAGCTTCTAATCTTTGCCAATAAAAAAAGGATGAGTTTTTAACTCATCCTTTTTATTGCATTTTATATTTTAAACTCAAAGACAAAAACTTTGCCCCTTTGTTACTTTGAATCTTTGTCCCTTTCAATTAATCATTCATCGAAATCAAAAACTCTTCATTATTTTTCGTTTTCTTGAAACGGTCGTTTACGAAGTCCATAGATTCTACTGGGTTCATGTCTGATAGATATTTACGCATAATCCACATTCTTTGTAATGTCTTTTCGTCTAATAATAGGTCATCGCGACGTGTACTAGACGATGTAAGATCGATTGCTGGGAAAATACGTTTATTGGCTATCTTACGGTCTAATTGTAATTCCATGTTACCCGTTCCTTTAAATTCTTCGAAGATAACTTCGTCCATTTTAGAACCTGTTTCTGTTAATGCAGTTGCGATAATACTTAAAGATCCGCCGTTTTCTACATTTCTAGCAGCTCCAAAGAAACGTTTTGGTTTTTGTAATGCATTCGCATCAACACCTCCACTTAATACTTTTCCAGATGCTGGCTGAACTGTGTTGTAAGCTCTTGCTAAACGAGTAATAGAATCTAATAAAATCACTACATCGTGACCGCATTCTACCAAACGTTTTGCTTTTTCTAATACAATGTTGGCAATTTTTACGTGTTCTTGCGGCTCTCTGTCGAAAGTTGAAGCGATAACTTCACCGCGAACACTTCTTTGCATATCTGTAACCTCCTCTGGACGCTCGTCAATAAGAAGAACAATCAAATAAACTTCAGGATGATTAGCAGCAATTGCGTTTGCAATATCTTTAAGAAGCATTGTTTTACCCGTTTTAGGCTGAGCAACGATCATACCACGCTGACCTTTACCTATTGGTGAAAACAAATCTATAATTCTTGTTGAAATAGAACTGCCTTTTTCGGCTAGTTTAAATTTTTCTGAAGGGAAAACTGGTGTCAAGTGTTCGAAAGAAACTCTATCACGAACCACTTGCGGATCGTGTCCGTTAATTTTTAACACACGAACCAATGGAAAAAACTTCTCACCTTCTTTAGGCGGACGAACCACTCCTTTTACAGTATCTCCGGTTTTTAAACCAAATAATCTGATTTGTGAAGTTGATAAATAAATATCATCTGGAGAAGCTAAATAATTATAATCTGATGAACGTAAAAATCCGTAACCGTCTGGCATCATTTCTAAAACGCCTTCACTTTCAATAATTCCGTCAAATTCAAAATCTGAATCTCTGAAGTTATTATTGTTCTTTTTATTCTTGTGGTTAGGGTTTTGATTGTTATGATTTCCGTTTCCATTTCCATTCCCGCTCTGATTTTGGTTCTGATTCGGGTTTTGATTTTGGTTCTGGTTCTGATTTTTATTCTGATTCGGATTGATCTTTTTTGCAGGAGCAATTTGTGGAGTTTTTTCAGCTGTTTCGGCTGTTGGCTCAGAAACTATTGATTCTGATGGAGCTGCTTCTGCAACTTCTTCAGTGGCAACCACTTCTTTTACGATTTCTTTCTCCTTTTTCAGCGCTACTTTCTTTTCGTATGCCTGTTTGTTAAATTTTACAACTTTAGGCTCTTTTTTTGCAGCTGTTTTATTTTCCTGTACTGCTTCAGTTGCCGTTTCTGCAATTGGCTGAACTGTTTCAGCAGTATCGTTATTTTGAACAGTTTCCTCTACTTTATCAAATTCTAAAACAGGAGTATTTTTGGTATTTGCTGCTTTTGGTTTTGCTGGCGCAATTCTAGCGCGTTTCGGTTTTTCTTCTTTGGCTTCAGAAACTGCTGTTGTTTGAGGAGCTTCAGCTGGTGCATTAGATGCTTCTTGGTGTGCTAAAATCTGACTAATTAAAGTCTCTTTTTTGACACCAGTAATCTTTATTGTTTTAGCTAACTTAGCTATTTCTTGAAGCTCAGCAAGCTTCATTTCTTTTAATGCAGAAATATCAAACATGAATGTTCTATGAATTTAATTATTTTAAGGAATACTGTAAAAAGAATAGGTAGATAATTAATTTGAATTGACCGCAGTATGAAGTGCTTACGGTATTATGATGCAATAATACGAATAAAATTTTATCATACAATAGTATTTTAAAAAAAGAAAATATATTTTTGTAAAACATTTTTAGGCCATGATACAAAGAATTCAAACTGTATATTTATTTCTAGCTTTTGCTGCAACTGGCATTTTAATGCTTTTTGTTCCGCTTTGGACAACTAGTGCAGGAAAGCCATTCTTTTTTATGCAGGATCAGCTTTATACTTTTATATTAGGTTTAACAACTATGCTTAGTATTATCAGTATAATTTCATTTAAAAAGAGACAAAATCAGTTTGTGCTAAACAGACTGAATATAATATTAAATTTAATTTTATTAGGATTATTTGTATATCGATCACTAAATTTATCTGGAGAGGCAGAAGTCTCTGAGAAAGGTATTGGGATGTTCATGCCGATTGTTGCTATCGTGTTATTAGTTTTAGCTAATAAGGCCATCAAAAAGGACGAAGATCTTGTAAAATCTGTTGATCGTTTGAGGTAAACCTATAAACTTAGTTTATTTTGTGCGAAGAAAAACCCGAATCTATATTCGGGTTTTTTTTATGCCCTATTGTATTATAAATCAAACCTAAAGAGCATAATAAAAATCTGTTTACGTCATAAATTTGCATTTTCAAATTCAAATAATCATGACACCAAAAATAAGGATTCATCTTGCAGATGACCATCAGGTACTCATTGATGGTCTTTCAAACCTACTGCAAACCGTTTCAAACTTTGAGGTGGCAGGAACTTCATTAGACGGAACTACTGTTTATGACGATGTTGTAAACGACAAAGCCGATGTTTTGATTTTAGATATCAGCATGCCCAAAAAAGACGGCATTGAAACCCTTAAGGAATTTAACGAAAAACAGCTGCCGTGCAATGTCATTATTTTATCCAGCTACGATGATCTCAAAATCATTAAAGAGGTAATGAAATTAGGAGCAAAAGGCTATTTGACCAAAAATTGTGCTGGCGAAAATATTATTGAAGCTGTCGAAGCTGTTTATCAAGGTCAAGAATATTTTAGTGATGCTGTTAGACAAAAAATCTTCAACACCTTCAAAGACAATCCCAAACTTAATCCGAATGCCATTATAGAGAATCCGCTTTTGAGTCCGCGAGAACTTGAAATCATTATTTTGATTGCCTTAGAATACAGCGGAAAGGAAATCAGCGAAAAACTCTTTATCAGCGCGCATACTGTTGAAACACATCGCAAAAACATTATGAAGAAACTGAATATTAAAAGCACAATAGGTTTGGTAAAATATGCGCTCAAAAACAATTTGATTAATCCTTAAAAATTCCTGTAATGTTTCGTTTCAACTTTCTTATCTCTTTGCTATTGCTTTTTGCCGTTAAAAGCACCAGCATAGCACAGCCAAATGATAGAATAAACGCAAGGGCGGCACAGACAGAGATAAGCAGTGTAAGCAAACCAAATCACGTTAGCAAAACAGAACAGCTTCGAAATAAAAAAGTCGTTAGCTTATCTATAATACTTATCGTTATTATTTTTCTTTTGTTTTACTTTTTATACCAAAACAATAAACTAAAACAAAAAATAAAAAGAAAGGATACGAAACAAAAAATCCTTCTCAACATTATCAATTCTAGCATTGATTCTCAAGAAATAGAGCGTAAAAAAATTGCTTCTTTTCTGCATGACAACATCAATTCGCTATTATCTTCTGCGGGATTACATTTAAATACTTTTACAGCACAGCACGATATAAAATCGAACGAAATACAGAAAGCAAAAACAATCCTTTCTGAAGCGCATGAGCTTTTACGAGACATGTCTCACGATCTTGTTCCGTCGCTTTTGGTTCGTTTTGGATTGATTTATGCGTTAGAAGATTTATGCGAAAAGAACTCCAATTCGGCAATCGAATTTGCGTTTTCAAGTGCTATTCCAACCAGTAGAAGATATATTGAAAAATTCGAAATGAAAATCTATTTTATTGTCAGCGAATTGTTCAGCAACATTACCAAACATAGCAATGCAAAAAAGGCAAAACTTTCTTTGACCGAAAAAGAAAATCAGTTAATTCTGCGCATTCATGATGACGGAATTGGTTTTAAAACCCAAAAATTAAACGATGCAGAAGGTTTCGGCTTAAACAGAATTAGAGCCCGAATTAAAAAATATAAAGGAACTTTAGCTATCGTTTCCAAAGAAAATCTGGGAACTAAAATAAAAATCCAGATTCCGCTGCCACACTAATTACTTCGCTCCTATTTCGACAATTTCTAAATCTTTGATTTTATCATCATCAATTACAAAGCGAAGCATGGTTCTTACCTTATGAAAACCGCTTTTTCCCGCCGCGCCTGGGTTCATGTGCAATAGATTGTTCTTTTTATCAAACATGACTTTCAAAATATGCGAATGTCCGCAAATAAATAATTTAGGCGGATTCAGAGCCAATTCTTCCCTAACATTTTGATTGTATTTTCCCGGAAAACCTCCGATATGCGTAATCCAAACGGAAACATTCTCGCATGAAAAACGATTGTTTAACGGAAATTCTAATCTTGCTTTTGCGTCATCGATATTTCCGTAAACCGCTCTGAGAGGTTTTAGTTTTTTAATGGTATCGGTAACCGTCAGATCTCCAATATCTCCAGCATGCCAGACCTCATCTGCCTGAGCAACATATTTTAAAATGGTATCGTCGATATGACTGTGAGTATCGGAAAGCAGTAGGATTTTGGTCATTTTTTAAAGGTTCTAAGTTGCTAAGATACTAAGGTTCTAAGTTTTTTTTGCCGCGAAGGCACAAAGGCGCGAAGTTTTTTTGCCACGAAGGCACAAAGGCACGAAGATTTTTTAGTACAGAGGCGAACCACAGTGCGTCTGACATTGGATTGTATAATGATTAATATTTTTTTATGTCTTTGTGCCTTTGTGGCAAAACCCAATCTAGCGTGAGACGCACTGCGGTGCGTCTCTACAATGAAAAATAAAAAACTTTGTGCCTTCGCGACTTTGTGGCAAAACCAATCTAGCGTGAGACGCACTGCGGTGCGACTCTACAATCCAAAACACAAAAAAACCTTTGTGCCTTCGCGACTTTGTGGCAAAACCAATCTAGCGTGAGACGCACTGCGGTGCGACTCTACAATCCAAAACACAAAAAAACCTTTGTTACTTTGTCACTTTGAAACTTTGCCACCTAAAAGAAAAACCTTAGAACCTTAGCATCTCAGAATCTTAGCATCTTAAAAAAAACCTTTGTACCTTTGCCTCTCAGAACCTCTGTCCCTTAAAATGAGATATTTTATTCAATTCGCTTATAACGGAACCCATTATCATGGCTGGCAAATACAGCCAAATGCTTCTTCAGTTCAGGAAACTTTAAATAAGGCTTTTTCGGTTTTACTAAATGAAACTATCAGCATTATGGGTGCTGGAAGAACTGACAGTGGTGTTCATGCAAGCGAAATGTACGGGCATTTTGATACAGAAAAAACCTTAGATATTCCGGTTTTAATTCACAAACTGAATTCGTATTTACCAAAAGACATTGCAATTTTTGACATTATACTCGTTCACGATGATGCACATTGCCGATTTGATGCGACAAAACGAACGTATGAATATCATATCAATACCGTTAAAAATCCGTTTTTACAGGAATTGAGCTGGTATGTTACGCAGAAATTGGATGTTGAATTAATGAATGAAGCGGCTCAGCTCTTATTAAAACATACTGATTTCGAATGTTTTTCGAAAGTTCATACCGATGTCAATACATTTGATTGCACGATTTTTGAGGCATACTGGAAACAAGAAAATGGAAAACTGATTTTTACCATTTCAGCAAATCGTTTTTTAAGGAATATGGTTCGCGCGATTGTTGGCACTTTGATCAATATCGGTTTAAAGAAAATTTCTTTAATAGATTTTGAAAATATCATTGCTAGCAAAAGCAGAGAAAAAGCAGGATTTTCGGTTCCTGCACATGGTTTATATTTAACCAAAATAGAGTACGATTACATAAATAGCCCTGATTGAAGTGAAAAGCTTTTTTGAAAAAAATATAGTTTTTGTGTTTTGATAAAGCGACCAACGGAAGCTCTTAGCAAAACATTACAAAAACATATTTTTGAAAAAAACTTGTAACGGAAAGCAGGAAACAGCTCCTAAAAATAAATGAAAGCAAAAGCATTCGATACTGGATTATTCAAACGAATATTAAAATATACCCGTCCTTACAAATGGCGTTATTATGGCGTAATCCTATTTGCCATTTCGCTGTCTATTTTTGCAGCACTTCGTCCTTATTTATTAAAAGAAACGGTCGATGGTTACATCAAAACTCATGATAAAATGGGATTGCTGATGTATATCATTTTGATGGGAGTAGTTTTGCTAATGGAGGTTTTTTCGCAATTCTATTTTGTTTATTGGGCAAACTGGCTCGGGCAGGATATTGTAAAAGATATTAGAACGAAACTTTTCAAACACATTTTGAGTTTCAGAATGAAATATTTTGATTTGGTTCCGGTTGGACAACTTGTAACACGTGCCGTTTCGGATATCGAGTCGATTGCGCGAATTTTCAGCCAAGGTTTGTTTATGATTATAAGCGATTTGATGAAAATGGTTGTGGTTTTGATTTTTATGTTTTACATGAACTGGAAACTGACTTGGATTGTTATCGTTGCAATGCCAATTTTGGTTTACATTACTAGAATTTTTCAGCGTAAAATGCAGGTTGCTTTTGAAGAAGTACGAACACAGATTGCTAATATGAACTCGTTTGTGCAGGAACGTGTTACGGGAATGAAAATCGTACAGCTTTTTAACCGCGAAAAAATCGAGGCCGAAAACTTTAAAGAAATCAACAACAAACACAGAGTCGCTTGGATTAAAACGATTTTGTACAACTCGATCTTCTTCCCGATTGCCGATATTATTTCGTCTATTACTTTAGGTTTGGTTGTGGTTTATGGCGGATTCCGAATATTAAACGGTGATCATTTTACGACTTTTGGAGATTTGTTTTCATACACGATGTTTATCGGAATGTTGTTTAATCCGCTTCGTCAAATTGCGGATAAATTTAATGAGATGCAATTGGGAATGATTGCGGCCAATCGTGTTTTTGACATTATCGATACACAAGATCACATTCAGGATACAGGAACAATTGAGGCTCCAGTTTTTAACGGAAAAATTGATTTTAAAGACGTTCGTTTCAGTTACATTCCAGAAGAAGAAGTTATTAAGGGAATTGATTTGTCAGTTTCAGCTGGACAAACTGTTGCCATTGTTGGTTCTACTGGTGCTGGAAAATCTACGATTATTAATTTGCTGAATCGTTTTTACGAAATTAATAGCGGTACAATTTGCATTGACGGCGAAAATATCGAAAACTATACTTTGGCTTCTTTAAGAAAACAGATTGCTGTCGTTCTGCAAGATGTATTTTTGTTTGCCGACACGATTTATAACAATATTACTTTGCATAATCCTGAAATTACAAGAGATCAAGTAATTGATGCAGCGAAGAAAATTGGCGTTCATGATTTTATTATGAATCTGCCCGATAATTATGATTTTGATGTAAAAGAGCGTGGTGTAATGCTTTCTTCTGGACAAAGACAGCTGATTGCTTTTTTACGTTCGTATGTAAGTAATCCGAGTATTTTAATTTTGGACGAAGCAACTTCTTCTATCGACACGTATTCTGAAGAAATGATTCAGCGCGCAACTGAAACGATTACAAAAGGAAGAACTTCGATTATTATTGCGCACAGACTAGCAACAATTGTAAATGCAGATAAAATTGTGGTGATGGATAAGGGATTGATTGTTGAACAAGGAACGCATCAGGAGTTATTGCAAAAAACTGATGGGTACTATAAAAATTTATATGACTCGCAATTTGCCGTAGCAAATTAAGTCATGATGATACTTTTTGAAATTTAGAATAAAAAATATTACTTCTCGACGCGCGTTCTTAATATACGTTATTGTTTCGATTCTGATTACCGTTTTATCTGTTTATATTTTAAGTAATCTTATTACTGATCTTACAGAAAAAGCAAATGAAGATGCATCGTTACGTACTTTAGTTAAAAAACAGGAATTCATGTCTCAAGAATTTTCAAAATTTCTGGAGCAGGAAAAAAAGATAGCGCATGTTCTAAAAATAAGCAACTCCAATAATCTTGATAATAATCTGCAGCTTATGTCTCAGCTACAAGACAACAGCAGATTGGTCGAGAATACTTGGTTTCAGATTAATGAAAATTTTATTAAGTACGGGAACAAAACTATCTCAAATGAAACCAAAAACGATATAAAAACTTTTCTGCAGCAAAACAAAAAGGTACAGCATGTAAGTATTGTTGTTCGTGAGGGAAAAGAATTGGTTTGGCGCATTTACTTCAAACTGATTTCAGATGATGATACTGTTGTCAAATATGGTTACGACATTAATTTAAGATTGCTGCATACTTATTTTTCTAAAACAGACAAAACAGCTTCCAACTACGCTTTTGTTTTTGATAAAAAAGGAACATGCCTTTATCATCCAGAAGCCGCTTTTATTGGAAAAAACATTTTTAAGATTTCATCATTTAATCCTTCTGACACTATTTTTAGCGAAAAAGAAGATTTTGTAAAAAGAGTCACGATGTCTGAGTTTTTGAAACTCGATGTAATACGCTATACTCAAAAGCTGGATGTTAAAAATTCAAACTGGTTTATCTCCGTTAATTTTCCAAAAATCTTTGTAGACGAAAATGTAGCGATTATTAAAAGATATTCGACTTTAACCTATTCGATTACGACTATAATGTTGTTATTGATTTTTTATCTTTTCTCTTATGCCAACAGGCGTGCCTACCGAGAAAAAGGTATTGCGATAAAAGAGAAAAATAAGCTCTTGGTTGAAAACGAAAAAATCATCAAAGAAAAAGCGCTAATCCAGTTACAGCAATTAAAAGAGCAGATTAATCCTCACTTTTTATTTAATTCGCTCAACTCCCTTTATATGCTGATCGGAAGCGACATTAAAGTGGCGCAGAAATTTACATTAAACCTATCTCGCATTTATCGTTATTTAATTGATCCGCCAGAGAAGAACGTTGTTCCTCTGAAGGACGAACTTTTATTTATCGAAAAATACATCTTTTTACAGCAGACTCGTTTTAAAGACGAATTATTCTTTTCTATAGAAATCGAAAACGAAACTGCTTTAAACAAACACATCCCCTATCTATCTTTTCAGATTGCGGTAGAAAATGCTATTAAGCATAATACTGCCACTCAGGAAAGTCCCTTAACTACAAAAATCCTGATTCAAGAAAACCAGGTAATCATCAGCAACAATCTTCAGAAGAAATTGGCTGCAGAACCGAGTACTAAATTTGGGTTAAACTACCTGAAGAGTATTTACAACTATTATTCAAAAAACAATTTTAAGACATCAGAAAAAGATGGCTATTTTGTTTGTATTCTTCCATTAATATCCATTCACTCCTAAAAAAAAGCCACTCACTCCTTTTTGTTTTTTTCGTTAACTAAAATAAAATAGTTTCGGATCGAAAATTAACCTAAACTTAACATCTGATGAAGGAAAAGTCATTCCTGCATAATTTGGTAACAATTTGCATACTTTTATTATTATTATCACCGCTTACTGTTCAATCTCAAAAGAAAAAGAAGGACAAAAAAGAAGATACAACTGAAATTAAAAAAGATTCTACCGATTCTAAAAAAGGTAAAAAATATGGTGACCTTCTAAAAAAGGGCGTTGTTAAAAAAGGACTTTTCAATATTATTCAGGTTAAAACCGATGTTTATTTTGAAATTCAAGACAGTTTATTCCAAAGAGAGTTTTTAGTTGTAAACAAATTATCTCAAGTCCCTTTTCAAGTAAACGAAGCAGGTTTAAACAAAGGAATGAATTATGAAAACAAGATTATCAGTTTTTACAAAGATACAATTGCAAAGAAGGTTTGGGTAAAATCGTATGTACCGAAAGTTTCTTCACCTAAAGAGGATGCCATTACACAATCGGTTCAAAATAATTTTGCCGAATCGATTATTGAAGTTTTTGATATTGAAACAAAAAATAATGATTCGACAGCTGTTGTAATTAAAGTAAATAAGATTTTTGACGGAAAACAAAAAAGCTTCAATGATGTTTTGAGCAACATTGGTTTTGGCGGTTCGGTAAAATCTGAGCTTTCTTATATTGAAGGTTTAAAATCTTTTCCAAAAAACATTGTGGTAAAATCGCAGCTGACTACTTCTGTTAGCGAAGGCGGTCCTGCATTATCTGTAACTCTTGGGGTTACAAGCAATATTATTTTATTGGACAAAACTCCAATGAAACCTCGTTTTTCTGATAATAGAATTGGTTTCTTTACAGAAAAACACTGGTATTTTGCCGATTCTCAGCAGGCAATGCTAGAAAAAGAATTAATAACACGCTGGCGTTTAGAACCTAAAAAAGAAGACGAAGAGCGTTATTTAAAAGGTGAATTAGTAGAGCCGAAAAAACCAATCGTTTATTACATCGACCCGTCTACTCCAAAACAATGGAGAAAGTATATTATTGATGGCGTACACGATTGGCAGGCAGCTTTTGAAAAGGCAGGATTTAAAAATGCCATTATAGCAAAAGAACCTACTGAACAAGATTTGGATTTTGATATTGATGACGTACGCTATTCTGTAATTACGTATGCAGCATCTCCAAAATCAAACGCTATGGGACCTTCTGTGGTTGACCCAAGAAGCGGTGAAATTATCGAATCTGATATTATCTGGTGGCATAATGTTATGACTTCGCTTCAAAGTTGGATGCGTATTCAGACTGGCCCAATCGATCCGAAAGCTAGAGGAAATAAATTTAGTGACGAACATATGGGAGAGGCAATTCGTTTTGTTTCTTCTCACGAAGTTGGTCATACTTTTGGTCTGAAACACAATATGGGTTCTTCTTTTGCTTATGATGTTGAATCATTGCGTTCTAAAGAATTTACAGCAAAAATGGGCGGAACCGCTCCGTCTATTATGGATTACGCACGCTACAATTATGTGGCTCAGCCAGAAGACAATGTAACGGTTATTACTCCAAAAATTGGAGAATATGATAAATATGCTATTGAATGGGGTTACAGATGGTATTCGCCTAACGAAAACGAGACAGCAAAACTAAACGCCTTAATTACAAAACATCAAAATGACCCCATTTATTTCTATGGCCAGCAGCAGGAAAATATCGTTGATCCGCGTTCGCAATCAGAAGATTTAGGAAACGATGCCGTAAAAGCAAGCGAATACGGTTTGAAAAACCTTAAACGTGTTGTCGAGAATATCTTAAACTGGACTTACGATAAAGATCGTTCTTATTATGAAACAGGAAAATTGTACATCGGCACGATCGGTCAATGGCAATTGTACAATCGTCACGTAATGAATAATATTGGTGGGGTTTATTTGAATGAAACGGTTCACGGAGATAACAAACAAAGCTATATTCCAGTTTCTGCTGAGATGCAGAAAAGGGCTGCCGATTATTTAGCTAAAAATGTACTTACGATTCCGCAATGGCTGTTTTTCAATGACATTTTAGACAAAACAAATCCGCTGAAAGATTCTCCTCTTGGACCATACGAATATACTCCGTATACCCTTTCGAGAGAATTACAATACAGTATTCTGTATGATTTATTGAGCGATGATCGTTTGCTGAGAATGACTGAAAATGAATTGTATCAGCGAAATAAATCCAAAGATCCCGTTTTTACCGTAAATGATTTGTTTAAAAAAATGCACCAAAGCGTTTTTGCAGGAACAATTGCCAATAAATCATTATCGATTCTGGAGCGTATGACGCAAAAGAATTACGTAGATGTTTTAATTGTTTCGACCAATAAATTATTCGAAAAAACAGATGCTAAAAAACTATTAGACATTCAGCAGACTTTAAATATGCCTCATTTGTGCACTTATTTAGATAATGCCCACATGGCAAAAAATATTAATCAATCTTCTTTAAAAAGAGTTACAGAAGTGACTTCAGATAAAAAAGGAGAATTAAATAAAGTGCTTCAATTATTAAAAACTAAAAAAAACACAGGAAACCAATCTACCCAAAACCATTATCGCGATTTGATCCAACGAATCGAAAAAGCTCTAAATAACACAACCTTTTAATACACAACCAAAAACATGACAAAAATTTTACAAGCCTTACTGCTATTCCTGGCCATCGCAGGATATTCGCAGGAATCTCGAACTATTTCGGGTATTGTTTTAGACGAAACAGACAAATCTCCAGTTCCAGGAGCATCAATTTTCGTAGAAAACAATTCTATCTCTAATAAAACAGCTATGGCTGGAATTATTCAAAGCTCAAGCATCGGAACTACTTCAGATTTTGATGGTAAGTTTCAATTAAAAGTCCCTAAAAATGTTACTGCTTTAAGAATAACATTTATGGGATACAAATCCTATACTTTAGATTTATCTTCTTCTCAAAAAGAATATACAATCAGTTTAAAATCTGAAGTTGGAAAACTTCAGGAAGTTGTAGTAACGGGTTACCAAAAAATAGAAAAAAGAAAGCTTACCTCTGCAATTGCAAAAGTAGACATGGCTTCTATTCAACAAGCAGGAGTTGCAAGTGTAGATCAAATGTTATTAGGACAGGTTGCGGGAGTTGTTGTAACTACGGAATCTGGAGCACCAGGAGCGCCAGCTAAAATTAGAATTAGAGGAACTGCTTCTCTTAACGGTTCACAAGATCCTCTTTGGGTTTTGGACGGTTTGCCATTAGAAAGCCAGGATGTTCCTAAAAACTACGATAAAGACAATATCGATTTATTGGCAAATTATTCTATCGCTGGCTTAAATCCTGATGATATTAAAGATATTACCATTTTAAAAGATGCTGCTGCAACTTCTATTTATGGAGCACGTGCTGCAAACGGAGTTATTGTAATTACGACTAAAAAAGGAAAAAGTGGTAAAATGACAATTAATGTTAACACCAATACTTTTATCAATCTAAAACCAGATTTCGACAAATTGAATTTGATGAATGCTTCTCAAAAAGTTGATTTTGAACTGGGTCTGGCGAGTCGTTCCGATTTAACCTACAGAGATACCAATGGTGAGATCGCTCGTATTTTGAATGGAGCTAATGAATTAAACACTTTCAGAACTGGCGGATTCTCTTCTTTAAGTCCGGCTACACAAAATGCTATCAATACTTTAAGAAACAATAATTTTAACTGGGGGAACTTAATTTACCAAAATGCAATCAATACGCAGCACGGTTTAAGTATGTCTGGTGGAGGTGAAAAATCAGATTACTATTTCTCTGCAGGTTTTTATGATGAGCAGGGAACTACTATCGGAACTGGTTTCAAACGTTACAATTTAACTTTAAAAAACAACTACGAAGTATCAGACCGATTTAAAGTTGGCGTTGGACTTTTCGGTTCAGAGTCTATCAAAAACTCTTACGTGACAGATGTTAGCACAAATACGAATCCTGCAAATTACACCAGAAACGTAAATCCGTACCTGACACCTTATAATGCTGACGGAAGTTATAAATATGACCAAGATATCACTGGATATTCTGATCGTTACATTCCATTTAATATTTTAGAAGAAAGAGCCAATACTTCTTACGATCTAAAAACAAGAGCCATAAAAGCGATTTTAGATGCCGAGTATAAAATTACAGATCATTTAAAAGCAAGTAGCCAGCTCGGTCTTCAGTTGGACCATAATTCTTCTGAGAAATTTGCTGGTCAAAATAGTTACTACACTAGAAGATATAGAGAAACATCACGTTATTTTTCTAATGGTAGTTTCAATTACTTCCTTCCCAATGGTGGTGTAATTGAAAATAACAATAACGACTTTTTTCAATACAATTTAAAGACAACACTTAATTACTCGAATGTTTTTGCTGATAAACATGAGGTTGAAGTTATGGTTGGTAATGAATTAAGAAGAAATTATCAAACTTCTATTTTTACAAAAGGATTCGGTTTTGATGAAAATACATTGACAACACAGCAAATTGTTTTCCCAAATGCTGACATGGCAAACAACCCAGAATACAGAACATACCGAAAGGTACAAACCGAAAGTGCATTTGCTTCTTTCTTTGCAACGGCTTCTTATACTTACAACAGAAAATATACTGTTTTCGGAAGTGCGAGATATGATGGTTCAGATTTATTTGGTGTAGATCCAAAATACAAATATTTACCACTTTGGTCAGCTTCTGGTGCATGGTTGGTTTCTCAAGAAAACTTCTTAAGAGACAGTAATATTGTTTCAAACCTTAGATTGCGCGGTTCTTACGGTTTACAGGGAAATATCGACAAAAACACTTCTCCATTTGTTGTAGGAGAAAACAAAACTACGACTATTCTTCCGGGACAGACAGAACCTACGATTGTAGTAATTAGTCCTCCGAACGAAAAATTACGTTGGGAAAAAACTACAAGTACAAACTTTGGTGCAGACCTTGGATTGTTTCATAACCGTATTAGTATTATTGCTGATGTTTATGGAAGAAAAAGTTCCGATTTATTAGGAAATAGAGCATTACCGGTAGAAAATGGTTTTGAGTTTACAAACATGAACTGGGCGCAGGTAACCAATAAAGGTTTTGAACTTTCCATTGCCACAAAAAATATCGATCGTCCAAATTTTAAATGGACTACCAATTTTAACCTTGCACAAAACAAAAGTAATGTTGATCGTATAGAAGTTCGTGATACTGATTATATGCCAAGCAGAGAAGGTCGTCCTGTAAATGCAATTTTCGGATTTAAAACAAACGGAATTGATGAAAACGGAAATCCATTATTCGTTAACAAAAAAGGAGAAACTGTAAACAGCCAGACTTTCTTCGGATTGTATGATGTTTTAGCAGACATATTCCCAGGAGAGTTTTCGCAATCTAACTTATCAGCGGCAGAATTTAGAGATTTATTTACTTATTTAGGAGATAGAGATCCTAAATTTACAGGAGGTATTACCAATACTTTCAAAGTAGGTAATTTTGATTTAGCAGTTGTGGCTTCGTTTACTTTAAACCAAACTATGGTAGAAACACCGCCTTATTACGGAGCAGAAGTAGACAGAGGATTTAATTATTCGACTAGAATTTTAAATGCGTGGTCACCAACTAACACCTCTTCAAACCTGCCAGGCATTACAAGCCAGACTTCTGGAACAGGAGATTCGTGGATGGCTTACCAATGGTATTCAGGAGGAAATCAAATTAAAACAATGAACTATCTGGACACATGGGTTCATGAAATGAGTTATATGAGATTAAACAGTATGCGTTTAGGTTATACATTCCCAAAGGCATTTACAGATCAAATTAATATTTCAAGTATCAGACTGAATGTTGAAGCTAGAAACTTATTTGTAATCAGTTCCGATTTCAAAGGGTATTTTGATCCAGAAACTTATGGAAATATTTATTCTCAGCCAGTTCCTAAGTCATTTACGCTAGGATGTAATGTTACTTTTTAATACTATCAAAAGATGAAAAAATACTCAAAATATATATTGTTTTTTATCGCAGCGCTAACCGTAAGCAGTTGCGATGATTATCTGGATGTAACGCCTATTGGTAAAGTAATTCCAGAAACATTACCACAGTTTCGCGCCGTTTTAACAACAGGATATTCAGTTTATCCACAACACAAATCATTGACTGAAGTTCGTGCAGATGGACTTATAATGAATGAATTTAGCGATGACTTTATCTATTACAAAGACATCTATACTTGGAAAGATTCTAATCCAGACAAGATTACAACTTCTTTTCAATATAAGAATTTATATAATGTCATTTTTTACACGAATGTTTTAATCAATGAAGCTTCTAACAAAATCGAAACTTCTGCAGAAAGAGACCAATTAATTGGAGAAGCTTACGCTTTAAGAGCAATGGCGTATTTTGATTTGGTTAATCTTTTTGCAAAACCTTACAATGCCACAACTGCAGCAAGCGACAAAGCAGTACCATTGGCATTAGAGATCGATTTAGAACAGGCTTTTATTCCTGAAACTGTAGAAGTAATTTACAATCAAATTATTTCTGACACCAATGAAGCAGAAAAATTGCTTAATGTCGTATCGCAGCCAAAAGGATTAAATTACCGTTTTTCAAAATCTTCTTTATATAGTTTAGAAAGCCGTATTTATCTGTGCCAAAAACAATGGCAAAAATCTCTCGATGCAGCAAACAAAGCATTGGCAATCAAGAATAATTTAGTTGATTTAAATGCAACAAAAGTTTTGGCTAACAGATATGATGGCGTAGAATCTATCTTAGCGCTTGAAAACACCTTTATCAACAGTTTGAAAGCGACATCATATGCTTCTCCAGACTTAATTGCTACCTACAACAAAACGACAGATTTACGTTATTCGCTTTACTTTTTAGCAAGCGGAAGCCGTTTTAGAATCCAAAAAGGTGGTGAAGATGCTCAAAAATGTTCTTTTAGAACTTCTGAATTGTATTTAACAAAAGCAGAAACGTTATTGGAGTTAAATAACGTAGCAGATGCCAAAACCACTGTATTAGATTTTATTGCAAAACGATACAATCCTTCTGGTCTTGTACAGCTTACCACTTCTGTTAATGGAATGAACGCAACTGATCTGGCAACATTTATTGGTGAAGAAAGACGCCGTGAATTTGCTGCAGAAGGACATCGTTGGTTTGACTTGAGAAGAACTACTCAAAAACAAATCGTTCATACTGTTGATGGAAGCGATTATACTTTGATACAAAATGATCCGCGTTATACTATTATTTATCCAGCAGACGCGAGATTGAACAATCCCAATCTATAATACACCTATTGTTTTTTTTAAAGGTTCAGTTTTTACAGCTGAACCTTTTTTTTTATAAATTCCATACAAGAAAATGCACAGTTTATTGCGAATAAGAATTACTGAAATTATCTTTGCAGCATAACCGGTTCAAAATTTCCGTAAAATGAAAATTGCCATTGTAGAAGACGAACACCTTGCTTCTAGCTATCTAAAATCGATTTTAGAGCAGCAGGACGTTTTATCGATTGCAGCAATCAGCGTTTTAAAATCGGTAAAAGAAGCGGTTGTTTTTTTTAGCGAAAACAAAGTCGATCTCGCTTTTATGGACATTCATTTAGGCGATGGAAAAAGTCTCGAAATTTTCGAAAAAACCACTATTACCTGTCCAGTAATTTTCATCACCGCTTATGATTCTTATGCTATTTCTGTTTTCAAACATTTTACAATTGACTATCTTTTAAAACCATTTGAAGAAGACGAACTTTTGGAAGCACTTCAAAAATTCAAAAAAATAAAAGATAGTTTTAACAGCAATTCTACCCTTGAATCTTTAGTTGCAATAGAAAATCCCGAAAGCAGTAAAATTCAGCGTCATTTCTTAGTAAATCATGGCTATAAAATGATTTCTATTAACGAAAGTGAAATCACCTATTTTTCTGCAACAGGAAAACACCTTTTCATTCATATAATATCAGGAAACAGCTATTTGTACAATAATACCTTAACAGATATTATAAATAGCCTAGATCCTTTTAATTTCTTTAAAGTAAATCGAAAGTATATTGTTACCAGAAACAGCATTAAAGAAGTTGTAAAACATTCTAACCAAAAGATCGAATTGATTTTGACTGTTCCGCCAGCAGAATCTGACGCAATTTTCATCAGTAAAAAGGAAATCAACAATTTCAAAAACTGGCTAAATCAATAATTTAATCATTATTTAGCTATAAATTAATGTTCGTTTCCTAAATTAAAAAACTGCAGAATTCATAAATTGTGATTTAAAATCCGACTAAAAACTGCTAAAAACACTTTAAAACGTTAAATTAGCGTTATAGAAATCATAAAATTGATCTTTCACAATCAGGAAGATAGCAGGATTTTTTGGTTTATTATTTATCTTTGAGAATGTAGAAATCAAATGTAAAAGAAAATGCCACAAAATAGATTTTATCCTGATGAAAAATTCAAAGAAATAGAAATAAACGCCTCATTACAATTAAGATACGCCATTTCGAACAGAGGTCGATTAATAAGTTTTACAGACGAAATTGAAAACGGCCGCATCCTAAAAGGCGGACTAAGCGACGGATACCCAACTTTCCGTTTTAAGGTCAAAAAAGACGATAAAATCGTTAATAAATATCTCTTCTTATACAAATTAGTTGCCCAATATTTCATTCCGAAAGAATCTGAAGAGCAAACCTATGTTCTGCATTTGGATTATAACAGAGCGAATGATGACGTACGCAATTTACGCTGGGCAACCAAACAAGAAATGATGGCGCACAGCCGTAAAAGTCCGCGCGTTATACAAGCCAAAAAGAACTTAATTGAACACAATCTCAAAGCAGACGGACGAAAATTAACCACTACAAAAGTGATGTTAATCAAAAAAATCCTTGCAAGACCAGAACAAAAAACGCGTCTTAAAATGATTGCAAAACAATTTGGCGTAAGCGAAATGCAAATCAGAAGAATTGCCAGTGGAGAAAACTGGGGACATGTGAAGATTTAAAAATTTTGTTTCAAGTTTATTTGTTTTCATGTTTCAAATTGTCAGGCTGAGCAAAGTCGATGCCATTCACATAGAAAATAGAATAGCCACAGATTACACAGATTAACACAGATTTTAAAATCCTTTTAATCCTAATAATCTGTGGCTTTTTTGATTCACCACGAATCAATACTTTTTTTAATAATTTGTGAAAATTTGTGCAATTTGTGGTTGGATTTTTTTCAAAAGTTTAACCTAAACAACTATCAGATTGAACGTTACAACACTTCGAAAGGAGCCATTCACATTAAAAATATAATAGCCACAGATTATTAACACAGATTTAAAAAAATCTTTTTAATCCTAATAATCTGTGGCTTATTTTATTCATAAAGATTTGAAACTTCGGGAGAAGCCAACGCGCAAAGCTCTTCGACTCCGCTCAGAGTGACAAAAATATAAACAGCTACGAATTAAATTAAAAATTCGCGCCAATTCGTGCAATTCGTGGCTTATTTTTTTACAGAAAACATTTCACATTTCACAACTCACAATTCACAACTTTTTCAGTTTTATGATCTAAATTTCGATTTACGCTTCACAATTCATAATTTGCAATTCACAATTTCCTTGTTCTATGTGAAAATATCAAAATCTGCTGTTGCAAAATCAAATTTTCAAGTGTTCATATAAAATAAATCCTTAAATTCGCAATCACAAATAACAAAAGAATAAATCGAAAGATGAGTTTCGGAAATACAAACTTCATTTTCGATAGTTAATACTAAAAACAAAAAAAATGAAATACGACGTTATTGTTTTAGGAAGTGGTCCTGGAGGATATGTAACAGCGATTAGAGCTTCTCAATTAGGCTTTAAAGTAGCTGTAGTAGAAAAAGAAAATCTTGGTGGAGTTTGCCTTAACTGGGGTTGTATCCCAACAAAAGCGCTTTTAAAATCTGCTCAGGTTTTTGATTACCTTAAACACGCTTCTGACTACGGATTGAAAGTTTCTGAATTCGATAAAGATTTCCCTGCAGTTATTCAGCGCAGCCGTGGTGTTGCAGAAGGAATGAGCAAAGGAGTTCAATTCTTAATGAAAAAAAACAAAATTGACGTTATTGAAGGTTTTGGAAAACTAAAACCAGGAAAAAAACTTGACGTTACTGATAAAGACAATAAAGTTACAGAATACAGCGCTGATCATATTATCATCGCAACTGGTGCTCGTTCTCGTGAGTTGCCAAACTTACCTCAAGATGGTGTAAAAGTAATTGGATACCGTCAAGCAATGACATTACCAACTCAGCCAAAATCTATGATTATTGTAGGTTCTGGAGCAATTGGAGTTGAGTTTGCTCACTTCTACAACTCAATGGGAACAGACGTTACCATCGTAGAATTTATGCCAAACATCGTTCCTGTAGAAGACGAAGACGTTTCTAAACAAATGGAGCGTTCTATGAAGAAAGCGGGTGTAAAAATCATGACTAACTCTTCTGTAGAAAAAATCGACACTTCTGGAAACGGAGTAAAGGCAACTGTAAAAACAGCAAAAGGAGAAGAAATCTTAGAAGCTGACATCGTACTTTCTGCAGTTGGAATCAAAACAAACATCGAAAACATCGGATTAGAAGAAGTTGGTATCGCTGTTGACAGAGACAAAATCTTAGTAAACGCTTACAACCAAACTAATATTCCAGGATACTACGCAATTGGAGACGTTACTCCAGGTCAGGCTTTAGCACACGTTGCATCTGCTGAAGGAATTAACTGTGTAGAAAAAATTAAAGGTTTACACGTTGATCCAATCGATTACGGAAACATTCCTGGTTGTACTTATGCAACTCCAGAAATCGCTTCTGTTGGTTTAACAGAAAAACAAGCAAAAGAAAAAGGTTACGAATTAAAAATTGGTAAATTCCCATTCTCAGCTTCTGGAAAAGCAAAAGCTGCTGGAGCTGCTGACGGATTCGTAAAAGTAATCTTTGATGCTAAATACGGAGAATGGTTAGGATGCCACATGATTGGTGCTGGTGTTACAGATATGATTGCTGAAGCAGTTGTAGCTCGTAAACTAGAAACTACTGGTCACGAAATCTTAAAAGCTATCCACCCTCACCCAACAATGAGCGAGGCTGTTATGGAAGCTGTAGCTGATGCTTACGGCGAAGTAATTCACTTGTAAAAATATACAAAGTAAAGATTCGTCTTTACGGAGTTATATATAATTTTCAATTTATAAAATCCGATTTGCGAAAGTGAATCGGATTTTTTTATGTGGTCTTTGCTAATTCGTTCAAAGTTTGTCATCCTGACGAAGGAAGGATCTCCGTTAGTAATTCCGCATAGAGAATCAATCTTTGTCGAGCTACTTGCGGAGATCCTTCCTTCGTCAGGATGACATACATTGAGAATATATTTAAGTTCAAACAACAATTTTCTCCTTAAATTACTTTTGTATATTTGACTAAATTTTAAGCATTTCCAAATTATCTAATTCAAAAAAATGACCACCGATATCATAGAAGTAAACAATTTCATTGTATTGATTGAGCAGTCCAATTCTGATAAAGAGTTTGTCCAAAAATGCGAGATTGATGGCGATGCAGTCGGTTTTGCTTTTTACGGTTCTGGAAATGTCGAATTAGAAATCAAACACAACGACCAGACTAAATATTTAATGAATACAACTGGCTTAGCGATTTCATTTTTTGGAAATCAGAAAGTTGGTTTTGCACACAAAATAGCTCCAGAAAAACCGCTACAATCTATCAGTATTTTTGCCAAGCTAAAAACCATTCAAAATTTGCCTCAGACCGAAAGAGAAATTTTTGAGAAGCAATTACCAGACTTGGTCAATCCGAATGCACATTTTGTAAAGGGCCCTACCCTATTTATGACACTTGAAATGCAATTGGCCGTTCAAAAAGTCTTTAATACAACTTACGCAGGCAATACAAGGCTTTTATTTTTAAAAAGTCAGGTAAACGAATTGCTGGCGCATTATTTTGCACTTTTATCTGAAGAAAAGAAAACAGAACTTACCGAAAAAGACAAAGAAAAACTTTTTCAGGCAAAAGATATCGTAAGCACAAATTATTCTAAACCGCCAACCATAACAGAACTTTCCAAATTAATTGGTTTAAACAGCAGTAAATTAAAAAAGAACTTCAAAGAATTATTCGGTATTCCGGTTTACAAATTCATTCACGAAGAACGCCTAAACAAAGCCTACGAATTACTTTGCAACAGCGAGAAAACAGTACAAGAAGCAGCTTGGGATGTAGGTTATGAAAGTTTAAGTTCTTTCTCCAACGCCTTTCAGAAAAAATTCGGATCACGACCAAACGAAGTCAAAAAACAATTCCTTTCAAACAAATCTTAATTCCTTTCCGACAAATGTTTTTGTGATGATCATTGCAACTTTGCTTTATCAATAATCAAAAAACAATTTATCATGAAAACAACAAAAATCCTGCTGATAGGCGGAAACGGAAAAACTGGAAAAAGAGTAGCACAATTATTAAACGAAAAAGAAAACGTTGAAATCAGAATCGCATCGCGATCTGGAAATCCATCATTTGATTGGGAAAAACCAGAAACTTGGGCTGAGATTTTAAAAGACATAAATGCAATCTACCTTACTTTTCAGCCTGATTTGGCAGTTCCTTCAGCACCAGAAATCATTAAACAATTTAGTATTCAAGCAGTGAAAAGCGGAGTAGAAAAAATTGTACTTCTTTCTGGAAGAGGCGAAAAAGAAGCCCAAATTTGCGAAGAAATCGTAAAAGCAACTGCGCAAAAATGGACAATTGTAAGAGCAAGCTGGTTCAATCAAAACTTTAGCGAAAGCATATTCCTAGAACCCATTTTGGCTGGATATGTGGCATTGCCGAAAGCTGAAACACTGGAACCTTTTACCGATGCAGACGATATTGCCGAAGTAGTTGCAGAAGCATTATTAGACGAAAAACACAACGGAAAAACTTACGAATTAACTGGCCCGCAATTGCTTACTTTCAAACAAGCTGTCGCAGAAATAGCAAGAGTGACAGAAAGAAATATTGTTTTTCAGCCACTTGAATTAGACGAATACGTAAATATGCTTCGCGAATATCAGGTTCCAGAAGATGAAATTTGGTTGGTAAATTATCTTTTTTCTGAAGTTCTTGATGGTCGAAATTCAAGCATTACCAATGATATTGAAAAAATTCTGGGACGAAAAGCCACAACTTTTTCAGAATACGTTCAGAAAACCGCTAAAACTGGAGTTTGGAATGAAGTAAATCAGCTGTCATGAAATATTTCAGAGCCGTTCTATCTGGATTAATACTCTGGATTTGTGTCGCAACATCTTTTTTCATCCTAGAGCATACGCCAGTTGTAAAAGAATCATTAAACATGCAAACCATCATTATTTGTATATTAATTATCTTCTATTCTTTTATCGGAGCTTCCTTTTATTATAAAAAAGAAAATAATTTATCTGGGATTCAACTTGGCATCATTATGTCCTTTACAGCCGTTTTTATGGATGCTTTGCTATTTGTTCCGTTAGTCGAAATTCCGAAAGGCAATACCTATCAGGATTTCTTCAGCAATCCATTATTATGGATACTTGCTGCTATAAACATAATTGCTGTATATTTTTATTGGAAAAAGAACTTTAAAATTAAATAATTGTAAAAACAGATTTTAAATTTTGATCCGGCTTGCAGAAGTAAGTCGGATTATTTATCTTACAAGAAATATAAAATTTTAAATCATGTCTGATACAAAAATATTCTACGCCGACGGAGAAAACCCAAAAATGATCGAAGCTTACAAAAAAGCTCAGGAAACTTTTAAATATTTCTGGAGAGAATTATCTTGGGAATACAGAAGAATAGTTCCCGGATTGGATGTTGCCTGTGTAAAGCTGGCTTTCACACAAGAAATAGACGGAGAAATCGAAGTCGAACACATGTGGATTAATGATGTAAACTTTGACGGCGAAAATATATACGGCATTTTAGTCAATGATCCAGATGTATTGACGAATGTAAATAACGGCGACGAAATTGCAATTCCCGTTAATCAAATCAGCGATTGGCTATTTGCTTCTCAGGGAAAAACTTATGGCGCATTTACCATTCACGCTATGCGTTCTGAAATGAGTGACGACGAAAGAGCAGCGCACGATGAAGCTTGGGGCTTAGAATTTGGAGATTTTAATGATATTCAGGTCGTTTTTGAACAGAACGAAAAACCTGAAAATCTAATCGAACACCCTATGAGCAAAAACATGAAAGAAAGTTTAATCGAATTCTTAAAAAATAATCCAGAAGAAGTAAACGGGCAAGACGATTTGGGTTATACCTTTTTGCATCGCGAAGCAATTGCAGGAAACCAGAGTTCAGTCGAAGTTATTCTAGAACATGGTGCAGATAAAAATGCCAAAACCAATAGCGGAAAAAAAGCTTTAGATTTTGCTAAAGAGCTAAAATGGGATCATTTACTGCCTCTTCTTCAATAAAATTTCAAAAATCCGATTTAGTAAGTAAATCGGATTTTTTTATACTTTCTATGCAGAATAAATATTAATTTTTCTTCACAATTTGAAGACCGATTTTAAATAATAAAGCCCTAATTTTGCAGCGCCCAAATAAATCTGTCATGAAAAAATTAGTATTCTTTTTAACAATTGCTCTTTTTTTAACACATTGTACTTCAGCGCAAACAAAACCTGTCGATCCGTCTATTTTTGCAAAATCGTATGATTATGTAAATGACTTCGAAAAAATTCTGACTCCCAGTCAAATTAAAGAGTTAAACGACTTTTTAAAATCTAGCGAAGAAAAAACAAAAATCAAACTGCTTGTTGTTACTACATCTTCTATAAATCCGTATACCGATTTAACCGATTATTCTATGGATTTAGACAAATATCTGCTTTCAAAATTAAAAATTGACACTTCTATTTTAATTGTTATAAGCAAACAGCTAAGACAAATTCAGGTGCAAGGAATTGATAAAATACGTGCCAAAATGAGCGATCAGGAAATGAAAGATATTATTTCAACTTATTCTATTCCTGAATTAAAAAAAGGAGATTATTACAAAGGTTTACAGCAAGCAGCGGTTCAGCTAATAAAAAAAGTGGGGTAAATCGTTTTACACCAACAATCTTATAATCAAAATATTAAAAAGTTTTTCATTTATTTAAAAAACTTTTATTTAATATAAAAAAAACTTCTGGAGGCTGATCAAAAAAGCTATTGAAAATAATTTTGCCAAGTTATTTAAACAAATTAAAATTTTTAAAAACTTGAAAAATGAAAAAAGTTATTATATCTGTACTTCTGGCAGTAATTTTTATTTTTTCTGCAATTAGCTGTCAAAATCACCAAGATCAAAATGCCTCTGCTGCGAAAGAAATTAAATCAGATTCTGTAAACGAATTAATCGAAGGAAACAACAGATTCTTAGACGGAAAATCAAAACATCCGCACCAAAACAAGAAAACTATTCTTGCCAATCAAGACGGCCAAAAACCATTTGCTGTTGTTGTAACTTGCTCAGACAGCAGGGTTTCGCCAGAAATCGTTTTTGACCAAGGAATCGGAGATCTTTTTGTAATACGAAATGCTGGAAATCTAATATCAGACCTTGATATGGGCAGCATTGAATATGCGGTAGAACATTTAGACACTAAACTTATCGTTATTCTTGGGCATACCGAATGTGGGGCTGTAAAAGCCTACATAAATGATAAAGATGGAGCTTACAAAAAACACTTTAATCACATTGATAATATTGTTGAAACCATTGCCAACGAAAAAGAAGAGATAGACGCAGACAAAACTACTCCAAAGGCAACCAATTATTTAGGAGCAATTGATGCCAACATCAAACATTCGACTAAAATGATTCAGGATAATCCAATTGTAAAAGAACACAAAGTAAATATCATCTCTATGCGATATGATGTTCATACAGGAAAAGTTACACAATTGTAAATCAGTATCTAAAAAAGTAAAAATCCGATTTCTTCTGAAGTCGGATTTTTTTTCGAAAAATTAAACCAAAACTTAATTTACTCTTTATCGTAAAATCCATATCTTGTCTCTGTTAAAAATTCGCACGATGACATTAGAAGAGTATAAAAAAGAATTTTCAGAAGAAGATGCTGTTGGATGGCTAGAAATCGACAAGGAATTTGATCGTCTTTATCCTGGACAGGAGCCCAAACATTTTGCTCCCGCTATAAGTTATATGCTGGGCGGAGATAATCCGCTTGACGGCGTGAGTTATTACGAAAGCAGAAAGCAAGAAGATCATTATCATTTTGTTACTTACGGTTTTTCTGAATTGTATTATGATGAAGAAAAAGTCAATGGCGAATTCAGCAAATGGGGATTTGAGCTTACTTTTAGGCTAAAACCATTTGAAGCTGATAACGAAAACCCGAGTTGGGCGGTGGCACTGCTTCAAAATATTGCCAAATATGTTTTCAGTTCTGGAAAGTGGTTTGAAGAGTTTCATTACATGCCTGCAAATGGACCAATCCGATTGGGAACAGAAACTGAAATTATCGCACTCCTTTTTATAAATGATCCCGAAATCGAAAAAAAGCAGACTCCGCACGGAGAAGTTTCCTTTTTACAGATTGTCGGAATAACTGGAGAAGAATACAATGCTATTCTTGAAAATCAAATTACGGTAGAAGAATTGGTCGATAAATTAAAAGAAAATAATCCTTTATTAATTACCGATTTGAACCGAAAAAATAAGGCTTAATTCAATTCTAAAATGATACGCATAATAGAATTTAGAGAAATCGATTTACAGCCTCTAAGAGAATTATTCTTAAATGAAAGACAGCGTACCTTTGCAGAGCAAGACACATCTGAATTTAAATTAGAAGATTTTGACAAGCAAACACAGGGAGAATATATTCTAACGGCTTTTCTAGACGATGTTCTTGTTGGATTCATTTCGGTCTGGATGCCCAACAATTTTATTCATCATCTTTACGTTGATAATCGATATCAAGGAAACAATATTGGTACCGAATTATTAAAAGCTGCTATGCAGAAAGCTACGTTTCCTATTACTTTAAAATGCCTTGAAACCAATACCAAAGCAATTGAATTTTATATCAAAAAAGGATTTACAGAAAAATCAAGAGGTTATTCAGGCAGTGGAACTTATATTTTATTTGAGTTAATGAAAGAGATTGTATAACCAAAAAATGCTAAAAAAATGAATCCGATTCAAGATTACAATGATTTGCAAACAGCAGAAAATAAAGCAATTTGCGATAAACTTTATGCGGTTATAAGCAAAAATCTTTCTGAAGCCGAAAACAAAATCTGGCACGCGCATCCGGTTTGGTTTTTAGACGGAAATCCGATTGTGGGTTACAGCAAATTAAAAGATTCTGTTAGACTGCTTTTCTGGAGCGGACAATCTTTTGAAGAAGAAAAACTTCAAAATGAAGGTTCGTTTAAAGCTGCCGAAAAACGTTATACCAACGTCGAACAAATAAACGAAGAAGATTTGAAACGCTGGCTCGAAAAAGGCAGAGAAATTCAATGGGATTATAAAAACATAGTCAAACGAAAAGGAGTTTTAATCCGACTAAAATAATTAACCAAAAAACCAAAAACACATACAACCAAAAATGAAATTTTTATCCTTAACCGCCTTTATTTTTTTAACTATTACCACTTATTCACAGACAAAAATGCGACCAGTAAACGAACTTATAGATCAGAAAGATTCCGGATGGAAACTTGTAAAAGAATGGACAGATTCTGCTAAAAATAAAATAGAAATTCTACCTGTAGATCCTCAAAAAGCCAAAGATGCATTATATAATACACAAGTTACAACAAGTTCACCAATGGGCGCCATTGTTTATAAAACTGGCGGAATATTAATTGATAATGGCTGGATTAGAATTTTGGGTTCTGGAAGTACCAAACTTACGCGAAGTCTTCCGGAATGGAACAAAGGAAAAAGTTTTAAAGAATATGGCGAAGCCCCTTCATTTTTTCTAATTGCTGATGATGCTTTGGGCGGATTTTATATTTTGAACGGAGGCGCACTTGGCGAAGATCTTGGAAAAATATATTATTTTGCGCCAGACAATTTAGAATACGAGAAGCTTGACATTACCTATTCTGAGTTTTTAGAATTTTGTTTTAATAACGATTTAGACAAATATTATTCTGGCAGCCGATGGGAAAACTGGAAAAAAGATCTTGCTACATTACAGGGTGATCAGGTTTTCAATTTTTATCCGTTTTTATGGACTGAAGAAGGAAGCGACATCAACAAAGTTCAAAGAAAAATGATTCCTGTTGAAGAACAATACAGCCTTAATTTAGATTTAAGAAAACAGCTTGGGCATTAATACAAGTTCATAACGTTTTAATTTACAGTTTTTTAGCTTTAATTTTATTGCTGACACACTGTTGTCACAAACTCCTTTTACTTTTATAAAATAAAACTAAAGAGATGGAAACTAAAGACGGAAAATTAGCGGTTTATGCGCCAACCAGACAAGATTGGCGCAATTGGCTCGAGGCAAATAGCCTGACAGAAAAATCGGTTTGGTTAATCTTGTATCATAAAAAAAGTAAAACAGAAAGCGTCAATTTAGTCGAAGCAACAGAAGAAGCGCTTTGTTTTGGCTGGATTGACAGTCTTTGCAAAAAACGAGATGCCGAAAGCTACTATCTTACTTTCTCTCATCGAAATCCGAAAACTAGTAAATGGAGTAAACCCAATATTGAAAGAGCTGAGCGCATGATTCAGCAAAATTTAATGACGGAGCACGGTCAAAAGTTAATCGATATTGCCAAAGAAAAAGGAAAATGGATTGTGGATACTCCAGAAGAATAATATTTCTGTTTTAGCAAGCATTTTTTTCCATGATTATACAAGAAGATTTTGTGTTGGAATAATTTGTATTTTTAATAAGTCCAAAACTTCAACCTAAAACCTTATAAATCATGCTAAAACAACTACTTCTTATTTTTGTTTTTTGTTTCGGAATCCAATTGAATGCGCAAGATACTGGTTTTACAAAACCAGATTATAAAGCAATCGAAAAAGAAATCTCCGATAAAAATTCGAAATTCTATTATCCAAAATTAATGGAAAGGCTAGTAAAAAACGATACGCTTTTAAATCCTGAAGAATATCGACATTTGTATCTTGGTTATGTTTTTCAGCCCAAATACAATGCTTTTTGGACAGCACCAGATGATGAAAAACTGCGCACTTTCTACAATAAAGAAAAGCTTGAATCCTCAGATTATGATGAGATTATCAAGCTAGCCAATAATGCTATAACCGACTTCCCGTTTGACCTGCGACAGCTTAATTATCTGGCCTACGTTTATCATTTAAAAGGCGACGAAGCGGCAGCAAAAACAGCCTATTTTAAATTTCACAGTATTATGAATGTAATTCTTTCTTCTGGCGACGGCAAGAATTGCGAAACTGGTTTTCATGTCTTAATGGTCGATCACGAATATATTTTGCTCAATCTTTTTGAAATTGAATCTAAGGGACAATCACTCGTTGGCGATTGTGATTATCTAAGTTTTGAAAAAGGCGTTTATAAAGTAGACGGAATTTATTTTAATATCGAAAAAATGCTGGAAAACGAACGAAAAGTGCTCCGCTAAAATCTTTTTTTTAATATAAAACAGAAGCTTCAGCAAATTATACTGCTGAAGTTTTTTTTGATAAAAACTATTTATTTATTGTTTATCAATAAATTTTTATTATTTTAGCAGCAATAAATTTTAATCTTAACTGCTATGGAAATTAAAATTGGAACACCACAGATTCTAAAAATCCTGAATGTTTTATCTTGGATTATTTTTGTCGGCTTATGTGTAGAAGCCGGAATGTATCTTTTTAACGGAATTTATACGATGACGATAAATTCGTATAACGCACGTTTTCTTAATTTGCTAGATTTGTACAATTACAGCTCAAGTTTTTATATTCAAGAAATATGTTTTATCAGTATTGTAGCTATTTTAAAAGCGATAATGTTTTATTTGATTGTCAAAATGCTGCACGAGAAAAAATTAAATATCGAAAAACCATTTACCGCAGAAACTGGGCGCTTTATCTCTTATCTCTCCTATTTAGCTTTCGGGATCGGATTATTTTCTTACTGGGCTTTCAAATTCAACAATTGGCTGATTCTAAATGGCGTAAAGCTTCCTTCTTTAGAATCACTTAATCTTGAAGGCCACAGCATTTGGATTTTTATGGCAATTGTCATGTTTGTCATTGGACAGATTTTTAAAAGAGGAATCGAAATTCAGTCTGAAATTGATTTAACCATTTAAACGAAAAATTATGCCTATTATAGTAAATTTAGACGTCATGATGGCTAAAAGAAAAATGTCATTAAACGAACTTTCAGAAAAAGTGGACCTCACATTATCCAATCTTTCCATCTTAAAAACAGGTAAAGCAAAAGCCATTCGTTTCAGTACACTGGAAGCCATCTGCAAAGTTTTGGATTGCCAGCCAGGGGATATTTTAGAATTTTCAGAAGAATAATTTTATTTCGATTTAATTTGTATTTTCGTACAAATCAGAAGCACTTTTAAAATAACTAAAAATCTAAAAAAATCTAGAAATGAATATTTTAATTGTTTACGCGCATCCGAGCAAAAAATCGTACACTTTTCAGGTTTTGGAAAGAATAAAACTTGCCTTAGCCAAAGAAAATTGGAGTGTTGCAATTTCTGATTTATACGCATCAAATTTTGTCAGCGATATGTCTGAAGAAGAATACGAGCGTGAAGGCTTTGCTAAAACAGAACTTCCGATTCCTGCAGATGTTTTAGCCGAACAAGAAAAAATAGAAAAAGCAGATTGCATTATCTTTTTATATCCCGTTTGGTGGAGCGATTGTCCTGCAAAACTAAAAGGCTGGTTTGACCGTGTGTATTCTGTTGGATATGCTTACGGACAAAATGAGACTTCAAGAAAGATGAAAACCATTCCGTACGGACTTGTAATTTGCACGGCAGGACATCCGAATACTTTCTTGCATGAAATTGAAATGGCGCAAAGCATGGAAAAAATCATGCTCGAAGACCGTCTTGGAAAACGCTTTACCCATAAAGAAATGATTATTCTTGGCGGAACTTTAGAGCTTGAAAAGGTTATGGCACAACATTTTGACTTGATTGATAGAATTCCAGAAAAAATCAAGACAGTCATTTAATTTTAAATTCCAAATTTTTGAAATTCCAAATTCCAAATTCCAAAAAAATCTAAAATCTAAAATCAGAAATCTACAATACCTCTTGTCCGAAACACACCTTAAAATTGTCTTTTAAACACCGTAAATAATTGATCTTTAGATTGTAATTTTACTTTACCAATTTAAAAATCAATTCATTATGAGTCCGCAAGATTTTACCACAACTATAATTGTCAATCAATCACCAGAAGACGTTTTTAAAGCGATACAAAATGTTCGTGGCTGGTGGTCGGAAGAAATTGAAGGAAAAACAGCAAATGAAGGTGACGAATTTAAATACCATTACGAAGATGTACACCGCTGTAAAATAAAACTAATAGAAGTAATTCCGAATCGGAAAATCGTTTGGTTGATTGAAGAAAATTATTTCAGCTTTACAAAAGACGATACCGAATGGACGAACACAACAGCCGTTTTTGATATTTCGAAAGAAAATGACAAAACAAAACTCACTTTTACCCATGTTGGTTTGGTTCCAGAATACGAATGTTTTGACGTTTGCAAAGCCGGCTGGACAAATTATATTGAGAATAGTTTGAAAAAACTGATCGAAACTGGCAAAGGTGAGCCAAATGCAACGGGAAAACCTCAAATTGAAACTGAAAGAAAATTATCAGCAAAAGAATAAATTGCGTCAATTCGTTAGATAAAATTGGTTGTCGATCTTTGTAAAATAAAATCGGAAGCCATTTAATTTTATAAATATTACGTCCTTTTCTGCAAAATTTATAGCGCTTTATTTCATAACTTAGTTTGCTTTAAAATCCTGAATCATGACTAAGAAAGAAATCGCTAAAAACTTCCTGAAATTGGCAGCAAAAGGACATTCTCACGAAGGCTTTCGATTGTATGTTGGGAAGAATTTCAAACATCATAATGCCTACTTCAAAGGCGATGCAGAAACTTTAATGCTCGCTATGGAGGAGTCTGCCAGAACAAATCCGAATAAGCTTTTTAAAATTCATCATATTTTAGAAGACGGCAATTTGGTTGCTGTGCATTCGCATCTTAAACAAACACCTTCAGATATTGGATTTGCGGTTGTGCATATTCTCAAATTTGATGGAGACAAAATCATCGAACTTTGGGATTTAGGGCAGCCTGTTCCCAAAGATTCCGTAAACAAAAATGGAATGTTTTAAAAATGATTTAAACAGAAATATCAAAAACAACAAACTATAAACAACAAACCATAAACCTTTCAATGAATTCTATTCTTAGATTTTCTCCATTAGTAGCTGTCCTTTTTTTATTTTCAAATTGCAATTCGTTCGCACAAAAAAAGGCGAATCTTTCTACACAGATTGACAGTGTTTTAAACATTTCTTCGCCAAAATTTAATGGGACAATTTTAATTTCTAAAAATGGAAAATCAATTTACAGTAAAGCTGTGGGTTTTGCAGATTTTGATAAAAAAACGCCTTTAAAAATGGACAGTCAATTTGAAATCATGTCGAATACAAGGCAAATTACTGCAGTTTTGATTATGAAAGAAGTCGAACAGGGAAAAATAGATTTGCAAGTTCCCATTAGAAAATATCTGCCGAATCTAAAACAGAGTTGGGCAGATTCTATTACCACTCATCAATTGTTAAATCATACACACGGAATTGTAGATCCGAATAAACCTTTGGCTTTTAAACCCGGAAGCCAATTTAAATATGGCAATGAAGGTTATCCTTTTCTAGGACTGATTATTGAATCTGTTTCTAAAAAAACGTATGCTGAAGTGGCAAGCGCTCTTTTTAAGAAACTTAAAATGAACAATACTTTTTGTTATTCTGAAGGCAATACTCAAAATTTGGTGTCAGGTTATATGAATGAAAATAATCATTTAGAAAAAGCTAAAAATACTCTAATTACTCCAGAAAAAGTTCCATCTGCCGGCATTGTTTCAACTGCAAATGATTTATTGATTTGGAACAATAATCTGCACAAAGGAAAAATCTTAAAGCCGGAAACTTACCAATTAATGCTTCAATACAATATTGAAAATCAGCACAATGTTTTTGGAAAAGAAAAAGTCGGATATGGCTACGGACTTAGAATTGTAGATAAAGAATCGCCTAAATATTATGGACATACTGGTTTAGGCAATGGGTTTTCTTCTGTAAATTTGTATTTCCCTGAAAGCGATGTGAGTATGATTGTTTTAGAAAATGAAATGAATGCAAATTCTGATTTGTTTTATAAAGCCGGAATTACAATCAAAAATCTGCTTTTGAAAAGTGATTTATTCAATCAAAAACAATAAAAATGGCGACTAATAAAACAACCGAAACTTCCAACAGCGTTACCGATTTTATAAATGCTGTAGAAAATGAAGCAAAAAGAAATGATGCTTTTGAATTGGTGAAAATAATGCAGGACATTACGGGTTTTGAACCCAACATGTGGGGACCAAGTATTGTTGGTTTTGGAAGCTATCATTACAAATACGACAGCGGACACGAAGGCGACGCGCCTTTAGCGGGATTCTCGCCAAGAAAAGCAGCTACAACTGTCTATTTTTATCTGCCAGAAGAAAACAGAGAAGAACTTTTGTCTCAACTCGGAAAACACACCTCTTCTAAAGCCTGCATTTACATTAAAAAATTAGCTGACATTGATATCGAAATCTTAAAAAAGATAATTTTACGTTCAATGGAATACACCCAAAATTTATATCCTTCCAAATAAAATGATCACATTCTTAATTCTGATATTTGCACTAATACTTGCCGTTTACCTTTTTCTTCAACATCCTAAATTTGGAAAAGCGCCGTCTGGCGAAAGATTGATACAGATTCAAAACTCGCCTCAATATAAAAACGGAAAATTCGAAAACCAAAGTTTTACGCCAGATCTTGCTGAAGGCGCGAGTTATTCTAAAGTTTTTTATGATTTTTTCTTTAAAAAAGTAGCAAGAAAAATTCCGACCGATTTAATTCCGTCTGTAAAAACCAATTTACTTGAACTTGCTTTAGATCAGGATATTTTGGTTTGGTTTGGACATTCATCTTATTTCATTCAGTTGGAAGGAAAACGCTTTTTGATCGATCCCGTTTTCAGCGGAAACGCCTCTCCTATTCCAGGAACCACAAAATCTTTCAAAGGTTCTGATATTTATACTGTTGATGATCTTCCAGAAATTGATTATTTACTGATTACACACGATCATTACGATCATTTGGATTATGAAACGATTTTAAAATTAAAACCTAAAACAAGGAAAATAATCACAGCTCTTGGCGTAGGTTCGCATTTTGAATTCTGGGGTTTCTCAAAAGAAATAATTATCGAAAAAGACTGGTACAGCACTGTTCAATTAGATGAAAATCTGACCATTCATACAGCTCCATCAAGACATTTTTCGGGCAGAGGATTTAAACGATGTAATACGCTTTGGACTTCTTTTATTTTAGAAAGCAAAGATTTTAAAATGTATTTGGGCGGAGACAGTGGATACGACAAACATTTTGCAGAAATTGGCGAAAAATATGGGCCTTTTGATGTTGCGTTAATCGACAATGGACAATACAATCAGAGTTGGAAATACATTCATAATTTGCCAGAAGATGTAATAAAAGCCATGAAAGACCTTAAAGCAAAAAGATTATTTCCGGTACATTCTTCAAAATTTGCTTTATCGCTTCACGCGTGGGACGAGCCTTTGAAAAAAGTAACAGAATTGAATAGTTTATCTGAAAACCCGATTCCATTAATTACTCCTATGATTGGTGAAAAAGTTGAACTCAGAAATAAGAATCAGCAATTTAAAAAGTGGTGGGAAGGAATCAACTAGGCTTCTCCCGAAGTTTCGGGACGCTCAGCCAGACAACGTGTATCAAATCTGACTTAAAATTATTTAAACCAATTGTCTCCCTGAGCGAAGTCGAAGGGCAAACCTGAAACTAAATAACCAAAAATGAAACCAAAAATATACTATTCTGCAATTGCATTTCTCTTAACAATAACCCTATTTTCTCAAAATACTTACGTGTTTTTAGGATCTTACAATCGTGATAAAACGGCAGAAGCTATTCAAGTTTATCAATTGGATACTTTGAATGGAAAACTAACCAAATTTACTTCAGTCAAAAATATTGTAAATCCGTCGTATTTGACCGTTTCTCCGAACGGAAAATATGTTTATGCCTGTACAGACACCAAAACTCCAAATGCGGGAAGCGTAAGCAGTTTTGAATTTAATCCGTCAGCCAAAACTTTGACTTTTTTAAACAGCCAGAGAAGCGGTGGCGAAAATCCAGTTTATGTCAGAATTCATAAAAATGGTAAATGGCTTGCCAATGCCAACTACACAGAAGGAAGCGTCTCTGTATTTCCAATTTTAGAAAATGGTAAAATCGATTCGATCGCTCAGAATTTTCAGTATACAGACGGAAGTGTCAATAAAGAAAGACAAACCAAGTCTCACGTGCATTCAGCCGTGTTTTCACCAAAAGGCGATTATTTGTTTTTACCCGATTTAGGAGCCGATAAAATACGCTGTTATCCTTTTGACGAAAATCAGAAAAAACCTTTGTCAGAAACTGCAAATCCGTTTACCAAAACCGATTTAGAAGCTGGTCCAAGACATTTTACTTTTCATCCCAATCAAAAATGGGCATATTGCATTGAAGAAATGGCTGGACAAATAAGCGTTTATAAATATGAAAATGGCATTTTAACTAAAATTCAGCGAATTGCCACACATTCAGATGAAATAAAAGACGGATTTGAAAGCTCAGATATTCATATTTCTCCAGATGGAAAGTTTCTATATGCAACTAACCGCGGCAAAGAAAATAATATTGCCATTTTCGCTATTGACGAAAACGGACTGCTGAAAAATATTGGTTATCAATCTACTTTAGGAAAACATCCGAGAGTTTTTGCTCTTGATGAAAGCGGAAAATTTTTAGTAGCATCCAATGTTCAAACTGGAAATGTGGTTGTTTTTAAAAGAGATTCTAAAACGGGACTATTAAAAAAAACAGGAAAACAGATTAAAATGGAAAATGTTTCTTGTGTACAGATTAAGAGAATTTAAAAAATTAGTCTTTAACTAAAAACCAAAAAATGCAAACATCAAACTTCAATTTACAGCCAGATTTCTTAGAAAACGAAATTTCAAAGTTAATTCCGTTAGAAGAAAAACATTTTGAAGCTTTATTTGAAGCCGCTTCTGATCCTTTAATTTGGGAACAAAATCCAGTTAAAGATCGATATACAAAAGAAGGTTTTAAAACTTTTTTCGATATTATAATTACAAAAAATCCATTTCTGATTCTCGATAAACAAACTAATGAAGTAATGGGAACAACAAGTTTCTACGATTACAATCCAGAAAAATCGAATGTTGGAATTGGCTACACTTTTATTACGAGAAAATATTGGGGCGGACCATACAATAAATCCAACAAAAAATTAATGATGGATTATGCTTTTCAGCATGTAGATTCAGTACTTTTTCATGTTGGAGCAGAAAATTTCCGTTCGCAAAAAGCGGTTTTAAAACTCGGCGCAGAAAAAATAAATGATCTTACGTTTAACATAAATGGCGTAGACGTTCCGTATTTTGAATATGAATTGAAGAAAAACAGATAAAAATTATGAGTTATTAATTATGAATTATAAGTCGGAAAGCAAACTGATATTCACAATTCTAAAATTCATAACTCATAATTCATAATTTACAACTTAAAATAATGAAAAGAATAACCGTTTTCTGTGCCTCAAGTTTTGGTACTGAAAAAATTTACGAAGAACAGGCAGCTTTAGTCGGAAAGACTTTGGCTGAACAAAATATAGAATTGGTTTATGGCGGTGCAAATGTGGGTTTAATGGGCGCCGTTGCCGACGGAGCTTTGAACGCGGGCGGAAAAGTAATTGGCGTATTGCCTAATTTTTTAAGGTCGAAAGAAATAGCTCATTTAGGCTTAACCGAATTAATTTTGGTAGAAAGCATGCACGAAAGAAAAACCAAAATGAACGATTTATGCGATGGCGTAATTGCGCTTCCAGGCGGTTTTGGAACACTCGAAGAACTTTTTGAAATGCTGACTTGGGCACAATTAGGATTACATAAAAAACCAATTGCAGTTTTAAACATAAACGGCTTTTACGACTCGCTTATCGAATTGCTGCAAACTATGACAGAAAAAGGACTGCTGAAAGAAGTCAATCAAAAAATGCTTTTGGTAAGCGATACTATTGAAGATTTATTAGAACAAATGAAAAACTACACCGCGCCAACAGTTGGTAAATGGATTGATAAAAAAGAAGTATAATATTTAAATAGACTTCTCATTATATTTACCTAAAAATCAACATAACCATTCATGAAAAAAATTACCTTTTTATTTTTAACGATCTTCTCTTTAATCAGTTTTAAAACATTAGCTCAAGATTCAAAAATCACATTTGGAGTGCAAGCGGGACTTAATTATTCTAGCTACAGAGGTTTTGATTCTTATACAAATGATAACCCTGGAATTGCTTATTTGGCGGGTGTTTCAGTGCAATATAAAATCGCAGATAATTTATCTATAAAAGCTGATATCAACTACGAAAGAAAAACACAAATTTCAAAAACAACTGTAGAGATATTCCCAGAAAATCCCTCAATGCCAGCAGTTGGTGGAATTTATAATTTAAAAATTAGAAATTACTCTAATTATATTGTGCTTCCAGTTATGTTAAAGTATAATTTTTCTAGTAATAAAAGTTTTTACGTAAATGGAGGTCCGTTTCTAGGCTACTTGCTTAAATCTGGTGAAAGTGCAGAGCTTGATGCCGAAGGTGTGAATGACGAAGATGTAGAGACGACAAAATATAGAAAGTCTTTAGATTACGGTTTATCTGCCGGAATTGGAAAAGAATTTAAATTGAAAAATGATCATAAAATTTATGTAGAAATTAGAGATAATTTGGGTTTATCCAATACAGCAAAAACTGAAATGATGAGTGGCGGTTCTTTAAAAACAAACTCTTTTAATTTAATAGCGGGTTATACATTTAATTAAATTTTAATCTTTAATAGATAGTATTTTCATAAATTAGAGCTTCCAAAAAAAATTGACATAAAAACCAATTTTACTATTCTTTCTAACTCTTATTTATAAAAACTATGAAAACAGAAAACAACAAATTTGCAAAAGCCGAAATGCTGATTCGAAAACCTGTTTCAGAAGTTTTTCAGGCTTTTATTGATCCTCAGATTACGAGTAAATTTTGGTTTACAAAAGGATCTGGAAAATTAGAAGAAAATCAGAAAACGGAATGGACTTGGGAGATGTATGGTTTCTCGCTTTCGGTTACGACGCTTGTCGTTCAAGAAAATAAAAAGATTGTCATTGAATGGGGAAATCCTGATGAAATTACTTTGGTAGAATGGGTTTTCAGTCCGTTAAACGAAAATGAAACTTTTGTGAGTATTACTAATTCTGGTTTTCATGGCGATGCTGATAAAATAATCGATCAGGTTCGTAATTCGACTGAAGGTTTTACTTTGGTTTTGGCTGGTGCTAAAGCTTATTTAGAGCATCATTTGCAATTAAATCTGGTTTTGGATCGTTTCCCTAAAGGACTTGCTTAATAGTGTTTTTAATACTTTGTGATTTTTTTACCGCAGAGCACGCAAAGGTTTTACGCAGAGAACGCGAAGTTTTTTTTGAGAAGTCATTAAAATGAAAAAGATCGCAAAGCTTTGTCAATATAAATAGTGTCACTTTATGTTAAAAATTTAACCGCAGAGAACGCAAAGGTTTTACGCAAAGGGCGCAAAGTTTTTTTGAGGGGATCATTAAAATGAAAAAGATCGCAAAGCTATGTGTAAAAAAGTTTTAACTAAACAGAGATTTGTCAACATAACGCTTTGCGAACTTAATATGTAGATTCTGCTTAGTCTAACAATTAAAATAATCTTAGCGAACTTTGCGTAAAAATTTAACCGCAAAGAACGCAAAGGTTTTTACGCAAAGAACGCGAAGTTTTGAGTATTATTAATAATGAAAAGATCACAAAGCTTTCTCTAGATAACGCTTTGCGATCTTAAAATATAGATTCCAATTAGCCTAGCAATTAAAATACCTTTGCGCACTTTGCGGTAAAAAAATTAAACGCAAAGTTTTTTATGCATAGACAACTTGAAACATGAAACATTAAACTTGAAACAAAAAATCATGGACATTAAAAAACCTGAAAATATAGACGAGTACATTGGTGGATTCCCAAATGATGTTCAGGAAATTTTGGAGAAAGTTAGAATGACGATTCAAAAAGCGGCTCCAGATGCCAAAGAAAAAATCAGTTATTCGATGCCGGCTTTTGACCAGAATGGAATTGTCGTTTATTTTGCTGCTTTTAAAAACCACATCGGACTTTACGCTTTGCCAAGCGGACACGAAGCTTTTGCAGCAAAACTTTCTAAATATAAATCTGGAAAAGGTTCTGTTCAGTTTCCTTTAAAAGATCCAATACCTTATGATTTAATTGCCGAAATCGTTAAATTTAGGGTCAAAGAAAATCTGGAAAAAGGAAAAAAGAAATAAATTTATTAATTCGAAAAAACTCTTTTCATGATTCGATTTTCTTTTACTGTGATGCTTTTCTTTATTAGTTACTTGATTACTGCTCAGGCTGAAACTGCATTAGAAAAAGAAATTTTAGAACTGCACCAACCTACCAAAATCGTTCAGGATTCTATCGTTAAACTGCAAAAAGAAGTTTTATCAAAGATTGAATTTGAAAAAGATTCTGTTGCTAAAAAACAATTAATACTTCGTTTAGATACACTTGAAAATGCTAAAGATCAAAATGCCATAAACGAATTAAAACTTGATTTTATTTTCGCCAAAAAACATCCGAATTCATTTACTGCATTACGCTTAATGCGTTTAAACGTTAGTCGTTTTATTGGTATGAATTTTTACGACAATTTTGTAGAAGTCTTTGAAAATTTTACTCCCGAAATAAAAAATTCTGAAAAAGGAAAAGAGATGGCCGAAAAGCTTAAATACTTCAAACAAAGCAAAATTGGGAGTCTTGCTCCCGAATTTACTTTAAAAGATATTGATGATAAAACAATTTCACTTTCAGATTTCAAAAACAAAAAATATGTTTTAATTGATTTTTGGGCAAGCTGGTGCGGACCTTGCAGAGAGGAATTACCCTATATAAAAGAATTATATAAAAAATATAAAGACCAGGGTTTTGAAATTATTAGTATTGCAAAAGATGACAAATCTGACTTGTGGAAAAACGCTATTGCAAAAGAAAAAATTGAATATTGGAAACATATTTTTATTACAGAAAACGATAAAAAAATCATTACTGATTATTTTGTATACGGAATTCCCCATAAAGTCTTAATCGATAAAAATGGTATAATTATTGGGAAATGGAAAGGCAGTGGCGAAATTAACAAAGCAGACTTACAACAGCTTTTAAAATCAATTTTTGAAAGTGAATAATTTTTAAAATGAATTTAACCGAACACTACAACGACCTTTATAAATCATCTTCTGAAATCATTTCGGCAGGAAAATATTCAATTGATTCTGAACTTAAAAACGAGTCAGATTCCCGTTTTGGAATTACATTGCTTATTCGCCCAAATGATGAAATTAAAGCCAATATTCAAACTTTTATTAGCGAATTGAGAAAAGCAGAACCTGACCAATATTTTTATCCAGATTCAGATATTCATATTACGGTCATGTCTATTATTTCTTGTTCTTCAGCTTTTACTTTAAATCAGATTTCGCCAAACGAATATATTGAGGTGATTTGCAGAAGTCTTGTTGATGTTGAAAAAATTCAAATTCAGTTTAAAGGAATAACTGCTTCTCCGTCTGCTCTTATGATTCAGGGATTTCCGAGTGATGAAACTTTAAATAATCTACGAAACAGACTTCGCGAAAATTTCAAAAATTCAGGATTACAGCAAAGCATAGACAGCCGTTATTCGATATCTACAGCGCATGCTACTGTAATGCGTTTTCAGGAAAAACTTCATAATCCGAAAAAACTAATAGAAATAGCTGAAAGATTCCGTGATTATGATTTCGGAACATTCGAAGTCAAAAATTTAGAATTGGTTTATAATGACTGGTATCAGCGTAAAAGTACAACACGAGTTTTAGGGGATTTTGGATTGAGATAGTTTTTTTGCCACGAATTACACCAATTTCACCAATTCATTTTTTCTTTATTTAAATTTTCCAAAATGCCATAAAACACCAGAAGGATCATGCAGAAAACATTCGCTTCCCCAATTTTCATAACGAATTGGCGTTAGTTTTACGCTATATTTTTCTGTGAGTTTTAAATCCAGAAGTTCAGTATAATATCTTTCCACATCATCAACTTCAAGAAAAATCATGGTATTTTCAATCCAGTTTTTATCGTAGTAATCCTGAAGATAAAAAGCGATTTCTCCTGTTTTAAAAACCGACATTTTTGAATCTAAAACGGTTTCTTCAAAACCTAAATCGCGATAAAAACTTCTTGAGATTTCAAAATTTTTAGAACCTATAAATGGTCGAATTGATTTTGCGTTGTGATTCATCAAAAATATATTAAAGATTAGGTTTATTCTTTTCGCATTTGTGTTTCAAAAAATTATCCTTTCTTCAAAATACTTCCCAAACCACGACCAATCTGCTCAATCGCTTCAATTCCTTTGGTTAAAGGCGAAGCTGTAAAATCTTCGTAGGCATCCATGGCGCTTTCTTTTCTGTCGTCGTGCGGATAAACCAAAATCACATTGTTTTCACTAAATGATTTTTCGAATTTTGAAGGCAGTTTATCAAAAATAGACTGATACGAAACCGAACCTTTTCTTGATAAGTTGAAAACCACTAAATCTGTTGGCTTTATTTCATCTGTAATAGCTTCAAAATCTTCCCAGTCCATTATGCTTTTAAATCCTAATTTTGCATTAAGCTTTAAATTAGTTGCAATTTGCTGAATCATCTGATGGGTATTGTATTCTGCATAAATTACAATTGGAATACTCAATTCCTGAGACAAACGGCACATTTTCTGTAATAATAACTGAAATCCGATTCCTCTTTCTGAAAATGGCGGACAGATAAAAACCAGTCTTTTTTCTTCAATAAAATTTCTTTGAAACCTGCAGATAAACAAATTCTTATCAACATTATTGATAATTGAATCTACATTTTCTCCAAAGATTTTATCAATAAATCCAGTCTTTCTTGGCCAGCCAACAATTACAATGTCAGACATGATTTCCTTTGAAGTTCTGGCAATTCCACTCGCTGGATTATGGTCAATTCTGGCAATGGTATTGATTTTTACTTCTGAAGCCGATCCTTGAATTACGAATTTATCAGCTGCTTTTCTGTATTTTAAAATGTTTTTTTCTGCCTGATTATTGTTTGGAACAATAGTCAATAACGTAACCGGATTAGACGATTTTTTGTCTTTTATTAAAAGTGCAAAATCTAATAAACTTGCCGCAGCAGAAGTTTTTGCCAGCGGAATCAAAATATGTTCGTCTAAAATCTGATCTTTTCCTGCATCTTGCGGTGAAATTTCTTCTTCGCAAATCGCAATTTTCTTAGCCGCTTTTTCTGTAGCAAAAGAAGCGACGATACACGTAATCAGAATTAGAATAATGGTTCCGTTTAGAATGTTTTCATCTAGAATTTTTGCTTTGTATCCTACCAGAATTACCGCTAAAGTCGCTGCGGCATGCGCACTGCTCAATCCGAAAATAAGCTGTCTTTCGGTTCTCGTATATTTAAAAACAATTTGAGTAAAAAATGCCGCAATCCATTTTCCGAATATCGCTACAACGCTCAAAGTTCCTGCAACAATCAAAGCTGTCGGTCCGCTCAAAATAACGCTAACATCGACCAACATTCCCACAGAAATCAAGAAGAATGGAATAAATAACGAATTCCCGATAAATTCAATTCTATTCATCAAAGCAGAAGAATGTGGAATCAAGGGATTTAATGCCAAACCAGCAACGAAAGCTCCAATAATCGGCTCCACTCCTGCTACTTCGGCCAAAAAGGCAGCAAAGAAAACTACTGAAAGCACAAATATATAATGCGCGTGTTTCTCACTTTCTAATTTTTTAAAAAACCATTTCGCAACACGCGGAATAATGATAAACATTATAGCTGAAAAAATGGCTAAGGAAACTATCAGTTTAACCCAAAATGCCTGATTTAGATTGCCTTGACTGCTTCCCATAATTACAGCCAGAATAATCAAAACCGCTGTATCAGTCAAAATAGTTCCGCCGACTGTAATGGCAACCGCTTGATTTTTAGCAATTCCCAATTTGCTCACAATCGGATAAGCAACCAAAGTGTGTGTTGCAAACATGCTCGCCGTTAAGAAACTGGCATTAAAATCGTATTGAAGCAAATAAAAACAAACTGGAAAACCGATTGAAAGCGGCAGAATAAAAGTAAAAAAGCCGAATAGTAAACTCTTGTTCCTGTTGGCTTTAAACTCATTCATATCCAGTTCAAGTCCTGCAATAAACATGATATACAAAAGACCGATTGTCGAAAACAAATCAACAGCGGAGTTTTTGGCTAGAATATTTAATCCGTGCGGTCCAATTATAACACCCGAAATAATAAGTCCGATAATTCCTGGAATATTAATCTTTTTAAGTAAAATTGGCGAAAGCAGAATTATAAAAAGTATTAACGAAAAGATCAATACAGGGTTGCTTAAAGGTAATTCGAATTCTTGTAATAGATGTCTGAAAAATTCTATCATATGGTAACTTTATCTTCTTTTGGCACTAATATTTGTAAAAAGACATTTTCAGAATTAAAACAAAATCCATGAAGTATTAATATTAAAGAATCAAGTATGCAATATAACTCGTTCTTTTACAAAAATACCTAAAAATGGTGAACTTTTTACGTAAACTGCATATTAAGGCTTTAAATTTATTTCGTTGCCGAATTATTAAATTTTAATATTTATTTTAACAAATACGCAAGATTAACATTAAAAAAGAAATCATCATTGCATTATTCGATTATCTTTGTCTTAACAAAAATTGAACAATGGAAGAATGTATCTCTGTTTTTGATATGCTTAAAATTGGCGTTGGCCCTTCAAGCTCACATACTTTAGGTCCGTGGCGCGCTGCAGAACGTTTTCTGGAAGAGCTGAAAGACGAAGCAATTTTAGCCGATATCACAAGAGTAAAAGTCGATTTATATGGCTCGCTTTCTTTAACTGGAAAAGGCCACGCAACAGATCTTGCCGTAATGCTCGGATTGAGCGGGCAAGATCCTGAATATATTCCTGTAGAAGATATTGCAGGAATCATTAAAAAAATCGAAACCACAAACGAAATCAATTTGGGCAACCAGAAAATTATTCCATTCTTTTTTCTTCAAGACATTGTTTTCAACAAAGATTTTCTTCCTTTTCACGCCAACGGACTGAAATTCACAGCTTACAAATCTGATGATTCGGAATACGAATCGACTTTCTATTCTATCGGAGGCGGATTTGTAGTGAAAGAAGAACGTACCAATGCCAAAGCAAAAGAAGTAATAAAATGCGCCTTTCCATATCCAGTTCAAAACGCAGCTGAATTATTGAATTATACGATTAAAGAAAACAAATCGATTTCTGAAATTGTGTATGAAAATGAAATTTCGATGCGTCCAGAAGCCGAAGTGCATTCTGAATTAATGCGTATCTGGAACACAATGCTGGAGTGTATGTATATTGGCTGCCACTCTGAAGGAATTCTTCCGGGCGGACTTCACGTGCGAAGAAGAGCTTTTGACATGCACCAAAACTTAATTGGTTTATCAAATTATACCGATCCGCAAAGCTGGCTGGAAGAAATTAGAAAAACAGAAGTTAAATTTCGCCAAATCCTAAAATGGGTAAGCTGTTTTGCACTTGCCGTGAATGAGGTAAATGCTTCTTTAGGGCGCGTCGTTACTGCTCCGACCAATGGAAGTTCTGGAGTAATTCCAGCCGTTTTAATGTATTATATGGTGATCGAAAATCACAATGCAGGCGAAAAAGAAATCAAACAATTTTTGATGGTTGCGGGCGAAATTGGAAGTATATTCAAAAAAGGATCTACTATTTCTGCTGCAATGGGCGGATGTCAGGCTGAGATTGGCGTTTCGTCTTCTATGGCGGCGGCGGCTCTTTGCGAATTAATGGGCGGAACTCCTGCTCAGGTTCTTATGGCAGCTGAAATCGCTATGGAACATCATTTAGGTTTAACCTGCGATCCTATTGGCGGACTAGTTCAAATTCCGTGTATCGAAAGAAATACAATGGGCGCGATTAAAGCGATAAATGCGGCTGAGCTGGCTCTCGAGACTGATTCTAAAAATGCTAAAGTTCCGCTAGACAAAGTGATCAACACGATGTGGGAAACAGCAAAAGATATGAATTCAAAATACAAAGAAACTTCTGAAGGAGGTCTTGCAATTGCCGTAAATATGGCTGATTGCTAAAATTTAAGTTTGCCACGAATTTCGCAAATTACACTAATTTATTTTTTTTAAAGTTTGAAAAATTGGTGTAATTCGTGAAATTCGTGGCTAAAAACACAAAATCAAATTCATGAAAAAACTTTACTTTTTACTTTTTTTCTGTTCTATTTTACTGCATTCTCAAGAACGTTATTTTCTAAATTCTGACACAAGACTTTTTATTTCTCCAAATACAAATGCCGATTTTTTAGGCTTTTTTAAATATGGAGCTCAAATTCGCTTGTTGTCTGAAAATGAAAATGGCTGGTACAAAATACAAGCAGATAATTTGAACGAAGGATTTGTGCAGGAGAAATATATTGCGAAAAGCCTGAATGCAAAAGATGTAAAAATTAAAGACCCTAAAAATCCAATTCTTGAAGGTGGCGACGTCTATTACGGCGGAAATCATCTTTTTATTCTCGCTGCCGGATTAAAAGCCAGAGCCTTACCAGATAGAAATTCAAAAATTAGAGAAATTCTGTTTACTGGAGATCCTGTTGCTGTAAATTATCTACCGTTAAATCCTGACGAATGGGTCAATATTAGCGGAAGCCTGAATGAAGAATCTGCAAAATATACACTGAGAAAATTTCTTGGTACGAGACCTGATTTTAATACTTTATTAAATGATTTCGACACCTTAGATAAAAATGCTCTTTCTGAACGAAAAACAGTAAGCGAAAGAATTGTAGAATTGGCTTGGAACAGCGATTATTCTAAATTAATTCCTGCATACCAAAGATATTACGAAGTTGTCAAACAGCTGAATGATCCAAAATTACTTGCTGAAACCGAACTCAATATGGCTTTAGCGAAAGCATTATCCAATCACAAATTATCGGAACAGATTATTGCATTCATACAAAAATCACATTACTCGCTCAAAGGTTTTAAAACAAAATCGGTTACTATTTCGCAGACTGATTTGATTAAAACAATGGGAAATCCTTCTAAAAAAGCTAAGATTTCTGATGAATGCGGTATTTATCTAAGCGATTTATTTTATTATTATCCAGATTTGGAAGTCTCTGTTGATGAAAAACAAAAGCAAGGAGAAATCATCAAAGTTTTCATTAACGAAAACAATAAATTCATCATAAATTCAAATGCGGTTTTAGATCATACGCTGTCTGAAAAAGCTTTCATTGAAAAATATGGAACTTATATTGAAGCTTCTCTAAAATCACCGCACAATTATTCTATTGTAATGGAAGACAGCCAATTTCGTTTAGAATTTAAAGACGGAAAACTATTTTCTGTCGAAATATTCTATTATTGCTGATTCCCATCTTACAATTATTCAATACTTTTACACTATCAAAAAAACAAGAAAATGTCAGTAGCAAAAAAAGATTATAAAAGAATCACAACAAAGTCATTAATTGAAATGAAAAGCAACGGAGAAAAAATCTCTATGCTTACTGCGTATGATTATACAATGGCGAAAATTGTTGATACCGCTGGTATTGACGTTATTTTAGTTGGAGATTCGGCATCAAACGTAATGGCTGGTCACGAAACGACTTTGCCGATTACTTTGGACCAAATGATTTACCATGCTTCTTCTGTAGTTCGTGCAGTAGAAAGAGGTTTGGTTGTCGTTGATTTGCCTTTTGGAAGTTACCAGTCTGACCCAAAAGAAGCGTTACGTTCTTCAATCAGAATTATGAAAGAAAGCGGTGCTCACGCGGTAAAATTAGAAGGCGGAAAAGAAATTAAAGAATCGATCAAAAAAATATTACATGCTGGAATTCCAGTAATGGGACATTTAGGTTTAACTCCTCAGTCTATTTACAAATTCGGAACTTACAGCGTTCGTGCAAAAGAAGAAGAAGAGGCTGAAAAACTTATTGAAGATGCTCAAATGCTTGAAAAAATAGGATGTTTTGCTGTTGTTCTTGAAAAAATACCAGCTGACTTGGCTAAAAAAGTAGCAGAAAGCATTTCTATTCCTGTAATCGGAATTGGAGCTGGTGGCGGTGTTGACGGTCAAGTATTAGTAATTCATGATATGTTGGGAATGAATAATGAATTCAGTCCGCGTTTCTTGCGTCGTTACTTAAATCTTTACGAAGAAATGACTAAAGCAATTGGTCAATATGCTGCAGATGTTAAGGCTAGTGATTTTCCTAATGCTAGTGAACAGTACTAGAAAAGCTGTTAAGCTACTAAGGTTCTAAGGTGCTGAGTTTCTTAGGGACAAAGTTGCAAAGTGACAAAGTTGCAAAGTTTAAACTTAATGTTTAAGAATATAAATTGCCTCCAGCTTTAGCTGGAGGTTCATTTTTAAGGCTATCAGAAAGGCTTTAGCCAAAATTCTCAAAATTTTAAAATTCAACAATCTAAAAATCGGTTTTGAAAATAGTTTCCAATAAAAATAATTTACAAATTTTACACGAAGACAATCATATTATTGTGGTTAACAAGCGTGTTGGAGATATTGTGCAGGGAGATAAAACGGGCGACAAACCTCTTTCTGATATTGTAAAAGAATATATTAAAGAAAAATACAATAAACCTGGAGATGTTTTTTTAGGAGTTATTCATCGTTTGGATCGGCCGACAACTGGAATTGTTGTTTTTGCTCGTACGAGTAAAGCGCTTTCGCGAATGAATGAATTGTTTAGCAATCGGGAAACTAAAAAAACATATTGGGCGGTTGTCAAAAATAAACCAAAAGAAGCAAAAGCAAAATTGGTTCATTATTTAAAAAGAAACGAAAAAAACAATACTTCTAAAGCGCATTTAAAAGAAGTTCCGGACAGTAAATTAGCGAGTTTAGATTATACGATAATCAAAGAATTGCAGAATTATACTGCTCTTGAGATCAATTTGCATACGGGAAGACACCATCAAATTCGTGCTCAGTTAAGCGCTATTGGATCGCCAATTAAAGGTGATTTAAAATACGGCGCAGACCGAAGCAATCCTGATGGCGGAATTCATCTTCACGCTAGAAAACTTACTTTTGTTCATCCTGTTTCAAAAGAAGATATCACAATTATTGCCCCAACTCCAGACGATCCAATTTGGAATGCGGTATGATTTTATGATTTAATTGTTAATTTTTTAAATTTTATCGATTAACTTGCATAGAGTAAAAAACAAGCTAATCGGAAAATGGATTATAAAAGCAACATCAAGTATCGAAAGGAAACTCTAAAAAAGTTATTGTATAATATTCAGAAAAGTGAAGATTTAATTGTAAAAGCTTTATATGATGACTTTAAAAAACCGGAGTTCGAGGCTGTTTTAACCGAAACTAATTACGTTATTTCAGAGCTGAAAGATGTCATAAAAAACATCAGCAAATGGGCCAAACCCGATCGCGTTTTTCCTTCACTGCTTAATTTTCCTTCTAGCGATTATCTTTACAAAGAACCTTACGGAGATGTATTAATTATAGCTCCTTGGAACTATCCTTTTCAGCTTGCCTTGTGTCCGCTCGTTGCCGCAGTCGCAGCAGGAAACCGCGTTGTTTTAAAACCCTCTGAATTAACACCTCATACATCTGCTATAATTGCAAAAATTATAGAAAAAACATTTCATGTAAATCACGTCGAAGTTTTTGAAGGCGGAGTCGAAGTTTCTAATAAATTACTGGCTCAGCGCTGGGATTACATCTTTTTTACAGGAAGCGTTGCTGTCGGCAAAATTGTCGCAAAAGCAGCAGCAGAGAATCTAACTCCGGTAACTCTAGAATTGGGCGGAAAAAATCCCTGTATTGTTGATGAAACGGCCAACTTAAAACTTGCAGCCAAACGAATTGTCTGGGGAAAATTTATTAATGCAGGACAAACTTGCATTGCTCCCGATTATATTCTGATTCAAAAAAACATGAAGGTCAATTTCATTTCTTATTTAATTGAAGAAATCATTAAGGCTTACGGAAAAAAAATAGACAAATCGCCCGATTTTGCTCGAATTATAAATACCAAAAACTGGTTTCGATTGACCAATATGATTCAAAACGAACACGTTTTGTTTGGCGGAGAAAGTGATGCCAATTCACTTTACATTGCTCCTACCCTTCTTGAAGAACCCGATTTGGACAGTGCCGTTATGAAAGAAGAAATCTTTGGACCAATTTTGCCAATACTCGTTTACGAGAATGAAAATGACATTGAAAAGGTCGTAAGCCGTTATGAGAAACCTCTTTCATTTTATATTTTTAGTGAAAATAATTCATTTGCCCAGAAATTAATTTCAAAATACTCTTTTGGAGGCGGGTGTATCAACGATACTGTTGTTCATTTTTCTAATAAAAGACTGCCTTTTGGCGGTGTCGGACACAGCGGAATCGGCGCTTATCACGGTAAATTAAGCTTCGACACTTTTTCTCATCATAAAGCAATTGTAAAAAAAGGAAACTGGCTCGATTTGCCTATGCGTTATGCGCCTTACAAGGATAAATTGGCTTCCATAAAACGAGTTTTAGACTGGCTATAAATCAGTTAAAAACATTTCGGAATGTTTTGTAGATTTTGATACGGAATTGATTAAAAATACTATATTTACGTCAAGATACCTTTCAAATAGTACAAGTCTATAAAACAATTTTACATTAAAATGAAATCTACACTTAACCAAATTGAGGACATTAAAAAAAATGGCTATTCCCTTGATTTTGCTACAGTTTTTAATCACGCTTTCGAAAATTATAAAAAAATAGCTCTTTACTCTGGGCTTATCATCTTAGTATTTTCAATTATTGCCGCCATAGCTTTTATGGGCATCATGATTGCCTATTTTGGAGCTGAGGCCTTGACTAAAGATTTTATTCAGAATTTTGAAAACCAAGAATTTACTGCCATTCAGCTTGTTATACAAACCGTCGCTGTTTCTGTAGTCGCAGGAATTACAGCTCCTTTTGGCGCAGGTTTTCTAAAAATGGCAGATTCAGCAGATAAAGATGTAGAATTTAATGTTTCGACAATTTTCAGCTATTACAAATCTCCTTATTTTGGGCAAATTTTTGTTGCAGCATTTATTCCTGCACTGCTAGGAACGGCCCTTGCCAATTTAATTGATAGTCTGGGCGTGTTATTTGTCGGGAATATAATTTCGTTTACCGTTTCTTTCTTTATGTATCTATCGATTCCGTTAATTGTTTTCGGAAATCTTAAAGCATTCGATGCTATAAAATCCAGCATTATTATCGTTACAAAAAATCCGATTAACATATTTGCTTTTTTCATCATAGGTTTTCTTGGTTCAATGGTCGGCTTTATTGGCTGCTGTGTCGGAATTATTTTTACCGTTGTTTTTAATAGCTCTATGATTTACGCAACTTATTTTGCCATTTTTGGAACAGATTCGGAAGAAGAAGATTCAATTGATTCTATCGGAAGATACGATGTAGATTAAAATAGAAAATTCTTATTTGCAGAGAACCTAACCACTTCTTTTTAAGAATTTTCAAAACACTATTTACTAAACCAACATACCCCAAATTCTATGGTCGCCAACTATAGTTTTTTCAATTCGGTTATTTCAGGAATTTTCAATGCTGGAAATGCCTTAGAATCAATTATGACCGGATGGTATGTGTTTAATTCTGATATTATTTATTACAATAATCATAAACTTTTTGTTTTAGGATTATCGCTTTTTGCCTTTCTCTCACTGTTGGTCTACCAGTTTTTTAGAATTAAATCTAAAATTGGAAATTTCATCGAAAAAAAGAAAGAACACGAAACTGTTAGCAGAGAATACCAGCTTTATATTTTGTTTTTTGGTATTGCAGTAATTGTTATTGAAATTATAAACGAAATCTTCAAAATTAGACCAAAAAGCCTATTGGTTGTAAATGTTCTAATAGGCGTTTTTGTTCTTATTACTTATGCGATAACAGACAAAATCAAGTGGCTGAGAGATCAAATCCAACAGATTTTCATTTTCTGTTTTTTTATTTATATCAGTTACGTTGCATACAATATCATTAATCTAAAAAATGATGTTGTGCCCATCATCGTATTCCTGATTTCTTTTTTCTTTTCGTACAACATTCTCAAACCCATAAAGATTTATTGGCTTTTTGTAGGTTTAACGTTTAGCTTTTTAATTGTCACGTTAGCACTGCATCTCATCCCTATAAAATCTTCTATTTTACTGCTCAATTTCTGCATTCTGATTTTCATTATAAATCAGGTAAAATATGCCGTTTTATTAAACAATCGCGACAATTTTAGGTTTGCAAGCGAAATTGTCCATAAAGGAAACTCGCTTACCATAGCTTCGAACCAAAAAGGAGAAATACTATTTTGTAGCGAAACCATAACTCCAATTTTAGGATATCATCCTGATGCAGTAATGGGCTTAAAATTCTGGGAATTGACCCAAGATCCCGAATCAAAAGGAAATATAAATGTAGCCGGAAATCAAGAAAATAAGCTTTACATTAGAAAATTAAAAACCGAAAACGGCGAATATAAATACATTCAGTGGAAGGATAAAAAGTTCTCAGACGATTTAATTATCAGTATTGGACAAGATGTTACAGAACAGGTAATTGTTCAAGATCAGTACAAAAATTTAATTCAGACGGCGACGGATATTATTTTCGAAATTGATGCTGAAGGCCATTTCACTTTTATAAATGAATTCGGAATTTCTGCACTTGGCTATCCCGAAAACGAAATCATTACAAAACATTATTCCAATTTTATCCACGAAAATTATATCAGCAGCGCCGTAGATTTTTATGAAAATCTAGTCCTTAATGAAAGTAATTACCCAATTATTGAAATTCCGATTCTGAAAAAAAATGGTGAAGAAATCTGGATTTCACAAAAAATCATTGTCCGTAAAAATGACTTGGGATTAACGATTGGATTTTCTGGAATTGCAAGGGATATTACAGAGAAAAAAAATATTGAAAACGAGAAAAAAAGACGTCTTAAAAAAATTGAGGCCTATAATAGTTCGACCAAAAAATTATCAACGACCGACTTTAGCAAGTATGACCAATTAAACACGGTCATTGATTTAATATTAAAAGAAGCCGCTACAATAAGTCAAGTCAACCGTATAAGTTTCTGGAAATATGACAATGATTTAATCACTTGCAAAAATCTCTTCAGTCTTGACAATCAAAGCTTAAACGATAAGAATATTCTAAAGAAAGAATCGTATCCTATTTATTTTGAAACATTAAACAACAAAGCGATCATTAATGCGCCAGATGTATTCAATAAACTGGAAACCTCTGAATTTGAAAAACTTTACTTTACCAAAAACAACATAAAGTCAATGCTTGATGTGCCAATTTTCCTTACGGGTCAATTGGCTGGTGTAGCTTGTTTTGAAAGTACAGAACAAAAAAGAGAATGGGACAATGAAGATATTAATTACGCCAGAACTATTTCAGATGTAATTTCGCTTGCCATTTCTTCTCAAATGCGTTTAGAGGCTGAAAGAAAATTAGAACTTAAAAGTCAGCTTTTGTCTGCACTTTCTTTATGCACCGAAAAGTTCTTGCTGAGCAAAACCACGCACCAAATGTTTCAGGAAACGTACAACATTATTGGAAAAGCAGCGAAGGTTGACCACATGTATTACTACGAAAAAGATGCCATTTATAATGTAGTGAGCCAAAAATACAAATGGTCTCGTGAGGGCGTTACGCATCAGATTACTCCGCTTCGTCTTATGTCTGAAGAAAATCTGAAAGAAATTTACGAGGCCGCATCGCAAAGAAAAATTGTTAATACATTAACTAGAAATCTTTCTGACGGTTTCTTCAAAAATCTACTGATTGCTAACGAAATACAGTCTATTTTAATTTTACCGCTTTATATTAACGATATTTTCAGTGGTTTTATTGGTTTTGATGACTGTACAGTGGAAAGAAAATGGTCTGAAGACGAAATTAATATCTTTCAAGTCTTAGCAAATAATATTTCGTCTGCTTTAGAACGAAACCGAAATGAAACTAAAATCATTGAAAGTGAAGAAAAATTCAAACTGATTGCCAACAACATTCCAGGAACAGTTTATCTATCTAAATTTGATGCTTTTTCGACCAAAATATTCTTAAACGACGAAGTTTTAAACCTGACGGGATATTCAAAATCCGAGTTTATCGAAAATAATTTGTCTTTTCTCTCGTTAATTCATCCTGATGATAAAGAAGAAGTAATTAACAACCAAATTGATAATTTACAAAACGGAATGCCTTTGCATAATGTGTATCGCATTAAGCGCAAAAGCGGCGAGTTTATTTGGATAGAAGAATTTGGAGACGTAATTAAACGAGATGATGAGATTGAATTTGTCGGCGGAATTTATTTTGACATTACAAGCAAAAAAGAAATCGAAGATGCCATAAAAGCCAAACAGCTGGCAGAAGCGGCAAACAAATCAAAATCTGACTTTTTGGCTAATATGTCTCACGAAATCAGAACTCCACTAAACGGAATTATTGGTTTTACACACCTATTAATGAAAACGGATTTGGAAGAAATTCAAGAAAAATACATGACCACAATTAACCAGTCGGCTCATTCTCTTCTTGAAATTATAAATGATATTTTAGATTTTTCGAAAATTGAAGCCGGAAAACTCGAACTTTTTATTGATTTATACGACATTAAAAAAATCTTAGGACAAGTTTTTGATTTAATTGTTTACGAGTCTAACAGAAAAAATCTGGAACTTGAACTGAATATTGATCCCGATGTTCCAAACTATATCTGGACAGATATGGTACGAATCAAACAGATTTTGATAAACCTGCTTTCAAATGCGGTGAAATTTACAACCGAGGGTTCTATAAAATTAAATGTCACTCTTTTAGAAAAAAAACAAAATAACAATTGTCTTATTCGTTTTGCCGTAATCGACACTGGAATTGGTATTCTTGAAAAAAATCAGAAGAAAATTTTTAAAGCTTTTCTGCAAGAAGACAGTTCCACAACAAGGAAATTTGGAGGAACAGGCTTAGGCTTGACCATATCCAATCAGTTGCTTGCTTTGATGGAAAGCCGTTTACAGCTAGAAAGCAAAATTGACGAAGGAAGTACTTTTTTCTTTGATTTAAACTTAAAAACAAGCAACCAAAGCATTAATGATAAATACAATGCCGAACTCAAAAGTTTAAATATCAATGTCGATTCTAATGAAATTGAAACAAGCGACAGCAACATCACTTTTTTAATTGTTGAAGATAATAAAGTGAACATGCTCCTTCTTAAAACCATTATAAAAAATCTCTACAATAATGCTTTTATTTTCGAATGCGAAAACGGATACGAAGCCATTCAGCAATTTGAAAAAATCAATCCGACCATTATTTTTATGGATATCCAAATGCCAATTATGAATGGCTATGAAACTGCAAAAGCCATTAGAAACACCAAAAAAGGGCGAGACATTCCGATAATTGCAGTTACCGCAGGAGCTGAAAAAGAAGAGCGAAACAAATGTATTTCTGCCGGAATGGATGATTATATTTCTAAACCTATTATGAAAGGAACTGTTGAAGAAGCTTTAGTAAAATGGCTAGGATAATTTGGTTTCTGCTGTAAAAATAGCTTCAAGCTCAAAACTCCAAGAACGGCTGAAAACTAAATGTCCTGTTTGTGAAATTTATCACAAAAAATCTCTAAATTCGTACAAGGTTTTAATAACAAGTTAAAAAACAATTCAATATGAAATGGCAAGGCAGAAGACAAAGTGATAATGTAGAAGACAGAAGATCAATTTCTGGCGGTGGCAAAGCACTAGTCGGCGGTGGCGTTATTGGGATTATTATTTTACTGCTGAATGTTTTTGGCGGTGAAACAGGTCAGCAAATAGCCCCAATTTTAGAACAAATGCAAGGCGGACAGCAACAAACCGAAGCTGCAGCTCCTTTAAGCAAGGAAGATGAAGAAATGGGGAATTTTGTTAGAGTTGTTCTAGCGGACAACGAAGACATTTGGAGCAAAATTTTTGCTGAACATGGCATGACCTACGAAAAACCAAAATTAGTTCTTTTTAAAGGTTCTGTACAAACAGCTTGTGGCGGTGCATCATCTGCTTCTGGGCCTTTTTATTGCCCTGGCGATCGCAAAGTGTATATGGACTTAGCTTTTTTTGAAGAATTAAAAAGTAGATTTGGTGCAAAAGGGGGCGATTTTGCCATTGCTTACGTTATTGCACATGAAATTGGACACCACATTCAGACTTTAATGGGAACCTCTTCGAAAATGCGTCAAATGCAGCAAGGAAAAAGTGAGGCAGAAGCCAATAAATTATCTGTAGCATTAGAATTACAGGCTGATTTTTATGCTGGGGTTTGGACGCACTATAACCAAGCTAATCTAGACAAAGGAGATATCGAAGAAGCTTTAAGCGCTGCAAATGCCGTTGGTGATGATGCTATTCAGAGCAAAATGCAAGGACATGTCGTTCCTGATTCTTTTACCCACGGAACATCAGAACAAAGAATGTATTGGTTTAATAAAGGTTTTAAAAGCGGAGATATCACGCAAGGCACTACATTTGAAGAAATTCGATAATACATAAACCAAATATAATAACCACCAAAAAAAGCACAACTTGTCAGTTGTGCTTTTTTAATTTCCAATATTTTAAATTCCAAATTCCAATTTTAACAATATAAGAAACTTGGAATTTGGAATTTTTAAAATTGGAATTTGCTTTTTTGGACATATTAGAATTTCAATAGGAATTCCTACAACAATTCTTTTTCCTCAAAAACAAAACTCAAATCACTTAAATGAACTTATATGGTTCCCAAAACATAAAAGCACAAAAAAAGCCTTGAATTTCTTCAAGGCTTTAAATCTGGGTGGCTGACCGGGTTCGAACCGGCGACCCGCGGCACCACAAACCGCTACTCTAACCAGCTGAGCTACAACCACCATTTTTCTGCTTAGCGAGTGCAAATATAGAACAAAGGTTCAGTTCTACAAAGAAAAAAATGAAAAATTTTTATAAAAATTAAATCAAATTTTCTAAGCTATTGACTGCCAAACACCTTTCAACTGTAAAACCTTCTGCAAAATCTTTTCCAACCAGTCTTCCTAAGTCCTGCGCACGATAATTTAGGCTTTCAAAAAAGTTTTTACTCGTAATTGGCGTTGCAGGTTCTTTTGAATTCGGGTCGTAAAATTGGGTTTTATAGGCAGAAATTGCTTCTACTTTCTTTTTTTCAAATCCAGTAATGTCTACCACAAAATCTGGAGTAAGATTTTTCCATTGAATATAATGGTAAACTACTTTTGGACGCCAAGCTTCCTGTTTTTCTCCATCAAGAGTAGTTTCGATTTTCATTAAACCAGATAAAAAGCAAGAATCAGAAACCAATTTGCTTCCTTTTCCGTGATCGATATGACGGTCATCAATTGCATTACACAATACAATTTCTGGTTTATACTTGCGAATCATTTTTATGACTTCCAACTGATGTTTTTCATCGTTAACGAAAAATCCGTCACGCATGCGCAAATTTTCGCGTACAACAACGCCCAAAATTTCCGCAGCATCTTTTGCTTCCTGATCTCTGGTTTCTGCCGTTCCGCGTGTTCCTAATTCACCACGCGTCAAATCAACAATACCTACTTTTTTCCCTAGAGAAACTTCTTTTAAAATAGTTCCTGCACAACCCAATTCTACATCGTCTGGATGTGCGCCAAAGGCTAATATATCTAATTTCATGTTTTTTTGTTTGTTTTTGTTTCAGGTTTCATGTTTCAAGTTGCCAATTGGAAACTAAACCCTGAAATGATAAAAATTAACGCAAAGTGCGCTAAGGTTTTTTTATTTATTATTATGTTTAAAAAAGTTCGCAAAGCTTTATCAATGCAAAGCTTTACGAACTTTGCTTTTTTATATTTACATCAAACGAACATTGCTTTCTTTGCTATTAATTTTATCTCAAGTTCTGCGCATTGTCAGGCTGAGCGGAGTCGAAGCCCTTTGTGCCCTTCTCCCGAAGCCTCGGGATCGCTCAGGGAGACAATCATTCATAATTCATAACTTATAACTTCAAAACTCTCTTCATCGTCATCGATTTATTGACACTTTCTTCCCACTCTTTTTCTGGAATACTTTCTTTTGTAATACCGCAGCCCATATACAAAATCGCTTTTTCTTCCTGAATCTGCATGCAGCGTAAATTTACAAATAAATCAGAACTTGAATTATTTCCTGCGAAAGTGCTATTTAGTTCCCCTAAAAAACCGGTATAGAAAGTTCTATCATAGTTTTCATTTTCTAAAATAAATGCTTTTGATTTCTTTTTCGGAAGTCCGCAAACCGCTGGTGTTGGATGCAAAGTATCAATCACTTCTTCCAAAGTTGAATTGTCTTTTAAAACCCCAGAAATATCGGTTTTTATGTGCCAGATCGATCCCGCTTTTAAGCTGTAAGGTTCAGAAACCACAACCGAAGCTGTAAATTCGCGAAGGCGTTTTACAATAAAATCAGTCACAAATTGCTGTTCATCTTTTTCTTTTTGCTGCCAAACGATTTCTGCTTTCTGATTGTCTTTCTGCGTTCCTGCCAAAGCCATAGTTTCAAAAACATTTCCGTTTGCTTTTAGCAGTTTTTCTGGTGTTGCTCCCATCCAAAGTCCAATTTTAGGATGAAAAAAACAATAACAGAACGTGGCAGGATAGAGCTGAACCAAGTGCTGAAAAGTTTCAATAAAATCAAATTCAGCTAAAGGCACTTCTTCACTTCGCGATAAAACTACTTTTTTAAATTCTTCGTTTTTAATAGCTTGAATTCCTTGCGCTACTAAATATTCATATTGAAATTTCGCTTCAGGATCAAAATTCAAATCGTCAATTTCAATTGGTTCAAAAGAAGTCGTTTCTTTTTCTGCGGTAATAATTTCCGATTCGTTCTCAGGAATTAAAATCAGCTGTTTTTCGTCAAAAGAAGCAAAAACAAAACCTTTTTCACTGTAATCCGAAACGGTATTTAAAATGGCATTCTGCTGTAAAATCCCAATGTAGTTTGCTGTATTGGGTTTTGAATAAAGAACAAAAGGTAAATTCTGTTCTTTATGATTTTTAATTTTTAAGAAAAAAGAATTCATGATTTACTCGCTTTTCTTTCTATCCAAAACCATATTCGTCAGTTTGCAAAGCGAAATTAGATTCCCTTCCTCATCCGTAATTCTGATTTCCCAAAGATGAAGACTTCTTCCTTTGTGAATAATTCTGGCTGTTCCAAAAACGTAGCCTTCACGAATACTTTTCAGGTGATTTGCCGAAATTTCGATACCTCTTACCTCCTGCTCTTTCGGATTGATAAAAAAGAAGGAAGCCGCACTCCCAACACTTTCTGCCAAAGCTACAGAAGCACCGCCATGCAATAATCCCATTGGCTGGTGAACGCTTGGATTTACAGGCATTTTTGCAGTTAAAAAATCTTCTCCAGCGTCGATATATTCAATTTTTAGCGTCTCCATCAATGTGTTTTTTGAAAACTCATTGCAGCGCGCCAAAATCTGCTCTTTTGTATAATTCATTAAAATAAACTTTAAAATCGTAAAATTAAAGAAAGATAAGACATAAATCTAATCCTCTCGAAATTTCGGGACTAAAATTTAAAAATCAACTTCGAACTTGTCAGTTTTTTGCTATTTTTACAAAAATAAACAGAATCAATCTTTGGCTTTTTTTTGCCACAGATTACACAGATTTTCACAGATTAATTTTTTTATGCACCAAGCAAAAAATCATTTTAATCCTTTTAATCTGTGGCAAAAAAACTATTTAAATGCGTCAATACTTTTTACTTTTTATTTTCGGAATAATTCTGGCTCTCAGCTCTTGCCGAACTGATTTTGATACTGTTGCCAGCACAGGAGATTTAAAGTTTTCGAAAGACACCGTTTATTTAGATACTGTTTTCAAAAATATTGGTTCGAGCACTTACCAGCTAAAAGTCTACAACCAAAGTAAAAATGATATCTCGATTCCGGTCGTGCAATTCAAAAAAGGTTTAAGTTCTAAATATAGAATGACCGTTGACGGAATGACGGGCAATAACGGAAAAATCTTTAATAATGTCACGCTTTTAGCCAAAGACAGCCTTTATATTTTTATAGAAACCACAGCAGATATTACAGACGCTAATCCAGACGATTTTTTATATACCGATGAAATCCAATTTGACAGCGGCGCCAATCTTCAAGAAGTCGCTTTGGTAACTTTAATTCAGGACGCTGTCTTTTTATATCCAAACCAAAATCCTGACGGTTCTAAAGAAAAAATTAAAATCGACGGCAAAGATGTTGACGGATTTTATTTGAGTGAAAATGATCCTGCAAACGGAAATGAACTTCTTTTTACAAATGAAAAACCGTATGTTATTTATGGATATGCAGGAGTTCCAGAAAATAAAACCATAACTTTTGAAGCTGGTTCAAGAGTGCATTTTCATGCTAGTTCTGGTTTGTATGTTGGCAAAAATGCTTCACTTCAAATTAACGGAAAGGCTTCTGCAACTGACAAACTTGAAAATGAAGTTATTTTTGAAGGTGATCGTTTAGAATCTATGTATTCTGATATTCCTGGACAGTGGAAATCGGTTATTTTTGAAAAAGGTAGCGCCAATCATTCTATAAATCATCTAACTTTAAAAAATGCCGTTATTGGTTTAGATTTTAGAAGTGCGCTGAATCCGATTCAAATTAAAAATACTCAAATTTACAATTGTGCCGAATACGGAATTTTAGCTCAAAATGAACGAATTACGGGAGAAAACATTGTTATAAATCATGCTGGACTAGCGAGTTTATCTTGTGTTTACGGCGGGAATTACAGCTTTACGCATTGCACATTTAACAACAATTGGTCTGGCGGCGTTCAATTTGCAGTGAATTTAAGCAATGCTTTGGCAGGCGCAACTCCAGAAACCAATTCACTGACAAATGCTACTTTTAATAACTGCATTATTTATGGCTCTGCGACAAACGAACTCAATTTAGATAAAAATATAGCTGCAGCCTTTGTTTATCAATTGAATAATTGTTTATTGAAATTCAGCAGTTCTACAACAAATCCGTTGTATCAATTCAAAACGGATACAGAGCATTATAACAATATTATTTTGAATGAAAATCCGAAGTTTTATAACGCTGCTGAAAATAAATTCAATATTGATAAAACTTCTGCCGCTTTCGCGAAAGGGAATCAGGCATACATCATTCCAACTGATATTTTAGGAGTTACGAGAACTTCTCCACCAGACTTGGGCGCTTACCAAAGCGCTGAATTCCCGAAATAAGTTTTTTTTTGCCACGAAGGCGCTAAGACGCAAAGTTTTTTTCTTTTGATAATGCTACTTTTTACTTCTCGCAGATTTAGCAGATATAGCAGATTATCGCAATGCATATAGATTTGCGCAGATTTAAAAAAAAATCTGCAAAATCAGCTCAAATCCAAACAAATCTGCGTGAAACATTTTTTAAACACAATCAAAATAAAAAAATCTCCTTAATCTGCTAAATCTGCGACAGAAAAAAAACTTGACGCCTTTGCGAGATTTTTTAATTCCTTTTTTCTAAAAAACTTTGCGTCTTAGCGCCTTCGTGGCTAAAAAAACTCCGTAAGAAAATATCTCTAAAATTAAACATTGCTTAACATTTCGAATTCATTAAAATAGTAAATTTGATTGAACGATATTTTAACTTTCTAAAATTCAACCATTTAAAAAGATTAAAATTTCAACTCTCAACCAAATCTTTAAAACTATTATTATGAAAAAAAACTACTATTTATTGTTATTGCTGTTTACTGCAATTGGTTTTGCTCAGATTCCATCTGGATATTACAATACCGCAACAGGAACAGGTTATACTTTGAAAACACAATTGTATAACATTATTAAAGACCACACTAACAATGGTTACGCTGGACTTTACACCACTTACCTAACTTCTGATGTCGATAGTTTTTACGAAAACGACGGAACAATTTTAGACATGTATTCTGAAAATCCTTCGGGATCAGATCCATATACCTATACTACGGGAACGACTCAGCGATGTGGCAGTTATTCGGTTGAAGGAGATTGCTACAATAGAGAGCATATTATTCCGCAATCTGTTTTTAATGAGCAATCGCCAATGGTTGCCGATGCACATTTTATTACGCCAACTGATGGGAAAGTAAACGGAATACGTTCCAATTATCCGCACGGAAATGTAAGTTCAGCAACCTACACTTCTCAAAACGGAAGCAAATTAGGCTCAAGTGCCGTTTCTGGATATTCAGGAACCGTTTTCGAACCTATCAATGCTTTTAAAGGCGATATTGCCAGAATGTATTTTTATTTTGCAACGCGTTATGAAAATACCGTTGCTGGTTATTCTTATCCGATGTTTAATGGTTCTAGCAATCAGGTTTTCACAACAGCTTTTCTAAATCTGCTATTGGCTTGGCACGCGCAAGATCCTGTAAGCGCAAGAGAAATTGCGAGAAACAATGCTATTTATGCACGCCAAAACAATCGAAATCCGTTTATTGATCATCCTGAATATGTAAATCAAATTTGGGGCGGAACACCTTCTGGAGATACTCTAGCACCGACTGCACCTGCAAGTTTAGCTTCAACAACCAAAACAGCCACTTCAATTTCTTTAAGCTGGACAGCATCTACCGACAATGTAGCCGTTACGGGTTATGATGTTTATGCCAATAGTGCTTTAAAAACAACTGTTTCAGGAACTACAGCAACAATAACAGGATTAACGGCTTCGACAAGTTATTCTATTTACGTAAAAGCAAAAGATGCCGCAGGAAATGCTTCGGCATCAAGCAACACTATTTCGGTTACAACAAACAGCAGTGGAACTGGAACGGCAACAGATCTCCTTTTCTCTGAATATATTGAAGGTTCTGGAAACAATAAAGCATTAGAAATTGCTAACAATACTGGAAGTTCTGTAAACTTATCGGCGTATACAATTAAAAAACAAACTAATGGCTCGGGTTCTTGGAGTACAGGTTTGGCATTGAGCGGTACTTTGACAACAGGAAGTAAATTTGTAATTGTAAACAGTTCTATGTCATCAAGCTGTTTTTCTACCAGCGCCGCCAATATTTCTACCACTGCAACCGAATTAACTTTTAACGGAAATGATGCTGTCGGTTTATTTAAAAATGGTGTTTTAATTGATATCATCGGAACTTTCAATGGCGGAACTTCTAATTTTGCCATCGATGTGACTCTAAGACGAAAATCGACTGTGACGTCTCCGAGCACTACGTTCAATTTAAGTGCGCAATGGGATTCTTTCTCTCAAGATACCTGCAACAACCTAGCCAGCAAAATGGTTGAAACCGCAGAAATTGAAGAAAAAGTTAGCACAGACGAAATCGCCATTTATCCAAATCCTTCTGATGGGAATTTCAATATTGGTTATGGAAGTTCAACATCATATTCTATAGAGATTATTTCATTTACAGGACAAAAAGTATTCGAAAAACAGAACACTTCAGATCCAGAAATATCAGTAAGAAATCTTCCAAAAGGAATCTACGTAGTTCAAATTACTACAGCAGAAAAAACTGTGACTAAAAAAATAATCATCGAATAATTATAATTTAGGTTAACTAAAAAGCGGCAAATTTTGTCGCTTTTTTTTATTTTTGAAATGCGCATATTTTTTTCTCGCAGATTTAGCAGATAAACGTAGATTATTAAACCGCACAAAGATTTGCGCAGATTTTTAAAATAGAATCCATTAAAATCTGCTCAAATCTTTATAAATCTGCGTGAAACTTTTTTAATCATTTCGTAAAATACCATTAATTTTTTTTTCTCGCAGATTTAGCAGATAAAGCAGATTAGCTTCGTGAGTAAAGATCTGCGCAGATTTTAAAATAGAATCCATTAAAATCTGCTCAAATCTTTATAAAACTGCGTGAAACTTTTTTAATCATTTCGTAAAATACCATTAATGATTTTTTTTCTCGCAGATTTAGCAGATAAAACAGATTAGCTTCGTGAGTAAAGATCTGCGCAGATTTTTAAAATAAAATCCATTAAAATCTGCTCAAATCTTTATAAATCTGCGTGAAACTTTTTTAATCATTTCGTAAAATACCATTAATAATTTTTCACGCAGATTTAGCAGATAAAGCAGATTAGCTTCGTGAGTAAAGATCTTCGCAGATTTTTAAAATTGAATCCATTAAAATCTGCTCAAATCTTTATAAATCTGCGTGAAACTTTTTAATCATTTCGTAAAATACCATTAATGTTTTTCCACGTAGATTTAGCAGATTTTAAAATAAAAATCTAGCATAATCTGCTAAAATCTGAGCAAATCTGCGTGAAATAAAACTTTTCCAGCCCTTCCAAATGAAAAAAATCCGCAAAATCTGCAAAATCTGCGAGAGTCATGATTTAGCAGTATTAATAAAATTCCAGTTCACAAAAAAAAGGTAAAATCACGACAATCCATTAAAAATAAAAACCTTCACCTGTTTAGAATAAAAAAAACTTTGCGCCTTAGCGCCTTCGTGGCAGAAAAAAATAATTCTGCAAGAAAAAAGCAATTTCAACTTTTTTTTAAAGAACAGTTTCCAAATTTGCGCTTACTATTTATTTACATTAAATTTGCAGCTCAATACAACAAACTACACAAATGATCCATTTCTTTGAAAACCAAAGCAAAACTGTTTTTGCCGTACAAACGCAAAACGAAATTTCAGCTCAAGACATTTCAAAATTAAACTGGCTTTTTGCCGATGCAAACAAGATCGAAAAATCTGCACTGGCAGGCTTTTTTGTTGGTCCACGCGCCACTATGATCACACCTTGGAGTACAAATGCTGTAGAAATTACTCAAAACATGGGTATTGACGGCATCATCAGAATCGAAGAATTTCATCCTGCAACAGAAGATTTTACTGATTTTGATCCAATGTTATTCCAAAAATTCAATGAATTAGATCAAGAAATCTTCACTATCAACATTCAGCCAGAACCAATTCTGGAGATTGAAGATATTGCAACTTACAACAAAGTTGAAGGTTTAGCTTTAAGCGAAGAAGAAGTTGATTACTTAAACAATCTTTCAGCAAAACTTGGAAGAAAATTAACTGACTCTGAAATTTTTGCTTTTTCTCAGGCAAATTCAGAGCACTGCCGTCACAAAATTTTCAACGGAACATTTGTAATTGATGGCGAAGAAAAGGAAACTTCTCTTTTTAAATTAATCAAAAAAACATCTCAGGAAAACCCTAACGATATTGTGTCTGCTTACAAAGACAACGTGGCTTTTGTAAAAGGACCAAAAGTGCAGCAATTTGCACCAAAATCTGCTGACAAACCAGATTTTTATGAAGTAAAAGAATTTGATTCGGTTATTTCATTAAAAGCAGAAACACACAATTTCCCAACAACAGTTGAGCCTTTCAACGGAGCTGCAACAGGATCTGGAGGAGAAATTCGTGACCGTTTAGCTGGTGGTCAAGGTTCATTGCCATTGGCTGGAACTGCAGTTTACATGACTTCTTACTCTCGTTTGAACGAAGACAGAAAATGGGAAAATGCAGTTGAAGAAAGAAAATGGTTGTACCAGACTCCAATGGATATTTTAATCAAAGCTTCAAACGGAGCTTCTGATTTTGGAAATAAATTTGGCCAGCCGCTTATTACAGGTTCTGTTTTAACTTTCGAACATGAAGAAGAAAATAGAAAAATTGGTTACGATAAAGTAATCATGCAAGCGGGTGGAATTGGTTACGGAAAAGTAGATCAATCAATTAAACACAAACCAAAAGAAGGCGATAAAATCGTTATTTTGGGTGGAGAAAATTATAGAATCGGAATGGGTGGTGCTGCAGTTTCTTCTGCAGATACTGGAGCTTTCGGTACAGGAATTGAGTTAAATGCGATTCAGCGTTCTAACCCAGAAATGCAGAAACGTGCTGCAAACGCCATTCGTGGTTTAGTAGAAAGCGACAATAATCCAATTGTTTCGATTCACGATCACGGTGCGGGTGGACACTTAAACTGTCTTTCTGAATTGGTGGAAGAAACTGGAGGTTTAATCGATTTGGATAAATTACCTGTTGGAGACCCTACTCTTTCTGCAAAAGAAATTATCGGTAACGAATCTCAGGAAAGAATGGGATTGGTTATTGGTCAAAAAGATATCGACACATTGCAAAGAATTGCTGATAGAGAGCGTTCGCCAATGTATGAAGTTGGAGATGTTACGGGCGATCACCGTTTTACATTCCAATCACAATCTAACGGTTCTAAACCAATGGATTATGCTTTGGAAGATTTCTTTGGAAGTTCTCCAAAAACGATTATGACAGATAAAACTGTTGATAGAAAATATGCTGACGTTGCTTACAATGCAGCAGATTTCGAATCGTATTTAAAAGACGTTTTACGTTTAGAAGCGGTTGCATCTAAAGACTGGTTAACTAACAAAGTGGACCGTTGTGTTGGAGGAAAAGTAGCAAAACAGCAAACTGCGGGTCCATTACAATTGCCCTTGAACAACGTTGGTGTAATGGCATTGGACTATTTAGGAAAAGAAGGAATTGCAACTTCTATCGGGCATGCTCCTATCGCTGCTTTGATTGATCCTGCTGCTGGTTCTAGAAATGCTATTGCAGAATCGTTATCAAACTTAGTTTGGGCTCCAATTATCAACGGAATAAAAGGGGTTTCTCTTTCTGCAAACTGGATGTGGGCTTGTAAAAACGAAGGTGAAGATGCTCGTTTATACGCTGCTGTTGAAGCTTGTTCTGAATTTGCAATCGAATTAGGAATCAATATTCCAACTGGAAAAGATTCACTTTCGATGAAACAAAAATATCCAAATGATGAAGTAATTGCACCGGGAACGGTAATTATTTCTGCTGCTGGAAACTGTACAGATATTAAAAAAGTAGTAGAGCCTGTTTTACAAAAAGACGGAGATTCTATTTATTATATCAATTTGTCTCAAGATGATTTCAAACTTGGAGGTTCATCTTTTGCACAAATTAGAAATGCAATTGGAAACGAAACTTCTACTATTAAAGATTCGGCTTTCTTCAAAAATGCATTTAATACGATTCAGGAATTAATCCTTGAAAATCAAATTTTAGCTGGACACGATATCGGAAGCGGTGGTTTAATCACCACTTTATTAGAAATGTGTTTTGCTGATGTGAATTTGGGAGCAAAAATTGATTTCAGCGCTTTCGCGGAAAAAGACTTATTGAAAATCCTTTTCGCAGAAAACATCGGAATCGTGTTCCAAGCCAATTCAAACGAAGCTGTTGAAGCTAGATTAAAAGCAAATGATATTGAATTTTTCAAAATTGGAGAAGTTCAAAACACAGCAGTTTTGGAATTTGGAATTTATAAATTGGATATTCCTACATACAGAGACATTTGGTTCGAAACTTCTTATTTATTAGATCAAAAACAATCTAAAAACGGAACTGCTAAAGCACGTTTTGAAAACTATAAAAATCAAGCTTTAAATTACACTTTCCCTAGTCATTTTACAGGTAAAGCGCCAGTAATTGATGCTTCTAAACCTCGTCCAAAAGCAGCTATTATCCGCGAAAAAGGAAGTAATTCTGAGCGTGAAATGGCAAACGCTATGTACTTGGCTGGATTTGATGTAAAAGACGTTCACATGACCGATTTAATTTCAGGTCGCGAAACGTTGGAAGATATTCAGTTTATTGGTGCTGTTGGAGGTTTCTCTAACTCAGATGTTTTAGGTTCTGCTAAAGGTTGGGCCGGAGCTTTCTTATACAACGAAAAAGCAAAAACAGCTTTAGACAATTTCTTTAAAAGAGAAGATACATTATCTGTCGGAATCTGTAATGGATGCCAATTGTTTATGGAATTGGAAGTAATTAATCCAGAGCATGAAGTTCATGGAAAAATGCTTCATAATGACAGTAATAAACACGAAAGTATTTTTACTTCTGTAAAAATTCAGGAAAACAACTCTGTAATGTTATCAACATTGGCAGGAAGCACTTTAGGAGTTTGGGTTTCTCACGGAGAAGGTAAATTTAATTTGCCAATGGGTGAAGAAAACTACAACATTGTTTCTAAATATGCTTACGAAGGATATCCAGCAAACCCGAACGGTTCTCATTATGATGTAGCTATGATGTGCGACAAAACAGGAAGACATTTGGTTACAATGCCTCATATTGAGCGTTCTACTTTCCAATGGAACTGGGCACATTATCCAAAAGATAGAAATGATGAATATACTCCTTGGCATGAAGCTTTTATCAATGCTAGAAAATGGATTGAAAAAAACTAAAAATATATTTATAACTAAAACGCTCGATAAAATTCGAGCGTTTTTTTTTGCCACGAATTTCACTAATTTTCACAAATTTTTTAATTGTTTGCTAATTAAAAACATCAAAGTTTTGTAAAATCATTTTTAATCCTTTAATCTGTGGCTATTTTAAAAATGCAAAGATTAATTCGTGGAAATTCGTGGAAATTCATGAAATTCGTGAAATTCGTGAAATTCGTGGCAAACAAAAACCTTTAACAAATTCTCGGCAATTGCTCACCAACCAAAGGATTCACAACTCTTTTTCCTCCAAAACTGCTTTCAATAACTATTTTTGAAGGATGCTCAGCTGTAATAAAACCTATCTCTGAAGCATTTTCATTTTCTTTTTGTAAAATTTCTAAAACTTCTGTCTTGATTTCAGGCGCAGCGATGCAAACAAAAATACCTTCATTGGCAACATACAGCGGATCTAAACCTAGCAATTCGCAGGCACTTCTCACCTGATTCTCTACCTTTATTTTTTCTTCAAAAATGGAAATGCCAAAATTAATTTCTGTTGTTATTTCGTGTAAAACCGAAGCAAGTCCGCCTCGTGTAGCATCTCTTAAAAAATGAATCTTATCTCCGAATTTCTCTATTAAATCTGCCACAACATGGTTTAAATTGGTAGTATCACTCAAAATATCACTTTCAAATTCCAGACCTTCGCGTTCAGACATAATAGCCATTCCATGCGAAGCGATCGGTCCATTTATAATAATTGCATCATTCGCTCGAATGTTTTGAATTTTTATAACTGCCCTTTCATGAATTACTCCAATTCCAGAAGTATTGATATAAATTTGATCACCTTTTCCTTTCTCTACAACTTTAGTATCACCTGTAACGATTTGCACATTAGCCTTATCTGCCGCAATTTTTATAGATTTAATGATTTCCGCAAATTTATCCAGACTAAAACCTTCTTCTATAATTAATGCCAGAGATAAAAATTTAGGAACCGCACCACACATTGAGAGATCATTCACAGTACCATTTACGGCAAGTTCGCCTATATTTCCACCTTTAAAAAATATAGGAGACACAACATAACTATCGGTAGAAAATGCCAAATTTCCTTGAATATTTAAAAATGCGCCGTCATGACGCACTTCTAAAATATCATTTTTCAAAATCTTAAAAATTACTTCATTCAGTAATTTAGTCATATGTTCACCGCCACTTCCGTGATGTAAATGAATGACTTCTTTATTTTTATTCATTTCGCTAAAAATTAAATTTCTTCGCCCAATTCTTTCAGGACTTCCATCGTTCTTTTAGCTTCAATTTCATCAATGATTCCAATAGCCGCGCCAACATGCACTAAAAGATAATCGCCCACTTTTGCTTCTGGAACGAGCGCCAGATTAACTTCTTTAATAATACCTTCAAAAGAAACATTTCCAATTCTGAAAGTTTCATCAAGTTCTACTACAACTTTTTCTAATAAACCAGGAACTGCTAAACACATATTTATCGTTTTATAGATTGCGCTAAAAACTCATACCAAGCAGATAACCCTTCTCCTGAAGTTGTCGAAACCTCAAAAAAGGTCAAATGCGGATTGACTTTTTTAGCATATTCTTTTAATTTTTCTAAGTCAAATTTTAAATAGGGCAACAAATCTATTTTGTTGATAATACAGATTTGTGAACCTAAAAACATATCTGGGTATTTAAGTGGTTTGTCCTCACCTTCTGTAACCGAGATAATTACAACTCGTTTCAGTTCGCCCAAATCAAACATCGCAGGGCAAACCAGATTACCAACGTTTTCAATCATCAATACCGAATCTTGAACTGGCTTTAATTCCTTAACTGCTTTCGCAATCATCTCACTATCTAAATGACAGCCTTTCCCTGTATTGATTTGTATCACAGGAACATTCAGTTTATGAATTCTGTCGGCATCATTCGTTGTCTGCTGATCGCCTTCTATAACAGAAAATGCGATTTTACTTTTCAGATCTGAAATCGTTCGTTCCAGCAAAGAAGTTTTCCCAGAGCCTGGAGAACTGACAAGATTAATTGAAAAAATGTTTAAGGCTTCAAAAAAGCCTCTATTTCGCTCGGCTGTCAATTGATTTTTATATAAAATATCTTTTTCAAGCTGCACAATATTAATTTCATGCGAGTGATGATGATCATGAATATGGTCGTGGTCATGGTCGTGACTATCATTATCATGGTCGTGATCGAAATGATGTTCATGATGATGGTCTTCGTGATGATGATGGTGGTAATGTCCAGAATGATAATGAGAATAGGAGTTTTTATCGCCTATCTTGGTAAATCGTATTTCATTTTCATCAGAACTGCAGCCGCAAGTCGTACACATATATAAATTTATTTAATAATTATCTTTTTTATTTTTAATTCCTTTCCTGACAGTATCTCTTTAAATGGACTATTGCATTTTGGACAGCTGTCAAAACTTTTTTCTATCGGAAACTCCGTTTCACATTCGGCACAGTTGGCTCTTCCAATTGGTTCTTCAACATATAATAAGGAGCCATGCAAAACGCTTCCGCTAATGCATTGCGGCCAAACGAAATGAAAAGAACTTATTTCTACTCCCGATAACTTTCCAATTTCTAAATAAAGTTCTAAGACTTTTTTCCCTTTTATTTTATGTACTTCTTGCTCGGCAATTTTTACAATTGAGGTAACTACAGAAAGCTCATGCATGATTTCTTTTTATTACAAATATTTTTTTCAACCTCGCAAGGTAAAAACAAAAAAGAAAGTAAAAACTGACAATTATCAGTTTTGCGAAATAAATGTTTAAATAATTTTAAACCCTCAAAAAATGTAAAACCAAAGTTTTTAAAACTGCATTTTTAATAAACAGTATCAGTATGGAGGAAAAAGAAAAAAGCAACGAGACCTATTATAATAGTATAGAAAGGCAAGGCTACAGTAGAAGGGATTTTTTAAAGTTTGTTGCCTATATAGGTGCTTACATGGGTGTTCAAAGTTCGGCAATTGGCCAAATAACTAAAGCTTTAGAAACTACTCCTCGACTACCCGTTATTTGGGAACACTTTCAAGAATGCACTTGCTGCAGTGAATCATTCATTCGATCGGACCATCCTATCGTTGCTGATATTATTCTGGACAAAATTTCTTTAGACTACACTCTTACTCTTATGGCTGCGTCTGGACATCAGGCTGAGGCAGCTAAAAAAGCAACAATGGATAAATATAAAGGAGAATATATCCTTTGTGTAGAAGGTTCTATTCCGATGGGGGCTGATGGAAATTATTGCTGTATTGGTGGAAGAAGTGCTGTAGAAATTTTAAAAGAAGCGGCAGCTGGAGCAAAAGCAATTATTGCTTGGGGAAGCTGTGCAACGTCTGGCTGTGTACAGGCTGCAAAACCAAATCCAACGGGTGCAGTTCCTATTCACAAAATCATTACAGATAAACCTATTATTAATGTTCCTGGCTGTCCTCCTATCGGAGAAGTTATGGCTGGAATCATTGTGCATGTGGTTGCATTTGGAAAACTTCCAGAATTAGACAGTTCTGGGCGTCCGAAAGCTTTTTATTCAAAAAGAGTTCATGACAGCTGTTACCGCAGACCTTATTTTGACGCAGGACTTTTTGCAGAGAGCTTTGATGATGAAAATGCCAAAAAAGGATACTGCTTATATAAAGTCGGCTGTAAAGGACCAAGTACATACAACGCTTGCGGTAACATGAAATGGAATGGTGGTGTAAGTTATCCTATTCAATCTGGACATGGATGCATTGGCTGTAGTGCCAATGATTTCTGGGATGCAGGAAGTTTCTATTCTAGAGATGCAGCAGTGAATCCGGGCAATATTGAAGCAAATGCTGACACTTTAGGCAAAATAGCTCTTGGAGGAGTTGCGGCTGGAATTGGTGCACATGCCATTATTTCTAATATATCTAAAAGAAAAGAACTTACTCATAGAATTAATCAGGGAACTGAAAACGAAAAACATTTAGAGGATTTATAATCTATAAAAAATAAACATGGCAGAGAGAATCGTAGTAGACCCTATTACACGTATTGAAGGACATTTGAGAGCCGAAGTAGAAATCTCAGATGGAACGATAAAAGAAGCTTTTTTATCTTCTACAATGGTTAGAGGGTTAGAAAATATTGTAAAAGATAGAAATCCAAAAGATGTTTGGGCATTTGTGCAAAGAACTTGTGGTGTTTGTACTGCGACACATGCAACAGCATCTGTTAGATCTGTAGAAGATGCATTGGGAATTGTTGTCCCGCCAAATGCAGAAATTGTAAGAAACATTATGCTTGGTGCTTTGTACCTGCACGATCACGTAGTGCATTTTTATCACCTGCATGCTTTTGATTGGGTAGATGTTTTAAGCGGACTAAATGCAGATCCTGTGAAAACATCTCAATTAGCTCAATCCATCTCGAATTGGCCTAAAAGTTCACCAGGCTATTTCTCAGATTTACAAAAACGACTTAAAAAATTTGTTGCCAGCGGTCAGTTAGGCATTTTTGCCAATGGTTATTGGGGACATCCTCAAATGAAATTACCGCCAGAAGCCAATTTAATGGCTACAGCTCATTATTTAGAAGCCTTAGAATGGCAAAAAGAAATTGTAAAAGTACACGCCATTTTTGGAGGTAAAAATCCACATCCTAATTTCTTAGTGGGCGGAATGGCCTGCTCGATAAATCTAGATGACGCCAGCGGATTAAATGCAGAAAGATTGGCATTTGTTAGACAGCTATTAGAAGACGGAAAACGATTTGTAGAACAAGTTTATGTACCAGATGTTTTAGCAATTGCAGGTTTTTATAAAGATTGGGGAGCTATTGGAGGCTTTCATAATTTTATGTCTTTTGGAGATTTTCCAACTCAGGGCTATAACAATACCAATATGAATACTTTCAAATTCCCTTCTGGTGTTATTTTAAATAAAGATCTAACAAAGGTTCATGACTTAGACTTAAGAGACTTAAAAACGGTTGAAGAATATGTAAACAACTCTTGGTACGATTATGAAGGTGAAGGAAATACAGGAAGACAGCCTTGGAGCGGAGAAACGAAGATTAATTACACTGGTCCAAAACCTCCATATACGCATTTAAATGTAGATCAAAAATACAGCTTCATCAAAACTCCAAGATGGAAAGGACATGCCATGGAAGCTGGTCCGCTTGCGCGAATGCTGGTTGGTTACGCATCAGGAAGGGAAGAATTTAAAGATATCATAGACTCGACATTATCGACTTTACAAATTCCTGCTGCAGCCTTATTTTCAACTTTAGGAAGAACTGCTGCCAGAGCTTTAGAATCAAAATTAGTAGCCGAATGGAATCTGGAATTCTTTGATGCTTTAATTCAGAATATCAAAAACGGTGATACCAAAATGGCTAATATGGAGAAATGGGAAACCTCAACTTGGCCAAAAGAATCTCAAGGTGTTGGACTTGTAGAAGCTCCTAGAGGTGCATTAAGTCACTGGATTGTCATTAAAAATGGAAAAGTTGCCAACTATCAGCAAGTGGTTCCATCTACATGGAATGCTTCTCCTCGAGATCCAAAAGGACAGCGTTCTCCGTATGAGAGCAGTTTATTGAATACGCCAGTTGCAAATCCAGATTTGCCATTAGAAATCATTAGAACTATTCACTCTTTTGATCCTTGTATTGCTTGTGCAGTTCATTTATACGATGAAAACGGCAACATTATTAAAGAAGTAAACGATATTTCAATTTGCACTATTTAATATAAAATTTACAGCATGCCAACAAAAACTAACGATTATAAAAGAGCTTATATCTGGCAGTTACCGATACGCGTTTTTCATTGGGTAAATGCTTGGGCAATTACGGGATTAGTTGCAACAGGTTTTATCATAGGTAATCCGCCGGGTATAATCTCCAAACAAGAAGCAACCAATCAATTTTGGCTTGGCTACATTCGAGAAATCCATTTTGCATGTGCCTATTTATTAGTTGCGGTCATGATCTTGAGGGTATATTTTGCTTTTAAAGGAAACAAATACGCGAATTGGCGTGTCTTTTTTCCATTTAAAAAAGAAGGTTTTAAAAGAATGTGGCATGTTGTAAAATATGACATTTTTTTGCAAAATGAAGAAACAAATGGAGCTCCGAGTGGCGCTGTAGGTCACAATAGTGTGGCCGCAGCATCTTATCTGGTGATGTTTATCATGGCATTAATAATGGTTTTTACAGGTTTTGCTATGTATACGCCAACTTCGACATGGTTTTTCCCAAAAATGTTTGGTTGGGTTACTGATTTAGCAGGCGGTGATCTCAATGTTAGAACAATACATCATTTTACCACTTGGACATTTATCCTCTTTGCCATAGTCCATATCTATTTGGTATTCTTCCACGATTGGCTGGAAGGCTTGGGTGAAACATCTGCAATGGTAAGCGGTTACAAATTTGTACGAACTGAAAGAGTAAAAACAGAGGAGGGCATCAATAAAACAGATGAAAATATTGAGCAGGATTTACCATGATAAACTGCTTTTTAATTTTGATACCAAAGAAATATGCAAGAAGATGTCATTGAAAAAAAAATAGATCATTTCCATACTGATGGAAATGAAATTCTAGTACTAGGAATCGGCAATTATCTTATGGGAGATGAAGGCGTTGGAGTGCATTTTATAAATCGAATTGACAAAACAAAATTCTCAGAAAATATTTCATTTATAGATGGCGGTACTGGTGGTTTTACCTTAATTCCTTACATAGAAAATCATAAAAAAGTCATTATTGTAGATGCTACAATGGACGGTAAAGAAGAAGGAACAATAACACTTTTAAAACCGCGCTTTTCTGAAGATTTTCCAGTTTCGTTGAGCGGACACAATTTCGGGCTTAAAGATATGGTTGACATTTTATCGATGCTCGATACCATGCCCGAAATTTATTTATATACGATCACGATACTTAAAATGGAACCGATGTCTATGACACTCTCTCCTAAAGTAGATAATGCCATCCAAAAAGTTACTGAAAAGATTTTACAGCAAATAGCAAATTTTAAAAACTAATAATTCACTTTTTTTTGATTCCCTCCTTTCAAATAGTAATTTCTGGCATTGTACAAGGCGTTGGTTTCCGACCTTTTGTATACAATTTGGCTACAAAACATGATCTGAAAGGTTATGTGTCTAATAATGAGTTTGGTGTACTTATTATTGCGCAGGAAAAAGAAGTCGTTATAAATGATTTTTATAATGAATTAAAAAGAAGATATCCTAGAAATGCGAGAGTTCAACAAATTGCAATTTCAGAGATTTTAGTTGCAGAAAAATTCGATACCTTTTCGATCAAACCGACAGCAGAAAACATAGCGGTGAATTCTCTGCTTACACCAGATTTTGCAATTTGTGAAAACTGCAAGAAAGAAATTTTAGATTCCAAAAACCGTCGATTTTATTATCCTTTTATAAGCTGTACGGAATGCGGACCAAGATATGCTATTGCAACTAAATTTCCTTTTGAAAGAGAAAACACTACTTTACAGTCTTTTAAAATGTGTAAAAAATGTCTAGAGGAATATCACAGTCCAAAAGATATCCGTTTTCATTCTCAAACCAATTCATGCCCTGACTGTGGTGTACAAATTTCACTGACAGATAATGCTGGAAATGTAATTTGTGGCAGTAATAAAGAAATTTTTAAAACTGTTTCCGAAAAGTTGCATGAAGGAAAAATAATAGCTGTCAAAAATAACAGTGGATATCTGCTTCTTTGCGATGCAACAAACCCTGATGCTGTTCAAGAACTTCGCAATCGAAAAAAAAGGCAAACTAAACCCTTCGCGGTTTTATTTACAGATCTGCCTCAAATTGAAAATTATTTACACTATGACAAAACAGAAAAGAATATGCTTCTTTCTGTCCAAGCTCCAATTGTCATTTTATCCATAAAAGAAAAATTAGATTTGGCTCTACAACAAATAACGCCAAATGTCAATACTGTTGGTGCTATGGTGCCAAACTCTGGAACGCTGTTTTTAATTTCTAAATTGTTTCAGAAACCTCTAATTGCTACGAGTGGCAATTTTAATGGCTCCTCTATCTGTTCTACCACTATTGAGGCTACAAAATCATTACATACAGTCGCTGATTATTTTTTACATCATGATTTAGAAATTCAACATTCTCAGGATGATTCTGTAATTAAGTTTTCGAATAAGCACAAGCAAAAAATAATCTTACGCCGATCTAGAGGTTTTGCTCCTAACCTTGATGTTCCTTTATCGAAAAGCACAGATAAAAAAGTGCTCGCTTTAGGAGCCGATCTAAAAAACACGCTCACTCTTGCGCAGAACCATCAAGTTTATACTACTGAATATATTGGTGATTTAGCACATTATGAAACTTATAACAGATTTGAAAACAAAGTGCGCAGTTATGCAAATTTCTTCAATTTTTCTCCAGATAGCATTCTTCACGACAAGCATCCTAATTATGAAAACAATAAAATAATCAGAGATCTCAAAGGTAAAAATGACACTATAGAAAATTATAAAATTCAGCATCACGAGGCTCACTTTTCAGCAATTCTGGCTGAAAAAAAATTGTGGAATAAATCTAAAATATTAGGCGTAATCTGGGATGGAACTGGGTACGGAAGCGAGACAGAAATTTTTGGCGGAGAATTTTTTGAATATCTCCGTCAAAAACCAATAAAAAGAATTGCTCATTTGGGGTGTTTTTCTTGGATATCGGGAGATAAAATGGCTAAAAATCCAAAGATTGCAGCTCTATCTATAAGCAATTGCAACAACCATTTTTGGAAATATTTTAATTCAAACGAAATAAAAATTTATTCAAATCTCATTAAAAATAAAACGATTAAATCTTCATCAATGGGAAGATTAATTGATGCCGTTGCATTTGTTTTAGGTTTTCACAATCCAATCTTGTTTGAAGGTGAAGCTGCAATGCATCTGGAGAAATTAGCGCAAGAAGCTTACAACAAACCGCACGTTAAATTAAAAGATTATCTACGGGATGAAAACATCAGCAATACAATCCCAACAAAAAAATTGCTGACACAACTTATTAAAGCTTCGAAGAGTGAGACAAATTGGGAAACTACCTCTCTAAATTTTCACTACACCTTAGTGAAGTGCATCGAAAAAATCGCTCTTTTTTCAAAATCAAAAGAAATTGCTTTTAGTGGCGGTGTATTTCAAAATAGTGTTTTCGTCGATTTAATTATTGATCATTTAAAACCAAAATACAAATTACATTTTCATGAAATGTTATCTCCAAATGATGAAAACATATCCTTTGGACAGCTTAATCATTATTTACATTTAAAAAATTAAAATATGGATATTTTAGAATTATTAGGACATATTGGCAAGACCGAAGAGAAGGATAAAATTTCGTATTCTGCTGGAGTTGTTATGGCATTAAGCTTAAAAGATATTGGTTTTGAAGAAATCATGTATGAGGATTTTGCAGACGGAATGAAATCTGTTTTTGAAAAATCTACTGAAAAAATTTCACCCAAACGTTCTATCGAAATTTTTAATAATTACGTAGCGCTCCTGCAAGAAGAATTAAAAGTGAAAAATGCCGAAATCGGAAGTGCTTTTCTAGCAAAAAATGCTTTAAAGGAAAATATCATCACACTCCCGAGCGGTCTTCAATATGAGATTTTAGAAAAAGGAACTGGCGAAATTCCGAAGCACTCAGATACCGTAAGTGTTATTTATGAAGGTTATTTATTAAACAAAAATGTTTTCGATTCTACTAAAGATTCTGGCCCACAAAAAATGCAGATTTCGCAAACCATCAAAGGCTGGCAGGAAGCTTTGCAATTAATGCCAGAAGGATCGAGTTGGAAAATTTATATTCCGCACGATCTGGCATACGCAGAAATTGGTGCTCCGCCAATGATTCAGCCCAATTCTACTTTGGTTTTTACCATTAAGCTTTTAAATATTATCTAAAATGAAATATCTTTCTGAATACCGAAATCCAGAGTTGGTAAAACATTATATAAGCGAAATTCATAAAATAACGACAAAGCCCTGGAATATAATGGAGATTTGTGGCGGACAGACACATTCGCTAGTAAAAAATGGCTTACTCGATTTATTGCCAAAAAATATCCGAATGATTCATGGTCCGGGTTGTCCTGTCTGTGTTACACCAATTTCATTAATTGACAAAGCCATCGAATTAATGAATCAAGGTGTAATTATGTGTTCTTTTGGGGATATGATTCGTGTTCCTGGTTCTGTTAAGAGCTTGCTTCAGGCAAAAGCAGAAGGCGGTGAATTGCGTATTTTATATTCGCCACTCGAAGCTGTAAATATTGCTTCTAAAAATCCAGATAAAGAAGTCGTTTTTTTTGCTGTAGGTTTTGAGACTACTGCTCCCAGCAATGCTTTAGCGGTACAATATGCCCAAAAACTGGGTTTGACCAATTTTAGTTTATTAGTTTCTCATGTCTTGGTGCCGCCTGCCATGGAAGCTATTTTGTCTGATGAGTTTTGCACTATTAATGCTTTTTTAGGAGCCGGCCATGTGTGTACAATAGTTGGCCTAGAAGAATATTATCCAATTGCTGAAAAATATAAAATTCCGATTGTTGTTTCTGGATTCGAGCCTGCTGATATGGTTCAGGCCATTTATCATACTGTTCTGCAGCTTGAAAAAGGCGAACACAAAGTAGAAAATCAATATAAAAGATTGGTAAAAGAAGAAGGAAACATTCGGGCAAAAGAAGTTGTGGATACTGTTTTTACAATTGGAACTCAAGAATGGCGAGGCATTGGCGCTATCCAAAACAGTGGACTTGTAATTCGAGAAGAATACAAAACATATGATGCGAATCAAAAGTTTTTGATTCCAACTAGCAATAAAAAAGCAAATCAATCGTGTATTGCTGGACAAATTCTAACTGGAAATAAAAGGCCTCATGAATGTCCTGAGTTTGGAAAAAAATGCAAGCCATCTAACCCACTTGGGGCGCCGATGGTTTCTTCTGAAGGTGCATGTGCTGCCTACTATAACTATTTATAATTTGTGATGATTGGATTCTTAATTACCATTTATGCAGGTCTGGAACATGCTTTTGAAGCAGATCATTTATTGGCTGTAAATAATTTGGTTACCAATAGAAGTAAAATTAAAGATGCTTTAAAAGATGGAATGTATTGGGGAGTTGGCCATACCTCAACTATTTTTATTGTAGGTATTATTATGATTGGGTTTAAAATTTCGATCAGCGAAAATATCTTCAGTTATCTAGAAGCTGTAGTTGGCTTAATGCTCATTATACTTGGACTTTATCGTTTGTCTAAAGTTTTTTATAAAAAAGAACATTCGCATACTTATTATCACAGTCATGAGCATGCTCATAGCAATGGAGTTACGCATACTCACATGCATGCCCACACTTATACTCATTCGCATCCTATAGCTGCTTTTCCGCACGATCATTCGGGCAACAAAAATTACAAAACAGCTTTTGGAGTGGGTTTAATTCACGGATTAGCCGGAAGTGGATCGTTGGTTATTTTAGTGATTTCACAGATGAAAACACCTTTAGAAGGATTATTGTACATATTAATTTTTGGTTTAGGATCGATTTTAGGAATGTTCATTGCTGCGGGACTTTTCAGCATACCTTTTACCAAAACTATATTGAAATCTGAAAAACTGCAGTATTATCTCATTATCATTTCTTCTGTAATATGTATCATTTTCGGTCTTAAAATTATCTATAGCAACTTATTTTAAAAATAAAAAAACAAAAAAAATGCCTCGACGCTATCCCTAAAGTCGAGGCATTTTTTTTAACGTTTAAACGCTGTTGCCACTCCTGTTACCACACTTGCGGCACCAAAGGCAAATAGACCTGATGCTACTGCATTTTGTCCAGAGAAAAATTGGCTGTCACGAATCGCATCACTAAAGAATGTTCCGCCTGCAAGGCCAGCAATTAATCCCAAACCGATTGTTCCGATTATCCACCAAGGTTCTGGGTCTGGCGGCAGTGGCGGATTTTTAAAAAAGCGTTTCTACCATCCCGGATATTTAGTTCCGCACCATCCCATTGCTAAAAAGAAAGCTGTTTCCATAATTTTAATGTTTTAGTTTTGTGCCTACTCTTTTGCTTTTCGGCTTTCACATTGTTTAATGTGATAAAATTATGGCAACTTTAATGTAATTTGACAAGGTAATTTACTATTTTTAGTAGGGGAAAATACCTGTTTTTTGAAAACATATTCTTTTTCTGTTGAGAGTTTTAGTAATTTTATTATTTTTAAAACTCCAAATCTTACTATATGAATTCTGAAAAGAATGCCTTGAAAGAAAAAATACAATTTGACTTTACAAATCAATTTACCAAGAGAGAAATTGATATAATAAAGTATATTGGCGATGGACTAAGTAATAACGAAATAGGTAAAAAACTATTTATTAGTGAATTAACAGTTAAAAAACATCGAAACAATATTCTAGCAAAATCAAATTGCAAAAACACTGCACAGCTTATTAAACAAACTGTTCTTCAAGGTTTGGTGTAAAATTTTCATTCATAAATACATCTTTTGGAGTATTTTAAGATCTTAAACAAATGTTAAATTTGAAAACATTTTATTAACAAGTCTTAAACTATAAAAACCCAAAAACAAATTATTTATGAAAAAAATTTTACTATTGCTTTTATTTCTAAGCCTCTCACAATTGACTAAAGGACAAGAAATAACAGATAAGGAAAAAAAAGAACTTGAACAGTTAAAATCTGATTTCACAAAATTAAATAATGAATACATTAGTGAAAAGGCAAAACTAGATACATTAAGTAAAAAACTTTTAAATATTCCACCTCCGCAAAATATAAAAGAAAAAATAGACAAGCAACTAACAGAAAATCAAAAATACAAATCAAAACTAGATTCTATTTACAAACTATACTTAAGTCATAGCAATATTCTTTTGAGTAAAAAAGTAAAGCAGGATTCCATAGATAAAATTATAAAGCTTGATTATACAATTAAAAACGATACAACTTCATTACAAGTTTCTGATACTAAAAGTTATCTTTATTTTGGAAAAGGAAAAGTTATAGAAGAAAAAGACAGCTTATTTAAAAATCAAACTGCAAACATAATTTTCGAGGATATTCTAAACGCCAAAAGTGAAGCTTATCTAGGAGACTTTATAATTCCAAAAAATGAGCAAGAAATAAAGTATCAATATTACACTAGAAAAGAGGGTTTTTTATGGGGTTTATTTAGAAAGAAAACACTTCATGATGTTGAAAGCAAATTAAAATTTAAGGATATTAGAATTCATTTATATGAAGGAAGTTTATATGATATTAAACTCACAGTTACTGACAATAATAACAAAGAGTATCTTTTTGAAAATCAACATCCAGTAAGCTTATTGCGATATTCTGTAAAAAACTACAATCGTTTCTTATATGGCAATCCTATAGAAATGGAAAAACCAATAGCTATTAAAAATAAAAACAAATTCTTATATTATCAAATTAGGCTTTCTGATGTATTAAACTATATCGCAAATCCTGGAAATAATTATGTTCCCGAAGATGAAGTTCTAGAGTTCCCTACTGTAGTTAAAGATATAGAAATAAATAAAAATCAACCCGTTAAATATAAAATGATAGCTAACACAGCTTTGCAAAACATTGTTGAACTTAGAACATATACTGATTTTTTAGGGCTCTTTAGTGATACCACTCCTAACGGAGTAATACAACTAGAAGGTAAAGGTGATTTTTATGTTGCACCATTCAATCCAAATAATACTACACTATATGTTTTCAAAAAAATTTCGCCATTTGTCAACTTCTCACGAATTGATAAAGATATAAGATATTTGACACTTGAAGATGGAGAAAATAATAAATCAATAATTAAAAATCCTTTAGAAATTCTTGAGAAATCATATTTGCAAATGGGGCTAAATCTTAGTTTTTTATCATTTAAGTTTGCCAAAGAATATCCCTTTGAGGTCAATATATATGGAACAACTAGATATCAAATCTCTGATATTATGAATACAAATAATCAATCAGAAAATTATAAATCATTGGGAATTGGTGGAGGAATTGCACTAGAATTTAAACGTTTTAATAATTTTGGGTTTATTTATTCTGCAGAATATACAAATTACAATGCCAAAAGCTTTAATGATATTCCAAACATTATCGATCCAGAATCTTTTCCAGTCTTTCAGAATAAGGCAGAAGTTTATTTTTTTCCAGGGCAAACTAAGCAACAGGCTATTTTTTTAAGATTCAAAACTTTTAATAATTCTACAAAAGATAATGATGAAGCTTTCTATCAATTACAATTTGGCTATAGATTTTCTATTGGAATTGGAAAAGTAAAAGCCTAACATCTTTCACCTTTAAATTGCACAATTTTGATTAATAAATAAAATCAAAATTGTGCTTTAACGAAAATTACTTAAAAAAACTCTTTTATAGATTTACCATAATTTTTCTTTTAAAATTTAAACTATATTCGCCCACGAAAAACATCCCCCAAAAACACTTAATCCTACATAGAATGAAATTTTTACATTTATTAGTGATAACATTATTTTTCACTGCCTTTCAATCCCATTCACAAGTTCAGGTTGATCAGATTAAACACAATTCAAAAGATCGATTTATAACCACAACAATTGGTTATCCAGTACCTGGAACTTACTCTCCATTAAACCAAAAAGAGCCGATTACAGTTTTAAATCCAGACGGAACAGGCTTTATTCAGGCCGAAGATTTAAGCAAACAAAAAATCAACTGGGGAATAGAATGTACAGAAGAGGGCGTTCCCGTTTTTAAAGAAGGATTCAATAGTGCTTCTTACACTTTTTGGTACAGACCAACTGACGGAGAAGAATGGTATTACTCTCAATTTTCTATTCATTTTGCCAAGAAAAAAATGTTTTTGATGGGTGAAAGAGTAAAAGTATATGAAGATTATAACGTACAATAGCCTCTTAAAAGCATTTTCAAATTAAATTTTTCTTGATTTCTTAGAAATTTTACCGCAAAAAAGAAAACGTTTTCGTTGATTTTTAATAGTGTATATAAATTTTCCCATAAAATTTTATAAAACTGAAAATCATACCTAAATTTTATTTAATTTGCAATAAAATTCAATATATTAAACATGGTTTCAATCACACGCCTTTTTGATTTTCCCTATTATCAACAAGAAACTTACAACCTTCCAGTTACTCTTGCAACCAAAAAAAATGGAGCCTGGGAAAAAACATCTAGCCAAGAATATATTGCAAAAGCAAATGCTGTTTCGAGAGCATTATTGCGCATGGGCGTTCAGAAAGATGATAAAATTGCTTTAATTACTTCGAACAATAGAACGGAGTGGAATATAATGGATATTGGTATTTTGCAGACAGGTGCTCAAAATGTTCCTATTTATCCAACAATTGCCGAAGAAGATTACGAATATATTTTAAATCATAGCGGCAGTATTTACTGTTTTGTTTCTGATGAAGAAGTTCTACAGAAAGTAAATGCTATTAAAGCGAATGTGCCAACTTTAAAAGAGGTTTATTCTTTTAATGAAATTCCAGGTTGCAAGCACTGGTCAGATCTTCTTTTGGCTGGTGAAGACGAAAGTAATCAAAATGAAGTAGAAGCTAGAAAAGACAGCATCAAAACGGATGATTTGGCTACTATTATTTATACTTCTGGAACAACAGGAAAACCAAAAGGTGTAATGCTTTCTCATAAAAATATAGTTTCGAACGTATTGGACAGCGCGCCAAGAATTCCGTTTGATCCAGGAAAAAGCACAGCATTGAGTTTCTTGCCAATCTGCCATATTTTTGAAAGAATGATTTTGTATATCTATCAATATTATGGTGTTTCGGTATATTTTGGAGAATCAATTGACAAAATCAGCGATAACTTAAAAGAAGTTCGTCCAACTGTTATTACTGCTGTGCCAAGACTTTTAGAAAAAGTATACGATAAAATTTATGCTAAAGGAGCTGAATTAACTGGCATTAAGAAAAAACTATTTTTCTGGGCTATTGATTTAGGTTTAAGATACGAACCATACGGAGCGAACGGTGCTTGGTATGAATTCCAATTAAAAATTGCCCGCAAACTAATTTTCAGCAAATGGAAAGAAGGTTTAGGAGGGAATTTAGATTTAATGGTTTCTGGAAGTGCTGCACTTCAGCCACGTTTGACGAGAGTTTTTGCTGCAGCAGAAATTCCAGTTATGGAAGGTTACGGATTATCTGAAACTTCTCCTGTAATTGCGGTAAACGACCAGAGAAACAGAGGTTTTAAAATTGGAACTGTCGGAAAACCAATTCGTAATATCGAAGTTAAAATTGCCGAGGACGGTGAAATCTTATGCAAAGGTCCGAACGTAATGTTAGGCTATTACAAAGATCCCGAAAAAACAGCCGAGGCTTTAATTGACGGTTATTTCCATACGGGAGACATTGGAGAAATTGACAGCGAAGGTTTCTTAAAAATTACCGATCGTAAGAAAGAAATGTTTAAAACTTCTGGAGGAAAATATATTGCTCCGCAAATGATCGAAAATGCGATGAAACAATCTCGTTTTATTGAGCAGATTATGGTTATTGGTGAAGGCGAAAAAATGCCTGGAGCTTTTATTCAGCCTAATTTTGAGTTTGTAAAAGAATGGGCAAAAATCCATAAAATAACTTTAGGCTCAACTGATAAGGAAATAAGCGAAAATGCAGATGTTATTAAACGTATTGATAACGAAGTGGAAGAAATCAATAAAAAATTCGGGCACTGGGAACAAATCAAACGTTTTGAGTTAACTCCAGATGTTTGGTCTATCGATGGCGGACAGCTTACTCCTACTCTAAAATTAAAACGTAAAATCATTAAAGAAATTTATAAAGATCTTTACGGTAAAATCTACGGGAACAATTAAATCAAAATAATATAACCAAAAAGTTGAAAACGGCTGTCTGAAAAGACGGCCGTTTTTGTTTTAAACAAAACCTGCTTTGCATTTCAATTTTAGTTAATTACAACTAATCTTAAAAGATTTTAAAAACATCTTATGCAAATCTACCCTATTCTAATATAAATAAAACTTTTAGTACCAACCAATCAGTATGGGTTTGTTCTACTTTTATTAAGGTAAGAAATTACTTAATCAATCTAAACTAACCAATTTAAAACTAAAAGCATGTCAAAATTTTCAGAGCAAGTTCATGTAACTATCAGCTCATTCGAAAAAAATGTTATTTATTACGATTTGAAGCTCACGCAGAAAATGGCAGACCACCATCATTTTTCTTTTTCGTGGCAGTATACCGGAAAGGCAGTCATTGATCCAGAAGATCAAGAAAAGGCAATTAGCAAACACAACGGCAGCGAAGTAATCTTCACTTTTAAGGTCAACGGAATCAGAGTAATGTCTAAGGGAATCATTAAGGGGCTGAAGTCTGTAGATCTTAATGGTAGTCCTGCAGGTCTTCATGTGCAAGGAATAAGCCATTCGGTTCTTCTGGACGACCTTATCAAGTCAAGGATTTTTTTAAGCAAAAACCTGCAGCAGATTGCTCTGGAACTTTTTGCAGAAGCAAGTTCAGGAGAATTTTACCACAGAGAGGCAATTGTGCCTACAAACACCAGCGTCTTTAAAAGCAGAATGCAGTATAATGAAACGAGTTTTAATTTCTTAAAACGGCTTTCGTCACGTTATGCACAATGGTTTTATTTTGATGGCATGCGCATGCAGTTTGGACAGACCAAAACGAGCAACGTAAAACTCATCAGCGGATCGTCGCTTCATCAGTTTACAATCCAAACCAATCTGGTTTCGCATAAAGCCTCATTTGGCGGTTATGATTATACGAATGCTTCAAGCATTCGCAATGCTGCAGAAAAAACGAGTACAGGAAGCAGAGACCGTTTTGCGATTTCCAACGCCTATAACCAAATAGGTATAACACGAAATGATCTCGCAGTGGGCGCCTACACAAACAATGCCCAGAATAAGGAGGAAATAGATGCCATGATTAAACTTGAAACGGCGGCCAAAGATGCCAACGGCGTTTTTTACAGCGGAATTTCATATTTCCCAATCGGAGTCGGACAGGTATTTACGATCCAGAATAAAACCGTAGAACATGAACTTCTGGCTATAGAAGTTATTCATCATTCTCAAGTAAACGGAAATTACAGCTGCGAATTTACAGCCATTCCTGCAGATGTAGCCGTACCGCATTACACAGACCCAAAACTATTTACCATTGCCGATAGCCAGCCCGCAAAAGTGTCTGACAATAATGATCCTGAAAAAATGGGCCGAGTAAAAGTACAGTACTACTGGAATGGCTGGGGAAATGAAAGCGACTGGATGCGTGTGCTGCAAAATTATTCTGGGCAAGGCGGCAGAGGTATCTATTGGCGCCCAGAAATTGGTGACGAAGTCATAGTAGCTTTTGAAGGTGGAAATGCAGATTGTCCGTATGTATCTGGCTCCCATTTTAATGGTCTTGCCATGCCTGAATTCTTTGAACCCAATAATATGATCAAGGCGATTAAAATGCGCTTTGGACAGCTGCTAAAATTTATAGAGAAAGTTGGAATCTGGCTTTCTGACCCAAGCGGAAATACGATTCATCTGGATGAGGAGAATAAAAACATTCATATAACCTCTCCAGAAACGATAACCATAAAAGCCAAAAATATAGTTTTAGAAGCAACAGAAAGTATTACGGCCACCGCAGGAGTGAATATTAATGAAAGTGCTGGTATAAATAAGTCCACTTCTGTTGGCGGAGTTATGGATACGACGGTTGTTGGTAATAAGATTTTGAACGTCAAGGGCAACCTGATGGAGGTTGTTGAAGGAGATCTTAAATCACACACTGAAAAAGAAAGAAAGATTACCTCTAAAGAGAAAATTATTTTACACAGCGAAGAAGATGATGTGCATGTAAAAGCAGCGAAGACTTTAAACAATTACAGTAGCGAAAACACAAAATTGAATTAACTATGACTAAGATAACTATTTGCAGAGGAAGCATTACAAAAACAAGTAAAGGACAGTCTACAATTGAAACTACCAATAGTGACCTTGATACCTATGCAGGCAGATACTGCCTGCTGGAAGGTAAGGACAGCATTAATTATCATTATTATACACCTCCTGAACTGGAAAAAGACGATCTAGAAGATTTTAAAACTGGTGTAAAAGTGATTGCTTCTATATTTTTTGACGGTACAAAAAACAACCGAAACAATACAGATCAGCGTCTTAAAAACACCGAAGTCTTTAAGAAAATGAGGGAAAAAGAAAGCAGTTATGACAACTACTACTCTAACATTGCTATTTTAGAAAAAATGAAGGTAAATAGCCCAAAAGATAGAATTGTATCTAAGTATATAGAAGGTGAAGGTACCGAAGACAACGAAAAAGGAGATACACAAGGTTATGCTTTTGGGAGCGGTAAAACAGGGATTCCTGCCAAGGTAGAGAAAGGAAAAAGGGAAATTATAGAAGAAATAAATTTAGCCTGGAATAGTAAAAATGAATATGTCGCTGAGCTGAGTTTAGATGTATTTGGTTTTAGTCGTGGTGCCGCAGCAGCACGTAGTTTTATAACTACTCAGAAAAAATCATTGCAAAATGCATACCCTAAAGCAAAAATATATTATCGATTTGTTGGTTTGTTTGATACTGTTTCTTCCTATGAGCCTGAAGGTCGATTTTCGGTATTGGGGTCTGCAATGTCTCATAACTTTGATAATGATGTAGAAGAATTACAGCTGGAACTAGGCGGAATGGCGCAGAAAATAGTCCATCTTACAGCAGCAGACGAGTACCGAGAAAACTTCTCCTTGACTAATATTGACAGCTCAATTACTGCTGGAGTAGGTTACGAACTGCAGCTGCCAGGAGCACATTCGGATATCGGAGGTGGGTACGAAGAAACAGAACATATAGAAAAACGTTATATCAATAAAAGCGGATCGCCAAGCAAACTTCAGTGGATAGAACAAGGCTGGTATACAGAAGAGCAGATCATAGGACAATCAGGAAAAAATGATCCCATTAATTTTGATGGAATTAGAAAACTAAAAAACTCGTATCAATTTATTCCACTTTCTATTATGATGGAATTAGCCAAAAAATATGAAGTAAGTTTTAAACGATTTGACGAAAAAATTGAGTTTCGAAATTATAAGGTAATTCCAGAGCTCGAAAACATTAGAGAAGCTTTGCAAAGCTATGCTTTAAAAAATGACGGAGCCTGTAAAAAAACTGTCCGACTGGAGCCATTTGAAGAATTAAAAAAACTCCGTAACCAATATCTGCACATATCGGCAAATGCCAGGGCGGTAGGAATGGGACCAAGATTTAAGAAAAACAAATTGACAAGAAAAATACACCCAGCCTAAACAAGCAAAAAATGATAACGAAAATAATTGCAGTAGTAAATATAATTTTAATCTCTCAACTTGTATCATGTCAAAAAATGGAACAAACAGATAATTACAAAACAGAAAAATTTGAATGGGACGGAGATGCAACTGCTCCAGAAGGTTATCCAATGTGGATTATTTATCCTCATGCTTTTATTTTAAGCAACGATTACGAAGCTGTAATTCCAAATGACACCGATATGGAAGATGGCTGGGGAGGATCATTAAGGAGTTGGTCTGTGGGAGAATCAAATAAACCCATGCCAGACAGTTTAAAAATTGCTTGGTATTCGTATACAGAAAACAAATTCTACAAAGGAAATTTTAAAATGCCTCAGGAAAAGTTATACAATCTTTTTAAAGAAGGCTATTTAATTTATGGAATTAATTGGGAGAAAGCAAATAAAAATGATGACTACACTAAAGAACTGCACAAAGAAACCTACAGTGCAATTACAGTTGGTTTAGCTCCAAAAGGTATGGTTGTGGTATGGGCAACCGGGCAAAATAAAATAGAAATTGGCCGTTTTCAGGGAGAAGCAGTTCCGGAAGGTCCCGAAGCCGATAGGATGTGGGAGCAGATTACAGATTTAAGTTCACGACCGCTTGTTGTAAAACAAAGAATAGAAAGTTTTAAACCAGAAGTTCGAGAAGAAGTATTGCAGGGCAGGATAAGTTCTAAAAAATGGGATGATTACAGGATACGCTATAAATGGAAACTTGCCTTTAATCAGAATTTAGAAATTTACGATTATTATGTGCGCTTTTTTAACAGCGAAAAAATTGGTTTACCCCCAACTACAGATCAGGCCTTGTACAATAAAAATGTTCTCGAAAGCAGACCAAAAGCTGTGCCTAATGAATTAGGAATTTTTGTTAAAGGTCAAGATGGAATAAAACACTGGCTTAGAATTGATTCTTTTGATGAGCAAGAAGTAATTAAAGCGTTTATGGATTTGGCTAAAATAAATCCAGATGGCGAAATTACTATGCTGATTAATGTTGATGAGGCATTTACCAAAATGAAGGTCGTACTGAAAAATGATTTTAAAGAGATTGAATTGGAAAAATGTAAAACGAAACTTTTCCTCATAGATAAAAGAGCCGAAGAGATATTGAAGGAGTATTGAAGAAATGAGTCTTAAGCTGGCGATCCGATAGCGCAGATTTGCAATCCGTGCCTACATCAATAAGAAATATTCAGCGTAAAAACAAGAATCAATCTTTGTGGGCACGGATTGCAAATCTGCGCTAATTACACATTCATTTTCAGCACAAAAAACAGGTATTTCTACTTTAACCTCCAAAACATAAATCCCGTATTTTTAAGTTTTCTTTCAACTAAACCAAAAACTTATGCCTTGGACAGTTCTCGAACAATTATGGAAACGTGTTGTAAATCCTAATGAAACAAATTCAGATCACTCAAATTGGGATAACGAAGTTAAAGAATTGTACAAACTCGGCATTGGCATGGAAGATACATTGCTCTTTTTATATGCTGAAAAACCCAATTTTGAAAATTTCAAAAATTGGATAAATGGCAGAAAACGAGATACCATTTACGAAACCGAAGATTTAACCGAAAATGTATTGTCTGAACAAGATCTTGAATTTTGGAATGAAAACGGTTATATCGTAGTGAAAAATGCGATTTCTAAAGAAGATTGCGAATCCACCCAAAACGCGATTTGGAATTATTTAGAAATGGATCCGAATAAAAAGGAAAGCTGGTACAAACGTCACGAAGACCAAAAAGGTCTCATGCTTAATTTTTCGGATCATGAAACTTTAAATCGCAACCGCTTTTCGCCAAGAGTAAAAAAGGCTTATGAACAGCTTTATGAAACCGATAAGATTTACAAAACAATTGATAAAGTAAGTTTTAATCCGCCTGAGACATCTGATTTCAATTTTCTCGGAAGTCCGTTGCATTGGGATATGAGTTTAAAAAAACCGCTGACTTTCGCACTTCAAGGCATGCTTTATTTAACGGACTGCGGGCCAGAGGATGGCGCTTTTCATTGTGTTCCGGGTTTTCATAATCAAATTGATCAATGGTTGGACGAACTTGAGCCTGATGAAAATCCAAGAAGCAAAGCTTTACAAATCTTGCAGTCCAAACCAATTATTGGCAATGCAGGCGATTTTATCATCTGGCACAATGCGCTTCCGCACTGCGCAACACCTAACAAAGGAGAAAAACCACGAATGGTACAATATCTCACTTATCTTCCCGACGATTACAACGCCGCAGGAGAATGGGTTTAAAACACAAAAACTGCAAACATATAATGCCTACAGTTTTCTTCAGTTACCAATTATGCTTTTGATAACTGGAAAACAAATTAAATTCTAATTTTTAAGACACCAATTCAAAATCTTAGCGATGTTTTTGGCATCGTCAATGCCTCTGTGGTGCGTTCCCTCTAAAGAAATATTCAATAGCGCCAAAGCTCCATTCATTCCCGTTGGTTTTGTTAAACCAAACTTTTCTGCAAACCAAGTTTTGACATTGATATGTTCGTCTCCCATTGGGTAAGCAACTCCGAATAATTTGCATTGTTTTTTAAGCATATTCAGATCGTATTGACCGTAACTTGCCCAAGTGTATAAATCAGGATGATACTCATCAACAAGTTGATTGATCGCTTCTTCAAAACTCACTCCGTTTTCATCCAGTAAATCTTGCGTAATTGTCGTGAGTTCCGTACAAAACGGACTTACTGTTGATCGTGACGGTTTGATTAATATTCCTTTGTTTTTCGAAATTTCTCCTGTTTGAGTATCCAAAACTGCGAGACCAATTTCAATAATTTCATTTTCTTGCCCTTTCGGGACTTCACCCTGCCAACATGTGGCTTCTAAATCGATAATAATAATTTTATCTGTAGTATTCATTTTTTTAGTTTTTAAATTAAAACCACCAGCGTTTCCGTTGATGGTTTTCTTTATTTCACGAAGATTTCCTTCAATTGACCAATTACGTTTCCGCCTCCAGAAATTGTGATTTCCCCGATTTTATCAGCAATTTTCTCGACGTACTCCATCTCTTTCAATTTCCACAACATTTCGTTTTCTTCCATCAGCTTTGCTGTGTTAAGCAAACTTCTCGTTGCAGCGGTTTCTTCTCTTCTCATAATACTGTTTGCCTGCGCCTTTTTCTCGGCCACCAAAACCTGATTCATGATTTCTTTCATATCGCCTGGAAGAATTACATCTCTAATTCCGGCATCAGAAATTGTTAAACCTAAGTCTTTAATTTTGGTTGTTACTTCTGCCAAAATTGCTTCGGCTATAGTATCTTTTTTAGCCAATAATTCATCTAAAGTCAATCCGCCTACAAAAGCTCTTAAAGCCAATTGCATCGCAACATACAATTGTTTTTCAAAGTCTTTGTTTTCGATCAGAGCTTTCATAATATCAACCACTTGGTATCTCACAAAAAAGTTAATCCTTAATCCCGCTTTATCTTTGGTCAATAATTCTTGTCCAGAAATCTCAACTTGCTGCAGTCTTGTATCGATTGTTTTAACTTCGATTGTAATCGCATTATTCCAAAAATAATGAGTTCCAGATTTTAATTCTTTAGAAAAACTTCCGTTAACAAACAATAAAGCTTTGTCATTGCTTGCCACAATAAACTTTCTGACAAAGTACTTCAATTGGTTATTTTCCAATAAGTTTACTGAGATATCTTCTGTAATTTCAATCTTAGAAAGATCTGCTTTTTTGAATTCGTTTTTTACAATTCCTTTCCAAAAAGTATGTCTGCCTGGAGTTAACGTACCTTTAAAGTTTCCGTTAACGAAATGAAGAGCAATTTCATTATCAGCAACCTCAACAACTTCAAGCATTGACGCTAAAACTTCATTTTGCAATAAAATATTCAATTCAAAAGGCGCTTGAAAAATTGCATTCATATCATAAATCAATACATTTTTGTCACCAAAAATCCAGTGCAAACCTTCTTCAGCTACTTTAACTAATTTTCTATTTTCGAAAACCAAACCTACTTGGTAACCTTCAATTTTAATTCTTTTAATCATCGTTATATTTTTTTTACTTTTTGTTTATTTTTCAAGTTTAAAGTTTCAAGTTCTGAAATCTGTAAACGTCTCTTTATTCTATTCTCTTTATTCTATTCTCTTTTATAAATAAAAAACCTCTTTGCCTTTCTCCTCCGAAAAAAACGGATGAAGAGTTTGTAATTTGTTTACCCAAATTTTTTTCGACTGTGTTTTACAAAGATGATCCCTAAATCATTTAAGCAATCAAATCGAGAAGAAAACAGGCATTTCAAAAAACATTGCTTTTCGCACTGGCTTGATCATGAGTGTGAAACTTCAGATTTGAAACCTTAATTTCACTGACAAAGACAAATCGGCTTTTTTCTAATGGTCATCTTTTTAAGAGTGATGGTCTCTGGAAATACAGATTTTGAGTCTGTTGACTTACCACTTCGTCCAATCAACCTAAGTTGATGCAGGATTCGAACCTGCAAATTTCTATTGTTCTAACCAGACTGAACTATCACATTGCTGTGAGTGGGATTCGAACCCACGACCGATAGGAGACAGTTTTTTGGAAAACTATCAAAACCTCCAAATCAAGTTGCATAGAAAAACATAATTCGCTTTCGCGGAAAGTTCCCTACAATGGTGCTATACAGAAACACGCAACTGGACTTGTTTGATATTTTTAATCAAAGCCAAACTTTGATGCTTTTCATTTTCTAAAAGAACTTATTTATTTCTTGAGCAAATATTCAAATTATACTGCGCAATCATTTTGCGTAGTATAAAATTTTATAATTAAACTCTTTTTGAATAGTTGAAAAGAATACTGCCAGCGTAATACTGGCAGTTTCTATTTCACGAAGATTTACTTTAATTTGATCAACTCGCGCTAGCCGCTTGACAAAGACATTATGCTTCTAGAAAACATATTTCTAAAACTTGCGAAAAGATTTTCGTGTTTAGCTTTTTTGCCTGATTTTTTCTTTTTTTCAGGGCTGTTTTTTTCCAAACTTTCTTTCTTCGCTTTGTCCGCTTTTTTAGCTTTAACTACTTCGATGCTTTCGAACTGCTTCATTTCTTCACTTCTAAATTTCTTAAAAGGACGCGGTTGAAAATCAACCAAAATCGCAGCCATATTTATAGCATCTATGTTTGTCAAATCTGTTTCTCCTTTAAAGAAGGTTTCAATAGGTCTGAATTTATCTTTTTTCTCCTTGAACTTATTCTTCTTTGTTGGTTCAAAATCCATAGAAAAGAAGTTTCTAAAAACATTCAAGTCATCTGGAGTCGGATTCTCTTCGAAAATCATCCAACAGAAATCACGTAGTTTTCCACGAGACGGTTTGTACAAGTAATCGAAGTGTTGTCCTTCTTTAGCTATTTCGTATTTCTTTTTAATCTCTTTTTTGTACTGTTTTAATGTGTTGTTGTGCATGGTTATATATTTTATTTGGTTATTGGAATCTCAGGAAAACTAGTATTTCAGGGAATCCAATAACTTCAAAGGTTTGCATGCACCTCTACAGTATCAGAGCAATTTCACGTAAGTGACATTACTTTTCCCAAAAATTCACCAGTATTCCATAGTTTCATAAGTTTCGACTCAATTTCCCCGGCAGGAGAAAAAGAACTTTCCCTAAATCGACCTATTTTTTGATCAAAATGATGATCTGTCTTAATGGCTATTTTTTGATTCATTATTTATTTTTTACTTTTTAAAAATCTTAGTGTCTTAGTCGCAAACGAGCATAAAAAAAGCACCCAATTAAAGGTGCTCATCAAAGTTATAAGATACATACGTATCCTACTGCTTATAATGATGCACTTGCATTGTAATACTTCCAAAGGCCGACCCAGGCAGTACTAATTCTCTTTTATATTCAAAACTTAAATCCATTTTATTACTTGTTATATTTTTTTAAATCATTCTTTTTTAAAATCATTGTTGTGATTTTGTTCAGCAAAGATAATATCGAAAAAATCAATTCTCCAAATTTATTTTTAACATAATTTTCTGATTACCAATTAATTAACCCCTAAATTTAAGCAAAGAAATTCCTGTCCGCTTATTCGTGCAGATTTCTATTTTATATTAATTAATTGTCATTCATCCAATTACTCTCCAAGACTAGTTTTCGCTATTTGGGTTAATTAATACATATTTTTTCATTCACTTTTTTTTTAAATTTTACAATTTATACGTTAATTCTTATAATTTACTTTTGTTATTTAGGCAATATCAAAATGCTTTTAAACAAAAAAAGCGTCCCAAATAAAAGGACGCTTTTTCTATATCTTCATTTCGAATTTGATATTGCTACTTGCTTTTCTCTTCGAAAAAATACATACTGCATCCATAATTTTGCGTCGAGGCAAATCCTGCCAGACGATCATTATATTCTGCTTTTATTAAACTAGTACTCATTTCTTTCGCTTTTATTTGAAGTACAAATGTAGTAATTTGTTTCTTAATTTAACATTTTATGTTAAAAAAGTTAAAAATAACACAATTCAAAAGTTGGTTTTAAGCATAAGTTTTATCAATCTGACTCAAAATAGTCGGGTCTTGAATTTCATCATCTTTGGCAAACAATAAAACTTTAGACATCACCTCAGCCGATTTCGGATCATCATCTGCAAACGGCAAGAACAGACGTCCTCTATGTTGCGAATGAATCGGAAGAACCGATAAATACCTGCCTGGAACTTGATGCACAACTGCACTTCCTAAATGTACACTGTATTCTGCCATGTTTCCTTTAATGATCGCATGATTTCCTGTGATCTCCACATTTTTGATTTTAAACAATCTCAGAGTTTCTCTCAATAAAACAGCTCTCATTTCGATAGAAGAATGACTTGCTTCTGGATCGACACCGCCCAAATGAGCCACACTTACAACCAAATCGATGTCACGCATTACTTCTGAGAAAATCCTCGGATTTACGTCTTCAAAAGCAATGTTTTTATAATCTTTTAAAGAATGGAATTCAATCGTTTCTAAAGTCGGACTCTCCACATCAGCTGGTGAAAACCAATCGGCCATAGCATACATTTTTACCTGATAGCCTTCTTTATGGAAAACTTTCTGCAATCCTTCTTCATAATCTACCTTCCAACCTCTTGTTTTCAATAAAGCCAAAGTTTGTGTTGGCTGAACCTGATGTCCTGCATAACGTCTAGAAATTGATTTCTCTTTCAACTCATCTGGCGTTGGAACATACAATTCTCTGAAAATCTGTTTAAACGGCTGCTGCACTTTATTGTCAAAACAATACGATTGAAAATCGGTCCAAACTCCATTTTTATGAAGATCGAAACAATGTGCGATTCTAAAAGTCTGGCTTTCGTTTAACGGAATCATTTCTCCTAAAGCCGAAATCAGATTTCCGTCCACATAAAAACCAATCTGATTGTCATTAGAAACAAAAACTAATTTTTCTAAATGTTTCGAAATAATCGGATGTTCAAAAAGATTTTGCATTTCTCCGAATAAAAACTCATCGCCACGAATCATACTTTCCTCTAGTCCTTTTCTAGAACGCGTCCATTGCTCGCGCATGGTTTTTCTGTAAGCGGTTAATTCCAGAATGCCTTTGTCTTTTTTGTATTTCGCTGGAATCGCTTTTATTTCTTTATCCCCTTTAAAAGTAACCAGATCGGCTTTTCCTTCTTTATTGATAACCAAACTTACCGTTACATCATCTAATTTTATTTCTGTTTCTTTAGATAAAATATTCTGAATCTGCTTCGTTTCCATCGCCCAAGTCAAACGAACTGGATCTGGATATCCAGCATTTCTAGCTAAGTTTTCTAAAGCGACACGTATCGCCAAAGCCTCACTCGCCTGCTTCATCGAACCAAACTCTTTACTTTCTTTTTTAAACTGCTGCAAATATTCGTAACGCGCCAAAATATCTTTTTCTGGACTCGTTTTGCTTAACGGAACCAAACCGTAAACTCTTAAATAATCCTGATCGCGTTTGTCTTTTACTTTTGCCGTTACTTCTCTAATTTTTAAATCGCCTGTAATGGTATCAGCGTATAATCTCGCACGTCTGTGACCGTTTCCGTCTGTTACATATTTGGCAGATTCGTATAAAAGTTCCCATTTTGCTTTTCCTAATTTTTTGTAAGCCGATGTAAACCAATCTTTGTCGACCGCTCCGTCTTTAAAATCCTGTAAATCTATAGAAGAGAATTTCGCCATTTCGCTTTCCAATTCTGAGTTTACAGCGCTATACGTTGCCGTTTTAGTGTGCGCGTGAAACCACCAGATTCCTTCATCCAAGCCGTTCCAGTCCAAATACGTGCTAATCAACTTTTGCCATTGCGGCGCATAAATCGCAGTCTGAATCAATTTGGCTTCAGAGATTTTGGCTTTTTTTACTAAAGCATTAAAAACTTCCTGCGTATCGGTTTCTAGCGGATAACATTTTTTCAGCAAGAAACTAAACAGCTTTTGTTTCGTCAGTTCGGTATAACTCCACGAATAAATATAGCCTTTGTACAAACTTGCTTTTCCAAGTGCTGTAATAATTTCAACCAATCGATTAGCGCCATAAATAATTTGAAAACTCTGTACCAAAGGCGTTACCGAAGTGTTTGAATCGCCACGTTTGATTTCGATATCCAAAAACGTCTCACGGATTTTATTCATCATCGGAACCAAGAATGGGAATTTATCCAACAGTTCCATGCTTCCATAATGTCTGTAATGACTTCTTCCGCCCGTTAAAACCGAAATTCTTTCTGGCTCCAAAATACCTTCATACAATTCTCCTTCGGTAATTAAATTTTGTTCGAAAGCCACACAATACAAATGAATTGGCGGTTTGGTAAACGGAATATTTTTCTCTAAACCGTTTAATTGTCTCCATCTGTAGAGATTCCAAACTTTACTGCTTTGTTCTGCAGTAAGATCAAGCAAGCTTATTTTATTCAGATAAATATCAAAAAAGGCTTGATTCTGCCAGCCGTTTCCGTTATTAGAACTATAATAATATTCGTCTTTGCCTGGTTTGTATTCAAATTCGATTACAGATTGCGGAAGATTAGCATACAAAGTACTGCACGCATCAATAAGGAAATCAGCTTTTTCTGGAAACGAATATTTCAATTGTAAAGCATTCAGAATGTTTAGAATAGCATTGTCCCAATCGTAACCTCTTTTGTTTTGGTGCGGCAATAATTCTTTATAGTAGAAAACATATTCTTCTAGAAAATCTCTCCAAATTTTTCGGTCGCAATTGCTTACCAAAGTCATCAAGAACAAATCTCTTTCAGTCAATCCTGAATTTTTAAACCAGTTTTCCCAAACTTCATACAACGGATAATTTATCGCCACCGCTTCAGAATCTTTTTCGTCTTTCAGATTTTTTAAGGTTCTAAAAGTATTGCCAAGCAAAACCGTCGATTTACTATTATCGTAATTCTCGATTTCGTATTCGTAATTTCTGTTTTCTTCATACAATTGATAAAGCTTTGCGATTTCAGCTTTAATATGAGACATCGGTTTAGAAAAACCATATTTTTCTGCTTTTACCGATTTAGCATACAGCGAATCGGCTTCTGGTTTTGGAAGTTCATAAGCAGAAACTGTATTGGGAGTATAAAAGCCATAACCGTTTTCTTCGCTTAATATATTTTTCTTTTGCGAAGGTTCTAACTGTTCAATAAACTTGGTTTCTTTTTCGGTAATTTTTGGCCTTTTCAGATAATCCTGAACCCAATCGTTTACTTTATCAGTCAGTTTGTTATTTTTCTGAAGCTGAAGCATTATGTCTAACATAGACATACGCTGTTCTAAATCGCCTTTTTCTATAGTCTGATCGACAAAATTGGTGATTTTCGCCTCTTCCTGTTTAACTAAAATTGCCGTTAGATTTTTCTTTAAATTGGAATTCTTACGCTTGTATAATTCCTGAAAAACAGCCAATTCGTTTTCGGTTAAACTCTCGTTTTGCAAAACGCAAATTGCCGAAGCTACAAGAGATTCTCCCCTATCTTTTAAAATTCGCAAAGCAAAATTTCGCTGAAAATCGGTTGGAACTTTATCCTGCTTTTTCTGCTGGTTAGAACTATAAAATGAATATTGGTAAAAACTGCCCAATAAATTCCTTGTCAGTTTTTCTCTTAAGTTGATAGAAAATCCTTCAAAATGTTCTAAAACCGCTTTTAGTCTTTCGTTATTATCACCCACTAAATTTATCGCTGCTGCAAAAAGCGTATCACGTTCAAACTTAATGTTAAGCCACGAAAATACTTTTCCTTCAAAAGTTTTTTCCTTTTCAGTTATTTTCTGGGCAAGGTCAAATACTTTGTTGAAGAAGTTCGGATAATCGGCATTTTCTATATAAAATTTAGATCTGGCATTGGCTTCCAACAGCATATTCATTCTCGGAACGGCAAAAGCCAAAACTTGCAGATTTTCGTCATCTAAAGCTTTAAAATACAAAGGCATTTCGATGTACGGATCGTTGGTTTCTCCTGCAAATTTCAACGCCAGAGATTTCTTTTCAACCGAACCTTTTTCTAGCAATTCATGCAGATACGGAACCGTTTTCTCGACATCTAAAACGCCCTGAACCCAAAGCGCCATATACACTTCATTGTTGTTTTTGCTTTTAACGCCAGTTGAAATCGTTTCTGGATTCGAAAAATAACCCGAAGCCAAATCGATTATGTTTCGAACGGTTGTTTCTTTCTCCGATTCCCAGCCTAAACCTGTCCACGTATCGATCGCTCTTACGACAGATGAAAAACGCGTTAGTTTATTATCGATAATTACTCGAATCATGTATTGCAAAGCGCCGATACTCGTTTCGTCCAACGCTTCTAAAACCGTCTGGCGCAAACCTTCCTGACGCTGTGCTGCCAAAAGCAATTTTTCGACCAGTTCCCAGCTTTCTTGTTTTTCGCTGTTTAAAAGTGCTTTGATGATATTTCGCGATACTTTTCCGTGCGAATCTTTATTGAAAATAATATCTTCAAACAATTGAAAAAGACCTTCCTTACCCAAATCAATCGCCGACGACCAAACCATAAACTGATTAACCGAATTGGAAATCTCGGTATCGTAACGAATCTGGTCTTCGATACTTAAATCATAATAAAAAGTCGTACTGTCTTGATAATTGTATTTATACGGTCCGTTGAGCAACGAACGCAGAAAATTAACCTGATTAACAAGCAAATAACTCTTATGATTCGGCGCTCTAAAAGAGCGTCTCGCATAACCGTGCTGATACATTTTTTGAGGCAATCTTTTCCAAGCCTCTTTTACGTACGCCGCGTTTTCTTCGCCAAAGAAATAAACCAGCAGATCGTAATAATTTTTATCGTCCCACATATTCTCTTTGACCAAAGTGGCAAAGGTTTCGGCTTGCGTAGAGCCCAGCGAAATATAATTGCTGTAATAATTGTCTTCCAACTTCAAAAGTGCCAAACCAAACTCGGCCACTTCTTTTTTGAGTTTTGTACCAGAAAATAACTTAGAAAGCAGATTGCTGTTTACAATTTCTTCTAGTTCTTTCTTGAATCTCTTAATCGGATTTTCGATTACTTTACTTTTTAAAAGATCTTCTATCGTCATGGGTATTATTTTAGATTGTTGATTGTAGATTTTAGATTATTTTGATGGCGCTCAATTTTTTGATTTGATATTGCAATTGGAATTTGATATTGATATTGATATTGCAATTGGAATTTGGAATTTCAAAATTTGGAATTTAATCCCTTGTTGTCCTCCTGAGCGAAGTCGAAGGATTTCACACAAAGATTTTGGAATTTGGGATTTAAAAATTGGAATTTAATCACCAGTAACTCCCCGCCAAAAAAGTCAGCCTGATAAACATGATGTTTTTATTTTGAGATAAATCTATTTCCTCTGAAAGCGTTTCCAGCTGATCGTCTCCGTAGAAAACGGCATATAGACCATCTTCAAACGCTACGATGGCGTTTTCCTGCGCTTTCGCTAAATCGACTTGGTTGTGATTGTAAATCGCGCCGAAACCTACTTTTCCGGTATCGGTTAAAATGGGAAGGTAATTTTCTTTGGGAAGATGGATTTTGTCTTCGTCTTCAAACTCAAACGAAGAAGAACGGAACAATTGTACCTGATGATCTACTATCGATTCGATGAGTTTTTGTGTAGTAATGACAGGATTTTCTATGTCTAAAGCGATACTTTTTTCCTGAAGCAACGGATGTTTTTTTCCTAATTGTTTAACTGAGATGCTTATATTCATCTTTACGGCTTTTATTTTGAAGTTGTAAAATAAGAATTTTACATCAATTTTCGCTTAAACGAATGTGTATTAAATGTTAAAAAATGGTACGAAATAAAAGTACAATTTGAAGATAAAAAAATACCCCACAAATGGTATTTGCGGGGGTTGGGTTTTTATTTAGGGTTTAAAAATATTTTACCGTTAGCGTTTTTTCCTCTCTTTAGATTTGCTTGCTTCGCTCAATCGTTTTGCCTGCGCTCTAGCCTGTTCTATGGTAACTCCCTTGTGTTTGGCTAGTTGCTCCATACCTATCTTGGCTCTTTCCTCAAATGACATTTTGTAGTTCATTTTAATTAAGTTTTATTAGTTTATTTTTGCAACCGCTATCGTGTTGCACGCATTTACAATTTCTGTATTGGAAAACGGCGACAAAGTTTTTGCCAGATTTCGGCTGGTTCTGAGACAGCTTAACATTTTGAGCCTTAAATCGAGATTATTACCGCTTTCTGTTTCGAGTAGGAGCTCGAAGATTTCCTGCAGATACAAAGGCTGATTTTGAAATTCTCCCTCAAACCAAACGTCTGAAAGGAATCTTGCCACGGAAGGCATTACTTCTTGTTGTGTTTTTTGATTTTCTTTTTGCATATCGAAAATATCATGTACACGAAACCCACGATCGGTTGTGCAAAAAACATTCCGAGGAATATGATTAAGGCTATCACTAGCACCTTCAACGTAACGTGGGTTCGCTTATGTTAACTTAAATAAGTTTTAAGGATTTCTCCTCGAAATAATGTTTTTTGCTCTGCAAAGATATATCTTTTTACAACAAAAAGATGTATTTACTTACAAATTATAACAATTCTAAAAGAGTACATAAAAGTATAAAAAACTGAAAGAAAAGATATTATTTATATAGTTCTTCTCTAATTTTAATTAAAGTTTGAATTTACAAGTATTGCATTTTAATATCTTATTAAGGTTAATGTGATGCTTCTGTCAAAAACATAATTAATCTTTCTTTACTAATTTCTGTATTCGGAATTCTCTCTTCATTCAAATAAAAAGAAAATAACTCTTCTTGATAATGTTCAAAATAAACCTTTCTAAAAGAAAAAATAGTATTATCAGATTTGTAATTAAAATCAAAAGAAGTTGTGTTTAATTTTAAACTTACATTAAACTCTTTATAACTGTCTTTTTCATATTGCAGGTTATATAAAACATCACAAGATATAATTTCATCTGACAGCTTTACATTGTAAAAAGAGATATTATAGTCATAATATAACAATTCTGGTAATTTTAAGTCAACTTCAGATCTATCTTTTAAAAAGCTCCATTTTTTATATCCATCAAACACGTATTTCAATTTATTAGCAGTATTATACAGACACTTTATTTCTTCGGGTTCAAAAGAGTTTTCTTGTCTTTTTAATTTCGTTTTAAAAGTAAAAGGTTCATAAATTCTAGCTTCAATTTCAGGAACAAATGGAAAAATGGATTTAAAAAAAGAATTGTTAGTTTTATTCAAACTACTAAAAGACTCTTTTTCAAACTCTTCTTCTGTAAATATTGTTTCATTAGAGTAGTAATTCAAAACTTTGTTTGAATCTTCAAAATTTACAATTACAGTATTATAATTATAACCTAATTCATCTTTAAAATTATCGTATGAAATCTTCCTTGCATACTTCAAATCCATTTCATCATTCTTAAAAACAACTCTTGTAATTTCTCTGCCAAAAAAATCCTGAACTAAAACACCTTTATAATTTTCAATCTCTTGTTTATCGCCTATACTTTCAAAAATATCATATACTAAATATCCATTTTCATGCTTTTTATTATGATAAACGATATAATCTCTTGAGTAATTAAATTCAAAATCTTCCAATTTTTCTTGATCAGAACAATAGTATTCCACAAAACAGCAGGAATTATTTTTATAAGTTTTAATTTCTTTTGTAATCTTATCAATTTTTACTTCTTTCTGATATTCAAATACTTTTTTAATTTCGAGTTCTGAAATAACTTCACCAAGATGATTTTTATAAATAACTTCTATCTCTTCTTTTGAGCTTTCTGGAACTTCTGGAAAAAAAGTTTTAAAAAAGGAATCTTTCGTTTTCTTAATATAGGTTTCAAATTTTAGATTTGGCATTTCCCAAACTGTATCATCCCACATAGAATCAGAATCAAAATCACAATCATCTACATAACATAGTGCTCCAGATTCTTTATATTTAAAAATGTTAAGTATTTGAGATTCGTAATTATTTTTATAACAATACTTGATTAAATAATGTGTTCTAGATTCATTACTTAAGAGATAGTTGACGCTAATTAATTGATTTTGGAAATTGTATACTTCATTTCTTTTTTCAATTACAGTTCCTTTTTCATCATATTGAATTACTTCCCAACAAGTACAATTATTTTTAATCTCAGGTTTGTGATAGAAACAATACTTTACTTTATTTTGCATCACTTGTAAAAAGCCTTCTATTTTTTCTTCAACAGTTAAATAGTATGTTTTTGATACTATTTTTCCACAATCAAAGCTTTCCACTGTTCGTTTCTTTTTATCTACATATAAGGTTTTATAAAAAAAACGTTCCGTAAAAATTTCTTTAAATGATATTTTTTTGTTTTTGTAATGATCAGAATACTCAATAGAGATTTCAGGAATTGTAAAATCTGAATTTGGAATTATTGGAGAAAATGATTTGAAAAAATCTTTATTAATTTTTAGATCGTATTTTTCTGAAAAATCATTAGTAAACAAAAACTCTTGAAGATTCATTTCTAAATCTTCATTAGAAAAATAGGCTGATTCAAAATCCCCATTTTCAAAATAATTAACCCTAAAAGTTGAATTTGCTTCAGTTTTTCTCCTTAAGGTCGAATACTTAGCATCAGTTTTTATTGTTTTTGAATAACGATAGTTTTCATGACCTGTAAAAACAATAATTGATTTTATGACCAATTTTTCATCTTTATCTTTAATTATAATAGATTGTTCTTCAAGATTTCTAAAATCATACCTTTGAAACAAATAAATTGTGAAACCTGATTTTTCGAATAATTTATAATAAAAGCTTCTATCTAAAAATTGATTGTTTTCAAGTAATATTTCTTCTATTGATTGATAATTGTTCAAATAATAAATCGTAAAATTACTATTACCACTATGAGAAATATATTCAGTTTTTACAAGCTCTTCATCAATATAAAAATTTTTGAAAAAGTTTTCTACAGTATGAAGTTCTTCCTTAGAAATGACTCTTTCATTTCGATCTGCTTTATATATAATTTTTTCCACCATTTTAGATTTCATTTTATTCCAGAGAAATTACAGTTTCTTTTTCACTCATTTGCGAAAGCATGTATTTCATCAAATTGAAATTTGACGAAGCATAATCTAAAATCCAAGCATCGGAACTTATGGCAATGCTATCACTTTCAGCCATAACTTTATCGGGATTATTGACCAATTGCACTTCCCAGTTTAAATGATGCACCGAAGCAGTTTCTTCTATCATTTGTTTTAATCTTCCGCTGTTTGAAACTGGTTTATCAAATAACCAAAGTGCGTTTCTAATTTTCTCTTTTCTAAAAAAATCAGCAATCATTTCGATTGCCAAAGAAGTTTGCTTTACCTTTTTATAGGTTCCGTAAACACTCGACAAATCACGAATAAAACCATCCTGACCTTGAAAGACATAAGCATTAGACAATATACTTTCGAGCAAAATGAGAACATTAAATCCATCAATACAAATCTCTTTCCCTTCCAGATTCTGACTCTCAATTCCTTTTGCTTTTCGGTCTTCAATCTGTTGTTGAGAAGCACTCATTCCTCGAACAGCTTGTTGCTGGCGTGCATTGAGTCGGTAACGGTTTCCTACCAAAGCCAAAGTTGCTTTTTCGCCATAACCTCTGCTCAAAAAATAGTGCATATCTGTTATGGCCTCTTTTAGTTTGAACTGCATTTTTGCTGTTCCAAACAAAGTGTCATCGCTGGCTTCTTTTCCTCTGTTTTTGAGATTTGTCATTGATACGATTTTCTATTTCAATTGAGTCGTAAATATTTTAATTTATAGGATTATTTTTTAACCACCATTTAGCCTTTTCTATAACTTTTTGCTCAATATTGCTAATGTTAACTCCTCTATACCAATAGTTAGGATCATGTTTCATATCTAGCCAAATTTCACTAAGAACACCAAAATCAAGTTCCGTTTCAGGATGCGATTTTAGACCATCTCCATCACAGAATATTGCAGCATAGAATGAATTTATTTCCACATCTTCTCCTTTTATAACTCTATTAAAATGATATCGTGCATAACATGTTTCTGCTTCATCTCCATCCTTTTCTTTTAAATCCAATTCTAAAAAAGTACGCTTTAAATAAGGCATAATTTCATCAGGATTAATAGGCTTATAAAAAGTAGCTAAGGTATAAACAGCTTCATTCTCACATCCTAAATTGATTAATTGTATTGTCCAATCTTCAATTGAATCAAAATCAACAAAGTCAATAAAATCAAATCGTTGCATAAATTTAATTGACAATATATAATCTGTGAGTATCTTGAAATCTTCATTTTCCAGTTCCATTGCTGTTTTTTCTGTAAATCTATACAAACTTTTAGAATTTTAAATCCCAAAAAATCTTTTAGAATTCCTAGTCGTTTCCTCCGCAATCTTATCCAAAGCAATTCCTTTAAACTGTGCAATGGTTCCCGCAACATAAGGCAGAAAAGACGGTTCGCAACGGCGTTCGTGGTATTTCTTCAAAAGGCTGTTGGGTAAATTTTTTGGAAGCATAAACGGCGCATCGGTTTCGATCATCATTTTGTCGAGCGGTACGTACTGAATGACTTCTTTTAAATGTGCGAAACGTTTGCTGTCTGAAATCGCTCCCGTAAAACCCAGATAAAATCCGTTATCGAGATAGGTTTTAGCTTCTTGCAAAGTTCCCGTAAAACAGTGCACAACGGCTTTGGGCAGTTTCGGCAGATAGTCTTTTGTGATATTCATAAACGAACTGAAAGCGGCTCTTTCGTGCAAAAACAATGGTTTCTGAACTTCAATCGCCAATTCGAGCTGGGCTCTGTAACATTCTTCCTGTTTGTTTCGAGGCGAAAAATCACGGTCAAAATCGAGTCCGCACTCGCCTACCGAAACCACATGTTTCAATTCTAATAATTTCCGAAGCCTCGAAATACTTTGATTGTCGAAACTCTTCGCATCATGCGGATGTATTCCGGCTGTGGCATAAAGTACACCCGGATATTGTCTGGCAATTTTAGCAGATTCTTCGCTGTTTCTAACACTTGTACCCGTGAGGATCATTTGGGTAACGTCGGCATCTACCGCGTCTTGTACGACATCGTCTATGTCGTTTTGGAATTGTTTGTTTGTCAAATTAATTCCTATGTCTATATATGTCATTTTTTTTTAAGGTTCTAAGGTTCTGAGAGGCTAAGCTACTAAGGCTTTTCCTCTTGGAACGGTTATTTTTTTATTTGCCACGAAGGCACGAAGTTTTTATTTTTTCTTTGTGTTGAATTAATCTCGCAGAGGCGCAAAGTTTTTCTCATTTTTTGTCATCCTGACGAAGGAAGGATCTCCGCAAGAAACTCCGCAACGTATGTCAATCTTTGTCGAGCTACTCGTGGAGATCCTTCCTTCGTCAGGATGACATACAATACGATGTAATCTTACTTAAAATAAAACTCTGTGCTGAATTCATCTTGCAATCCCGATAGCTATCGTGAGAGCAGAGTCGCAACGTTTTTCTCCCGCAGATCGAGCAGATTAAGCAGATTTTAAAAAATCATTTTAATCCTTTAATCTGTGGCAAAAAATTAGCGAAATTTGTGCAATTTGTGGCAAAAAAACTTTGCGTCTCTGCTCCCGATAGCTATCGGGATTGCGAGATTTTTTATTTTATTCATTGTGCGTGAAAACATGCTTTGCGTGAGACGCACTGCAGTGCGCCTCTACACTGAACACTAAAAAACTGACTACTGACCACTAGTCCTCCTTGCTTCCATCATCCGCCATTCTCACTAATTTTGGCGTAAACTTAGCGACAACGTCAACTAAATCCTGTTGTGCTTCCATGACCATGTTGATATCTTTATACGCCATTGGAGCTTCGTCAAGACCTGCACCGATTAACGTAACGCCATGATCTCTCAGGATCGATTTCATTTCGGTTTGTGTAATGTTTTTGATGGCTTGAGTTCTGCTCATTTGTCTTCCTGCTCCATGCGAAGCGGAATTAATGGCGTTCTCCTCACCTTTTCCTCTCACCAAAAATCCCGGTGCGGTCATACTTCCCGGAATGATTCCCATAACACCTTTTCCAGCTGGAGTGGCTCCTTTTCTATGTACGATGACTTCTTCGCCGTTCCAGATTTCTTTCCAGGCAAAATTATGGTGGTTTTCGACTTTGGCTAAAATTGTCGCTCCCAACGCACGTTCCATTTTGTTATGGATAATCTCGTGACAAGCCGAAGCATAATCGCCCGCCAGATTCATCGCCATCCAGTATTCCTGACCCAATTGCGAGTTCATATCCAAATAAGCCAAATTTCTCGCCACTTCTGGAAGTTTACATTCGTCTTTAGCAATTTTAGTATAATGTCCTGCAATTGTTGCACCCATTCCGCGTGAACCAGAATGCGTTAACAAAGCGACATATTTTCCTTTTGGGATATTTAAAACCGTATCGTCTTTCGCAAATTCCATGATTCCGAATTCAACGAAATGGTTTCCACCACCCGAAGAACCTAATTGCGACCAGGCTTTATCTTTCAAATTCTTCACAAACGGATTCATATTAAAAGTTTCGTTCTCCAAAACCGCATGATCTGATTTGTACTGACCGTGAAATCCGTGACCTGCTCCAAAGATCGAATTGGCGATTAATTCTTTTTTGAATTTAGCTTCGTTTTCAAAGTAAAAATCTTCTGGAATATCATAAACCGACAATGCCATTCTACACCCAATATCAACACCAACACCATACGGAATAATGGCATTTTTAGTGGCTAAAACTCCTCCAATCGGTAATCCGTAACCTTGATGTGCATCTGGCATTAAAGCGCCTGCAACGGTAACGGGAAGTTTCATCGCTACTTCCATTTGTTTTCTCGCACCGTCTTCGATATGATCTAATCCGTAAGCTGAATACGCGTTCGGATTTGGGTTTAAAGCGATAAAATCTTCTGGTTTTTCATTCGATTTTTCGATTAAAGCCACAGCCAGTTTGCTGAAGATTTTATCGTCTATATAATTTTCTGGAGCTTCTAAGACGTTTTTATAATTCTCAATCATTTCTTCTCGAGTGAATCCGTTTCTTTTGCTGTTTATTTTTAAGGCAATCCCAATTATTTTTCCTTCTGGGAATCCTAATTCTAATATATCTGTACCGTTTATTTGTGTTTTCATTTTTTCTCTTTTAAGGGACAAAGGTCCAGAGGTTCATAGGTGCAAAGGTCTTTTACTGCTTCGCAGTTATTTTAAAATCGACCACCATTTTCATCTTGCATTAATAAAATTTCATGAATTCTATTAATTTCAACTATTATTGGTTTCATTTCATATTCTACATTCAGAATCTTAAAAACATGCTGATCATAAAAATATGCTCTAAAAATTGCTCTTCCATCATCAAAATCATTTATTGGTCCCACATATTTTGGCATTACTATTCCTATAGTGAATTCTTCTAAAAGATCATCTAGTTTTTCATCAAAGTGTTCAATATGATTTCGCATATCTCTATTTTTTAAAACACTTGAATCATTAACATCATAAACTTTTCGAAGTTTTTCTCCTCTAATTTTATAATATCCCTTATTCTTTGTAGGCCAAAAAAATCGAGAAATCGCTCCTACATTCCCAATAATATTTTGAAGCGTATCTAAAATTGCATTGTCGTTTTTACAATGGTGAATTCCATTTTCCCAAAATTTATTTAATGAATCAACATCCTTCAAAATTGAACGTGTTTTATTTAATAACGATTCAATATAAAAAGCTTCATTAAAAGGATGTATTTCAAATTCTGAATTTCTCATATCTACTAATTTGTTTTTTCAAAGATTCAAATACTAATACGCAGTTATTTTGCGTAGTTTAAAATTATTCAAAAATCAATGATGTTTTTTTAATCAAATTTTGAATTTAAAAGTTCTTCTATCTTTTTTTGGGTTTCAATAGATGCTTCTTCTTCATTCAAAAGATCTCGAGTTTTGAAAAGAATACCGTAATTATCAATACCAAGTTTTATAAATGGTTTTCCAACTTGCAATCGAAATTTGGCATGTTTAGAAATCTTATCTAACATATCCTTAGTAATAATTTCAGATGGTGTGCAAAATTCTCCATCCTTGTAAGAAGTGTAGAGACTATAATTTTTATAATCATTCGAAATAATAACATCATCTCTTTGAAATATAAACTCTTCAATCATTTTTTTAGAATAGCGACTTTTCTCAATTTGCAAAGCAAACATAAAATCAATACCCTGAGAAGTTTTAGTCTTAACTGTATGATTTCTAAAATCTTTAAAAAACTTTTTTGTCTCTTCAGCATCTTCTATATTACCATTTAAAACAAATTGAAATGTTAAAAATGCCTTTCCTATTTCTTCAATAGAAAGTTGAAAAAGTGTATAAGCTCGAGCCTTTTTATTATGTTTTGCTAGAATTTCAGCATCTTCAATTAATTCTTCTGCGTTATTAAAAGCTTTTTCAATAGCTTGAAAATATTGTTCTTTAAACAGTTTCATAAATATTTGATTTTAATTAAAAAATGTCCTTCTTCATTAATAGACTTAAAAACCACGAAATCAACGAAATGAATTCGTGGTTTAAATTTAATCTATTAAAAGCTGTGTAACAACTGCTGGATTCATTGCCCATTGCGTTGTGTACACCTCATCAGCATTTTTGTTATCGATAATCGTTAAACCCTGAGCTTCCGCTTTTAGTTCTAATAAATTACCAATATTCAATTTGCTGCTCAATTTTGCCAATAAAGCCTGAACTCCTTTGAAATCCAAACCTCCTACGACCTGACCTCCGAATGTCATCTCTAACCAAACGATTTCTCTTTTGGCTACATCCAATACTCCAAACACCAAACCTTTGGCAACATTTTGCGTCACACGAACCTGATGATCAACACACGACGGATCGTACGCAACACCTGTTCGTTCCGAAATTTTCATCGGATATTTACTGTTCATCCAACCTACAACCAAATTTGGCGTAATACTTCCGTTGCTGTACGCATTACAAGTAAAAGTTACAAATTTTGCCTTCGCTTTCGCTAATTCGTCGATGTTGATATTGATGTATTCAGCCGTTCCAATTTTATTCGGAATACTTCTGATATCACCACTATGCTGACAACCTGTAGTCGTCAATCGGCTGAAAGAGCAAATATCTGAACGGTCTTCGTAAGCGATATGACAGCTCAAATCCATATCTAGATGTTGCGCTGGCAAAGCTGCACCCCATTGCATAAACAATCGCACTTCGTTTCCTTCAACTGGGAAACGTGTTCCCATTAAAGCAACTGGCAAATCCTGAACAGTCTCACTTCTATCACCAATCGAAACTGGCATATTGTACAATTGCGGATCGATATAAATTGTCTTATTTGGGTTTGAAACCGATGCAAATCGTTTTTTCATAGCCAAAATAGTCAATTCTTCGATTTGATTTTTCATTGTTTCCAACTGAGCATCATCGTACAACTTCAACAATTGGTTTGATGCAATACGTTTATTTGTTCCACCCAAAGGTTTCACACTTCGCTGCATGTTTACATCAAAGTAGTTTTGTGCATACATATTTAAAGTAAACACCAATCTTGCCGGAACTTTATCGATCACTTCTTCGAAATGCGCGATTGTTTCATCAGCTCCAAACCAAAGCATATTCGAAAATAACGAACGTGCAAACAAACCTGGACGCTGTTTCAATAAAGCAAATGTTTTATCTGCATCAAATTTTAATCTTGACGAATTCACTTTGCTTTGCCAAACATCGTACACTTGGTTGTAGAATACATCCATTAAAAAATTCAATTTCTCAAATCCTTTTCTTTTGCTGTATTCTGCCAAACGCAATGCACGGATAAAACGAACCCACATTCCGCGTTTCGGATGCATGATTTCGCACATTGTTTCCACATCCATTTGCATGTTATTTAACCAATTTGCTACCATCAAACATTCTTTTCGAGAATATTTAAGTTTTAAATCTTTTTGAGACGCAACTTTTGCCTGCGCGCTTGTATCTAATGCAAAATGAAAATGTTGATTATTTTTAGACGCTCTTTTAATGATCGTTTTTGGTTCGATAATCTGCAATAAGCCCGTGTTTTTATACCACAAATAACGCAAGATATCTGTCGGTGTTTTCAAAAATTGAGATGCCAAGTCTTCGTTACCGTTTTCAATCAAAAGATCGATTACAAGCATTAAAGTTTCCTTCATTGCAACATCCGTTTTCGGCAAAGCCAAATATTGCATCGCAATTTTTAAACTATCAATTTGTGTTGCGTCTAAAGCCGTTTTGGATTGCAATAACGAAATATAGAAATCATTTAAGTCTTTCTCATTCCACAATTCCAACACTTTTAATTTGCTTCCTTGACCGATATTTTCCAGTTTACCGAATTCAAACGGAGTTCCGCAGAACGGACAGCCGTTGTATCTTTCTAATGGAAAAGTGTTATCTGGAATGGTATGTCCGCATTGTAAAATTGTTCCGTTTTTTGTTTGGAAAATATTTGAAAAATACGTGATAATATGATCTAAAACAGATTCATTTGTTGGCACATTCCATTCTCTAACCAATGGTGTCCAGTTTTTATCAGTTCCTAAAACTTCTCTTAAGACTTCTAAAACTTCAATTTTATATTTTAGGTTTATATTATTTAGCGCCTGCAATAATGTTTCAGAAAACGTAAATCCTAATTTTGCAACATTAGCTGCTAAAACCGAAGTTGTTCCTGATAAATTCTTGCTTTCATTCACAATCATTTCTGACGGAATGAAAATGGCATTTTGACGTAAACTGATTTTTAATAATGCTACTGTTTTCATTTTTTTTAATTTTTAAAATTTAGATAATTGCGTTTCTGAGTTCTACCTAAAAGAGTTTTGAAGTAAGAAACACTTGACCTGAAATTTGAAGATAATCGACTAACTAAGCTAAAATGGAGCGGGCGACCGCGAAAGAAGTAAGTTAATCTTGACCTTCGTTTTAGTGAAGCAGATGGGATTCGAACCCACGACACGGACATTAGAAGTGTACGAAGTAAGTTTGGATTGACCTTTTAAGGATAATTTCAAAACTACCTGCTCTACCGCTGAGCTACTGCTTCAATTTAAATAAAGAGATAATCGCATAAGTATAAATCGTGGAAAGGTTTCTAGAAGTAACTTAAACTTGACCTGCTTTATTTGTTATTTTTATTTCTATGAACATTTGTTTTTTATTTCTGAACAAAGATTTCTAAACTAGTGCGCAGTTATTTTGCGTAGTAAAATTTTGTTTTCATTTTTAAGAAATACCGTTTGTTTTATTCCTTGAGCAAAGATTTTAAAACTACTACGCAATTATTTTGCGCAGTAAAAAAAGAATTTTAAATTTGAGTAAAACAATTGATATCAAAAGTGAATAAGTCCCAGAGGGACGGCATATTTGTAGTTATTGCGAATTCTATTTCAAGAACCCCAGCGGGGTGACCTATTTATTGATAAGCATAAAAGCTGAAGTGTAGCTCCGCTGGAGCTTTTGATTCTGTCGTGAAAAATTGGCTATAAATATTACGCTCTTTCAGAGCTTCTCATTCGATTTAAACAAAAAACACAATATGAATCTCAATAAAATCTATGTCGAGTTACTTCTTTCTATTGGCTTTTCAGAAAATGAAATTCAGCAGAATTGGTTGGATTTAGAAAAGGCATATTCCAAAAAATCAAGGCATTATCATAATCTGAAGCATTTACAGGAAATGATTACCAGTTTTGAAGAGATTCGAGATCAACTTCAAAATCCGAACGAAATATTATTTGCTATTTTTTATCATGATTTTGTGTATTCGGCTTCCAAAAAAGATAACGAACTTAAAAGTGCTGAATATGCTTTGAGTGTTTTGGGTGAAAAAAGCAATCTCAATAAACAATTAGTTTTTGATGCGATCTGTGCGACACAACATCACGCATACAACGCAAACGAAGATATTAATTGGCTAATCGATTTTGATTTGAAAATTCTCGCCAAAGACTGGGAAGAGTATAAAATCTATTTTGAACAAATCAGAAAAGAATATCGCATTTATCCTGATTTTCTATACAAACCTGGACGCGCAAAAGCTTTAAAACATTTTTTGGAATACGAATTTATTTTTCAAACGGAGGAATTTAGAGGTTTATATGAAGATCAAGCTAGAGCAAATATTGAAAAAGAGATAAGTTATTTAGAAAGCAAAAAATAATCGCGCAAAGTCGCTAAGGCGCAAAGTTTTTTCTCATTTTTTTTGTCATCCTGACGAAGGAAGGATCTCTGCAAGTAACTCCGCAACGTATATCCAATCTTTGTCGAGCTACTAACGGAGATTTCTCCTTCGTCGAAATTGACAAAAATGAGTAAAATCATTTTTAATCCTTTAATCTGTGGCATTAAAAACCTTTGCCCCCTTGTCCCTCTGTCCCTTTGCAACTTAAAAAAAAACTATGTCACAAAACAAAAACGCCCTAATCCGCTACAAAACCATCGACAAATGTCTGCAGAATAAATACAGGCAATGGACATTGGAAGATTTAATCGAATGCTGTTCTCAGGCTTTAGAAGAATATGAAGGACGTAAAATTCCGATTAGCAAGCGAACCATTCAGATGGATATTCAGATGATGCGCAGCGAGAAACTGGGTTATAATGCACCAATCGTAGTTTACGATAAAAAATATTATAAATACGACGATGAAGATTTTTCGATAACTGATATTCCGCTGACCGAAACGGATATGAATGTTTTGACTGAAACGGTTTCGATGCTGAAGCAGTTTAAAGATTTCTCTTTATTCAGCGATGTGTCGGATATTTTACAGCGTTTGGAGGACAAAATCTATTCGGAGAAGTCGCATACCAAACCCGTTATTTATCTGGATAAAAATGAGAATCTGAAAGGTCTTCATTATCTGGACGAAATTTATCAGGCAATCATTAAAAAAATGGTTTTGATTATTACTTATAAATCGTTTAAATCGAGAGAAGAAACCAAATTTCATTTTCATCCTTTTATTTTAAAGGAATTCAACAACCGTTGGTTTTTAATTGGAAAGAAAAAACAATCGCAACCCATTACGAATTTGGCTTTGGATAGAATCGTTTCTATCGATTACGATTTTAACCTTCCTTATATAGAAGAAGATTTTGATGCTGATATTTATTATCAAGATATCATAGGTGTCACCGTCAATTCTGGTTTGCAGCCGAGACGCATCGAACTTTGGATTGACGCTTCAAATGCGCCTTATGTAATTACGAAGCCACTGCATCATTCGCAGAAATTAATTAAAGAAAATGAGGATCACAGTATTATTGTGCAGCTTTTTATTTCTCCTAATTATGAAATGGAAAGATTGTTACTGGGTTTTGGCGATTCCATTGAAATTTTGCGTCCTGAATATTTACGAAATCGTATGAGAAAGATTCTTCAAAACGCAATTTCTAGATACGAGCCAAAAGACAATACTGAATTAAATGCATGATTTTTTGAATTATCCAGAATTAAAACCAATATAAATACTGCAAAGATATTTTTAAGCTGTTTAAATTGTTAAAATTTCAAAAAAGAATAGTATATTTCAAAATAAATAAACCACAAACCCCTATAAATCAAAGGGATTTTTTAACTAACCAAAAATTTATGAAAAAATAATATGCATGCATAGTATTTTTTGATTATATTTGAAATCGATATAGTTACCTATGAAAGACAAAACGATAGATTATATTTTGAGAGCAACATGGCAGGCTGTTTCAAGAATGTATAATGAAGAGGCTGCAAAATACGATGCGACAATGGCAACGGGATTTGCTCTGTTAAGTATTGACAAAGAAGAAGGAACTCCGTCAACGGCTTTGGGACCACGAATGGGAATGGAAGCTACAAGCCTTACGAGAACATTAAAATCTATGGAAGACAAAGGTTTGATTGTTCGCAAAAAAAATCCAAGCGACGGAAGAGGCGTTTTAATCTATCTGACTGAATTTGGAAAAGAAAAAAGAGAGCTTTCTAAAAACACGGTTTTGAAGTTTAATGAGACCGTTAGAAAACACGTATCAGACGAAAAGTTAAATCATTTTATTGAGGTTTCTGAAATCATTAATGAATTGATTCACGATAAAAATATTTTTAATCAAACAGAAAACGCAGAAAAGGAATAGTTTTTAAAGCTGTTCACTTTCTACCACAAACAAACAAGTAACAAATATGAAACGCACAATTAAAAAAGTTGCTGTAATTGGATCCGGAATTATGGGTTCAGGTATAGCTTGTCATTTTGCCAATATTGGTGTTGAAGTTTTACTGCTTGACATCGTACCGCGCGAGTTGACAGAAGCTGAAGCTAAAAAAGGATTAACGCTTGAAAGCAAAGCCGTTCGCAACCGTTTGGTAAATGACCATTTGGCGAACTCATTAAAATCGAAACCCTCTCCTATTTACAGTCAGAAATTTGCTAGCAGAATTACGACTGGAAATACAACAGACGATATGGCAAAAATTGCCAATGTAGATTGGATTATTGAAGTTGTAGTTGAACGTTTGGATGTTAAGAAATTAGTTTTCGAACAAATCGACAAATTCCGTAAACCGGGAACTTTGGTTACTTCAAATACTTCTGGTATTCCGATTCACTTTATGAGTGAAGGAAGAAGCGAAGATTTCCAACAACACTTCTGCGGAACACACTTTTTTAACCCTGCGCGTTACTTAAAATTATTTGAAATTATTCCGGGACCAAAAACTTCAAAAGAAGTATTAGATTTCTTAACCGATTACGGATCTAAATTCTTAGGAAAAACTTCGGTTGTTGCTAAAGATACTCCAGCGTTTATCGGAAACAGAATTGGTATTTACGGAATTCAGAGTTTATTCCATTTAGTTAAAGAAATGGGATTAACGATTGAAGAAGTGGATAAATTGACTGGTCCGGTAATTGGTCGTCCAAAATCGGCTACTTTCCGTACGGTTGACGTTGTTGGATTGGATACTTTGGTACACGTTGCCAACGGTATTTATGAAAACTGCCCGAACGACGAGCAACATGAATTATTCAAACTTCCGGATTTCATCAACAAAATGATGGAAAACAACTGGCTTGGTTCTAAAACTGGTCAGGGATTTTATAAAAAAGTAGATAAAGATATTCTTTCTTTAGACTTAGATACATTAGAATACCGCGCTGCAAAAAAAGCAAATTTTGCAACGCTTGAATTAACTAAAACTATCGATAAACCAATTAATCGTTTTAAAGTTTTAGTAAAAGGAACAGACAAAGCGGGAGAATTCTACAGAAAAAGCTTCGCTGGAATGTTTGCTTATGTTTCAAACAGAATTCCTGAAATATCAGACGAATTATACAAAATTGACGATGCCATGAAAGCTGGTTTTGGATGGGAAAATGGTCCATTCGAAATCTGGGATGCTATCGGCGTTGCCAAAGGAATTGAAATCATGAAAGCTGAAGGTTTAGAGCCTGCTGCATGGGTAAATGAAATGCTGGCTTCTGGAAGCGACAGTTTCTATACGGTTAAAGAAGGTGCTACGTATTTCTACAATATTCCGACAAAATCTCAAACTAAAGTTCCTGGACAAGATTCATTCATTATTCTGAACAACATTCGTGAAAGCAAAAAAGTCTGGAGTAATTCCGGAGCAGTCATTCAGGATTTAGGAGACGGAATCTTAAACTTAGAATTCCAATCTAAAATGAATACGATTGGCGGTGATGTACTTTCTGCGATCAATAAAGCAATTGAATTAGCTGAAAAAGAACACCAAGGTTTAGTTATAGGAAACCAAGCGGCTAATTTCTCTGTTGGAGCTAATATCGGAATGATTTTCATGATGGCTGTTGAGCAGGAATATGACGAATTGAATATGGCAATCAAATTGTTCCAAGACACTATGATGCGTGTTCGTTATTCTTCAATTCCAGTTGTTGTTGCGCCTCACGGAATGACTTTTGGTGGTGGATGCGAAATGAGCTTACATGCTGATAAAGTTGTAGCTGCTGCAGAAACTTACATGGGATTAGTTGAATTTGGAGTTGGTGTAATTCCTGGCGGTGGTGGTTCTAAAGAATTGACTTTAAGAGCTTCAGACTTATTCCGTAAAAATGATGTTGAGCTGAATGTTCTTCAAGAATACTTCTTAACAATCGCTATGGCTAAAGTTTCGACTTCTGGTTACGAAGCTTTTGACACAGGATTATTACAACATGGAAAAGATGTTATCGTAGTAAACAAAGATCGTCAGATTGCTGAAGCTAAAAAACATGCGTTGTTAATGGCTGAAGCTGGATATACACAGCCAATTAGAAGAACAGATATTAAAGTTCTTGGAAAACAAGCTTTAGGTATGTTCTTAGTTGGAACGGACCAGATGGAAGCTGGAAAATACATCTCAGAACACGACAAGAAAATCGCAAATAAACTGGCTTACGTAATGGCTGGTGGAGATTTATCTGAAGCGACTTTGGTTTCTGAACAATATTTATTAGATATAGAAAGAGAAGCTTTCTTGAGTTTATGCACAGAACGTAAGACTTTGGAGAGAATCCAATATATGTTAACTAAAGGAAAACCGCTTCGTAATTAGAAAATAGATGAAAGATGCAAGAAGCAAGATTTCAAAACAGAGTTTTGTCTTTTATCTTGCTTCTTGCTTCTACTAAATCTTAAAAAACAAAAAAAATGAAAACAGCATATATAGTTAAAGCTTACCGTACAGCGGTAGGAAAAGCACCAAAAGGAGTTTTTAGATTCAAACGTCCTGATGAATTAGCTGCAGAAACCATTCAGTTTATGATGAATGAACTGCCTGATTTTGACAAAAAACGTATTGACGACGTTATGGTTGGAAATGCAATGCCAGAAGCAGAACAAGGATTGAACGTGGGTCGTTTAATCTCTCTTATGGGATTAAAAGTAGAAGACGTTCCTGGAGTTACGGTAAACCGTTATTGCGCTTCTGGATTGGAAACAATCGGAATGGCAACTGCTAAAATCCAATCAGGAATGGCAGATTGCATCATTGCAGGTGGTGCAGAAAGTATGAGTTATATTCCGATGGGAGGTTACAAACCAACTCCGGATTATAAAGTTGCAGCTGCAGGCCACGAAGATTACTACTGGGGAATGGGTTTAACTGCCGAAGCGGTAGCAAAACAATATAATGTTTCAAGAGCAGATCAGGATGAATTTGCTTACAACTCTCACATGAAAGCTTTGAAAGCGCAGGCAGAAGGAAAATTTGACAAACAAATCGTTCCAATTACTGTTGAGCAGACTTTCATTAATGAAAACGGTAAAAAAGAAACCAAATCATACGTTGTAAATAAAGACGAAGGGCCAAGAGCTGGAACTTCTATTGAAGCTTTAGCAGGTTTAAGACCGGTTTTTGCAGCTGACGGAAGTGTAACGGCTGGTAACTCTTCTCAAATGAGTGACGGTGCTGCTTTTGTTTTAATCATGAGCGAAGACATGGTAAAAGAGTTAAACCTTGAGCCAATCGCAAGATTAGTAAACTTTGCTTCTTCTGGAGTTGAACCAAGAATTATGGGTATCGGTCCGGTAAAAGCAATTCCGAAAGCGTTGAAACAAGCTGGATTAACTTTGAATGATATTGAATTAATTGAGTTGAACGAAGCATTTGCTTCTCAAGCGTTAGCAGTTACTCGTGAGTTAGGTTTAAACCCAGATATCGTAAACGTAAACGGAGGTGCAATTTCATTAGGTCACCCTCTAGGTTGTACAGGTGCTAAACTTTCTGTTCAGTTATTTGATGAAATGAAACGTCGTGGAAACAAATACGGAATTGTTTCTATGTGTGTTGGTACTGGACAAGGAAGTGCTGGTATCTACGAGGTTCTTTAAAAAAGCATTATAAGTAACGTATACATTCCGTTTGGTCATTGCGAGGAACGAAGCAACCTCGCTAAAAATTACGCAAGCAAGTGAGATTGCTTCGTTCCTCGCAATGACAAGACTGTGTACAAAAACCATAAACAAAAATATAAAAAACATTAGCAATGGCAGATACAATCGAAAAAAACGTGACTCGTGGTGGTCAGTTTTTAGTAAAAGAAACAAAATGCGAAGACATCTTCACACCAGAAGATTTCTCAGAAGAGCAGTTAATGATGCGTGACTCTGTAAAAGAGTTCGTAGACAAAGAATTATGGGCACATAAAGATCGTTTCGAAAAGAAAGATTATGCATATACAGAATCTTCTATGCGTAAAGCTGGAGAACTTGGACTTTTAGGAGTTGCAGTTCCAGAAGAATATGGTGGATTAGGAATGGGATTCGTATCTACAATGTTAGTTTGTGACTACATTTCCGGAGCAACTGGATCTTTCTCAACTGCTTTTGGAGCGCACACCGGAATTGGTACAATGCCAATTACACTTTATGGATCTGAAGAACAAAAGAAAAAATACGTTCCGAAATTGGCTTCTGGAGAATGGTTTGGAGCTTATTGCTTAACAGAACCAGGCGCAGGATCTGATGCAAACTCAGGAAAAACAAAAGCTGTTTTATCTGAAGACGGAAAATACTACTCAATCACTGGGCAGAAAATGTGGATTTCGAATGCAGGTTTCTGCAGCGTTTTCATTGTTTTTGCCAGAATTGGAGATGATAAAAATATTACAGGTTTCATCGTAGAAAACGATCCTTCAAACGGAATTTCTATGAACGAAGAAGAGCATAAATTAGGAATCCGTGCTTCTTCTACTCGTCAGGTTTTCTTTAACGAAACAAAAGTTCCGGTTGAAAACATGTTATCTGAAAGAGGAAACGGTTTCAAAATCGCAATGAATGCCTTGAACGTTGGTCGTATTAAATTAGCTGCTGCTTGTTTAGATGCACAACGTAGAGTTACTTCTGGCGCTGTAAAATATGCTAACGAAAGAATTCAGTTCAATACTTCTATTTCATCTTTTGGAGCTATCCGTTCTAAATTAGCTGAAATGGCAACTAGTGCTTACGCTGGAGAAAGTGCTTCTTACCGTGCTGCAAAAGATATCGAAGACAGAATCGCTGCTCGTGAAGCAGAAGGAACTTCTCACCAAGAAGCAGAATTAAAAGGTGTTGAAGAATACGCTATCGAGTGTTCTATCTTGAAAGTTGCAGTTTCTGAGGACGTTCAAAACTGTTCTGACGAAGGAATTCAGGTTTTCGGTGGAATGGGATTCTCTGAAGATACTCCTATGGAAAGTGCTTGGAGAGATGCTCGTATCGCTCGTATTTACGAAGGAACAAACGAAATCAACAGAATGCTTTCTGTAGGTATGTTGATCAAAAAAGCAATGAAAGGACATGTTGATTTACTTGGACCAGCTATGAAAGTTCAAGAGGAATTAATGGGAATTCCATCCTTTGATACTCCAGATTTCTCTGAATTATTCTCAGAAGAAAAAGTAATCGTAGCAAACTTGAAAAAAGTTTTCTTAATGGTTGCCGGAAGCGCTGTTCAAAAATACGGACCAGATTTAGATTCTCACCAACAGTTATTAATGGCTGCTGCTGATATCTTGATCGAAATCTACATGGCGGAAAGTACGATCTTGAGAACAGAGAAATTAGCTAAATCTCAAGGTGAAGACAAAGTTCAAGAGCAAATTGCTATGGCAAAATTATACTTGTACAAAGCGGTTGATATCGTAAACTTAAGAGGAAAAGAAGGAATCGCTTCTTTCTCTGAAGGTGACGAACAGCGTATGATGTTAATGGGACTTAAACGTTTCACTAAATACACTAACCTGCCAAATGTAGTAGCTTTAAGAGAAAAAATCGCAGAAAAATTAGTTGCAGAAAATTCATACTGCTTCTAATATAAAGATAGTTTTTAGCTTTTAATTTGTTTAAGCCCGCGCAAGTCCGAAACTGCGCGGGCTTATTTTTTTCTTTTTTTTTAAACCATATAAGTGATGTAAGTTAATATTAAAGTTTGTGTGTCGATTAAATAGCTGGCTATTTCAACCGCAAAGTTGCAAAGATTTTTACACATAGATTGGGCTGTAGAGACGCACCGCAGTGCATCTAACGTTTGTTCTACCGCAAACAAATGAAAAATATTTATTATGAAATTTGGCACGGAATACTGAACCTGACATACTTTGCGTAGACGCACTGCAGTGCGTCTCTACAATACAATCTTTGCGAACTTTATGCGCCTACATAAAATCTATAAGTAAAAATACTTTGCGCTCTTTGCGGTAAAAAAAATAAACTTATATCACTTATATGGTTTAAAATTCAGTCCGCAATATTTTTGCATCGATTTGCAAAAAATTCGTTAAAATTGTATTTTAAGGTTATCTGTAATAGCGAATATCAAATTTATACTTTACTTTTAGCATTCTAAAAAACTAAAAACAACATAATATGAAAAAAATTAACCTAATTGCTCTTTTCTTTTTGTGTCTGGCAAGCTGCAATATTTTTGCACAGAAAAACAAAAAAATGGACATTATTGCTTATTACACAGGTGATGCTGATTTAATTGACAAATATGAAGTCAATAAGTTAAACCAGATCATATTTAGCTTTTGCCATTTAAAAGACGGAAAACTAACGGTAGATTCTCCTAAAGATTCTATTACGATTAAAAAATTAGTTTCGCTTAAAGCGAAAAATCCACAATTAAAAATTATCGTTTCTCTTGGTGGCTGGGGCGGTTGCGAACCTTGCTCAGAAGCTTTTTCTACCGCTGAAGGAAGATTGAAATTTGCAAAATCTGTAAAAGCGTTAAGCGATTCTTATAAAGTTGACGGTTTGGATTTAGATTGGGAATATCCATCAATTGAAGGACTTCCAGGGCATTTATACCAACCTGCTGACAAACCTAATTTTACTGAATTGATTAAAATATTACGTTCTACTTTAGGTAAAAAATATGAATTGAGTTTTGCAGCAGGAGGTTTCCAAAAATGTTTAGACGAATCTATCGACTGGAAAGCGGTTGCTCCTTTTGTAAATCGTATTAATATTATGAGTTACGATTTAGTAAACGGATATTCAAAAGTTACGGGACATCATACTCCATTATACAGCACAAATCCAAAAGAAGAGTCTACAAATAGAGCTGTTGAGTTTTTATTAAAAGCAGGTGTTCCTGCTGAGAAATTAGTTATTGGAGGTGCATTTTATACTAGACAATGGAAAAATGTAGAAAACATCAACAATGGATTGTATCAAGCTGGTGAACACTTCCAAGGCGTTGACTTTAAAAACTATGCTACAACCTATACAGAAGCAAACGGCTGGAAATATTTCTATGACGAAAAAGCACAAGCTCCATATTGGTACAATGCTAGCACAAAAACTTTTGCAACATCAGATGACTTAAGATCGATTAAAGCTAAAGCAGAATATGTTAAAGCTAAAAAACTAGGCGGAATCATGTTCTGGGAACTTACTTTAGACAGTTTCCGCGACGGAATGGTAAATGAGATTTACAAAGTAAAAACAGAGAAATAATAAAAAAACGGGAATCAAAATGATTCCCGTTTTTCTTTTATAGATAGTACTTGATTATTGTACCTTACTCTTATCCATTTCTCCAATAAACGGAATGGCTTCTAAAATTTCGCTTCTAATGATCGTCTGAAGATACACTTCAAGCTGGATAAACTTAGCCGCATTTATAGAGCCAATCGCTTTTTTTGCCTGATTATACGTTTTAGAATAAAGCTTCTCATAATCAATATGATTTTTCAAAGTAGCTTTAGCCAATTCGTCCGCTTTTGCATCAGTTAGCGTTTCGTAATTTGCTGCATAATCATTTATCAGTTGAAACTTCGTCTGGCCCAAAGCTTTACGAGAGGTTTCGTAATTATCATAAACTTTAGTAAAAGCTGTGGCTTGTGCATCAGACAAATTCATGTACTGTTTTACCAGTTCACTTTTAGATTTTCCATACACACTTTGTACCACTTCTAAATCTTCTTTATAAGAAGACTGCGCATAAGATGAAAACGAGGCTGCCGCCATGATAAGAATAAGACTTAATTTTTTCATAGTTTTAATTTTAAATTTGTTTTTAAAAAATATATGCATACTCAAATATACTGATTTTAAACACATTAACCCACTAGCAAATTTTAAAAAAATGAATATTGATAAACGGCAGATAAGGCATAATAATTTAATCCGTTGTTGGTATAGGCGCCAATATGATACTGCAATCTAACTGACTGGCCTTTTGCAATTGGAGTAGAAAAAGTTCCTCCTACACGCCAATTATCAATCTGACTGTCATCTGCAACACCGTCAATAATTGTTTTCCCTCCAAAAAACCAAGTAGTATTGAACCCAACCCACATGTGATTTCTAAAATAATAACTTGCATGGCCTTGCAAACTATAGGTAGATTTCTGCTCTAACTTTTTTCCCATGAAGTCGTTATTATCGGTATAAAACCAAACTCCAGCATAAGCTTCGGCATATACATGCGTAAATCGTTTAGAAACTCCAATTTCTGGTTTAAATCCCCAACGGTTTGTACCTATATTTACTTGTTTATCATCATAATATTTCCCAGTTGGGACAGAAGTCACGAGACTGACTCCTAAAATAGTCTTTTGTTCAAAACTCCTAAATTCAGCTTTATCAAGTGCTGGAGAACCCAGTAAATTTATTCCGAAACGAATTTTCATATCTGCAAAACCCGTTCTCGATCCTGTTAGAACATCTCCATTTGTTCTGGTCTGCGAGCCATCCATAAAAGAATAAGGAAGTACAACCTGCACACGCGCCAGTTTATTGGCCAAACCAAATGTTCGAATATAATTTACTGCAAAATTATGGCTGTGAAGTGTAAAATCTGTAATTGGAAGCGAAGGGTCTGTTAACACATTGCCATTCATAAAAACATATCCGGCCGCGACAACATTCAAATCTTTTGCCACATTTGCATAAACTCTCGGTTCTAAATCTTGGCCGTAGTTAAAAAAAATCCCTAAAAAGAAAACTAAAACAAATTGCAACATACTATAATTTAACCTAGAAATCTTTTTTCGCATATGAAGGGAAATAATTAGACATCAAACAAATACACAGTTCTACATTTTATTCTTTAGTTTTTGGGGCATAAATTATTCCATCGTAATTAATTGGCGCTCTATTATTGCTATTTACAGAAAGGGTAGCGCTTCCGTTATAAAAAATAGAAAACATTAAATCGTAAACATCCGTTTTTCCTCTTACGGTTGCTTTCAGCATTGTACTATTCTTTTTATTTTCAACCTTAATATTTTGTGGTTTGCCTTCAAATTTTATTCCGCCATCGGTGCTATATCCAATATTATAACCTCGCCCGAAAAATGGCAGATCGCACGTTACAGTATCAGCTTTAAACTTTAAAAAATAAGTATTATAATCTAGCTGAATTAGCCTTCCGCCTTGTGGAGTTGTTTTTTGAGCTTCAAAAACAAAATTCTGAGCATTTAGAAGTGCTTTAATTTCATTTTGCTTTTTTAGTTCTCTTTCTTGTTTGAGTTCTTTTTTTGTTTTTTCCTGTGCCGTAATTGAAAAATTAAAGACACTTACTAAAAATACCAAAAGAGATGCTGCCGTTTTCATAATGTCACTTTTTAGTAAAACGCATCATTGCAATGTCTCCAGAAATAAAATTGAGCGTTTTTCCATCATCAGTAATATCGTATGAGGTAATTTTCTGCAGTGTACTCATATAAGTCTGTTCGCCCTGACCATCAAGACACATCATTTTAGTTACTGCCATAGGCTGTGTAAAGTCGATTTTGTTTCCAGTCACATTCAGTTTTCCTGTGTATGAGTTACAGCTGTTGTTGCCAGAAACCCTATTTTCTTTTGTATCAAAAGTTATGTTAGGTTTTTTATTCGGATACAATCCATCAAAAGCAATTCGCGGGCCCGAAATATAATTCAGCTCCCAAGTTCCATCCAGTTTCGAAACTGAATCTACTTTTTTACACTTACAGGAAATTAAAAACAAACTAAAAAAAACGAGGGTAAGAATCTTTTTCATCATAACATTAAGGATTAAATGTGAGCGAATTAGATAAATGGTTTTCAGAAATTATTCGTTAAAAACCTTTACGAATTTAAACAATATTTTCGGTTTTTAACTCAATCGGTATCAAATTATAACGTGTAGTTTGACTTTTTTTTAACTTTTTGAGTCAATCAATTCGGTTATTTTATGTTAAATTTACTTAATCTTTAACTAAAATGCCCGTAGACATGAAAAAACTAATTGTTTCTTTCGCTATAATCTCAGCCTTAATAATTGGCTGTAAGACCAATACAAAATCAAACGATGCAAAAACATTAACTGTTGCATTAGAACCAAAAAGCAATAGTAAAGTTGCCGGAACCGCTACTTTTGTTGAGAAAAACGGTAAAGTAACTTTTACAGCAAAAATAACAGGATTAGAACCTGGAGTTCATGCCATCCACATTCACGAAAAAGCAGATTGTACTGCTGCCGACGGAAGTTCTGCTGGAGGTCACTGGAATCCAACTTTCAAAAAACATGGAAAATGGGGAGTTGCAGAATATCATAAAGGTGATATCGGAAACTTTACCGCTGATGCAAAAGGTAACGGAACGATAACTTTGACAACAGACGAATGGTGCGTAGGTTGTGGAGATTCTAACAAAGACGTTCTTGGCAAAGGTTTAATTGTACATTCAGGTGCAGATGATTTTACCACTCAGCCAACTGGAAATGCCGGTGGAAGAGTTGCTTGCGCAGGAATCATTAAATAAGAAAAACGGAGATAACCACTATTTTTAACAAAATCTAGTGGTTATTTCATTTTAAAATGAATTCTAAAACAAGAAAAAGGCATAGCTTTGCATCAGCAAAATTAAGTCCATGATTAACCCATCAGCACCAGGCTGGATCGATAAGTTTTTTAGTGAACAGAAGTTTTCAGAAGCTATTCCTTTTGAAACTGTAGACTCGTTTTACTATAAAGTAAGAGAAACGGGATTTATCTACGGGCATATTATTGCTATAGATTCTCAAATTCCGATTTCGATAAACGGCTGGTTTAAAACCGAAATTTCTAAAGTAGCCTTACTTAACACACTCTATCATGTTTTTTGTTTAGAGAAAAGAAATTCGGAACCCAAAAATTTTATTTCAGAAGTTTTAAAGTTTTACAAACAGATGAATCCAGAAGGATTTAATTTGTTCAAGATTTTATTGCCAAAAGATACTCCTTCTCTATCGCTGGAAAATATTATTGACCAGAGGGTTCAAACCAATGACAGCATCATCAGTAAGAACTTTTCGCATTTAGTAACCAATGCTTTATTGTTTATTGATGTTTTGGCTTTCAGACAATATTTGGAACATGGAGAAATTCCTGAAAAATATTTAAAGAGAATTGAAGAAACTGTTCTGGGAATTGTGGGTCTGGCTTTAAAAACCAAAACATCTAAATCTCAGCACGACGATCTTTTAATCAAACTTTTTGAAGCTTCTATACGTTATTCCAAATTTTCAAAAGTTACCGTCGAGACTTTAGAAACCCTAAATCTAGGTTACTTTACCAATAAACTCGAACAATTTTATTTACTTGATATGGCCGGAATGGCTTTATGGAGCGATGGGGTTGTCGAAAATGAAGAATCATATTTCTTATATTCCTTAGGCTCGACAATGGGCGTTTCTGACGATTTTGTAACTAAGAGTATGGATACAACCAATACTTTTATTACAACACATAAAAAAAAGATTCCGTATTTTAATTATTCGAATCCTGTCAAGCATTTCTATGATCAAATGACGCACAGCGTTGTAAAACTGATTATTAGAAACAAAAACAGATTGATTAAAGAAATTGTTCAAAGTAAAGAATTAATGGTTTTGCTGGCTTATTCTACAACGAGAGATTTGGATGCAAAAGAAAAGAAGAAAGTCAAAAAACAACTTTTGGACATTTGTAAAACCATTCCGTCGTTAACCATATTTTTGCTTCCAGGAGGAAGTTTGCTGCTGCCGATATTAATTAAATTTATTCCAACAATGCTGCCATCTGCATTTAATGAGAATTTAGACGAAAACGAATAAAAAAAAAAATCGCCCTTTATAAAGGGCGATTTTTTTATCTAAACTATTAAAGATCTAATTGGTAAACTTCATCAAGCTCATCATTAGAAGCAATATTCACATTTAAGTCTGTTACGAAACCAGAATTTAATCCGTAAACCCATCCGTGAAGCATTAAATCTTGGCCGTTTTTCCAAGCATTCTGCACGATAGATGTTTTGGCTAAGTTGTAAACTTGTTCTTTGGTATTAATTTCAACAAAAGCATTAAAACGTTCTGTTTCATCTTCGATTGAATTTAAATATTTATCATGCAAACGATATTCATCTTTAATATGACGAAGCCAGTTGTCGATAATTCCAACAGACTGATGCCCCATTGCTGCTTTTACACCACCACATCCGTAGTGTCCGCATACAATAACATGTTTTACTTTTAAAACGTTTACAGCATAATCCAAAACACTTAACATGTTCATATCAGAGTGCACCACCATGTTTGCGATATTACGGTGAACAAAAACTTCACCTGGCTTTGCACCAACAATTTCGTTTGCAGGAACACGGCTGTCAGAACATCCAATCCATAATAATGGCGGCTGCTGCCCTTTTGCCAAATCAGCAAAATAATTAGGATCTTTTGCTAATGAAGTTTCAACCCACTTTTTATTGTTTTCTAATAACTGCTCATAAAATTTTCTCATTTTTTTTATTTTTTGTTTGGTAATTCTCCTTCTTAAGAATGTCTCAAATAAAGAACTTGATGTAAAGTTACCTAAATTTTGACATTTCTAAGGCCTTAAAAACACCTAATTTTAATTATTCTTCTCTAACAACTTCTTTTTTAACCACTTCTCTTTTGGCAACATCATAATAATGTTCAATAGTAACATGATTGTGATTTTCGGGTGTATTTTCAAGTTCGTAAGCTTCTTTAAAGCCTTTAAGCTTCACTTTGATATTTTCATCAAGAGCACGTGTTTCTTTAAATTCGCGAATCAAATCTAAAACGTCATGCGAAATGTATTCCGTATCATGAGCATTAATAATCACTTTAGAATTTTCTGGAATTTCAGCCAAAGTTTGTTTAATTGCCGCTTTATTTAAAAACGAAACTTCTTGCGCTAAATCAATATGAATGATGTCGCCATCTTCATATTCTTCTTTCTTAAAGATATAAGCTCTTTTTAAGTTTCCTCTCAAAACGAAAATAATACTGATAACAATTCCCAGCGCAACACCTTTTAGCAAATCTGTCGCAACGACAAAGACCAAAGTTGCAATAAAAGGGACAAACTGGTATTTCCCCTTTTTCCAGAAATGCATAAAGGCTGCTGGTTTTGCTAATTTATATCCGACCAAAATCAAAACAGTCGCCAATGTTGCCAATGGAATTTTGTTCAGAATAACTGGAATCGACAATACACTTATTAATAAAAGAATACCGTGAATAATAGCAGACAATTTAGATTTTGCACCTGCATTATTGTTGGCAGAAGATCTTACAACTACAGATGTCATTGGCAAGCCTCCTAAAAGAGAGCTTATAATATTACCAACACCCTGTGCTCTAAGCTCTACATTGGTATTCGTGTAACGCTTTTGCACATCCATTCTATCAGTAGCTTCAATACATAAAAGCGTTTCAATAGAAGCGACAATGGCAATCGTAACACCCACTACCCAAACTTGCGGATTTGTAACAGCAGTGAAGTCTGGGGTAATTATAATCGATTTAAAATCATCAAAAGATTTTGGAACTGGCAAAGAAACCAAATGTTCTTTTGCAATTGCCAAAGTGCTTCCTGTAGATAAAAATATCTCATTTAAAATGACACCAGCAATAACAGCAACAAGTGCTCCCGGAACCAATTTTATTCTTTTTAAAAATGGAACCTTATCCCAAGCTAATAAAATGACCAATGAAACCGCAGAAACTACTACAGCTCCTAAGTGGATATGATTTAAAATATCAAACAGAAATGAAAAAGTATTACTTCCATCGTTTTGAACAAAAGCTTGATCTCCTTCAAAATCAGCATCATAACCAAAAGCGTGTGGTATTTGTTTTAAAATGATAATGATTCCGATACCAGCTAACATTCCCTCAATTACGTTTGTCGGAAAATAATTCGATATACTTCCAGCTTTTAAAAATCCTAATGCCAATTGAATTAATCCAGCAATAAAAACAGACATTAAAAATACATCGAAAGCTCCTAAATCGGTAATTGCGGTTAAAATAATAGCTGTTAACCCAGCAGCTGGACCTGATACACTAATATGTGACTGGCTTAAATATCCTACAACGATACCACCCACTATACCAGCAATAATTCCAGAAAATAATGGTGCTCCAGAAGCCATTGCAATACCTAAACACAACGGAAGAGCCACCAAGAAAACCACTAAACCTGAAGCAAAATCAGATTTAAGGTTGGCAAAAAGATTGATTTTTTTTGTCATAATATAATACTAAAAAAATTATTCATTAAAGATTTACCACATCTCGATAGAAATGCGGCTAAAGTTCGAAATAATCGGAAGTATTATGCTACGTTAGGTGGTGGAGCAAATATGCTCGGAGAGATATTATCTAATTTGACAATGTTTTCAGAAATGATCGTTTTTTTCTCGATGTAAACCGGGATCAAAACTTCATGTTCTAAAATAGTGGGATGAACTACATTTTTAAGTTCTTTATGCACTTCTTCTTCAGCAATGCTAAAAGATATAGCCGTACTATTCCCTTTCTTAATCGCCTGAACAATTGTCGGGGTCGATAAGAAGGCAATAAATATGAATAATAATATGCGGGCTACAAATTTCATCAAAGCAAAAATAGCGTTAAACAAATAAAATCAAAGAGATTTTTATAGAAATTTAACACAAACAAAAAAGCAGAATGGATTTTTCACCCCATTCTGCTTATAATTTATTAAAAAACAATAGTTTACAACGTTTCTTCTAACCAAGCATTCATCATCCAAATTGTTTTTTCTTGCTCAGAAATGAAGTCACTCATCATAGAATTTGTTCCTTCATCATTAATTTCATCTGATTTGTTCAATATTTCTCTTTCAATTTTTAATAAATCTGATAAAGAATGAACGATTAAATGAACTGCCTTTTCATCGTTAGAAATATTTTTTCCAACCGTTAATTTATTGTTTTGAATATAATCTTCAAAAGTATGCAGAGGAGTTCCGCCAATTGTTAGAACTCTTTCGGCAATCATATCTATTTTTAATTGTGCATCTGTATATAATTCTTCGAATTTTACGTGTAAGTCAAAGAAACGCTTTCCGCGAATGTTCCAGTGGATACCTCTTAAGTTTTGGTAATACACTTGAAAGTTTGATAATAATACATTCAGTTCTTTTACTAACAATTCTGATTCTTTTACAGGCAATCCTAAAATATTTGTCTTCATAATCTATTTTTTACACTAATTTACTACAAATTTAGAGTAACTTTACTAAAATAAACATAAATAAAAATTATATTTTCTTATTTTTGCATCACAAATTACTATCAACATGACTATAACTCAATTGCAATATGTATTAGCGGTTGCTGAGCATAAAAACTTCACACTTGCTGCTGAAAAATGCTTCGTAACACAGCCAACTTTAAGTATGCAAATACAAAAAATTGAAGAAGAACTTAATATTTTAATTTTCGACAGAAGCAAAAAACCAATTCAGCTTACTGATATTGGTCAAAAAATTGTAAGCCAGGCAAAAAATATCGTAAACGAAGCCGATCGTATTAAAGATATCGTAGAACAGCAGAAAGGTTTTATTGGCGGAGAATTTCGTTTAGGAATTATTCCGACTATTATGCCAACACTTTTGCCAATGTTCTTAAATAATTTCATTAAGAAATATCCAAAAGTAAAACTCTTAATTGAAGAGTTGAATACAGAAGAAATTATTCTGAAACTAAAGAACGGTCATCTGGATGCTGCCATCGCCGCAACACCGCTTGAAGACGAGAAAATCAAAGAGATTGTTTTGTATTTTGAACCTTTTGTGGCGTATATACCTGAAAACCACTCTAGTTTCCAGAAAGAAGAAATTGAAGTTGCCGATTTAAATTTGAATGAAATACTGCTTTTACAAGACGGTCATTGTTTTAGAGATGGGATTCTAAATCTTTGCAAGACAGTTTCGGAATCTGATCAGACTAATTTTCAGATTGAAAGCGGAAGCTTTGAAACCTTAATTAAATTAGCAGATGAAGGTTTAGGAACAACGTTACTTCCATACTTGCACACTTTAGACCTAAAAGAATCTGACAAACTGAAACTTCGTAATTTTAAGGAACCAAAACCAGCTCGAGAAGTAAGTTTGATTTACCCTAAAAGCGAATTAAAAATGCAAATCATTGACGCTCTAAGATCTACAATTGCTGGCGTTGTAAAAGGTGCGATTGTTTTCCAGAACGTTCAAATTATTAGTCCACTACAGAAGAAATAACCCTTTGCGTTTTTTTTTAACGCAAAGTACGCTAAGATTTTTTTATTAGCGGTCTAAGAAGGATCTACATATTAAGTTCGCAAAGCGTTGTCTGGACAAAGCTTTGCGAACTTTCATTTTAATGATAACTCAAAAAAACTTCGCGCCCTTTGCGTAAAAACTTTGCGCCCTTTGCGGTTAAATTTTAACGCAAAGTACGCTAAGTTTTTTTATATACTTTGAGTGTATTTTAAGTTCGCAAAGCTGTGGGTTTATTTTTGACCGCAGCGTACGCTGAGAATTTTGCAATGAGTTTTTAATCTCGCAAAGTCGCGAAGGCGCAGAGTTTTTTTTTCAGGAATACAAATAAATTTCACGCAGATTTGAAAAGATCTCAGCAGACTTGCGTAGATATTTTATAAAATCCTTTTTAGATCTGCGCAAATCTGCTCAGATCTGCGTGAAACAAACTCTGCGCCTTCGCGACTTTGCTAGCAAATTTCTAAACAACTTTATTCCCATAGCTTTGCGAACTTTCATTTTAACGACAACTCAAAAAAAACTTCGCGTCCTTTGCGAAAAAAACTTTGCGACCTTTGCGGTTAAACTTTTACACAAAACAAAAAATAAAGCACAATAAAAAAGGAGCCAAATTGGCTCCTTTTTTTATACTTTAATTAGCTGTAGACTTTGTTTTAATTCTGGTTTTCCGACTACGAAATTCAGTAACCACTCTTGCAATTGTTCCATTTCGTATGGTAACAGTGTTTTGATAGCTTTTTCTAGCTCTTTGCAGAAAAGTATCGGATCGAAACTAACTCTTTCAAGTATTGATTTCGTGTAATCAAACATCATTTTTGACATAATAAAATAAGATTTTCGGGGGTTATCTATTTTTTAAACTCGAGCCAAATTTAAAAAAATAACTAACATAAATTCTATTTTTAACTTATTATTTTAAAAACTTTAGCAACGAATACGTTTTCTTAAAACATATAAATCAATCTAGAATCGTTCTAAACAGTTCATTTTAAACGTTTTTAAAAGCTCGAAACATTTCTCGTTTTCCAGGAGGCCCCGCTAACTTTTCCACTGTAAATCCAACTTCGATCATGCTTCTTTTAACAACTCCGCGTGCTGCATAAGTAACAAGAACTCCATTTGGCTTTAAACTATTGTACATTTTCTGAAAAATTTCGGTACTCCAAAGCTCCGGTTGCACTCGATATCCGAAGGCGTCAAAGTAAATCAAATCAAAAATTTCTAAATCGTTTATTTCGTGAAAAAATTGTTTCCTTTTGGTTAACGAGAAACGGCTGCTAATTTCTGCTTTTTCATCCCATGCCGTTTTATGCATTTTTTCAAAAATGTTATGATATTCCAATGCTTCTAGTTCTTCGGCATAATTCATTTCTAAAATTTCATTCGGATCAACAGGATACGCTTCAACTCCCACATAATCTATACTTTGCTGTTTTTTAACCGATTCTAAAAAGGTAATAAAAGCATTTAATCCAGTTCCAAAACCAATTTCTAATATGCTTATAGGATTCTCAAATAAGGAAAGCCCATTTTTTATAAAAACATGCTTTGCTTCCTGAATTGCACCATGTTTAGAATGATAACATTCGTCCCATTCTGGCAAACGAATTGTTGTTGAGCCGTCTAGCGTTTTAATTATTTCTCTTTTCACCTTTTTAAGAATTTAACAACGGCTTTTTATTGATTTTCAAGCCATTTTAATATTCAAATTTAGTCAAAACAAATGCGTAAAGCCTTAAAAATCGATACTTTTTTCATAAAATCTTTATAAAAATCAATTAAATATTTGAGTTTATTATAGGATAAATAAATCTCAGTCAAATCAAGCAAATAATGAATTTTCGCTAAGTATTTTACATATTTTTACGTAATTTTGCATTCAATAAATTCCATTTTACACGATATCATCACTTTAGATCTTTGATAGTGAAAGATATCTCACAAAAAACTTACATAACTATGAGTACAACTCAAACGAGCAAAATTGAAATCATTAAAGCTACTTCTACAAAAATCAACGAAGTAGATTTTGACAACTTAAGTTTTGGTGCTGTATTTACAGACCATTTATTCGAATGCGATTTTAAAAACGGGCAATGGCAAAATCCTGTCATTAAGCCTTATGCTCCTATTTTGATGGATCCATCTTCAAAAGTCTTCCATTACGGACAAGCTATTTTTGAAGGAATGAAAGCTTATAAAGACGAAAGCAATGACATTTGGTTGTTTAGACCAGATGAAAACTACAAACGTTTTAATAGTTCTGCTGTTCGTATGGCAATGCCAGAAATTCCAGAAGCTATTTTTATGGATGGTTTAAATGATTTATTGAAAATTGACCAAGAATGGATTCAGAGAGGAAACGGAGCTAGTATGTACATCCGTCCTTTTATGATTGCGACAGGTCCTGGAGTTATCGCAAATCCTTCTGACGAATATAAATTTATGATTTTACTTTCTCCTGCAAAAGCATATTATGGAGGCGAAGTAAAAGTAATTATTGCTGAACATTACAGTAGAGCTGCAAATGGTGGAATCGGAGCGGCAAAAGCTGCCGGAAACTATGCTGCGCAGTTTTACCCAACTAACTTGGCAAATAAAGATGGTTTCCAACAAGTTATCTGGACAGATGATGCAACGCACACAAAACTTGAAGAAGCGGGAACAATGAACGTTTTCTTCAGAATTAATGATACTTTACTAACAGCTCCAACAAGCGAAAGAATTTTGGATGGTGTTACTAGAAAAAGTTTGATTGCAATGGCTGAAAAAGAAGGTTTAAAAGTAGAAGTTCGTCCAGTAATTGTTTCAGAATTGGTTGAAGCAGCCAAAAACGGATCTCTGAAAGAAATCTTCGGAGCTGGAACTGCAGCAGTTATCAGCGTTATCAAAGGATTCTCTTATAAAGATGAATATTATGAAATGGCTCCAATTGAAAATTCGTATGCTTCTTTCTTAAAAGAGAAATTAACAAGTCTTCAAAACAAACTTTCTGAAGATACTTACGGATGGACAGTTAAAGTTCAATAATCCAAAACCGATAATAAAAAGAGAAACCCGATAAATTTAGTTTTATCGGGTTTTTTATTTGATATTCTAATCGTCAGATAATATTTAACACATAGAAACATAGATTATTTTTGATCCTTAAAAGAGTACAAAAGAAACTTGTTTTTAACACATAGCTATGTGTATTTATGCAAGTGAAACGCCTTTTACATAATTCAAAACTATGTTTCTATGTGTTTAAAAATTATTTATTATAATAATTTCGAAAAATCAGGTTTAAAGTAATTCGGACCTTTCATTACTTTTCCATCTTCGCGATAAATTGGTTTTCCGTCTTCACCCAATTTGCTCATATTACTGCGCTGAATTTCATCAAAAACAGCTTCAATTTTGTCTTGAAGACCGTGCTCGATAATTGTTCCGCACAAAATATACATCATATCTCCAAGCGCATCTGCAATTTCAACTAAATCATTATTTTGAACCGCTTCGTAATACTCTTCATTTTCTTCTTTCATTAAATTGTAGCGAAGTAATTTCTTCTCTGCTCCTACATCAGCCTTTGGCGTAGTGCTGTGGCCAATTTTAAAAGCAGTGTGAAATTCGGTTACGGCGTCAAGTTGTTTTTTCATATAGTAGTTTTCTTTTTTTTGGCTAATTTAAGTCACTTTCGCATAAATATGAAAATTTATTAAACGAAATGAAAAGGCAATTTAGCAGCAAATCATTTACAAATCTTTAAATTTGCTGAAAATTTTTATAACTATGTTTAGTCAAGGACAAATACTATTTGGAGTGTGTTTTTTTATTGCATTTGTAATCATTATGATTTTTGCTTATCGAAAAGATCTGAAATTGCACAAAGTCTTCTATAAAGGAAATTACAAAGTACTCCTTGCTTTCCTTCTTTTTATTGTCCTTTTGTTTGTAATTAAAATATTTCTAAAAAGATAAATTATTCTGGTTGCAACAAAATAAAACCTAATAATTATGGGTTATTAGTAAGACTCATGATAAAATTTATAACTTTACCGAAACCAAACAATCTGCCATGAAAATTCTAAAGTATTTATTTCTTTTCGCCTTATTAAGTTTTGTCGCTCTTACTGTTTTTGTTGCTACACAGAAAGGAGATTTTTCTGTAGAAAGAAGTAAAGTTATCAATTCGCCGCGCACAACGGTTTATAACTACTTGAATGACTTTAGAAATTATGAAGATTTTGAATCATGGTCTGTAGAAGATCCTTCTATTAAAATGACATACGCTAATAAAACCAGCGGAAATGGCGCTTCCTTTTATTGGGACGGTACTGATGGTAAAGGAAATGCTATTATTCTTAAAACAAAAGAAGGAGAAAGCATTGACCAAAAAATGCAATTTGATGGCACTGAAGCTGATGTAAATTGGACTTTAAAAGATACTCTTAACGGAAAAACAAAAGTTACTTGGAAAGGAAAAGGAACGATGAGTTTTCTATTTAAAATATACACTGCACTTCATGGAGGTTCTGACAGAGTTATCGGAACCATTTATGAAAAAAGTTTGGCTAATATTGACAAGAATTTAGATTACGAAACTAAAACGTATGCTGTAAAAGTAGATGGAGTGGTTAAGAAAACAGAAACTCCTTATATCAAACAGACTTTTACGAGCGAAATTGCCAAAGTAAATAAAAATGCTAGAATTGTAATTCCGAAGCTTATTCAGTTTAGCGAAACTAACGGATTGTCTGCAATGGGAAAACCGTTCATTATCTACCATACTTATGATACGAAAACTGGTTTAGCTAAAATTTCAATCTGTTTACCTATTAATAAAGAAATTTCTACCAGTGCTGGAAGTGATATTTTAGCAGGAAAGTTAAATGGTTTTGACGCTGTTAAAACAACTCTTAACGGCGATTACTCTCACAGAAATGAAGCCATTGCAAAAACAACAGCTTACATAAACAACGAGAAAATTATTCCAGATTTAAGCTGGTCGCATCTTGAAATCCTGACGTTAAGCAAATTGGATGTAAAAGCTTCTTCAAAATTGGTAACCGAAATTTATTTCCCGATAAAACCAAAAGTAGTTCCTGTTGCTGCCGAGCCTACCTATGCTCCTGTAAACACTAGTACTAGTGAAACTCCAAGCGAGCCACATACCGAACAACCACGCACAGAGCCTGTAAAACGCAAACCTGCAGCACCAACGCCTGCTCCTGCGCAAACACCTGCTACACAAGAAGAAGATTCAGAATTTTAAATAATTTCAAAACGGCATTAAACCTTTTGCTTTAAATTCTGTCTAACTTCTATTAAAGAAAGTTTACAAAACAAAAAGTTTGATAGACGAGAAAGAATTTATAAAACAATTATTAACCCTTGAGACGCAAAATACTGCGTTTCAAAAACTCCTGTCTGATTATCAGAAACCTTTGTATTCTCATATTCGAAACATTGTTTTGAATCATGATGATGCCGACGATGTATTACAGAACACTTTTGTAAAAGTCTTTCAAAATCTTAAAAACTTTAAAGGAGAAAGTAAACTTTTTTCTTGGATGTACCGTATTGCTACGAATGAAGCTCTGACTTTTTTATCGCAAAAAGCTAAATTAAAAGGCATTACATCTGAAGACCTTCAAAATAAAACAATCGACAATTTAAAAGCCGATCTTTATTTTGACGGAGATGATATTCAGATCAAACTTCAAAAAGCAATCGTAACGCTTCCAGAAAAACAGCAATTGGTTTTCAAAATGAAATATTTTGAAGAATTGAAATACGAAGAAATTGCAGATATTTTAGGAACATCTGTTGGAGCTTTAAAAGCCTCTTATCATCACGCCGTAAAAAAAATTGAATTATATGTTACATCAAATTAAACCTTTTGTAACTAAAACTATCTTATAAGTATTATGAAAACATTTAAATTAGAAAACGAACCCAAAATAAAATCTGGCTTTAAAACTCCAGAAAATTATTTTGATACTTTTCAAGAAAAGGTTTTACAGCAATTAAATGAAAAAGAAGTTAAGGTAATTCCTTTTTATAAACGCAAAAAAATCATTTCTCTGGCGGCCGCTGCAGTAATTGGTTTTGCATTATTAATTCCGATTGTAAATAATTACAGAGCCAATTCTAACGAACTGGACGAAGCTACTTTAGAAACTTATTTATCATATCATTCCAATATCAGCCAATACGATTTAATACAAAACTTAGACGACAATGATATTGAAAAATTAGGAAACGATGTAACTCTAGAAGAAGAAACATTGGAAGATATTTTAGCTTCAAGCCCAAATATTGAACACCTAATTTCAGAACAAAATTAAATCAACTTAACTCAACAACTCAATAACTTAGCTTAACAATGAAAATAAAAAACATTTTACCGCTATTGCTATTTCTGACAAGTTTTTCAATTTTTGCACAAAATGGAAAAATTGATGAAAAGCGAGAAAAAATTAAAGCTTTTAAAGTGTCATTTTTAACAACAGAATTAGAATTAACTTCGACCGAAGCTGAAAAATTCTGGCCCATTTACAATGCTTACGATGATAAACAATACGAATTAAAGTATTTAAAAATGAAAACGTATCTGAGAAAGCTTAAAGATGATAATCTTAAAAATCTTTCAGATAAAGACGCAGCAACATTATTATCTCAAATAGAAAGTACAGATAAAGAAATTTACCAGCTTCGTGAAAAATACATGAACAATCTGAAAAAAGTACTTCCTGCAAAGAAAATATTACTGCTTAAAAAATCGGAAGACGATTTTAATCGAAAGCTTTTACAGCAATATCGCGACAAAGGCAATAAAGATTAAACTTAACGAAACAACAGCGATAAGAACCCTATATAATAATACTTACTTTATTATTTAGGGTTCTTATTTTTTTCATTTAAAGTGAATACGAACCAGCTTATTATGTCCAGCCGCAATTGCCGTATTTCTATTGATAAAACGAATAGTAAAAAGTTTGGTGTCTTTTGACAGCATCGTCCACGTTTCTCCTCCATTCTGCGAATACTGAAGTCCGCCCGATCCCACACAAACCAATTCTTTTGCACCGCCACCTGGCACATATTGCACACAAGAAGCGTATCCAAAACCTTGATTCTGCCCAATCAGTTCCCAAGTTTTTCCGCCGTCTTTGGTAAAAATTTTATTATCCTTTTTTTCCATTGGCAATTCATAATTACCGCCTGCAGCAAAACCGTGTTTAGAATCGTAGAAATCTGCCGTAAAAATACCCGTCATTGCCTCTCCTTGTACAATTGGAGTTTCTACAGCTTTCCATGTTTTGCCTTTATCTCCAGAATAAAAAACGCGAGATCTTTTTCCTCCAGAAACTAGCCAAGTATCATTTCCTTTAATTACGATGTTTGAATTGCTTGCCGCAAAAGCTGCTTCGCCTTGCGCATTTGTTGGAAGTTTATGAGATAGCACTTTTGTCCACGTTTCTCCGCCGTCTCTTGTTATGATAACTGAGAAAGTATCTTCTGTCGGATCCCCAATAGCAATGCCTTCTTTATCATTCCAAAACTGCATGCTATCATAAAACACCTTCGGATTTACTTCTTTGTAAACTAATTTCACTTTATTGGTTTTCTTAGAAACCTGATACAATAAGGCGGGATTTCCAACACTTAATAGAAAAATGTTTTTTGAATTTTGAGCAATACTTCTAAATTCTAATTTTAAAGTGTCTTTGTAAATATGTTCTTCGAATTTCTGTTTTTTGTCTAAATCAAAACATCCAAAACGAGAATTGTCTCCGCCGTACCAAACTTTATTTTTGTCTATTACGATGGCACGAATGCTAATTTTATCCTGAAATAAAGTATCAACTTGAATTGCTATAAAACCATTTTCATAATTTGCTTTATTCTTATTTGTGAATGTTTTAAAGGATACAAACAAAACAAACATGCAAAAAAACAGCGATACTTTTCTCATATAAATAAAATTTAGGGTATTGCTAAAATACAATTAATTCCCACATGGAGAATTAATTTTCGATTTTTTTCTACAAGAATAATTTACTGTTTCATTTTCAATCCTTTATACCCAGAAAACCAAAATCTATTTTAACAAAAATTCAAAACATTAATAATCAACCATTTAAACATCTGTTTTTAGCAATTTAATTTTATGGCACAGTAATTGGATATCTCACAATACAAAATAATTTAATACAAATTAGCCATGAAAGCGAATTTACTTTTAATAGCAATATCAGCCTTAGTTTTTGGTTCTTGCGCAGCGCAAGGTCAAACTACTGTTTACGCAAAAAACTCAGATATAAGCGATAACTTAGATTTAAGAGCTGTTGCTTCGATGTTTGGAGAATCAGCTAATCTTCAAGATTTTGAAAGACGTTTAAATGATCCTAAATATCAAATTTCTAACCTTGACCTTAATGGTGATGATGAAGTAGACTACTTACGTGTAATCGAAAGTGTTGAAAACAGAACTCACGTTATTATTATCCAAGCGGTTTTAGATCGTGATGTTTATCAAGACATTGCTACGATTGATGTCGAGCGAGACAATTACAACAAAGTAAGTGTTCAGGTTGTAGGTAACACCTATCTTTACGGGGCAAATTATATTTATGAGCCAGTTTATAGTGTAGTTCCTGTTATCTATACTTCGTTCTGGGTTACCAATTACAGACCTTATTACTCAACTTGGTATTGGGGTTATTACCCAACCTATTACAATGCATGGGCGCCATATCCTATTTACAGATATAGAAACAATGTAAATGTTTATATTAATGTAAACAACCATTATAACTATGTTAATGTGAGAAGAAGTTACAGAGCTCCTGCAATTTATGAAACAAGACGTACTTATGGTTACGAAAGAATGCGCCCGAACTATAGTTTTGCTGAAAGACATGCTAACACTTCAAACCGTTACGAATTAGATCAGAGACGTGTGGCAAGCAGAGAAACGAATAGAAACACGTATAACACGAACAGAAATTACACAGGAAGAACAACTTCAACTGATAATAGAACTTCAAATAGAACGTATGCTGAAAATAGAACCGCAACAAACAGAACTTCTGTAGACAGAAGCAGTACTTCAAACGGAAATACTAATAGAGGCTACAACTCTACAGGCAGAAGCACTGAAAGTGTAAATACTGGTAGAAGCACAAATCGTGATTATTCTCCTAGAACTACTAACACTCAAAGAGCAGAAAACACTACTAGAGTACAAACTACTCCAAGAGCAGATTACGGAAATGGTAATTCTTCTAACACATCTAGAAGCAGTTCTAATCGTGAAATGTCTGCTCCAAGAGCCGAAAGAAGTTCAGGAAGTTATTCTGGAAACCAATCTAGCAGTTCAAACAGAGATTATTCTGCTAGACCACAGCAAAGCCAACGTTCAGAATCTCCGAGAATGAGTCAGGAAACATCTAGAGCAAGTCAAGAATCTAGAGGCGGACAAAGCCAGAGAGAAAACAGTTCAAGTTCTAGAGGTGGCGGTAGAAGAGGTTAATTTTAGAAATAAATAATATTCAAAAAGGAAAGCACAATTTTTACGATTGTGCTTTTTTTTATCTTTTTAATTATAATTGCTGCTAATTTGTTTTAAAACAGTAAATTTGCAACCGTCTTTTTATAAAACTATACATGAGCGCATCGCATAAAAACTTACATAGTAAGTTGTCTATTGGGGGTTTATTGATTACTTTAGGGATTATTTATGGAGATATTGGTACTTCTCCATTGTACGTAATGAAGGCTATATTAGGCGATCACACGATAAATGCTGATATTGTTTTAGGAGGTATTTCTTGTGTGTTTTGGACGCTGACATTACAAACTACAATTAAATATGTACTTATTACTTTAAGTGCAGACAACCACGGTGAAGGTGGAATTTTTGCCTTATATGCTTTGGTCAAGAAAACAAAAATTCAATGGCTCATAGTACCCGCTATTATTGGGGGAAGCGCCCTGCTTGCCGACGGAATTATTACGCCACCAATTTCTATTTCATCTGCAGTTGAAGGAATTAGGGCATTCTATCCGACTATGCAGACGCAGACTATTGTCTATATCGTAATTACCATTTTATTTATATTATTCACAATTCAGCAGTTCGGAACTAAATTGGTTGGTAAATTCTTTGCGCCAATGATGTTAATCTGGTTTGCTATGTTAGGAACTTTAGGAGCCATTCAAGTGGTTAATTATCCTGAAGTAATTAAAGCAATTAATCCGTACTACGCTTATCATTTATTATCTATACATCCTGATGGTTTCTTCGTTCTTGGTTTTGTATTCTTATGTACAACTGGAGCTGAAGCTTTATATTCGGACATGGGACACTGTGGAAGAAAAAATATCAGAATCAGCTGGATGTTTGTAAAAACTACATTGGTTTTAAATTACTTCGGTCAGGCGGCTTATTTAATTCACCACGAAGGAAGCACATTACAGCAATTAGGCGGAGAAAACGGTAATCCGTTTTACTTAATTATGCCACACTGGTTTTTACCATTCGGAATCGTAGTTGCAACTCTTGCGGCTGTAATTGCGTCTCAAGCACTTATTTCTGGTTCGTTTACTTTGATTAACGAAGCAATGCGTCTGAATTTCTGGCCAAAAGTAAAAATCAAATATCCAACAGAAGTAAAAGGTCAATTGTACATTCCGTCGATCAACTGGTTGTTGTTTTTTGGTTGTGTTGGAATCGTTTTACATTTCGAGAAATCAGGAAATATGGAGCATGCGTATGGTCTTGCCATTATTTTGTGTATGATTATGACAACCATTTTGCTAAACTATTACTTAATCATGAAACGTGTAAAACTGTACTTCATGGTACCGCTGATCACGATTTATTTATTGATTGAGTTTAGTTTCCTTTTCGCTAATATCACCAAATTTGCAGAAGGTGGTTATGTAACTTTAATCATTGCGAGTTTATTGATTTCTGTAATGACAATCTGGTATCTGGCTAAGAAAATCAACAAGAACTACACTAAAGTGGTTAAAATTGATGATTACAAACAAGTATTGGTAGAATTAAGCCAAGATTTATCTATTCCGAAATATGCTACGCACTTAGTTTATATGACTAATGCAAATCGTGTTGACGAATTGGAAGAAAAAGTAATCTACTCTATCCTTCAAAAACGCCCTAAAAGAGCTGATATTTACTGGTTTGTTCACGTTAATATTTTGACTGAACCTTATAAAACACAATATAAAGTAACGGAAATTGCTAAAGACGACATCTACAGAATTGACTTTAACTTAGGTTTTAGAGAACCGACTAAAATCAATTTAATGTTTAGAGAAGTTATCAAAGACATGGTAAAACGTGGCGAGGTAGATATTACCAGCCGTTACGAATCTTTAAATAAAAACAATATTATTGGCGACTTCAAATTTGTATTGTCTGAGAAATTCTTATCAAACGACAATGATTTAAGATGGCATGAAAATATTATTATGAATTCTTATTTCTTTATTAAGAAACTGAGTTTGTCTGAAGAAAGAGCTTTTGGTCTAGACAGCAGTTCTGTTAAAGTAGAGAAATTCCCAATGGTGCTTCATGCTCCAGAAAATATTGGATTAACGAGAATCATTCCTAAAGAATAAACCTCTAGATATATTCATAAAAAACACTCTTAATTAGAGTGTTTTTTTTCTTTTAATGAGAGTCAGAATAAGATTCGATATTAAAAATTTAACTTTCAATCAATTAATAGTACCTTTGCAATTCAAATAAAGAAAATGAGATTACACAGAAATTTAGTTTATACTACCATAGATTCGTTAAATGCTATTTTTAACGAAGGAGAATATGCAGATAAAGTGGTAGCTAGAGCATTAAAAAAAGACAAACGCTGGGGAAGCTCAGACAGGAAGTTTGTTGCTGAAACGATATACGAAATTGTTCGTTGGAAACGCTTGTACGCTGAAATTGCAGAAGTTAAAGAACCTTACGATAGAGATAATTTGTGGAGAATGTTTGCTGTTTGGGCAGTTTTACGCGGTTATCCAATTCCAGATTGGAGACAATTAGAAGGAACTCCTGAAAGAAAAATAAAAGGACGTTTTGACGAATTATCTAAAAATAGAGCTTTAAAAGAATCTATTCCAGATTGGATGGATGAGTTAGGTGTTAAAGAATTAGGCGAACAAGTTTGGTCTAAAGAAATTGCGGCTCAAAATCAGCCTGCAAAAGTTATTTTGAGAACGAATACTTTAAAAGGAACCAAAGAAAGCCTTAGAAATACATTAATGGATTTAAATATTGAAACAGAATATTTAAAAGACCAGCCAGAAGCTCTTGTTTTAAAAGAAAGAGCCAATGTATTTTTAACTGACGCTTTTAAACAAGGTTTGTTTGAAGTTCAAGATGCCAATTCACAATTAGTTGCAGGTTTTCTTGATGTAAAACCAGGAATGCGCGTAGTAGATACTTGTGCAGGTGCAGGAGGAAAAACATTGCACATGGCTTCTTTGATGGAAAACAAAGGGCAGTTAATTGCAATGGATTTGTACGAAAGTAAATTGAAGCAATTAAAATTAAGAGCTAAAAGGAATGGCGCTTTTAATATCGAATACCGCATTATCGACAGCACAAAAGTGATTAAAAAACTGCACGAAAAAGCAGACCGTGTTCTAATCGATGCGCCTTGCAGCGGATTAGGTGTTTTAAAAAGAAATCCAGATTCTAAATGGAAATTACAACCTGAATTTATCGATAACATTCGTAAAGTTCAGAGTGAAGTTTTAGAAAGCTATTCTAAAATTGTAAAACCAGGCGGAAAATTAGTGTATGCAACTTGCTCTGTTTTGCCATCAGAAAACCAAGAGCAGGTAGAGAAATTCCTTAAGACAGAAATCGGACAGCAGTTTACTTTTATTGAAGATCGTAAAATGCTCGCTTCAGAATCTGGCTTTGATGGGTTTTATATGGCGCTAATGGAACGTAAGAAATAAAACTTCAAATTCCAATATTTGAAATTCCAAATTCCAATCTTCTTGGAATTACTTAATATTAAAATCCCAAATTTCAACCTAGTTATTGAAATTTGGGATTTTTTATGCATTGTTTTGTCATTTCGACGTAAGGAGAAATCTTCGTAAGTAGCTCCGCTCCAATAAGCCAATCTTTGTCGAGCTTCTCGCGAAGATTTCTCCTTACGTCGAAATGACAAAATTGCTAAAACTTTAGCTTTAGAATTTTAATATTGAAATTTCCTTACAGCTCAACTTTGTCAAAGTTTTAAACGCGGAGCATTGGAATTTGGAATTTCTAATTTGGAATTTTAAATAGCAACAGTCGCTTTTCTCAGTAGTTTGCCATTCTCATTTTCTTTGAATTTTGAGACAAAAACAATTTCTTTTGGTTTTTCATACTTCCCTAAAACATCAAAGAAATCAGGTTCGAATTCTTGTTTTTCTCCTTCGATAACCAAAACCAATTTTTCTCCTAAAGTGGTATCTGGAAGTCCGGTTACAAAAAATCTGTTTGCAATTTTCCCGATTAGTTTAGCTTCAATTTGTTCTGGAATCAGCTTCACTCCTCCACTATTGATTACGTTATCAATTCGTCCTAAAAACTTAAACTGCTGCTCATTTAGCAATTCGACCAAATCATTGGTCACAATTGGTTCGTCTGAAATTGTAGCAACATGAATAACCAAGCATTGACGATCATCTTGACTTATTTTCACGTTCGGAAGAATAGAGAAAACCGAATCACCCAAACGTTTCGCCGCAATATGCGTAATAGTTTCGGTCATTCCGTACGTTTCGTAGATTTCTGTTTTAAGCGGTAATAATTTTTCTTCAAGAGCCGAATCTAATTTAGCGCCTCCAATAATCAACTTACGCACTTTAGAAAGTTTTTCAATTGAATTTTGAACTTGAAGCGGCACCATTGCCACAAAATCATAGGTCGTTTTATTTAATTCCAACGGATTTAAACTTGGCGAAACAACATCCAATTCCAATCCTAAAATTAAACTCCTTACGAGCATCATTTTTCCAGCAATAAACTGCGTCGGAAGACACAATAAAGCTTTGTCTCCTGGCTTTAAACCAAAAAAGTCACCCGTTGCCAGTGCCGACTGTATCATGGCTTGTTTTTTCAATCTGACTAATTTTGGAAGCCCTGTTGTTCCAGAAGTAGTCATTTCGATATAATCTTTTTTATCAAACCAATCCAAAAAGAATTCCCCGATTGCTCTTTCATAAGCATCTCCTTCTTTTACATAACTGTAAGCAACTTGACACACATCTTTTGCATTTAAATGATAACCATTTAATTTAAAATAATTGTGCACTTTATTTTGAGTTAAGTTTAGCATATTCTTAAGCTTTTAATTCGACATTAGTAATATTTCCCGCTAGTTTCTCTTTCCAATTTGTCCAGCCATATTTTTTACTGAAAATAAAAAGCAGAATAGGATAAATAACAACAACAGGCAGAATTACATCTATTCCTGCCGAAGGCTCTGAAAGATCTTTAAATATAGAATTGGTCTGAAAAACAGTCCAATCTGAGGTAACCAATAGTGCTCCGACAAGATTGTTTGCAGCATGAAATCCAAGTGCCAGTTCCATTCCTTCATCCATCAAGGTAATTACACCTAAAAACAGTCCGGTTCCTATATAATAAATCATGATAATATTTCCCATTTTGGCAACTTCAGGATTGGTCCAATGCATCGAACCAAATATAAGAGAAGTCATTAGCAACGGAAACCATCTGTTTCGAGCCAAATTGGCAAATCCCTGCATAAGATAGCCTCTAAAGATATATTCTTCTGTACTCGTTTGAATCGGAATTAAAACACATCCTAAAACAGCTAATATTAAAAACGGAATCAATTTGAACTGCAATACAAATTGCTCTGAAGCTCTTAAATACACAAATAAAAAGCTAAGCACTGAAAAAAAGGCCCATAGAAAGAACGAAAACCAAATTCGTTTCCAATCCACTTTAGGTCTAGAAGTGGTAATTGACAATAATGTTTGATGATGAATAAATTTTACAACAAAATAAATTCCGGCAAAAGCAAAAATAAAGGAAATCATTACTAGAAAAAGAGTCGTATTCGATTCAAACATTTTCATAATGCCTTCATTCGTAGTTGGAAAAGCGACATGTTCCATATATGTTTTATAAAATACAGCTGCAGTAATTGGAATTTGCCCGACAAAAGACGCTGAAATAATAAAGACAGATCCTAAAAGATATTTCCAAAATTTATTTTCAGGTTTAATTCCTTGTTCTAAAAACATAAATTTAAAATTTTAAAAAATGAGAATTCAAATTCGATAAGTTAATCTTACTTTTGGTATGCGAAAATACCCCTTTTTATCTTACAAAAATTTGAAACACCTAAATATAACAAAATGATACAAATTTACCATAATCCGAGATGCGGAAAATCGAGAAATTGTCTTGCTTTTATTGAAGAATCGAAACAAGATTTTGAAATTATACCTTACTTGACCGAAACACCATCTTTTGAACAGCTGAAAACATTATTAGGCCAGTTAAATCTTGAACCAATTCAGCTTATCAGAACCAAAGAAAAAATCTGGATCGAAAATTTTAAAGGCAAAACTTTGAGTGATGATGAGATCATTAACGCAATGGTTGAAAATCCGATCTTAATCGAACGCCCGATTGTTGTAAAAGACGGAAAAGCTGTAATTGGAAGAGATCCAGATTTGGTTGCTTCTTTTTTAGATTGATTCTAAAATATCCTATTAACATTTTTTTGTGATTTCTCTCTTTAAACCAAAAACTACATTTGCCGTCTAAAGAAAGAAAAACCAGAAAATGAAAAAAATCAAATTTGCTGTATTGCTTGTATTCTTGTTGACAAGTTTTTACAATTACTCTCAACAAGGAAGCCCAGGCGGCAAAAACAAAGTAAAAGTCACTGGAAAAGTTTTCGAGAAAATAAGCAAACAACCTTTAGAATATGCTACTATTTCGATTACTGCCCCAAATGACACAAAAGTGGTTGCTGGAGGTATTACAAACCCAAAAGGAGAATTCGAAGTTGCTGTTACACCTGGAACTTACGATATAAAAGTCGAATTTATTTCGTTTAAATCAACTGAAATAAAAGGAAAAAGCATTCAAGACGATACCAATTTAGGTGTTGTAAATTTATCTGAAGATGCGGCGCAATTAAACGAAGTTGTAGTTCGTGCCGAAAAATCGACTGTTGAGATCAAACTGGACAAAAAAGTCTACAACGTTGGTCAGGACATGATTGTAAAAGGCGGAAGCGTGAGCGATGTTTTAGATAACGTGCCATCTGTTTCTGTAGATACTGAAGGAAATGTAAGTTTAAGAGGAAGCGATAATATTCGTATTTTAATTGACGGAAGACCTTCGCAAGCGATTAATGTAGCCGAAGCGTTGAGACAACTTCCTGCTGATGCAATTGACAAAGTAGAAGTTATTACCAATCCATCTGCACGCTATGATGCGGAAGGAGGATCTGGAATCATCAATATTGTTCTTAAAAAAGGTAAAAACCAAGGTTTTAACGGAACTTTAATCGCTTCGACAGGTTTGCCTGAAACGTATGGCTTAAGTGGTAATTTAAATTATAAAACAGAGAAATTAAATTACTTCACAACAGCTGGATACAACTATAGAACAAACGAAGGAGCTGGTAAAACAAATTCTGAGTATTTTGATACTAACGGAAACACAACAAGCTTCTTAGACGAAACTCGTGATACCAAACGTGTTAGAAACGGATTTAACGGAAGAGCCGGTGTTGAATGGACTCTTACTCCAACAACTTTCTGGACAAACGCCATCAATTACCAAAAAAATAATGGTGACGACCGAGACTTGATCAATTATTATAATTATGATGCGAGTGGTAATTATACAGGAACAACCTACCGTTTAAACAATGCAGACACGGGCAGCGAAAATGTTGAGTTTACTTCAAACTTAATTAAAAATTTCAACGACAAAGGGCACAAACTTACTGCTGACTTTTCTATTTCAAGAAATACAGACGACAGCAATAGCAGAATTGAAGATTCACCAAGATTTGACACAACGTTAAATGATCAAATTCAAAAACAAGTTCTTTTTCAAGCAGATTATGTATTACCTTTAGGAGAAGGAAGCCAATTTGAAGCGGGATACAAAGGAAGTTTTGGAGACTTAAACAATGTTTATAATGTAACTGACGACGCTGGAACCGTAAATCCTAATTTATCTAATACTTTAGAGTATAAAGAAAACATCAACGCGCTTTACACGCAATATGGCTTCAAGAAAAATAAATTCTCTTATTTATTTGGATTAAGATGGGAAGACACAAACATTCAAGTTAATCTATTAGATAACAGCGATTTCAATACTAAAAAATACAACAACTTATTTCCAAGTGCTTTTATTAGTTACGAAATCTCAGACCAGAGCAATTTCTCGGCAAGCTACAGCAAACGTTTATCTCGACCAAGAGGACGTTTTATGAATCCTGCTGTAAACTACGCAAGTAACATTAATATCTTTCAAGGAAATCCAGATTTAGATCCTTCTTTGACAGACAAATATGACATTGGTTATATCAAAAGATGGGATAAAGTAACTTTTAATACATCAGCTTATTTTGAAGACACAAAAGATGTTTTCAGCTTTGTACGATCTCCTACAGGAGACGAAGTGAACGGAATTCCTGTAATTAAAAGTTCTCCTATCAATTTAGGAAAAGAGCAAAAATTTGGTTTCGAATTTACATTCAATTACACGCCATACAAATGGTGGAAATTAAACAGTAACTTCAACTTCTTTAACGTAAAAACGACTGGAAGCCACAGTTATACTGATACGCAAGGAAATGAAATCGTTCAAGATTTAGACAATCAGGCTAATTCTTGGTTTGCAAGAGTAAACTCTAAAGTTACACTTCCATACAAAATTGACTGGCAGTTAACTGCAATGTACAACGGAGAGCAAAAAACAGCTCAAGGTAAAAACTTAGGCCAATTCGGAATGAACACTGCTTTCAGTAAAGACGTTTTAAAAGACAAAGCAACAATTGCTTTTAACATTAGCGACGTTTTCAATTCAAGAAAAATGAGATCTTACACCTATCTAGACAATGTAAGTTCGTATAGCGAATTCCAATTCCGTAAACGTCAGTTTAATTTATCTTTCACTTACCGTTTCAACAAACCAAAAGGAGAAAGAGATAAAAACATGCCTAAAAATAATGACGGTGGCGGTGAAGGTGGTGGAGAATTTCCGGGATAAAACTTCTAAAATTCCAATACTGAAATTCCAAATCCCAATACTAGACTTAAATAAAAAATCCCAAATTTCAAATCAAATTGAAATTTGGGATTTTTTATTTCTTGTTTTCTAAACGCTGACCAACTTTGTCAAAGTTTAAAACTTTGACAAAGTTCTAAACTCAAAACAATTGGAATTTGGATTTTTTGTATTTATAACGAAACCCGACAGGTTTCAAAAACCTGTCGGGTTTAATACGCCAAATTTGGAATTTGGAATTTCTAAAATTTTGGAATTTTTCTTTTTTTTTATCCAAAATCGCAGATTTACAGATAAAAAAAAAGAACCCATTGGGTTCTTTTTTTATGACATCAATCTAAAATTAAATAGATTGTTCTTCTTGTCTTTTTCTGGCTCTTTTTTCTTTAATCATTTCCCAGCTTGCTCCCGTAACCCAGTAAGATACGAAACCAACTAAGAAAAACATTAACCAAAACCCTATAGTTAGTATGGTTAAGAAAAGTAAAAAACCTAAGTACTGTGAAAATTCAAACATGTTTTCCGGAATTTTTGAATGTTACGACAAATGTAGGGCTTATATTTTTTCTCAGCAATAAAATCTAAATCAATTTTCGTTAAATAACATTTATCCGTATATTTATACTCATTTTAAATAAGGATTTTTTTCCCGATGAATATTCAACTGTCTCTAACAAAACAATATGAATATCTTAAGGAGCTATTTCCCGCTATTCGTTTCAATCTTTTACTTTTTAAAGAAAAAAGTAAAAGGATTTCCACTACTATCGGGGCTAGATATTCATTCAAAAGAAGTTTTATTCTCAAATTAAAAATCCGTTTTCATCAGCGTTTTTACGAAGTAAATCCGTGTTATCAGCGTTTCATTAAATAATACATTTTACATATAACATTTTACAAACAACATAATGGAATACAGAATAGAAAAAGACACCATGGGCGAAGTACAAGTCCCAGCCGATAAATATTGGGGTGCACAAACAGAACGTTCTAGAAACAACTTCAAAATCGGCCCCTCAGGGTCTATGCCCAAAGAAATTGTTGAAGGATTTGCCTATCTAAAAAAAGCTGCTGCGTATGCCAATTACGATTTAGGCGTTTTGCCAATCGAAAAAAGAGATGCGATTGCTGCAGTTTGCGACGAAATTCTAGAAGGAAAACTAGACGATCAGTTTCCGTTGGTAATCTGGCAGACAGGTTCTGGAACGCAAAGCAACATGAACGTTAACGAGGTAATCGCTAATCGTGCTCAGGTTCTTAAAGGCTTTAAAATTGGCGAAGGTGAACAATTTATCAAAGCCAATGACGATGTAAACAAATCGCAATCGTCAAACGATACTTTCCCAACCGGAATGCACATCGCGGCTTACAAAATGGTTGTAGAAACTACAATTCCTGGCGTAGAAAAACTTCATGCTACATTATCAAAAAAAGCAGCTGAATACAAAGACGTGGTAAAAATCGGCCGCACACACTTAATGGACGCAACTCCTTTAACTTTGGGTCAGGAAATTTCTGGATATGCCGCTCAATTAGCCTTCGGATTAAAAGCTTTAAAAAATACTTTAGCGCATTTATCTGAAATTGCTCTTGGAGGAACTGCAGTCGGAACGGGATTAAACACGCCAAAAGGCTATGATGTAAAAGTGGCTGAATATATTGCTCAATTTACGAATCATCCTTTTGTAACGGCAGAGAATAAATTTGAAGCACTTGCTGCACACGATGCGATTGTAGAAACGCACGGAGCTTTGAAACAATTGGCTGTTTCTTTAAATAAAATTGCTAATGATGTTAGAATGCTAGCTTCTGGACCACGTTCTGGAATTGGCGAAATTCATATTCCTGAAAACGAGCCAGGTTCTTCTATCATGCCCGGAAAAGTAAATCCGACGCAATGCGAAGCTTTAACAATGGTTTGCGCACAAGTAATCGGAAACGATATGGCAATTGCTGTTGGCGGAATGCAAGGACATTACGAATTGAATGTTTTTAAACCGGTAATGGCTGCCAACTTTTTACAGTCAGCACAATTATTAGGCGATGCTTGTGTTTCTTTTGACGAACATTGCGCACAAGGAATTGAACCAAATCATAAAAGAATCAAAGAATTAGTAGACAATTCTCTAATGCTTGTTACCGCTTTAAATACTAAAATTGGATATTACAAAGCTGCAGAAATCGCTCAAACTGCTCACAAAAACGGAACTACGCTTAAAGAAGAGGCCGTTCGTTTGGGTTATGTTACGCCAGAAGATTTTGATGCTTGGGTGAAACCAGAGGAAATGGTTTAGTCTAAGCTTCTGAGACGCTGAGCTACTAAGCTTCTAAGACAAAAAACTTAGAAGCTTAGCATCTTAGTAGCTTAGCACCTTATTTACCATCAACATAATCCTGAAGATAGCTGAATCTTGGGGTTAGTTTTCCGTTTTCTGTGATTTTTGCTCTTTTTAGAATTCCGTCTTTGTCGCCGTTGAAGAAAGCGGGAATAACATGTTCCATAAATTGTTCTCCAAAACCTTCGCTGGCATCTTTCGGAATTTCGCATGGCAGATTATCCACAGCCATTACCGCAACTGCTGCTGGGTGAAAAAAATCGACTTCTTTGTCTTCTAAAGGAAAATAACCATATAAAGGTTCTGCAATAGTTGAAGAACGAATTGTACAAGCAATTGGACCATTAACATCACAAGAAATATCGGCTACTACTTTCAATTTGCAGTCGCTTGCATTCAGCATTTCTTTTGTTAAAATCATCGGTGCATTATTCGCATGAAAATGCCCTGCGAAATAAATATCAGATACTTTAGTAAATCTTTCAAAATCAGATTCATATTCTTCGGGATGATTCACAAAATCTACAAAATCTAAAACCTGTCCGTCTTTTCTTTTGTTGTATTCTAAAACATCCAACTGCACGTAAACTGCCTGAGCGTATTTTTTGGTCAAATAATTATCTATTGTAATTTCCTTCACTTTTATAGCATCCAGAATTTCTTTTGCTCCGCTCCCAACCTTTCCAGTTCCGGTAACTACAAATTTTAGGGCTGGCATTGTTATGCGTTTCAAATGCTTAATCAATTCTTCTTTTCCAGAAAGTGTTTCTGCTTTAGGAAGTTTGAACAATTCGAATTTAATCCCGAAAGCTCGAATTCCGTTATAGACCCCAACCATTCCAGCATATTTTCCAAAACCAATTAAACGGCGGTCGTGTTCATCTACAATAGTTTCGTGATCGTACAAATCAATGTTTTTTTCTAAAACGGCCTGAAGTAATTTTCTATTATGAGGCTGTTTTTTAATCGTATGAGAAAAAAAGAAATAAGATTTATTCGGAATCAGATTTTCTACAGGAACTTCTTTTACGCCAAACAAAACATCACAATCCGATACATCATCTGCAACGGTGATTCCCATATTTTTATAATCATCATCAGAAAAGATTCTTATATCAGAACTTTCCACTTTTACAGAAGCGTCGTGATAAAGCTGTTTTAATTTTGTCAATTCATTTGGTGAGAATACAACTCTTCTATCCGGCGGGTTTTTTCTTTCTTTTATGATTCCAAATTTCATGTAAACTGATTTTTTAATATTTTAAAATATAACTTTTCAAACAGTATTTGTTTCAAATATAACAAATTTAGTTAAAATTTTGTTTTAAAAATTCTATTTAGAATGCTTCAAAACCGTTATAAGCTGAAAAACAAAGCAATAAAATTTTACATTCTTAAAATTATGTTAAAAAACACAATTTTAAGCCTCAGAATTAAGAATACAACAAAATTGAATTCGATATATTTGTTTTTAAAGAACGATGCAAATGATTTTCCTTAAAAAAACAAAGATACCACAAATACTTTTTTCTATACTAGTTTTAAGTTCTTGCGGTCAAAACAAAAAAACACAAACAGATACTACTCCAGAAGTCGAAGATACATTACCTAGAATGAAGCCGTTAGGAGCAGAACCAAAAGTTTCTCAGGCTTATAAAAATTCGGTTGTCGGCAGAATAAATCACTTTTACAATAAAAACTGGCCTAATAATACTATGAATGGAAGCTTCTTAGTGGCCAAAAATGGACAGATTTTATTTGAACGCTATAATGGTTTTGCCAATAAAAATGAAGGAACCAAAATAACGCCCGAAACTCCTGTACAAATTGCCTCGGTAAGTAAAGTTTTGACAGCAACAGCAGTTTTAAAACTGGTAAATGCAGGTAAAATAGAATTGGATCAAAAAGTCAATACGATTTTAAAAACTTTCCCTTACGAAGAATGTACGATTAGAATGTTATTGGATCATCGTACAGGAATGCGCAACTACGCTTATTTTACTGATCGCGATAAATCGGTTTGGGACAGACATAACCAATTGACTAATAAAGACATTTTGGATATTCTGGCAACAAAAGATGTCGGTCTTGAATCTCGAGTAGGAACTCGTTTCAGTTATTGCAATACCAATTATGCAATGTTAGCGCTTATTATCGAAAAAATTACTGGTCTAAGTTATAAAGAAGCTATGTCTGAAATGATTTTCAAACCTTTGGGAATGAAAAACACCTACGTTTTTGATGATGATAAAGACAGAAAAAAAATTGTGCCATCATACAAAGGAAACGGTGTTGAAATTGGTTTTGATTATTTAGACAATGTTTACGGAGACAAAAATATTTTCTCTACTGCTAGAGATCTTTTAAAATTTGATAGAGCAAGACAATCTCCTAAATTTTTAAAACCTGAATTATTAAAACAGGTTTATGTGGGTTATAGCAACGAACGTAAAGGAACTAAGAATTATGGTCTTGGAATTAGAATGATTAACTGGGAAACAGGACAGAATTTCTATTTTCATAACGGTTGGTGGCACGGAAATACCTCATCTTACATTACTTTGATGAAAGAAGGCGTAACGATTATTGCACTGTCTAATAAAATGACCAGAAACACTTATGCGGTTCGTAAATTAGCTCCAGTCTTTGGAGATTATCCTTTTAATTTTAAAGACGAAGAGTAAGTTTGTTGTCTTCTTAAGTCATTAGTATTAAAGTCCATAGTCCTTAGTGAAAGTCTTAGAACTTTTGCCACTATTTGCTCTTTTAGATTACATAAACTGAGTAAAAAAAAGCAAAAACAATTTAAGCACTGATCTTTAAAACTTTACGTTTTCAACTTTGGAATAAGAACTAAGGACTTTAAAAACTACATTAATTTTTCTGAAAATTTTAGCAGAAAGTAATTTCAAATACTCTAAATTTGCAGACTTATTTTTTGGGGTCGACTGGTTTTGACAGCAAGTCGAATTGAACAGTAAGCACGTCGAGCATTGAGACCTTGCTCGTAAATATAAGATCTCACACTTTTACACGGCGAAAATAATTACGCTTTAGCTGCATAATCCGAATCATAGTACGATTGCGCCACGTCTCTACAAGGTAGAGAAGCTGGATTCTCCTGGAAAGCCTTGGTTTGTGGCGTTCCGTTCAGGGGAACCGTAAAAATAAACCTAGATTTCCATGAGCTTCGGGTGGATTTCGAAATTTAAGAAGATAAGTGTTGGGTGGTTGTTTCTGGCCTAGCTCAACATCGAAAATCTAATCAGGAAATAAACGTGTAGAAAGCTCTTTAGTTGCTTGTTTGGACCCGGGTTCGATTCCCGGCGACTCCACAAAAAAGCCTGTAAACTCTTTGTTTACAGGCTTTTTATTTTTAGGTTGACAATTAAATAGAACCACTAATAAATTTTCTTCTAAATTTTCTTTTGCATCCATACCATACTAATTTCATGTTCTCTAATTACCCCAATGCTTTGAAAAAAACCGCATTCGACAAATCCCATTTTTCTATGAAATTCAATACTTGATTTGTTTAAAGAAGATAAAAATTAATTTTATTGTCAATAAAAGAGCCTTTTCTAAATGTAGAAAAGGCTCTTTTATTTGATTATTCCATCGAAACGATAATAAATTCACTTCGACGGTTTAACTGGTGTTCTGCTTCTGTACAAGGAACGTTGTCAGCACATTTATTTACTAATTGGCTTTCCCCATATCCTTTTCCTGTTAATCTGTTTTTGTTAATTCCGTTTTTGATTAACCATTGCATAGTCGATTTTGCTCTTCTATTTGATAAGTCCAAATTGTATTTTGCTGTTTGTCGGCTATCCGTATGCGAACGAACATCAATTTTCATTTTTGGATATTGCTGCATTACGGCAATGATTTTTTCTAATTCGAAAGCGGCTTGTTTCGTGATAGTAGATTTATCCAAATCAAAATAGATAATCGGAATATTTAGCGTTTTTGCTAAATCGGTTCCCACATCAATTGGCTTAATTCGTTTTTCTAATGGAACTGCAACCTCTGTTTTTCCTGCAGTTTCTTTAGTTGTAACAGGAATTTCTTTCGTTTCGTAATTCTCTTTTATCGTTCGAACGTGATATTTCTTATTGCAATCAGCCTTAAAACTATAAGTTCCGTCTGCATTTGTAGTTGCTTCGTTTATCGTTTTAAATTCTTCATCCAATAACACTACTTTTACATCGTCTAATGGCGCATTATTTTCTGAATCTACAATTGTCCCTGAAAGCGTTTGTTCGCAAGTTAATTTTCGGGTTTCAGTAAATTTATAAATATCATCATTTCCTACTCCGCCTTCTCGGTTTGAAGAGAAAAATCCGTTTCTGGTTTTACTGTCAATGATAAAAGCAAAATCGTCTTGTTTGCCATTTACAGGTGCGCCAACGTTTTGAACTGCAGTAAAAGTCCCGTCTGAATTCATTTTAGAAACATAAACATCCAGTCCGCCCAATCCTGGTCTTCCGTCGCTGGCAAAATACAATTCGTTGTCAGCTGAAATAAACGGAAAAGTTTCTCTTCCTTCTGTATTGATTGCTGGACCTAAATTTTCAGGTTTACCAAAAGTATTGTCACCATTAATTGTCACGCTGTATAAATCAGACTGTCCCAAAGTTCCTGGCATATCTGATGCAAAAAAGAGCTTCTTTTCGTCGCTGCTTAATGCTGGATGCGCCGTGCTATACTGATCACTGTTGAATGGCAATTCGGTTATATTCGTCCATTTTCCGTTAACGAAATCTGCTTTATATAATTTAAGCAATGTATTTCTTTGATCGTCTCTTTTTCTTTTTCCTCCTAAGAAATTGTTTCTAGTGAAATACATTGTCTTTCCGTCTTTTGTAAAAACAGGCGTCGATTCGTTAAATTTAGAATTGATTTTCTTTTCGAAACGTTCTGGTTTTCCAACCGTTCCATCTGGCGCTAATTCTGCACGATATAAATTGGTAAAAGATTTATTAGTCCATTTAAATTTCTTTTTGGCAATACCTCCCGTATCTCTTGCAGAAGCAAATACCAATTTATTATCTAAAAAAGCACTTCCGTAATCGGTTTGAGTAGAGTTGATTCCAGCTTCTTTTATTTCAAATCTTCCAGAATTAACATTAATCTGTTCTAAGTAGTTTTTATTATTTTCAAATAAAATTCCTCTCTTGTCGCTGTTTATTTTGTTGTGAAAAGCTTTTAGAATTTCATCAGCTTTAGCATATTCGCCCACCGCTTTTAAGGTTTGAGCATAACGATAAAGATACTCTGGCTCCTGCTCTTTGTTCAGTTCAAAAAGTTCATTATACCATTTTACCGCTTTGCCCAATTCGCCATTAAAGTAATAGGCATTTCCTAATCTTTGAAACATTTCCTCATTTTTATATCCTTTATTGGCAACCTTTTCATAAGTGTCAATAGCATCGATATAAGCTAAATGAGCATATTCTTTATCTGCTTTGTTCTGTTTTTGAACTTGCGCATTTCCTTCTAATGCCAATAGCAAAAGAAAGGCAGCGACAGCTATATTTTTAATTTTCATCTTTCAATTGGTTTAGAAGAATCTTGGTGAAGTTATTTGGTCATAATTATTGAACAAATCGAATCGAAGGAATATCTCATGTGATCCTGAATTAAAATTGTTCAATCTTGTCGTTTCACGATCATAAGCATAACCCGCGAAAAGTCCGTCTGTGATTTGAAATCCGACCATAGCGCTTAAAGAAGCACTCCATCTGTAAGAGGCACCAACCGTAAATTTATCATAGAACAGGAAGTTGGCAGAAAGATCAACTTGCAATGGCGCTCCTTCAACCATTTTCGTCAAAAGAGCAGGTTTGAATTTGATATATTCGTACTTATCCAAATTAAACACATAACCTGCAATCAAATAATAATTGATTTTTTCTTTGAAAATGGCAACATCTGCATTATCGTATCGATTACTTTCTATAAAACTAGGAATCGATAAACCAACGTAGGCTTTGTCTGAATGCCAATAAATTCCTGCTCCCACATTAGGCGTAAATTTGCTGTTTAAGTCCTGTAACTGCGGATCGCCTTGATCTTTTACATCTAATTTATTAATATCTAGATTGAACAGATTTGCAGTTCCTTTAATACCAAACGAAAGTTTAGAAGTTGCTGAAATTGGAACTGTATAAGATAAATCGGCCGAGAAAGTATTCTCATTGGTTGGGCCAATTTTGTCATTTACAACAGAAACTCCCAGTCCGAGATTACTATTGCTTAATGGAGTGTTTACCGAAAAACTGCTAGTTTCTGGCGCTCCTTCAAGACCAACCCATTGCGTTCTGTATAATCCAAAAATACTCAATGCTCCGCGCGAACCCGCGTAGGCTGGATTGATGTTAATGGTATTGTACATGTATTGGGTAAACTGCGAATCCTGCTGTGCAAAACCCGCAATGGAAAAAAATATAAAAACGAAGACTAATTTTCTCATTTATTTTTTCTTTTTATGATGGCTTAGCTTTTTATCGCTAAGCCATTTTAAATTTTGCTTTAACTGTTATTTCGTAAGGTATAGGTATCCTGATTTCTGATGAACATTTGAATCGCTATCCTTATACTTTAGAACATAAAAATATGTTCCAACAGGCAAGCTTTCCGATTTTTTGATCGTCGTACGCCCTTCAGAAATTCCAGTAAATGCACGATCCTGATTATTGTACTGACTGCGTTCAAATACTAAAACTCCCCAACGATTGTAAATTTCCACTGTGTTCTCTGGATAACATTCTATTCCTTGAATGAAGAAATTATCGTTTAATGAATCTCCATTTGGTGACAATACATTGAATACTTTTATGTTACAGCCACTCAATGACAACACCGTTGGATTATCGCCTTCGTTACCGCTATTATCAGAAGCATCTTTTACTGTAACTCCTAAAGGTGTTTGCCCTGTAACGAATGCTTGATTTGAAACGCTTTCGGCATTGATATCGCTTTGTTTTATCGTATAGATTCCTCTAAAAGTATTGCTGTCACTTTCTCCCGGAGCTAAAGCTATCGGTCCTCCAGTCATTACAATTCCTGGAAGCGGATCTTCAATTGTAATATTGGTCAATCTTACATTTCCGGTATTGGTTACCACAAAACTGTACGTTATGGTTTCGCCAGCATCAGCATTATTATTGTTGTTTTCATCATTGAAAACAGCATTTTTAATTAAAGCTATACTAGATTTTTGCTGTAAAACAGTCACACTACAGCTAGGGCAAGTTGGCTCATAAAATGGATCATTTGTTCCTAGCGGAGATGGATCTTCAGAATCTGCCTCTATAGTATTTCCGTTCGGATCTTTTCCTGCAACTAAAGCCAAATTATATACCGCTCCAAGATCAATATCTGCTTGAGTTAAAGTATAACTAGCTGTGAAAGTTGTTTCATCTGCAGCTGACGGAATCAACGATGCAATAGGACCTCCATTCACTGCTACCATTGGATCTGTAACTACAATGTCTTTGATCGTAACATTTCCTGTATTTACAACTCTGAAAGTATAATTAATACGATCTCCAGCATCTACAGTTCCGTTGGCATTAGCATCTTGGTACAATCCTGTTTTTAGCAGTCTCATACTTGGACTCTGAGTAAGAGTACTTACTGTTGGAGTATCATTATTTAATGCCGTTCCTGAAATATCCGTTATCGATGTATTATTCGGAGCCGTTCCTGTAACTGTTGCCGTATTACTTACGCTTCCTGCATTTAAGTCAGCCTGCGTGATCGTGTAAGTTGCCTTAATAGTTCCAGTTCCTCCAGGCGCAATAGTTGACGGGCTTACCGCCAATGATGTACTTCCTGTTTTAGCATCATCAATTACAACATTGGTTAAAGTAACGTTTCCTGTATTGGTCACATCAAATGTATAGGTGATCTGGTCGCCAACTGCTGCCGTTCCGCCTACCGAAGCTGTTTTTACAACGGCAATCGCTGGGCTTTGGTTAAGATTCGTTACCGTGTCATCATCATTATTTATTGCAGTTCCTGACGTATCGCTTACTGTCGATGAATTTGGAGCCGTTCCTGTTGCAGTCGCTGAGTTGGTTACGCTTCCCGAATTCAGGTCAGCTTGGGTTATCGTGTAAGTTGCCGTAATAGTTCCTGATGCTCCAGGCTCAATGGTTGAGGGGCTTACCGCCAATGCCACGCTTCCGGTTTTGGCATCGTCAATTATAACATTGCTTAAAGTGACGTTTCCTGTATTGGTCACATCAAAAGTATAGGTAATCTGATCTCCAACCGCGCCCGTTCCGCCTACTGATGCTGTTTTAACAACTGCAATCGCTGGACTTTGCGTAAGATTGGTTACCGTATCATCATCATTATTCAATGCAGTTCCAGAAGTGTCGCTCACCGTCGATCCGTTTGGAGCTGTTCCTGTTGCAGTTGCCGAATTGGTTACGCTTCCTGCATTCAGGTCAGCCTGTGTGATCGTGTATGTAGCCGTAATAGTTCCTGATGCTCCAGGCGCAATAGTTGACGGGCTTACCGCCAATGCTGCGCTTCCTGTTTTCGCATCATCAATTACAACATTGCTTAAAGTGACATTTCCTGTATTGGTCACATCAAATGTATAAGTGATATTATCGCCAACCGCGCCTGTTCCGCCTACAGAAGCTGTTTTTACAACGGCAATGGCTGGGCTTTGCGTAAGATTCGTTACTGTGTCATCATCATTAGTCAACGCAGTTCCAGAAGTGTCGCTTACTGTCGATGCATTTGGAGCTGTTCCTGTTGCAGTAGCCGAATTCGTTACGCTTCCTGCATTCAGGTCAGCCTGCGTGATCGTGTAAGTAGCCGTAATTGTTCCTGATGCTCCAGGCGCAATTGTTGATGGGCTTACCGCCAATGCTGCGCTTCCTGTTTTGGCATCGTCAATTACAACATTGCTTAAGGTTACGTTTCCTGTATTGGTCACATCAAATGTGTACGTAATCTGGTCACCAACCGATCCTGTTCCGCCTATCGAAGCCGTTTTCACAACTGCGATTGCAGGGCTTTGCGTAAGCGTGGTTACTGTATCGTCATCATTAGTCAAAGCAGTTCCCGAAGTGTCGCTTACCGTTGCTGCATTCGGAGCCGTTCCTGTTGCTGTTGCCGAATTGGTTACGCTTCCTGCATTCAGGTCAGTCTGCGTAATCGTGTATGTGGCCGTGATAGTTCCAGTTCCTCCAGGCGCAATAGTTGACGGGCTTACCGCCAATGCCACGCTTCCTGTTTTAGCATCGTCGATTACAACATTGCTTAACGTAACATTTCCTGTATTGGTCACATCAAAAGTATAGGTGATCTGATCGCCAACCGCTCCCGTTCCGCCTACTGCTGCTGTTTTTACAACTGCGATTGCAGGGCTTTGCGTAAGATTAGTTACCGTATCATCATCATTATTAAGCGCAGTTCCAGAAGTGTCACTCACAGTCGATGCATTCGGAGCTGTTCCTGTTACAGTCGCTGTGTTAGTCACACTTCCTGCATTCAGGTCAGCCTGCGTGATCGTGTAAGTTGCCGTAATAGTTCCAGTTCCTCCAGGCGCAATAGTTGACGGGCTTACCGCCAATGCTGTGCTTGCTGTCTTCGCATCGTCAATTACAACGTTGGTCAAAGTTACATTTCCTGTATTGGTCACATCAAAAGTATAAGTGATCTGATCTCCAACCGCTCCCGTTCCGCCTACTAATGCTGTTTTTACAACGGCAATAGCTGGGCTTTGTGTAAGAGTTGTCTCTGTTGGCGTGTCATTATTTTGAGCTGTTCCAGAAGTATCAGTTACCTTAGTAGTATCAGGAGCTGTTCCTGTTGCTGTTGCTGTATTGCTAACGCTTCCTGCGTTTAAGTCTGCTTGCGTGATCGTGTACGTAGCCGTAATAGTTCCCGATGCTCCAGGCGCAATTGTCGACGGGCTTACCGCCAATACTGCGCTTCCTGTCTTCGCATCGTCAATTACAACATTGCTTAAAGTGACGTTTCCTGTATTGGTCACATCAAAAGTATAGGTGATCTGATCGCCAACCGCTCCCGTTCCTCCAACTGATGCTGTTTTTACAACTGCAATCGCTGGACTTTGGGTAAGATTCGTTACCGTATCATCATCATTAGCCAATGCAGTTCCCGAAGTGTCGCTTACGGTTGCTGCATTCGGAGCTGTTCCTGTTGCAGTCGCTGAGTTGGTTACGCTTCCAGCATTCAGGTCAGCTTGGGTTATCGTGTAAGTTGCCGTAATAGTTCCTGATGCTCCAGGCGCAATAGTTGACGGGCTTACCGCCAATGCTGTGCTTGCTGTTTTAGCATCGTCAATTATAACATTGCTTAAGGTGACGTTTCCTGTGTTGGTCACATCAAAAGTATAGGTAATCTGGTCTCCAACCGCTCCCGTTCCGCCTACCGAAGCTGTTTTTACAACGGCTATGGCCGGGCTTTGCGTAAGATTCGTTACCGTATCGTCATCATTCGTTAATGCAGTTCCAGAAGTGTCGCTTACCGTTGCTGCATTTGGAGCCGTTCCTGTTGCAGTCGCTGAGTTGGTTACGCTTCCTGCATCAAGATCTGCTTGAGTTATGGAATAAGTTGCCGTAACACTTTCTGACACACCTGGTGCAAGAGACGACGAATTAAGTGTAAGTCCTGTATTACCGATCATTGGATCCTCAATAATAATATCAGTCAAACTTACATTTCCTATGTTTGTTACGCTGAAAGTATAAGTAATTTCATCTCCTACCGCTCCTGTTCCTCCTATAGATGCTGTTTTTACAAGCGCAATAGCCGGACTTTGAGTAAGTGAGGTTTCTGTCGGAGTGTTATTATTTTGAGCTGTACCCGAAGTATCACTCACTGTCGATGCATTAGGAGCTGTTCCAGTAGCTGTCGCTGAATTGGTTACACTTCCCGCATCAATATCTGCCTGAGTAATGGTATAAACTGCTGTAATGCTTCCTGATCCTCCAGGTGCAATCGTTGACGGGCTTACCGCCAATGCTGCGCTTCCTGTTTTAGCATCGTCAATTACAACATTGCTTAAATTTACATTTCCTGTATTGGTAACATTAAATGTATACGTGATCTGGTCACCAACTGCTCCAGTTCCGCCTACTGATGCTGTTTTTACAACAGCAATAGCTGGGCTTTGTGTAAGAGTTATCTCTGTTGGTGTGTCATTATTTTGAGCCGTACCCGAAGTATCGGTTACGGTAGTCGTATCGGGTGCTGTTCCTGTTGCAGTTGCTGTATTACTAACGCTTCCTGCATTTAAGTCAGCTTGAGTAATGGTGTAAGTAGCCGTAATAGTTCCCGTTGCTCCAGGCGCAATTGTTGACGGGTTCACTGCCAATGCCGTGCTTCCAGTCTTCGCGTCATCAATTTCAACATTGCTTAAAGGTACATTTCCAGTATTGGTTACTGTAAAAGTATATGTAATTTGGTCACCTGCTGACACAGCTGTTCCTACCAAAGCAGTCTTAACAAGCGCTAGACTTGCATCTTGTGGCACTCTTAAAAGAGCCTCATCTACTGTTTCAGAACATCCTATACTGCTGCCTGTATGAGAAGCAACAACTCTGTAAATATATTGATCGTTTGTAAGCTGTACATTATTTACATTCAATGTAGCATTTGTCTCTGCTGGCAGACTGTTAAACAATGTTCCGCCATCTGTACTCACATACCATTGATATGTTAACTCTGCCGTTGCATCTGCTTTTGTAGCAGGAGTTGTGTAAAAATTGGTAACTTTTTCAGCTGTAATTCCAGATGAAAAGGTAATATTATCTCCTATAGTTGCTGTTTGGTCTACCATTGGAGTCGCTACAGTCATCGTTACAGCAGCAAAAACAGGAGGTAAAATACCCGAATAGGTAGCTGCAGGATTAGATACTCTTCCATTTGCAAAAGTTGCTACTGGATCTGGTCCTATTCCAAACTGACCTCCATCTCCTCCATCAGCATTTGAATCTTCATAAAATTCGTTAGAATCTGGACATCCGTCGTTATCGCTATCTAAATCGTAAGCGTCAATAATTCCGTCGCCATCTGTATCAAAAACATCGGCAATTCCGTCGCCATTTGAGTCTGTGTAATCTGTTAAAGAACCATCACCTGGGCCAGGACCTCTGTTAACATCTTGAAAATTTAGAATTCCATCTCCGTCTTCATCGCCATACATATCATATCCCTGCGATTCATCCACATTCAAAATACCATCATTATCGGCATCTTCGTCAATTAAATCATTTTTTCCGTCACCATCCGTATCATAAACTGGAGGCACTATAGAAGCAATGTTGTTCAAATAATTACATTCTACGATTCCAGTTGAAGGAAAATCAGCAGATAAATCAAATGGTGTCGGAATCGATCCGTTATCATTTACAATGGCATACAATCTATAACTTTGAACTGTCGGAATTGTAATGGTCATCGTTTGAGTAGTTCCAGATGCTATTGCACTACTGGTATATCCAGTTCCCACTACAGCCGCGGGTCCAGTCGTTGGGTTTCCATTATAAACCGTAATTGGAGTTCCTGCAGGCAAGCTTAAATTTCCTAGAACACTTATATTAAGCGTTAGCTGACCTGTAGTTAAATCAAAATTCTGCAAACTGTTTAATTGCACATCTGCCGCAGCCACAGTTCCTGGCTCTAACAAAAAGTTGGTTGGATTAAACTGTACGTTATATTGATTTAAAACTTTATATGAAGTTGAACCAGCAGGCATAAAATTATTCATTTTAGTTTCCTGCTTTGGTACCGTTAAGTCATCATTGATATTGATTACATGATAACCGCGTTGGTTCCAAATCTTTCTGGCAGGCTGCCATATCGTTCCTCCGTCTGATTTAAAAATATTTATTTGTCCTTTATTACTACCTGCATGAGCAGCTCCTGTAAAAGCAATCATCTCCGCTTGATTGTCATTATCAACATCTGCAATTACTGGATGCTCCATCCAAGTTTCTGTACCCGAATCGAACACTGCTAAATCAACTGGCGTTATAGTATTTCCATTAATAATTCTAATTTGGGTTTCATCGTTATATACTAATTCCTGAATGCCATCACCATTAAAATCAAATGACGATATACCCGTTTCACCTGAAGTATCGGTTGTAGCAAGAGTCCATGCTACATTTCCTGGAAGTTGCAAATTATAAGCTTTTATCATATTACGATAACCTACAAGAATCTCAGGATAGTCTACACTCATTCCGTTGTTTGTAATATCATTGTACGCATAGGAAATTGTTGGCATACTTCTTCTATTATTAATTGCTCCTGTGGGAAGATTTAATAATAACTTACTCTCTTTAGGATTCCAAACGACAAGTCGATTCTGCTCAGAAGTATAAGTAATTTCTAACTCTCCATCCAAATCTAGGTCAGCGACGGCTGTTGGTCCATCACTAGTAACTGCTATTCCTCTGCTAGTTAAATCTCTTATTTTTTTAGGCCCTGTTGTCATATTAACACCATATACTACACTTCCCGCTACAATTTCTTTTCCCGGATTGTCTGGCAAAATATCTACTATAACTGGATCTGCTCCCCAATTGGCATTATCACGTCCAATCGGAAGTCTCGTATCTTCAATTGGTAATCTTTTCAAAGTGTTATTAACCAAATCAAATACAAAAACCTGATTTCCAATAACAATTTCAGGAACTCCATCTTCATCTATATCTGCAATTCTTGGAGATCCTCCTAAAAAACTTGTTGCGACATCTGATTTAAATTTGTATGTTGTTGCAGTTCCTCCTGTATTACCAAAAACATACACAAAACCAGTATATTCGACACAAACAACTTCAGCTGTGCCGTCACCATCAATATCTGCAATGGCAGGCTGTACGATTGTCCCGTTAACAGGTGCCTGCACTCTCAATTGAAAATTAATTCCAGCATCTTGAAGCACTCCTCCAACTACACGATATGTGGTATAACCTTGAGCACTATCCCCAAGAGGCGCAATAATTTCTGGAATTCCATCGCCATCAAGGTCACCGATTGACGGAGACACAGAAGTATCTAATGTATTTGCTGGTCCTTGGAGCGCCAGTTTTATCTGGAAATTTGGTGCCGGTGCCGGAGCAAAACACGTCGGTGCCGGTCCTGCATTACAATCAGGGTCGTATTGGTCTACATAACCATCGCCGTCATCGTCAATTCCGTTATTACAAATTTCCTGAGCTAGTAGATTTCCTGAAACCAGGAAGAACAAGACAGTAAACAATAAGTAAAGTTTCTTCACGTTTTTTGGGTATAAATTAATATTGAGAAAAAGAGACAGATTTGCTATAAAATAGCGCATTCTCGCTCCACGAAAAATCTGTCAAAAATACCCTGATAAATATCCCAACTAAACCCAATTGCTGTACACTATCGTGAAAGTGAACAGCATAAAACCATTTGTAAAAAACTGATTATCAGAAACAATAAAGCAGTTTAATTGTTTTTCAAAAAACCTAAAAAAATATCCGTAATAAGTACCTCGTGATGTAGTAACAATGAGGTGAAATATGCATTAAAGCAAAAAAAGTCCTGCTAAAAAACAGGACTTTTTGGAAGAGATTGGAGAGATATTTACGCTTTCATCTTGTTATTTTTTTCGGCTGCGTATTGCATAAAAACAGATGGGGAAATTCCCATTTCGGCTTTAAAAATTGCTGTAAATTTACTGTGCGAAGAGAAGCCGCATTCTTCTGCCAAATAGCTAATTTTATAACTAAGATATACTGGATCGCTTTCCATTTTTCTTATGATATAATAAATTCTGAGCGTGTTGATGTAATTATTAAAATCTTTCCCTTTGTGTTTATTGATAACATAAGAAAGGTATTTACTATTGATTTCAAACTTTGCAGATAAACTCGAAAGACTGATGCTTCTATTGACATAACCATCTTTTTCCTCAAATTTCTTCAGCTTTTTCAGTATTAATTGTTCCGTTTCTTCGGTCATTAACACCTTTTTTTCGACTTCTTCGGTAACAGTTTTTTCTTCTTTGTATTCTGGTTTAAAAGAACTGTTTTCTATTTTGCTGATAATTTCTTCGAATTTCTTAATATCTGATTTTCTTCTTCTAATAATAAGCACTATTCCTGTAATGAGAAGAATTGCAACAACAACACTTGAAGCTATAATTATGCCCTGCATTTGAGATAATTTTGCTTCTTTTTCCTGTAATCTGTTTACAATGCTATTTACTCCCTCTTTATGAGAATCCATTAATCTAAGCTGCGTTTTTTCATAAAGTTTGCTAAAACTGGCGTAGTTTTTCACATCTTGTTTGCTGTCATAATAAACGGCCAGATTATAATACACTTCTTCTTTTAATTCTAGAAAATCGGACTGCTCTGCTACTAAAAGCGCTTTATTATAATAAAGTGACGCATTTTTTAAGTCTTTGAGGGCAAAATATATTTCTCCTATATCGCTATATACAAAACCGCTCAAAATAGTACCTTCTTTTGCTATATCATTCTTAAAAAGTAAGGATAAAGAAGAATTATAATAGTAAAGTGATTTTGAATAATCCTTTAGTCCTAAGTAAGCTTGGCCAAACATGTATTCGTTTGTAGCATAATGAAAAAACTTTACTTTCGAGTTTCTTGTTTTATCAAGATAGATTTTGGTAATTTTCAAATAAGAAATGGCTTGATTAAAATCTTCATCTTCGATTGCATATTTGGCAATCTGTTGATTGGTAATGGCCTGCAACTGATTTGAAATTTTCGGGTTATCAATTTTAGGAATAATTTTCAACACCTTTTTTAAAGACAAAACACTTTGCTCTTTTAAGCCGAGTGTACGATATTGAGCTGATAAAAAACCTGCTATTCTAACTTGCCATTCGTAGAGTTTATTGATTTCTGCAATATTTTCGGCTGTAACGGCATGGTCAATCGATTTTTCGAGATCTCCTGTATTCTTTTTCAAATCAGCTATTAGCATAAGTGATTTTACTTTATGAATCGGTTCTACTGAATGCTCATAGAGAGAGTCTGCTGTTTCTAATGCTTTTTTGATGTCTTTGCTTGCTAAGTCAACAGCGGTGTAGTACATTACAATATCAAAAGACGATTTTTTTTGTGCAAATACTGTTGTAGCAGTAAAAATGATGCATAGTAGTAAACTATAGCTTTTTAGTGCCTTTTTTATACAGGCACAGATGGTAATTCTGGTATTCATTTTGGGAGGGGTGTTACTTGCGGATAAAATAGTAAGGTATTTTGGCTCCTTACTTCATTGGGGCTTAAATTTATTTAGAAGATTAAAAGTCAGCAAAATAGGAATTATAGATTCGTCGCAATTAAGAATCTTGTCTTCAAACTTTTGACTCAAAAGTGATTTTTACAAAGGTAAGGTTCCTAAAAGGAAATTTTGTTAAAGTGTAAGAAAGAAACAAAAAAAATAGCTAACAGGCATATTTATAACTTTTTGTGTGTTTTCTTATTTTAATCTAAAGTAAAAAGGCCTCCAATAAATTGAAGGCCAATTAAAAAAAACACAAACTTGAAAAAAATTTTATCTTTTTCTCAAAACTCTTTCTGGATAATCTGTAATGATTCCATCAACGTGAAGCTGTATCATATTGTCGATATCTGCCTCATCATTGACAGTCCAAGGAATTATTTTCATTTTTATATTTCGTAGAGAATCTACTACTGCTTTATTTAACAATTTATAATGCGGACTGTAAATTTCTGGTCTGAAATTAAGCATCAAAAGATTTTTGGACAAACTGCCTTTTCCAACCAGATAAGCGATTTTTGTCTTTGGAAATCTTTTATGCATGACATTTAATACTTCAGGATCAAAAGACTGAATATTGATCTTTTTTTCAATTCCTTTTTCTTGAATGATTTTCATGACAATTTCTGTAAAAACTTCAGGCTCTGGCTGACTTTTACCATATTCCGATTTTTCAGATTTGATTTCGATATTATATCGCACTGGTTTTAGCTTGTTTTCGGTAATGTATTCCTCAACACTATCAATAACTTCAGACAGCAGTGGCTTGTATGTTTTTTGCTTTTGCTGCTGCGGAAAATTCAAGTTTCCTCTAGAACCGCTGTCAAACTTTCTAATGCTGTCGTACGTCATTTCATAAAGGTTAAAGCTCTTTTCTTTTTCTTTCGAAATTGGTTTTCCTTGCGAATCCGACATGTATTGCGAAGACATAAAAGGTTCGTGTGAAACGACAACTTTTTGATCTTTAGAAATCACAACATCCAATTCTATAACATCAGCGCCTTTTTTTACAGCACTAATAAAAGCCGGAATAGAATTCTCTGGAAAATTGCCGCGATCGCCGCGATGCCCTTGCGCTTCAATTACTTTTTTTGAAGGAACAGCTTTTTGATTTCCGCAAGAATAGGCCACTAAAACCGTTATCAAAACACAGCTTATCTCTTTGATTTTAAACATCATTCAATCGATTATTTTACTTTATCAATTCTGTAAGTCGTATTTGCAGTATGCGTTTTGCCAAACATATCGGTTGCTTTAATTTCGATAGCATGTTCGCCAATAGCAAGATCAGAAGGAATATTTCCTCTCCAAACGTGCGTACTTTTTTCAGGATCTGAAGAACGTTTTCCAGGCATCAGCACTTCAGATAATTCCCATTCGTAAACCAATTCTACATACGATGGATCTTGTACCTCAACATATTCCATTTCTTTCCATTCGCCTTGGTCTACTCTATACTGCACTTTGTCTTTTTTGCTTCCCATAAAGAAATTAGCAAATACACCCGATTTGGTACGTTTTGCTTTTGCAACTACTTTTGGAGCAAAAACTTTCATCTGATAATTGTCTGGTTTTCCTGCTACTTTGTAATCTACGGTATATTTATTTCCGTTAAAATGAATAAAAGCGTACCCTTTTGGCGTTCCATCTCTCATAACCGAAATCGGAATTCCTTTCTCGTCCAGTTTTCCAGAATACCAATCTCCAGATGTGGTCCCAATATTGTAATGGTGATGCGGCGTTTCTTGCAGCCAGCCTTCTTTTTTGCCTAAGAAATCCTGTCTCTGCATGTGTGTATGCGCCGAAAGCGAAAGTGTATTTGGGAAATCTTTCAGCAATTCAAATAATTTCTGACGGTCTTCGTCTCTAAAAGCATCATCTTTTTCGTCTGGCTCACTTATCGGAATGTGGAAAGCGAGTACGATCAAATTGTCTTTTGGAACTAATTTCAAATCATTTGCTATAAACTGCATTTGTTCTTCTGTAAAACCGCCCCAATATCCTTCGTGATCTCTTGGGTCAGGGTATAAAACATCATCTAGAACAATAAAATGCACTTTTCCGTAATTGAAAGCATAATTCGCAGGACCAAAATGAGCCTCATAAGTTTCATCGGCTAAATTATCGGCTTTGGCATCAAAATTTAAATCGTGGTTTCCTAAAAGATTGTACCACGGAATTCCAACTTTTTTTACGGCCTGAATATACGGATTGAATAAACTAAGATCGTTTCCAACCAAATCTCCCATACTTAATCCGAATGGAATATTTTTGATGCCTTCTACTTCAGCCACAATTCCTCTGGCAAAAAAATCAACTTCTTCTAGATTGTACGGCTGCGGATCACCAAAAATAAGTGCTGTAAAATCGTTGGTTTCTTTTTGAGGAGCTAATCCAAAATCTACAGATTCTGGAAGCTTTCCTGTTGGAGCAACGCCTTCAAATTTACCTTTTGGAGAACCTGTTGGTTTATAATTGTAGAAAAACTGAGGTATATTATCTTTATTGACCTGAATTTTATACCCCGAAGGTTTAATTACGGCAATAATAGCATCATTGGCTAACGGCAGTTCGTAGTTTCCTTTTTTATCAGTCAAAACCACTTCACGCCCGTTAGTAACAGCAACATTGGCAATTCCTTTTTCTTTTTTTTCTTTTTTACCGTTTTGATTTACATCTTCAAAAACGATTCCTTTTACAGTTGTTTGTGCTGTCAGAACACCACAAAATAACATTGCACTATATATAAATGTCTTTTTCATTTTAAAATTTTATTTGTCCCACCAAACTTTAGTATTGATATTGTCGCCTCCTACCATTTCAACAGCTTCCAAATAGTTTTCGTTATTTTTTATCTGCTGATTATCTGGATACGTAAATCTAGATGGCATAATTCCATCATTTAGCATCGCTGTCGTTTTTGGCAGTACAGGAAATCCTGTTCGGCGGTATTCAAACCATTGCTGGTAATCTGTAAAATACAATGCATAATACTTTTGCAACATGATTCTTTCTAATGTTCCATTGTACTGTGCTTCTGGTTTATTAAAATAAGTTGCTGGAACAACCGCTTTTACATGTTCGATTGCCGATTTAACCCCTTTTTCGTAATGTCCTTGTGCGTCTGCAATAAGTCCGCGTTGCGCCAATTCTGCTTTAATAAATTCAACCTCAGCATACGTCAGAATAAAAATCTGCATTGGGTTTTGAGCCTGAACATTCAAAAGTGTGGAGGCGTTGTATTTAAACTGCGAATCTGAACCTGCATAACCGCTGTCAATTCCTTTAAATCCAATTGGAGCATTGGTTACCAAAGCTGTCGCACCTGTTGCAATTATAGCTCTTCTTGGATCTTCAAGCGTATTTAAATTATCCAGAAAAAAAGAAGCCATTTTGATACTCAGGTTAAAATCTTGCGGCCTTCCCCACGGAGAAACATTTGGAGAAACTCCCGTTACTTTCAGAATTGCACCTTCAGCTGTATTGGTAAAAACCGGGTAAATTTCTGGATGATCTGCCATATAAGCCAGTTTTGTAAAAGCACCCATTTCTGTTCGGTTGGAAACCCTTAACAGCAATCTCATTTTAAGAGAGTTGGTAAATTTCTTCCATTTCAGAACATTGTTTTGAAACAAAATATCTTCGCTATAAATCATCGCTTTACTAGTATCATAAAGCGTATTGGCTTTTTCTAAATCCGCTAAAATGGTTTCATAAATAAACTCCTGCGTATCGTATTTCGGATATAAAATGGCATCTTCTCCGCGTACTGCTTCGGTCATTGGCACTGGACCAAAAAGATCGGTAAGATTGGCGTAAACCAATGCATTTAATGTTAAAGCAATCGCTTCGTAATTGCCGTCTCCCGCTTTTACAGAAGCCATGCGCATTTCTCTAATATTCGAAAGCCATTTGTAATAATTGTTCCAAGCCGAGTTTCCGATATTATTGCTTACATCATAACGGTGGAGTCCGCCTGTGATACTTGGATAAGGAAGCGAAACCTGCATTAAATTGAAGGTCACGTCAACACTCTGTGTGGCATTCTGGGAAGCAATTCCGTAGATAATCGGGTTCAATAAAGTTCCCGGACTTATTTCGGTAATCAGATTCGGATTCTCATTAAGTTCTTCAAAACCATTTGAACAAGAAATTGTCAGTCCTGTAAGAAGTAGAATTATTGCTGTGATTTTTATTTTTTTCATTGTCTAATTATAAAGTCAAACTTAAATTGAAACCATAAGTTGCCGGAGAAGGCATCTGCCCCATTTCTATACCTGGCAAAATAGTATCTCCGTTTAGAGCCGCTGTTTCAGGATCGTAAATTGGGAAATCGGAAACGGTTGCTAAATCTCTTCCGAAAATGGAAAACTGAAGCGATTGCAATCCTGTATTTTTCAGCCATCTTTTTGGCAAATTATATTGAAGACTGATTTCGCGAAGCTTTCCAAAAGAAGCGTCAAATGAATTCGATTCAATATTGGCTCTTCGGTAATAACGAACATACCAATCAGCTGTTGCCACTTTTTTGGTATTTGGAGAGTACGATCCATCAGTATTTTGAACTACACCATCTCCAATGATAAAGCCGTCTGCTCTACCCATTTCGTTAGAATTTAATTTCCCTTGTTCAGAAAGTTTGTGGTGTGTCTGTGAATAAATAATACCGCCGTACTGACCGTCAATTGTTACATTCATAGTGAAATTTCCAATAGAAAAACCATTAGTCAAACCGCCTTTCCATTTTGGACTCGCATCACCGATATACTGAATTGCTTCAGGATATGCTGGCAGACCCGCATTGTCATATACAATCTGTCCGTCAGGAGATCTCACAAATCCGAAACCATAAATAGCGCTTGTAGTTCCGCCAACTTTTGCAATGATTGAGGCTGTTCCTCCTGTACCAATAATCTGCTGTCCGTCAATTCCTTCTGGCAGTTCCATTACTTTGTTCCAGTTTCTTGACCAGTTCATCGTTGCATTCCATTTGAAATTCTCGCCATCAATAATTTTTCCGCCAAGCGTAAGTTCGATTCCGCGGTTTCTTACTTTACCTCCGTTTAAAACTGCTCCACTATAACCCGTAGAAAAATCCATCGGAATATCGATAATCTGGTTTTTAGTCACACTTTCGTAAACTGTACCATCAAACGTAAGTCTGTTTTTCAGCATTCTAATTTCAAAACCAGTCTCAAAACTTGTCGTAATTTCTGGTTTAAAATGATCATTATATAAAACCGTTAACGTCTGAGCCGAACTTGGAAAAGCACTTTGTCCGTAATATTTCTGTGTTTTATAAGGTTCTGTATCGTTTCCTACCTGAGCAAAAGAAAGTCTGTATTTTAAGAAGTCAATTGCTTTTGGAAGACTGAACATTTCTGAAAGAACCGCACTTGTATTGATCGACGGATAAAAGAAAGAATTATTTTCTACTGGAAGCGTACTCGTCCAGTCATTTCTTCCTGTGATATCTACAAAAAGCATATCTCGGTACGACATGGAAACTAAACCGTACAAACTATTCATTTTTTTATTGGCATCGCCTAAAGTTAAAATCGGTGCGCTTGAACCATTTGAAAGTTTATAAACGCCAGGAACTACTAAACCAGTTACTTCTGCTTCTGTTCTTCTGTATTTATAACTCATCGCGTTTCCACCTGCTGATGCCGAAAGCGAGAATTTATCTCCAAAATCTTTTTTGTATGAAAGCAAAAAGTCGGAGTTGATTTCTTGTTTGAAAACGTCTTGTCTTTCGTAAAATCCTTTTGCATATCTGTTGATGCTGTACGGTCTTTTCTGTTCTCTAGTCTGATTGTAAGTGTTCATAGAAGAACGCAACATTAATTCCAGATTTGGAGACAAAGTAATATTGGCAAACAAATTCCCTACAATCTGATCACTGTCTAAAGTATTAGTCGCCTCGTAAGCAATCAAATACGGATTATCTATGAAAGAACTGAACGGATGCAATTGCGCGATCTGCTCTTTGCCTTTCTCCCAAATCGGACGGTACCAATCTAAATCAATATTGGGCTGTTGGAAAATCATGAAATACGCGATAGAACCATTGTTATAACCTGTAGAAGGAAGATTATCACTGTTTCTCGTATTATAATTTACCGTTGTTCCCAATTTAATTCTGTCCGAAACCTGATAATTGGCATTTACTGCAGCAGTAACTCTGTCAAAACCAGTATTTGGCATAATCCATTCGTTTTTCTGATTTCCAAGAGAAAGACGCATCGAACCTTTGTTGTCACCGCCTTGAATCGAAATATTATTGTTTAAAGTCACACCTGTTCTCCAAAAATCTTTACGGTTGTCTCTGTAAGATTGCCAAGGCGTTCTTTCTGGAGATTGTCCTTGCACAGCAGGATCATATTGGTAGAAATTCTGTCCTGTAAAAGCGGGTCCCCACGCACTGCTGGTTCCGCTTGTTGAAGTTCCATCTGCAGAATTCCCGTAAGAGTAATATTGATTTCCCGCAGCATCTGGCGAATTTCCAGTTCCTTGTCCGTATTTATATTGATAATCTGGCCATCTTTGGATGACGTCGAAAGTGGCTCCAGTATTAAAAGAAATTCCTAAACCTTTGTTTTTCTTTCCCGATTTTGTGGTAATAATCAAAGCACCGTTTGCCGCACGGCTACCATATAGCGCAGTTGCACCTGCACCTTTAAGCACTGTTACCGCATCAATATCATCCAGATTAAGGTCTGAAATACCGTTTCCGTAATCAATTGGTGAATCTTCTCCCATATATGCACTCGTTGAACCAGAAGTAGTCATTTCTGCGTTTACAGGAACTCCATCTACTACAATAAGAGCATAATTTCCTTTTGGACTCAACGATCTGTTTCCTCTAAGGGTAATTTGCTGTGAATTTAAAGGCCCTGAACCTGTAGAAGTGATGCTTAATCCAGCCACTTTACCTTTCAATCCAGACGACCAGTTATTTGGTCTTCCTTGCGATAAGTTTTCAGATTTAATAGTCTGCTGCGAAAATCCTAGTCGTTTTTCTTCTCTTTTAATTCCTAAAGCCGTTACGACAACTTCGTTCAATTCGCTTGTACTCAATTTCATTGTTACAATAATCGGATTTGCGCTAGCCGAAACTTCCTGAGAATTATATCCCATATAAGAAACCACAAGAATCGCAGAAGAACTCACAGCAAAACTGAAATTTCCTTCCATATCGGTCATTGTGCTCGTTTTTGTTCCTTTTTCTAGAACCGTTACGCCTGGCATTGGCATACCGCTTTCGTCCAATACTTTTCCGCGAACATTCATTTGAGCGCGAAGATTTTTGGTAACGGTAATCGTGTTGTTTAGTTTTCTAAATGACAATCCCGTTTTAGCGGCAATTTTTGTCAATACTCCGTCTAGACTTTCTTTTTCTGCATAGATCGAAATGCGCTGTGATGTTGCTGATATTTTTTCATCAAAAACAAAAGTAAAAGTCGTCTTCTGTTCTACCGCCTTAAAAAAATCGGTGATGGTTGCATCTTTTAGATTCAGGCTTATTTGTACGTCCTTCGCAGATTGACCTAAGGCAAATCCGTTAAAGGAAAAAATTAATAAAATCATTAAGTAAAGATTTTTCATCTTTATATACTTATTGAAAAAAAATTGTAGTTTCGTGTTCATTACTGTTAGGCTATAAATTTTATTTTTAGTCTTTAAAATGCCCGTTTCCGTTGCACCGGAGGCGGGTTTGTTTTTTGTCTTTTTTTAAGGCGTCTTTTTTCTTATAGTAATTTGGTTTTTAGTTGTGTAATTTATTTTTAGCTGTTTTAAATAGGCAATACTTTCTAAGACATTTTCCAATTTTTCGTCTTTAAACTTTCCAGAAATAGTAAGGTCGTTCAATTCCTGATCTTCAATCACGATATCGACATTGTACCAGTTTTCTATGATTTTAACGGTTTCTGAAAGTTTGGTGTTCTTAAGTATGATGGTGTTGCTGATCCAAGCAATTTTATCATCGCTGTTTTCTGTAGAAATCTGTAAATCGGAATTCTTGATTAAATCGGCTTGCTGGTTTTTGGTAATCTGAACTTTTTTTCCAGTTGGTGAAGTAACTTCAACTTTTCCTGTAATCACGCTCACCTTTGTATCATGATGATTATAAGAATTGATGTCGAATGAAGTTCCTAAAACTCTCACTTTTACATCGTGGGTTTGCACTATAAAAGGTCTTTTGACATCTCTAAAAACTTTAAAATAAGCCTGTCCTGTCAGTTGTATATTTCTTGTCGTTTCAAATTCTTCGGGATACGTAACACTACTATTGGAGTTTAATACAATGACACTGCCGTCTTCCAAATAAATTTCTTTCTTTTCTCCTTTGGCCGTAATCTGAGTGATTTCTTTTGGTTTGAAAATAAATTTAGCCGCGGTAAATGCAATAGTAAGTCCGGTAACTAAAACGGCTGCTACTTTTAATGCTTTTCTAAATGAATATTTTTTTGGCTTTACCTGTAATTCTAAAAGTATTTTATTTAGAATGGCATCGCCTTTTTCATCAGATATATTATTTTCTAAATCTGATGACTGCTCCTGCATTTTATCAAAAAATGTTTCAACAGCTGCTTTTTCTTCGGGTGTGCAGGTACCTTCTTCGTATTTTTTTGCCAGAAGCAAAAAGTTTTCTTTTTTCAAAATATATGCTTTTATAGACAAGTCACATTTTTTGAATTGAACAAGTAGTCGAAAAAGTAGTCTTAACGTTTTCTTAAAATGAGCGTTTTTTAGTTAACATAAAAGAAAGCTGCCCAATAAAAAAGAAGATAATTATAAGACGCAGAATTTAAACGCAGCTGCTTAAGCGCATTGCTGATATGTTTTTCTACGGTATGAATTGATAAGTTTAATTTTGCCGCAATTTCGGCATTCGAAAAATGATCCATTCTGCTGAGTAAAAAGACTTCTCGACATTTTGGAGTCAGTTTATTGATCTGTTCATTGATATTTCTTTCGAAATCAACATATTCTAGATCGTTTAAAGACAAGCTTGGATCTGGAATGGTTTCTAATACTTCAATATGCTGCTGATCAAATTTGAGGTTTCTAAGCTGGTTTGCAATTTTGTATTTTACAGCTCTAAACAAGTAAGCTTCAAGGTTTAGGATTATCGTGTTGGAGGCATTTTTCCAAAGACTAATAAAGATTTCCTGAACGATATCTTCGCAAACTGCTTCGTCTTTGTAGATTTTAAAAGCATACGAATAAAGCTTTTTCCAATACCGATTAAAAATAATTGAAAACGCAGTATCGTTTCCCTCAAAAATCAGTTTTTGAAGTTCATCATCTGTCATTTTCAAAAGATCTTTTTTCATAATAGTTAAAAAAGCAAATGAAAAACATCAAACAAAAAATACCTAAAAAGCTAATTTAACTTTGTGTTAAATTACACTACGAAAGACTGCTGCACTATATTTCCTACGTAGGCGATAGTAGGCAAATATTCATTAAACAATGTATATTTGCATTTCATAAAAACATTTTTTGAATGCTAAAGGAAGAACGTTTTGACAAAATATTAAAATTGCTAAGCCGCGATGAGAAAGTAAACTACAGCGGATTGGCACAGGAACTGAATGTTTCTGAAGATACCGTCAGAAGAGATATTGAACAGCTTCATAACAACGGACTGCTTTCTAAAGTCCGCGGAGGCGCTATTCCGATATTAAAAAATCCTTTAAGTTTTGTAGACCGAGCTTCGTATCAGACAGACAAAAAAGAAATTATAGCACTGAAAGCTCAGCAGTTTATTCACGACGGCCAGACTATTTTTATGGACGGAGGAACGACTAACTGCAGTATTGCGGCAAAACTTCCTATCGGAATTAAATTAAAAATTATAACCAATAATATTCCTTTGGTTCAAGTACTTTCAAACCATAAAAATATTGAAGTGATATTACTTGGCGGCATTTACAATACACAAACCCAAACCACTGAAGGCGTTAAAGCCTGCGAGGAAATAGGTTTGTATATTGCTGATATTTATCTTTTGGGAACATGCGGTGTTGACAGCAAATTTGGCGTAACAGCCAGTTTCTTTGGTGACAGCGGCATTAAAACGGCTATGTCTAAAGCCGCTAAAAATATTATCGCTCTTGCGAATGAGGAAAAGCTAAATACAACCGAACCATTTAAAGTCTGTGCTATAGAAAATGTAGCGGTGCTTATAACAGATCTTGCGAGCAACGACAGCAGACTGGACGGCTACCGCAGAAAAGAAACTAAAATTGTTTAAGAAAAATATCTAATTTCTTGATTAGAAAACCAATTCGATTATATTGTTTTCGGGATCAAGAATAACGCTTTCATAGTAACCGTCACCGGTAATACGGGGTTCTCCTGCTATGGTGTATCCGTCTTTTCTAAAAATTTCAGTCATCTGGTTAAGTTCTTCTTTCGACTTCACTTCCATCGCCAGATGTGCATATCCGGTTTTTTGTCTTGTTACATCTTTGGATGCATTTTCAATTCCCTGCATGCACATGATTTCAATCCTACTTCCCGATTCAAAATTTAAAAAGTAAGATTCAAATCTTTTGATTGCATTGGTGTATTTCTCCCCTGCTAATGCTTTAAAATACTTTTGGTAAAATTCTTTCATGATTTCAAGATTTTCTACCCAAATTGCGATATGTTCTATTTTCATTTCTTTAGATTTAAACGATTAAGATTTGCTTTTATTCATAAATAAAAAATAAGAGATTCCAACACCAGCCAAAAGCATACTGCAAACACCCAAGGCCAGTCCTAATGATGACTGTTCAGCTATGAATCCGACAGAAACTGGTCCGAGCAGTTGACCTGAATACCCCATTGTCGAAATTGCCGCCACCGCAGCGGCAACAGGAACATTTTTCAGCTTTCCGGCTTCATTAAAAAATACAGGCACAATGTTCGCCGCTCCGCAACCTAGAATAAAGAAACCTGCAATTGTCAAAGAAATCCACGGCGATAAAATGACCATTAAAAGACCCGCCGAAGCAGTTATCGCGCCACCCGTAACCACAGCGCGATGACTTAGCTTTTCTACCAGACCGTCACCAAACAGACGCATTATTGCCATTGCAACAGAGAAAACGGCATAACCCACTCCTGCCCAAGATTCGTCCATTCCGCGATTTTCATGAAGGAATAAAGCACTCCAATCTAGCATTGCACCTTCTGACATAAAAACAATAAAACATAGTATTCCTAAAAATAGTACGCCTCTGTTCATCCATGCAAATTTTCCGCTTGCAGTACTTTCTTTTTCCTCAGTATGGGTCAATGCTGTCTGTCTTTCGCTTGACGCGTCAAATAGTTTTCTGTACTGAAAGGCAACTGTTAAAAGTACCAATAGAGATATAAAAAGTGCGGCACTTAGAGGCTCTAATCCCGTTTTTATAAGAAGTCCCAATCCAAGAGACCCCACAAGACCGCCCACACTAAAAAGTCCATGAAGTGAAGACATTATAGGGCGTCCGTACAAGTTCTGAAGATTCACGCCAACCGCGTTCATAGAAACATCTACTGTTCCTATACCGGCTCCAAAAATAAAAAGCGCTGCAGCCATAGCGGTAACTCCATCCAAGAATACCAGAAATGGCAATATAAAAGCAATTGTGATAGAAGAAACTGTAATGACAATTCTGTTTCCAAATTTTTGTCCTAGATATCCAGAGATTGGCATCATCAATATCGCGCCTCCCCCAAGCATTAAAAGAAGCAGACCGAGTTCACCATCATTCAGATTCAATCTATTTTTTGCAAAAGGAACCATTGGCGCCCAGCTGGAAAGTGCAAAACCGCATACAAAAAATATGCTTTTAATGGCGGGTATCGCCTTGTTTACAGTAGTATTCATAAAATATTCAAAAAAAATTATAGATTGCAATATTATGCAAATTTATGCAAATTTGCAAATAATAGCATCTTATTTATTAAGCATAAAAAAAAACCGCCAATGAGGCGGTTTATATTTTAATTTCCTTAAAGATGATCTAATCTTTTGATATGAATTATTTTTTTGATTTCAGAAATCATTTTTCGGTCGGCTGAAGAAATCTGCGAAGAAAGCACAAAGTTGATGACTTTATCAATGTCTGAAAATTTATGCTCTGAATCGAGTTCGACTAAAACAAAATCTTCTCTACTTAAATGAATTAATATATCTTCTAGTATAGGAAGAGCCATGAGAAGTTTTCCTAGTTTTTCATCATTTTTCCAAATTTTGCAAGCCGCGATTAAATATTTTGCCCCTTCTACTTCTCTGCCATTTCGAAGATTAAAAATTGCTTTTTGAAGAATGTCTGTACTTTGTTTTTCTCTTTCTAAATATTGCTCATCATAAAACTCTGGAGTATTCTGAATTTTAATTGGAGCTTTCAAAGAAACTTCGCCGTTAATATTTTTCTTTCTCAAAGTAACTTTCTTTTCAAGCTCATTTAAAACATTGGAATGTTTTTGGGCTAAAATATCTTGCTGTTCTTTTCCGCTTTTTGAAGTGCCTAAAATAATATATAGCGCTGAAGCTAAAAAAGCACAAAAAAGAAAAACAGCTGCTGCTTTAATTAAGGGATTATCAAACCATTCAAACTGGATCATAACTCAACTAAAATTTAAAGTTTGAATAAAATTGTATTGGCATGCAGGAAAAATCTCTTACTATAATCTACTGCTTCTATTTTTACAGGCATCGAATACAATAAAACCGCAGCAGCCAATTTCTAAACAGAATACTTTACCATTCTGCAAAAAACGGACGCGTTTATGAGAAGGGCTGTTGTTATTCCCGCGCGTCCGTCATAATTACTAACTTAACCAACCCTTAACTTCTCTTTAAAAAACGTTTTGCTAAATAGTTTCTAAACGGAGCATCATAAAACTTTAATGAAACATAAGCCACCGTTATTGACAAAACAAATACTAATGCCGCCGCAGAAAAAGAGTTTTCTAGCGTGATTTTATTTTTTACTACATAAGAATAATACACATACAAAATCGGGAAATGTGTAATGTAAATAGGATATGAAATGTCTCCTAGAAAGGTGCATACCTTTTGCATGGTTTTTCCTTTTACGGTTCCAGAAGCTCCAATGTGTACGATAAGAGGAAACATTATAATAATCATAAGCGAATCGTAAATTCCGTTCATCCATAAATTTTCGCTCCCGCCTATTCTTGGAAAAGCCAGCACGATCGCAATAAGAACACTGCTCAATACAAATGTGCTTCCCATATTTCCCGGTTTTGTTAATCGTCTAAGCAGAATTCCAGCAAGGAAAGGAAATGCGAGTCTTGTAAAACCAATTCGAAGCTGTGCAGGATCAAGTGACCAGCCTCCAATAATATCTCCATAACTGTTTGTAACAGCTAGATGGATTAGAAAAAAAGCTGCAATTAAAGTCAATATCCATAAAATGGTGTTGGATGCTTTTCTAAGAAAAATAGCGTAGACAATATTGGCGATATATTCGAAAAAAAGCGACCAAGCCGGGCCGTTTAATGGATACATTTCTCCCCATCCTCGAATATCTAATGAACCTGGAACGGGAATTAAAAATATTCCAAGAACTAGAACCAACAGCATTTTCCATAACGGAGTGCCAGCTACAGCAGGAAACATATCTGATGCGCTTGGATAAAAACACGCAGCACCGAGCAACATCCCGATTAAAATCATGGGATGAAGTCTGATTAGCCTTCTTTTAAAAAATTCTTGTATAGACATCTTTCCCCAACGGTCGTCATACGCATGTGCAATTACAAATCCTGAAAGAAGAAAGAAAAAATCGACAGCAAGATAGCCGTGGTTAATAAGCTGTTTGGTATGGTCGCCTCCAGAGAATACTTCGAGAATATGAAACGCGACAACGATTACTGCTGCAACTCCTCGAAGTCCGTCCAGTATTTCATAATGCTTTTTAGAATCAGGAAAAATTGATTCCTGTACAGATTTTACATTCATTTATTTTTGGGTTTTTGGTTATTTATTTCGTTAGTACAAAAGTTTAAATCCTTTTGTGCAAAACTATAACGATATAGTATTGTTTTTGCACCCTAATTTAAAAATGTAGCCGACAAAAAACCATAAACACCTAATAAACAAATACTTAAAAATCAAACTATAGTAAAAAAAGTAGTTTCTGTAGAGTAAAAAATAGAGCATTTCAGAATGCAAAACACCTCATCATCAGTCCTACAAAAATATATGGACTGATAGAATTGCTTTTGCGAATGCCTTTAAAATCTAAGATTCACTGTTTCCTGACATTCCAATTTTCTGAAGCTTGAATTCAAACTCCTCTTTAGACAATAAAGTGCGGTTTCTAACCTTGGTTCTGTAATTATAAATTGTGCTGAGCGAATAACGAAGAAACGAAGCAATCTTAACACTGTCTGAAAAACCAAGACGCTCCAAAGCATAAATTCGGAGTTCTGGATTTAAAATTTCACCTTCTTTTAAAATGATGCGTTCTTCGGGAATGAGAAGGTTATTAAAATCGGATACAAAATCGGGATAGAGGCTAATAAAAATTTCATCAAAACGCTGGTAAAGATCTTGAAGTTCTTCGTCAACCAGATTACTCGAACGCAGCATCAAGGACAATTCTTCAAATTGTTTGCTTAAAGCTTTTTTATTGAGTTTTATTCTGTACTCATCCAATTTTCCAATATAAGAAGAACACATATCAAAGAACTGCGCAATATAAGTCTGCTTGATTCTATTAGCTTCATGAAGTTCGATATTATATTCGTTGAGTTTATTGTTTGCTTCTTGAATATCAGAATTAACGATTTTTAACTGTTCTGATGAAATGGAAAGTGCTTCTTTAATTTTGGATATTTTTTTCATCTGCCTGTACACATAAACAGCTGTAACAAGCAATCCGGCACTCAGCATCGTAATAGCAAAAATCAATAAATGCAGCTTATTTTTGTTTTCTTCTTCTCGCTCCTGATAAACCGTATTGATAATAGAATAAAACTCGGACATCATCAGGGTTCTGAATTTCACATTGCAGAAAACAGCATCTTCTAAAGCTGATTTGGCATAACGGTACGCCTTGTCGATATCGCCGCGATAATAATTGTAAATAGCCAGATTCTGAATGGCGCCGTGATCTTTTACGCCGTTTTCAAGATCGGCAACGGCTGCAAGTCTGTAATATTTAATTCCTTCCTGCTCTTCTTTAAAAACCATTTTGATGTCTGCAAGCAGATAGGTATACATCGCATAATCGTAATCTCTTTTGGTGCTTTTATTCAAAAGTCCGATTAACAGCTTCTGCGCTTCTGCATATTTTTTATTGTACATCAGCTTTTGGGCCAGGTTTATTTTGTATTTATTGCTTTTAGGATCTAAAACGCCTAGCAAAGAATCTCTGTAAACTTCTATTTGTCTGCGGTAATGCGTGTTTGGATTATTGGTCGCGTAATGCTCAAAAAACTGACTGTAAAACTCGTAATATTTGGCTTTTAATTCATTCGGAAGTTCATGGCTGTTTATTTTTTCGAGAATTGCTCTCGATTCTAAAAAACTTCCGTTTGAAGAATACAGGTTTGAAAGTTCAATTAAAGCCTGTTTTTCTTTATAAGAATCATACGGTTTTTTGGCAATTAATAAGTTCTGACGAATGAAGTAAAGTGCCGAATCTATTTTATATTTTCTATACTCCTGATATAATTTATTATTGATCGCATACACCTCGGCGGTACTATTTTGCCCTTGCAGCTGTTTTCTATATTCGCCTGTTTTTTTATCCTTCCTTGCGGTATAAACATTCTTTTGCGCCAATGCTTTTTCTAAAGTGATTGCTTTTGATACGGACTCTTGGCATACAACATTACAAACGGAAAATAGGCAAACGGAAATAAGAATATGAATTTTCTTCATCTGGAAGGATATTGATTTTATGCAAATATATACAAATTAGCATGTTTTTGTAAATTATAAAAAAATCATTCTCAATAAAAAAACCTTAGAAATCATTGCGTTTCCTAAGGTTTTTTATTCAACAAAAAGTTGTGTATTTCAATAAACGACAAATACGGCTCCTTCACAGAAGACCGCATTTATCAAACTAATTCAAAATTAAAAAAAACTATAAACTTGCTTTGACTTCACCGCAAGTCAGCATATTTTTCGGGTAATACGGATTTTTGATTTCCTTACTGTCACTTGTCCAAACTGCGCCAGTCATGGGGCAAACTTGTAAATACAATGTCTCATCGGCAGGTTTAAATTTTGCTGCCTGATCCCAATATTTTACAGAAAGTGTTTCAAAAATCTTGCGCTGTTTGTTGATGTTTTTAGTTGAAGCTATCGCTGTTGCCAATTCGATAATTTCTTTTCTCGAAGTGGTAGCTGCATTCATGTCTGGTAAACTCAATTTTTTAAACTTGAAGTTTTTTAATGCATTTTTGAAAGCTTCTGCATTTTTAACAACCGCAAGACTGTCTGAAGTCAGAAAACTGTTTTTTAAAGCCAGATAATTTTTTGTGATTTCCTTTTTTTCGGTTTCTCTTTTTTGCACTAATTCCGGAACAACTTCTTCTTTTGAAGTTATTTGGGCCTGAGCCATAACGCTAAGAAAAAGAAATGCTATAACTATTAAATTTTTCATGATGTAGGTTTATCTAATTTTGTGATGATTTTATCTATATCTATTAAAATGCTTTCGTAATGATCTTTGTTGATTCCTGTTGAAGCATTCATAAGCTTTGTAATATCTATTTTCAATTTTAAAAGATGCTGTTTTGCATACAATTTAACATCGCTGCGCTGCGCTGTATTGGCTGCTTTTCCTGGCTCTAATTCTTTTGGCAATAAAAGCATTCCCAACTTTTCGATATAACCGCGCTGAAAACCTCTTCTGTAAAAATCTTGTTTTTCGTCTCCGCTAAATTTCACCCAAACCGTTTGCTGTAAATCGTTTAAAAATTCAGGAACAGTATAGGCGCCTTCAAACTGCATCGATTTCAGGCTGATATTGTAAAGCATCCCAGAACTTAATAACATATTCAAAACTTGATTTTGCTGATCTGAGATTTGATCTTCTCTTTTTAAAGCAATAAGATCATCAATTTCTTGCGGATACATCCAAAGCGGTGCAACAAACAATTGTCTTCCTAAATAATCTATTGCCGCTTTTACTTTTGCTTTCGGAACTGGCTTGTATACTGCACCTTTTTCGTCAACGGTACGTTTTGTGATATAGTTATTTCCAATATTTTTCAGAACATGGTACAAATACAAACCGTATTGTCTCACCACAGCTTTGTGCATATCTGCTAAATTATCATACGGATCGTTTGGCTGATAGGTCCATTCGATAAGATGAGGCACGACACGTTTTAGGTTTTTAATTCCGTAATCGCTGGCTTTTACTGAATCATCTCCAAGATCTTCTGCTTGGCTGCGGGGATCTTCGTCTTTGCCTTCTCCTCCAAACCATAATTTCGGATTTGCAGTTAAACTATCTGTTGTTAGTTTGGCTAATATTTTTTCTTCTTCAAACTCATCTTTCGCGTTCGGATAATATTGGTATCCCCATTCAACAGCCCATTTATCATAGCTTCCAATTCGCGGATAAAGACCTTTTGGACTAATATTATCTTCTGGCTGCGCTACATAATTAAAACGAGCATAATCCATAATAGAAACCGTGTGTCCGTTTTCTTCAACCCATTTTTTATCACGAAGTTTTTCTACTGGAGTGGCACTGCTCGCTCCCATATTATGACGCAAACCAATCGTATGACCAATTTCGTGAGAAGAAACAAAACGGATTAACTGTCCCATTAATTCATCATCCAAATGCATTTTTCTTGCTCTTGGGTCTAAAGGTCCTGCTTGAATCATGTACCATCTCTGCACCAATTTCATTACATTATGGTACCAACCTACGTGGCTTTCCATAATTTCACCACTTCGTGGATCGCTAATTCTTGGTCCATAAGCGTTTGGCGTTTCAGAAGCTAAATAGCGTACAACCGAATATCTTGCATCTTCTAGACTCATGGTTTTATCATCTTCTGGCCATTCTTTACCTACAATGGCATTTTTAAAACCGGCAGCTTCAAAAGCTTTCTGCCAATCGTTGATACCTGCAATTAAATACGGTCTCCATTTTTTTGGCGTTGCAGGATCTATATAGTAAACGATTTGTTTTTTGGGCTCGACCAATTCGCCTCTTAAATACTTTTTAATATCTTTTTCTTTTGGTTCCAAACGGTAACGCTGCACAATAAATTTCTTTTGAGCGCGCTGTTCATCATCATCAAACAAAACATATTTATTGGCAAAATAACCTACTCTTTCGTCAAAGAATCTTTTTCGCATTGGCGTTTTCGGCAACAATACGATTGAGGTGTTTAATCGTAAAGTGATACTTCCGCTGCTTGCTGTAGAACTCGTATACGTTTTTGTCGTTTTGGTTTCAATATTAATTGGATAAACATCAATACTTTCAACAAACGTTTTGTCATCCGCCAGAGACGTTAATTTTTTCTCTGTTTTTTCCTGGCTTCCAATAGCAAACATGGCGTTGTCTTTTTTGAAAACATCTGTTACTTCAATAACCACATCTTTTGTATCAGGATTGATTGTTTTTATTGGAAAAGCAGCCACAATCGGATTTTCATTGCTTCCTTCTAATGCTTTTGCCAGCATCGAATCGGCAGAACGAACGTCTTGTCTATATTGCAGAGATCTCAGATAAATAGTATTATTTGAACCCTTTTCAAAATAAATCGTCTGTTCGTTGGCTTTCTCTCCACCAAAACTTCCAAAACCTTCTGGAGTTGAAAGATAGCGCGTTACCACTAGCATATAGCGATTAAATAAACTATCAGGAATCTGAAAGTAGTATTTAGCATCGACCTGACTTACAGTAAAAAGACCTGATTTAGTTTTGGCTTTATCGGTAATAACTTTGTTGTAAGCCTGCATGCCTTTTGGCTGTGTACTGGTGCTATCTGCTTTTTTTTCTGGAGTTTGGGAAAAACCATGCTGCCAGGCCGACAGCATGATTAGAATTAAAATTAACTTTTTCATCTAAATTAAAATGGGACTTTTTCGTCTGTGTTTAATGTCAATTTCGGATTTTTCTGTAAAACCGATAATGGGAACGGAATAATATACAATCGAGAATTTGGCTGTAAAGTATATGTTTTTTGAGGAACCGTTTTGTTTACAATTGGGAATACTCTCGTAATTGTTTTTGCATATTCTGTTTCGGTATTTAATCGTTTCAAATCGAAAAAACGGTTAAATCCTAAAAGCAATTCTTTTCTTCTTTCATTAATGACCAAATCCATTGTTTCTTTTCTTGTTGCTGGAACGGCCAAATTAACAGTGCCAGAAAGAATACGTTTTGCTCTTAATGTATTTAAAACATTAACTGCTTCACCAAATTGGTTATCTCTCGCATAACATTCTGCTAGAATTAAATATACTTCTGTTGTTTTCATTCCAACAGTTGGGTAGAAAAATCTAGTGTACTGTGTTCCCCAATAGGCTGTGTTTGAACCTTGATCTAGGTTTGTTGCACTTGTCGAGTTGAAAAACAAATTGAAACGCCCATCGTTTGTTCCGAATAAAGTTCTTAATTCAGGACTGATGATGTAACTCTGAGCAAAGTTCATTTCGTTATAACCTGTCATGTACATGTAGCTCAAAACTTCTACATTACTTGCCGCTGGAACAGCAACTGCTGTTGGTCCGCCTTGTTTGCTGTACGCCACTAAATCGAAAATCTGATTGTTATAGCTTAATGATTTTTCTGCCGCTTCTTTAGCTTTTGCAATTTCACGTTTAAACAAATGCACTTTCGCTTTAAATGCGTACGCAAATGCTAATGACGGGTGATAAACATCGGCAGGTTTTTCTTGAATAAATGGCAAGGCATCTTCAATATCTCTCTGAATAAAATCGTAAACCTGTGCAACAGTAGATTTTGAAGGCTGTGCTTCTAGGTCAAATTTATCCATTATACAGATTCCTCCATCTGTAGCTGCAGTCTGCGGATCATAGGCTTTTGCATACGTATTCACTAATAAAAAGTGATCGTAAGCTCTGAATATTTTAGCTTCAGCTTTGGCTAATTGTTTGATATTTCCATCTCCTTTACTCTCATCTACCAATGAAATAATTGTATTCCATCTATTGATATAACTATAAGCTTGATTGTAAAAACTTGAACCCGTCAATAACGAAACTCTATCTATACTTTCATCAAAAGTAAAATTAATAATATCAATGTTTGGAGTTCTTCCGATTACATTGGCCTCTCTCATCCATTGATCGTCTGACAAATATTGAAAGTTATTGATTGGATAACCTCTGTTTGGCAATGATACCAATTCTAGAAATTGCTCAGGAGTTTCAATTACTAAAGCTCCTTTGGGTGTGATTTCTGTATAATCTTCGCAAGATGATGCGGTTAACATCAAAAGCGACAGTAGTGTTATATATATCTTTTTCATTTTTTAAAGAGTAAGATTAAAGCCAAATAAATACGTTTTTGGCGATGGTAAGCTGCGAACACCAGAATTTAAGCTGTAAACCTCTGGATCAATGCGGTTTCCGGCTGCGCTCCAATACCAGATATTATTCATTTGGAAAGTGAACTTTGCCGAAACCATTTTAATTTTATTTGCGAATGCTTTAGGCAAGTTATATCCTAAAGAAACATTTCTCAATTTAATATAATCGCCATCTACCACATTTGCTGATGAATATCGCCATTGGCTGCTGATAGTTCCTGCATAGTTTCTAACACTTTCGTCTAAGTCTACATACAAACGAGTATTGCCATTTCTATTGTCGTCGGTGTAACGATCTGCAATTCCAGAAAGATTTACGTTATCAGAACTCATGTCTATGGTTTCTTTACGCATTACATTTCCTCCAGAGAAAACAAATAAGAAATTCAAATCAAATTGTTTATACGAAAAACGCTGTGATAACGAACCTGTATACGTTGGCATCAAAGATCCCATATTCTGTAAAGCATCTGGATTTGTAATTGTTTTTATGCTTGTTGAAATTGGATTTCCATTTTCGTCAAAAGTGATAGACGGATTTCCGTTTTCATCCAAAACGTACGGATAACCATTTACCGTTCCGCCATATTTGTAAGCATACATGCTATTGAAATAATCGTTTTCTACAAAAAAACTGGTTGGAGAAGCAACATAAACTGAAGCCGTAGATTCTGCTCTAGTTACTTTTTTAACTGTTGTTCTGTTAAACGCGAAAACGAAATTTGAATTAATTTTGAAATTACCATCATTGTACCATTCAGAACCCACAGTAAATTCAACACCTTTATTTAATAATGCTCCTGCATTAATTCTTCTTGATGTAGCACCAACAGTAGGATCAAGATCTGTGGTAGCCAACAAATCGGTGCTGTATTTGCGGTAAACGTCAATAGAACCATTTAATTTAGCTCGGAATAAACTATAATCCACACCAAGATTGGTACTTTGCGTTTTTTCCCATCGTAACATCGGATTGGGCTGCGAAGTGATATTGGTGTACTGTAAAGACTGGTACAAGTTATCGTTTCTTCGCGTTGCCGTGATATAAGGGGTTGTACTCTGATCTACGTTTCCGTTGATACCATAAGTTGATCTCAACTTAAGCATACTCACCCATTTTACCGGTTTCATAAATTCTTCATTGCTTATGTTCCATCCTAAACCTGCAGACCATAATGGGCGGTTTTTATATTTTGGATCAACACCAAACAAATCGGCTTGATCGACACGGTAACTTCCTGTGATATTATATTTTGACAAATACGTATAGCTTGCCGTACTAAAAACAGAAAAATAACGGTGCAGGGTCTCCATCTGTGTTCTTGCTAAAGCTGCAAGCGTACGGTTGTTTCCAAACAGATAACTAGAAACTCCTGTCTGACTTAGCGCAAGGTTGTTTAATACTGCAGAAGTAAGCGTTACTGGATCGTAACCATATCGTAACTGCTCGATACTTCTTGGGGCATAGGTTTCGCGCATTTCGGTACCTACCAAAGCGTTGACAGAGTGCTTTCCATCTGCAAATTCTTGATTAAAATCTAATTGATTTCTGAAAGAATAATTGCTTGCCTGGGCACTACTTTGTTTGTAGCGTCCGCCTGTAGAAAAACCATCCACATAGGTGTAGGCATTTGTAGTAGGATTGTATCCTGTCAATGCGTTGATCGCATAACGCATTCTATACGAATTAACGTCGTGATACTGTTCATTATCAACTTTTCTTACTTCGTACTGGAATTGTGTATTAAAGCTTAATCCTTTATATAGTTTTGCTTTTATGTTGGCAAAAGTTCTTAAGCTCAATGCATTTTGTTCTTCAATACCTTCTTTAAGTGCATCTAAAACATTGAAATTCGTTGATTTAAAACCACTTAAACCTTGCATTTTCTCAACCATAGCCGGATTTAGAGCTCCGCTTGAAGTAAAGCCATCTCTGATTGATGCAAATGAAGATTGCACCAAATTTCCGTTATCGTCTGTAATACGCTCGTATCGTTTTTGGATATCATAATTGCCCAAATCATATTCGGTCACTTCAGCATTACTATACGTTCCGTTTACTCCAAAAGTAGCATTTAGCCAATTATTGACCTGAAAACTACTTTTTGCATAAAGGTTAAACGAGCGTCCTGCATTGTATTTTATACGACCTTTTGATTCATCATAGTTAAGCGAAACATAAGTGTTCTGCTTGCTTGTGCTTCCTGAAAAAGCAACATTATAACGCTGTCTTAATTCATTTTGCCAAACATTATCACGATAATCTTTATTATAATCGTTTTTTCTCCATTGTGCAAGAGTGGTGTTGTATGTGGCATTATCGATTTTTCCCTCTTCCAAATTTCTGTTTAACTGGTAAAGCGGACTGTAGTATTTTGTACTGCTGTTTCCAATATCTCCATAATTGCTAAACATTGTTGCAGTATCTGCAAATCTGGCTCTTTCTCTGTTGTAAACTGCCTGCTCAAAGTCAATAAGTTCGCTTGTTGAGGCATAGTTCATATCTCTCAAATTTGGTTTCTCTGAGATAAAGAAATCGGAATTTACGGTTACTTTTAATTTACCGTTTCCTTTTTTAGTCGTTAAAACGATGATACCGTTTGCAGCTCTCGAACCATAGATAGAAGCCGCCGCAGCATCTTTAAGAACGTCAACACTTTCAATATCATACGGATTAATTTCATCCAAAGTCAATTCACTTGGAAGACCATCAATTACAATAAGCGGACTGTAGCCCACATTCTCAGAAAAAGTACCAATACCTCTCAAAATAGGCGTATCAGAACCAAGTCCGTTTGGATTTTTCTGAAACATTAAACCCGCAACACGTCCTTCAATTGCACCCGATAAATTAGAATTGATATTTTCGTTTAGTGTTTTCTCATCCACTTTAGCAATCGCACCCGTAAAGTTGCTTCTTGCAATAGTCTGATAACCTGTTACCACAACTTCTTTCATTGCAGCCACTTTATCTTCAGCGACAAGCGTAAAATCTGCGCGTCCTCCTACACCAAACGATTTGCTTTCGATAGTTAAACCAGACAATTCAAGAACGGCATTTGGCGAAATTTTATCAAAAGAAAAACTTCCATCAAAATCCGTTATACTTGTTCTGTTTGTTCCTGCAATGGTAACAGTTACTCCTGGAAACGATTCATTTTTATTATTTACTACCTTTCCTTTGATATCGATTAATCCGTTTCCCACGCTCTCATTTTTTTCTTTTGGAGCAGTAACCACAATCGTTTGGTTGGTAAGCGTATATTTTATACTCTGATTTTTAAAAACTTGACTTAAAGTTTCGTTCAAACTAGCATTCTTTACATTAATAGTAACTGGCTTTGAATCTTTAAGCAATTTCTGCGTATACAAAACTTCGTAATTGGATTGTTTTGCAATTTCTTTCAGCACTTTTTCTAGTGGGGCTTCCTTAAAATTTAAGGTAACTTGCTGCGCTTGCCCAGTAAAACTGCAAAGCATTGTAAATACAGTACTTAGCACCCATAAATAAGCTTTAGGAATCTTTTTTTTAAGTTTTTTGTAAGGTTTTTTTGGTTGTAAATTTAATTTCATACATTTACATTGGTTATAGTTAAACAATAGGTGGACAACTTATACTGGACTATAAACTTTTAAACAAACCAGAAGCATCGCAACTGCCTCTGGTTTTTTAGTTTATAAACTCAATATAATTCGGTTAAAAAAGATCTTACGGATAAACTATAATCGTTTTTCCTTCAACCTTAAATTTTATATCGCTAAGCTCAAGCACTTTTAATACTTCAGACAAATTTTTATTTCTAAATGTTCCTCCGTTAAATCTCACATCAGAGACATCACCTCGGTATTCTGTTTTAATGCCGTACCAGCGTTCCAGCTGCTTCATCACCGTTTTCAGATCTGCATTATCAAATTTAAATCGGCCATTTTTCCAAGCTATTGCAGCTTCTGTATCCACTTCTTTAATTGAAATTTTAGATGCAGTAGCTGTTAAGCTAGATTGCTGGCCAGGTTTCAAAATTGCTTTTTGATTTTTAGAAGAAACCGCAACACTTCCTTCTAATAAAGTCGTTTTTACAGCAGATTCATTCGCGTAAGCGTGAACATTAAAATGCGTTCCTAAAACTTCGATTGTCTGATGGTCTGATTTTACAATAAAAGGCTTGCTTTTATTTTTAGCCACTTCAAAATAAGCCTCTCCTTCCAATTCAACGATTCTTTGGTCACCATTAAACTGAGTTGGATATTTGATAGACGAAACCGCATTCAGGAATACTTTTGTACCATCTGCCAAAACAATATTATATTGTCCGCCAGTTGGGGTCGAAAGTGTGTTGAAAGAATTCGCATCTTCTTTTGAAGTTTCTGCGTTCGGATTTATAACATAAGTGATCACACCATTGGCATCCATTTTAATGGTCACCTCATCCTGATCTTCTTTTGCAATAATATCTTTTGAATTGATATCTGAAAGTATAATCTGCTTTCCGTTTGAAAGTGTCAAAATTCCTCTGTTTCCGCCTGGAGCGATTTCTTTTGGTTTTTCAACAACTTGAATATTCTTTTCTTGAGCTTCAATTTCTGGTTTTACAAAATAGAATATTCCAGTGCCCAACAATAAAGCAATTGATGCCACAGCAGCAACGCGAGGCCAAAGACTGATTACTTTTTTCTCTTGCACCAATGGCAGTTTCGATTTTAAATATTCGTAACTGTCTTCCAGTTCGTACTCATTCAGCTGTCTTTTATCAGACGCTTTATGCAGATACCAAGCATCCAATTTATCTTTTTCTTCGTTAGATAAAGTGCCGTTTTGATACTTTTTAAGCAATTCTAGAAGTTCCGTTTTATTCATAATTACAATACGAAATTTTGTCTTGTTTTATAATAAGACAGTTAGAAAGGGGTTTTGTCATAGATGAAAATCAAAAAAATATTAATTTATCATTAATAAATTTCGCGAAACGTTAGTTTCTCTTTATTAATGAGAGGGTTATGAAGATAATTTATTTTAAAATTTAACAAAAAGAAGAAGAAAAATTTACCAGATAAAAACATTCAGCGCCGATTTTAGTTTTCCGCGAAGAATTTTTAGCGAATTATAAACTTGCTGTTTCGCTGTTTTGTCGGTAATATTTAACTGAAGTGCAATTTCGTCATACGAAAGTTCTTCGACTTTTCTCAAAAGGAAAACTTCGCGCATTTTCTCTGGAAGTAAAGCAATTTCACTTTCAATAAGCGCTTCCAATTCTTTTTCTCTAAGTTTAGAATCGGCAAAAACATAGTCGTTTTCAATAAAATCAGAAATAGAATCGGCATAACGCGAAACCACTTTTTCGTGGGCGATATGATTTAGAATTCTGTTTTTTGTTGCTTTGTATAAATAAGAAGAAAGAGAACTTGTAACGGTCAGTTCGTTACGTTTGTTCCAAATGGATAAAAATACTTCCTGAACCACATCATTAGCTTCATCTTGATTGCCCGTTATTTTATAAGCATGATTTACTAAAAGTCTGGAATATCTTTCGAAAATTTCTGTATAGGCCAACTGATCGTCTTCTTTAAGAAGATTTAATAAAATATGATCAGCATATTTGCTATAAACAGACATTAATTAATAAAAAGTAAGGATCAAAAACGCAATATTAAACAATTTTTATGTTAAAAGCCAAATGATTATTAAGTTTAAAAAAGCGCAAAGGATTTCGTAAAGATTTTTGCATAAAATTCAATATGATTAATCTTAATAATATTGAATAGCAGTATTCTAGTTCAAGAAAACGATTTAATATGTACAAGAATCCGAAGGATTCAAATGTTTGTAGAATTTTATGTTGCACCGTGAGTATGACCCCTTCGGGGTCACATAGCATCCAGGGAATTGTCTGCTATAAATATTTGAATCCTCCGGATTCTTTTTACTTTATAAAAAATTTTTGCGATTTTTCTTCATCCCTTATTTCGGAATACTAATTCACACAAATTGCATTTTTACATCATCACACCCAACGAGTTAATCAAAAACTGTGAAAATAAATTTACAGGTTTTCTGATGTGCTTTTTATTTTATTTTGAAGTTCATTATAAAGAATCCGAAGGATTCATATGTTTATAGAATTGTATATCTCACTGTGAATATGACCCCTTCGGGGTCAAATAGCAACGAGAGATTTGTCTGCTATAAACATTTGAATCCTTCGGATTCTTTTACTTTATAAAAAATTTTCTCGATTTTTCTTTTTATTTCTAGCCCAGTAAGTCAGATACAAAATTCCTATAACGAAAAGCATAATATCAAATTTCATGATCTGCGGAATTCGCGCAATCTGATCGCTGTAATAACTTCCTCCTAAAAGTGCACCACATCCAATTCCGAGTTCCATCGAAATATACATGGTTGCAACCGCTTTTCCGCGATGATCTGGATTACTTAAATCAATAGTCCAAGCGCTAATTGCGGGAGATAAAATCCCCGTACCAATTCCGTAAATTCCTGCTCCGACTAATAGCATCTGAATATCTTTTCCTTCACTTATCATAAAAAGAGCAAAAGCCGTTATAAATAATCCCGCCATTATAACCTTTGGCCGTCCGTATCTGTCTGAAACTTTTCCTGCTCCAAAACGAACCATAACCGAAGCTACTGTAAATGCCGTGAAAAATATTCCTTTGTTTGTGGCTCCCAAATGCTCACTCCAATCTGGAATTAAAGTCAATATAAGTCCGAATGCGGTATAAGAAAGAAACGTGATAATTCCTGCAGGAAATACATTTTTATCTACAATATCTTTACGGCCAATAATAAACATCGATCTGTTCAGTTTTTCTTTTTTGGCAAGTGTCTCTTTCATATTCATTACAATAATTATTGAAAAAAACGCTAGAAAAGACGAGCTGTAAAACATGGCATTAATGCCGTACATATTTACAATCATACTGCCCAATGCTGGTCCTAATGCTCCGCCAATACTAAAACACAGTCCGTGCATTCCAAGCGCTTCTCCCCATCTGTGCTGCGGAATAATATCTGCCACATAAGCTGATGTTGATGTCGGTTTAAATCCTGTAGAAAAACCATGAACCAAGCGCAACAGTAAAAATCCTGAAACAGAACTCAAAACAGGATAAAGGCATCCGCAAACTACACAAACCGACGAACCTATTGCCATAACGGGAACACGACCCCATTTGTCTGTCAGCTTACCGCTAAACGGACGCGAAATAGCTGCTGTTAAGGTAAATAAAGAAATAATAAGTCCTTTGTATTCTGCTCCTCCCAAGCTGCTTAAATAATTGGGAAGCTCGGGAATCATCATATTAAAGCTTGATGAAAATAGTAAAGAACTCAAGCAAAGTAAAATGAACTGTAGAGTATAAATTGATTTTTCGTTTTGTGGCATTATTGAACTTTTAAATAACTAAAGGCTGGAAGAAAATTGTAATTTTTAAAACAATTCCAGCTGATTGTTTGGTGTATCGGGTTTCTTTTTAAGAGGTTTCGCTTCTCCAAAAACGGTTCTTCCTCCGTATTTATGCGATTCTTCTCTTTCTCTCTGAATCAAAGCATCAAAATTGGAATTTGGGGTGAAACTTTCTTCTGCTTTTCGCGAAATTTCAGATAGTTTCTGAATGGCGCTCAGTTTATCGCTATTACCGATTTTAGCACGATTAATAGCTCTTTGAAGTGTATCTATGGTTTCGTCATAAATTTTAACTGGAACAGGAAATGGATGTCCGTCTTTTCCGCCATGCGCAAATGAAAAACGTGCTGGATCTTCAAATCTTGTGGGTGTTCCATAAATGATTTCGCTTACTAAGGCTAACGACTGTAAAGCTCTTGGCCCCATTCCTTTTAAAAGCAATAGTTCTTCAAAATCTTCTGGTTTGTTTTCATGAGTAGCCCAAAGCATAGCACCCAATCTTTTCATGTTCACATCTTCCATTCTCACGTCATGATGAGCAGGCATAGAAAGATGCTGCATTTCTTTTATGATTTTAACTGGAGATTCTTTTACCAATTCTAAAATGCCTTCTCTAGATTTGGTTGCAGCGTTGGCCGTAAGATTTAAAATAGCGCCTTGATTTTCGCCATAAATAAAAGTATGCGGCTCGTTTATAAAAGATTTTAGATCTTGTGAATGCCAATGATATCTTCTGGCAGTTCGAGAATTCGGATTCATTCCTTGCTGAATAACAGCCCATTGCCCTTTATTGTCTACAATAAAATTATGCTGATACAATTGAAATCCGTCCTGAATGGCGGTATTGTCCACTTTTGCGGTAAGTCGGCTGCAGCTCGCTAGATTATTTCCGTCTAGACCTGTTTTTTCTCCGACAAATAAAAGTTCCTGTGGCGTTGCCATAGAGTGCTTTCCTTTGCCTCCGCAGATATAAATTCCGAGTTCTTTAGAATGTGGATTAACCGATTTCTTCAATGCTCCAAGTACCGAAGTTGTAATGCCGGAAGAATGCCAGTCCATTCCCATAACAGCTCCAAAACTCTGAAACCAAAACGGATTGCTTAATTTGCTGATAACCTCAGCTGTCGAAAATTCCATCGCAATGGTTTCGACAATGGCCAAACCCAATTTAGACATTCGTTCGGCAAGCCACAATGGAACGTGTCCATAATGTAAAGGTAGATCTGCTGTGCCCGAACGTTTCATTTGCTAGAATTATAATCCTGCAAAAATAAACAAAATACATGGTAGTAATTGTTAATTGTCAGTTGTAAATTCTGAATTGTGAATCATAGAAACCCGACAGGTTTTAAAAACCTGTCGGGTTTAACTCGATAACAGACAAACCTAGTCTTACTTATTAGCCTACTTTCACTGCATCTAATAAAACAGCCAATTGAATACACGGCGACTCCGATCGATTACTCCAAGCATGATTGGTTCCGCGCTGAATTACAATATCTCCAGCTTGCAGTAAAGTTTCTTCTTCATCGACAATCAGGTAAATTTCTCCCGAAATAATAATGATATAATCCAAAGTATCCGTCTGGTGCATTAATGGATGAGGCTGTCCTTCTGGCGCTATTATTCCCAAATCTTTATCGGGCGGAATCTGGACATAACGAAAATAGCTTCCGTTTTTTGGCGTATTTGGAAAAGCGGTATTCTCTATAACTTTTTCTTCAAATTTTGCCGGAGTCGAATCTGTCGACCAAATATCTGAAATAATCAGTCCCGGAAAATGTTCCGACACATTGGTAACAATTGCATCTTGTTCTATAATTGATTTTCCGTCTCGTAAACCCGTTACGATTCTTCTAGGTATTGTTCTCATTATTTATTTTATTTACTTCAGTCAATTAGAAACCTGACAGGTTTTAAAAACCCGTCAGGTTTAACACAAAACAACAACTTCATTCCATAGGAATGTTTCGTTGGTACAACCAAAATTTGGGCAGCGATTATACGTTCCGTAGGAACGTTTGATTGACACAAAATATAATTCTCTCTATCAGGTGTCCCTACAGGACACAAACACCAAACAATCCTATTTTTTTTCTACCGACGAGATATTCCTCCGGAATATATACTCCTCAATCTAACTTGCATTGCTCGCAAGGTTGTCTCAGAAACCTTACAGGTTTTTATCCCGAGGCTTCGGGACTGTCAGGTTTAACACAAAACAGCAACTTCATTCCATAGGAATGTTTCGTTGGTACAATCAAACTTGGGTAGCGATTATACGTTCCGTGGGAACGTTTGATTGACACAAAATATAATTTTCTATCAGGGTGTCCCTACAGGACACAAACACCAAACAATCCTATTTTTTTCTACTACCGACGAGATATTCCTACGGAATATATAATTATCTCTGTTATGTTATTTTAAAACCCGACAGTTGCGAAATCTCGGAACTGTCGGGTTTAACAAAAAAAACAAAACTTAATTCCGCAGGACTACTGACTAGATATTCCTACGGAACACTTAACTACTCAACTAACTTAAACCAATCTTGTACATCTCTCGCGATGTTATCTTTTATTGCTGGATTTTCAAATTCATTTGAAACGGGATTATATTCATAATCTTTCTTCCATTTTTTATAATTGAATGCTGTTTTTTCAATCGCGTCACAGATATAAAAAAGCTCTTCATTGCTCATAATCGGGTGTAGCGACAAACGAACCCAACCTGGTTTATTGGTCTGATTTCGTTGCAGCAATTCATTTGTAATTTCAGCGGATTTTTTCTCATTAATATTAAACAGATAGTGCGCATACGTACTCGCACAAGACCAGCCGCCGCGAACCTGAATTCCGAAACGGTCATTTAGAAGACGTACAATCAAATTGTAATGAATGTCTTCGATCACAAAAGAAACACAGCCAATTCTTTCTGTTGTTAAATCTCCTAAAATGGACAATCCTGATATTTTTTGAAGCCTAGAAAAACAGAGATCAAGCAGTTCTTTTTCGCGATTTTTGATATTCTCCACTCCCATTTGTTCTTTCAATTCTAAAGCCAAAGCAGTTCTAATAACTTGCAGAAACCCAGGAGTTCCACCATCTTCTTTAACTTCTATACTATCGCTGTAACAATATTTCCCTAACGGATTCGTCCATTTTACGTTTCCACCGCCTGGATTATCTGGAAAATCGGATTGGTATAATTTTTCATCAAAAACCAAAATGCCGCAAGTCCCAGGTCCGCCCAAAAATTTATGCGGCGAAAAGAAAATTGCATCCAATTGCTCTTCTGGATCTTCTGGATGCATATCGATTGCAACATACGGTGCCGAAGCTGCAAAATCGACAAAACAAAGTCCGCCATTTTGATGCATGATTTTGGCCAATTCATGATAAGGCGTAATAATTCCCGTAACATTCGAACAAGCTGTAAACGAACCGATTTTTAAAGTTCTATCGGCATATTTTTTTATTGCTAAAGAAAGTGCTTCTGGATTGACCAAATTATTTTCATCAGGTTCCAAAATCACAACTTCTGCATTTGTTTCGTACCACGAAACTTGATTCGAATGGTGTTCCATATGCGTAATAAAAACCACAGGTCGATCTTCATCCGATTTTGTTCGGAGCGCCATAATGCGTTGCAATTTCGATAAAGCCGCCGTCATCCCGCTTCCCGTAGCGACCAAAACATCCGACTCGCGAGCATTGACCAATTTTTTTATAATATCTCTCGCATATTGATAAGCGTAAGTCGACGTTTTTCCGGTCTGACTTGAAAGGGAATGCGTATTGGCAATCATTGGACCAATTTTATTAAGCATTATCTCTTCGATCGGATGGTATAATCTTCCGCTGGCCACCCAGTCGGCGTATACTAAATTTTGTTCTCCATAAACCGATTCGAAAGTGTGATTAATTCCTACTGTGTTTTCTCTAAACTTAGAAAAGTAACACTCCGGTTCTGTTGGTTTTACTGTTGACTCAATAGCATTCATATCCTTTACATTTTTTAAATTAACTAAATTGTATTGTTGTATTGTTCACTCCAATTTTTGTCATTCCGAAGAACGAGGAATCTCACACGCAACTCGACAAAGATTGGCGACTTTCTATATGGATTCTAGTGTGATTCCTCGTTCCTCGGAATGACAAGATTGGGTCTTAAATTTTATTCTCTAAAAGTGTTTTTAACGTAGTTTGCAATTCTTCTCCGTGCAGGTTTTTGGCAACGATTGTTCCTTTAGAATCAATTAAATAATTTCCCGGAATGGCTCTTACTCCGTATAATTTGGCAACGGCACTGTTCCAGAAAAGCAAATCCGAAACGTGTGTCCATGTTAGATTATCATCTTTAATTCCTTTAATCCAATTTTCTTTCTTTTTATCTAATGAGATTGCCACAATATTGAATCCTTTATCGTGAAATTCCTTGTAAGCCGCCACAATATTCGGATTCTCTTTTCTGCATGGTCCACACCAAGAAGCCCAAAAATCGACCAAAGTGTAGCCTTTTAAGTTTTCATAAAGGCGAACTGGTTTTCCTTCAGGATCATTGGCTGTAAAATCAGGGGCTTTTTTACCGACCGCTAATCCGTCTAAAACGGTAACCAGTTCTTTTAGTTCTTTCACGTAAGTGGTATTTTGAAGACTTTTATCTAATAAAGCAATGTTTTGCGTAATCTGTTCTGGCGTCAATCGGTACGACCAATTTCTGTAGAGTACATAAGCCGAAACAATAGATTTTGGATGTTCTGTTATGAATTTGCTGATTTCTACATCCTTCGTTTTTTTATAAGTTTCGAACAAATCTTGAGAAGCCGAACCTGCAACAACTGAAGCGGTATAATATTTCTTCGGATTTAATTTTACTGTAATGGGATCTTTTTCGAGAAAAATATACAAAGGCGAACTTTCGGTATTGACGCTTAATCCGTATAATTCTGGGGTTTTTACTTTAGTTTTAAAACTAAAATTTCCGTCTTTTACTTTTGCCGAATCAATTGTGGTAAACATTTTATTGTGAAACTTCTGCAAGTAGACATATTGCGCCACAGTATCAACAACAGTTCCTTTTAACTGTAAATTATTTTCCTGCGCTTGAGTTTGAAAAGCACCCAGAAGCAAAGCAAAACCTAATAGTATTTTTTTCATTTTATTTTTAGTTTAAGATTAGACAAAAGAATTTCAGGCCAATGACAAAAGCCATTAGCGATATGATTAAAGAAAGAATCTCGTGGAACTAGAATTTTCTCATTCAGAAAAAGGCAAAGCTGTTTTCTTCGAAAATTAAATTCAAAAGCTCGTAACTCGCGTACAAAATGGATTCTGCTTTCATTTAAAAAAAAATTAAAGATTAACATTATGATCTTAAACAGATTTACGGAGAAATCTTTCTTATCTGCCCGCACACAGCGGAAGGATTTAGCACCTTATTCGGCAACAGGTTGCTAAGACATCAATGGGCCTATTCCCTCAGTCTTTCTGGATATGTATCATTATATAAATTTTCTGTGTTACAAATATATATTAATTCTACCGAATTAGTATAGTTTAAATTGTGTTTTTTTGTAAAATTTATTTAAAAACTCTTTCAGCACACTTTAGGAACTGAAAAACAACAAATTAAAACAAAGTTATTTTTGTTATGATCCCTTTTTTACAAAAGAAATTCGGACGTTTTATTCATTTAAAAAGAAAAAACATGCAAGTATTTATTTTTTTCGAGAGTTGGAAGCGCTTCTTTTAATCCTTTTTCGAGATTAGAAGTAATAAATTGAAGGACTTGTTTTAAATCGTTAAAATTATTTGGCTTTACAAAATAACAGACAGCGCCAAGATTTGCTGCTGTGTCCATATCATTTTTATGCGAAGAAGTAGAAATCATAATTACAGGGATTTCTTTATAGCGCTCATCAGCTTTTAATTCTTTCAAGCATTCCCAGCCATTTAGAATGGGCATATTTAAATCTAGAAAAACAACACCTGGAATTTTATCTTCGTTTTTAAGCATTTTTAGTGCTTTATCACCATTTTCAGCACAATGACAAATAATATTTTCATCGATATCAGCCAGCGCTTCACAAAACATTTCTGTATCGTCTCTGTCATCATCAGCTAATAAAATTATCTTTTTACTCATAATTAAATGTCTTTTTCTTTTTGTTCAAATGGCAGCGTTACAATAAAAACAGCTCCTTTATTGGCAATTCCTGTTGCGGTAATATTTCCTCCATGACGTTCTGCTATTTTTTTACACAGCGATAAACCTAAGCCAGTTCCTTCGTAACGGTCTTTAGAATTTAGGCGGGTAAAAGTTTCAAAAATACGTCCAGTCTGATCGAGGTCAAAACCAATTCCGTTATCTTCTACAGTAATTATTGCAATTCTGTTGCCGTCTTCCATCTTTTCAGTCGCTGTAACCGTAATTTGCGAAGGCGTATTTTCTCTAGCAAATTTAATGGAATTGTTAATCAAATTATAGAAAAGCTGATACAATAATACCAAAGCCCCTTCCAAAACTGGAAGTTCTTCATAATAAATTTTACCGCCTGTTTTTTGAAGTGCAATTTCGAGATCGGTTTCTATATTTTTAATGACTTCATTTAAATCGACCATTGTTGCTTTTTGCGAATCGGCATTGATTTTAGAATACGCCAGCACGCCATCAATCATATTAAACATACGGTCTGCGGCGACGTGAACTCTCTCAATATATTTGGATGCCGATTCGTCTAGTTTTCCTTCCAAATGATCTTCTAGACGGCTTACAAAAGTTTTTATTTTTCGGACAGGTTCTTTTAAATCGTGCGACGCAACGTGCGCAAACTGCTGTAAATCATCATTCGATCTTTGCAGTTCTTTGGTGCGGTCTGCTACCAAAATTTCTAATTTTTCGGTAATAGATTTTTGCTCGTGAATATCGGTACACGTACCAAACCAATTCGTAATTATTCCTTCTTTGTCTCTAATAGGAAGCGCTTTACTTAAGAACCAGCGGTATTCTCCTGTGCTTCCGTTTTTTAAACGAAATTCTATCTGATACGAAGTGCCTGCATGAACACTTTGGTACCATGTCTTTAAAACCATAGAAACATCGTCTGGATGAAGTGTCGGAACCCAGCTCGAATCGCCAAATTCATTTTTGTTAAAACCTGTATATTCGTACCAGCGGCTGTTATAATAATCTATAAATCCGTCTGGCTGTGCTGTCCAAATAATTTGCGGAACCAAATCTGCAAGCTGTCTGAATTTTTCCTCGCTTTCTGCAATTACATTTTGAAGTTCTTTTTGCGAAGTAATATCACTTGCTGCACCAAACCATTCTATTATTCTTTGTTTGTCATCTAATATCGGTACCACTCTCGAAAAAACCCAGCTAACAGAATCGTCTGCATTGATGACTTTGTGCTCCATTTCAAAAATGCTTTTCTCTACAATAGATTTAGAAATGAGATGAACAGCCTGTTCCAAATCACTAGGATGCACAAACTTATCCAGCCAATTAATGCCGTGTCCGCCAGCGCCAGAAAGTCTTCCGCCTCCTTCCAAACTGTGCATAATCATCCAGTCGGCGTCCATGCGGTAAACCAAGTCGGATGAGGCATTGACTAAAGCCCTAAAACGGCTTTCGCTTTCTTCCATTTTTTGGCGTGCCACAACTTGCTGTGTCACCTCAACGGCAACCTGAATCATTCCTGTTATCTGTCCATCTTCTATTAACGGACGATAAGCCAGATTATAATAGTAATTTTTAAGTTCTCCTGTACGATTGTGCGGCACCAAAACTTCACTCTGGTCAAAAGGAATTCCTTCGTTATAAACTTTTAGAACCTGTTCCCACACATATTGACCTTCGAGTTCGGGCAAGACATCGATCAATCGCATGCCGATAATTTCTTCTCCGCGGCCAATCATTTGCAGCATGTGCTTATTAATCTGCTCAATAACAAGATCGTCACCTTTAAGCACTAAAGTTGGTGCAGGAGTCTGATGAATCATTTTTCGGAAACGATTCTCGCTTTGCTGCAATTTTTCTTCGGCCTGCTTGCTTTCTGTAATATCTCGAGTCGTTCCGGCAACCACCTCAACCTCCCCTTTATCATTAAATACCGGAACTAAAATATAATCGTAAATTCTTCTTCCCAATTCAGCATGCGGAAAAGAAACTGTTCCTCTCACGGCTCTTTTTTCTGCCACTACAGTATCTATCTCTCGTTCATGCATTTCGGCATGCCATTCTTCATAGCCATTTTCTCTTAATCCGCGGCCGATGGCATCCTCTGCCGATTTCCCCCACATATTCAATAAGGCTTTGTTTGCGTACGTGAACTTATAGTCAAGATCAAATACGTAAACCAAATCGGGAGTCGCATATATAATGGAATTATAAAGTCTTTTCTGTTTCTCTGCATCAGCCAATGCATTAGTCAAAGCCCTTTCTGCCTCTTTCTTTTCGGTGATATCTTCCATTGTCACTACTAACAAATCATCTTGTTTGACAGCGGTAAATTTGAGACAATATTTTGCGGTCTCGCCTTGGTACGATTGTTCGAAGTTGGCGGCAATTCCAGTTTCTGCAGTTTCAATAAGCTTTTCAAGAATATTGCCTTCTATTTTGGAGAAAATATGACTGAATCTTTTTCCCTTGTAGTCTTCATTTTTGATCCAGTTGACAAAGTAAGCATTCAATAGCAGTATCGAAAAATCTTGAATTTTATTTTTGCCATTGCGCAAAGATTTTAGCACTGCAATACCATTTGGTGCAGAATTAAAAACGGTCTGAAAAAGGTCTAAATTATTTATTAGCTCCATTATCGTACTGAGTAAGAATACTTTCTAATGTTGTTTCTGGATACCAAAGGCATATAAATTTGTTAAATTCTTTCTCAAATATAGAGAAAAAGGCAATTACTTTAAAGATTTGTTAAAGTGAATTTAATCATCTATAAATTCTTTGTATTTGAATTAAAAAATCAAAAAAAGCCGAATCATGAAGATTCAGCTTTTACTTGTTTTTATTACGAATCGTTATTGCTTGATAGAATCGGCTTTAACGGTCGTTGTGGTGTCCATATTAATCGTATCAACTTCTGGTCCCACTGTGTCAATCGTATTTTGAATAGTATCATTTTCGTATGAATCTATTGTTGCGCTTTCATTTTTCTTGCAAGAAAATACCAATCCTGTCAGAAGAACCAAGAAAGCGGCTCTAGTTAAAATCTGAGTTTTCATAATTATATTTTTAAATGAATATTTTTTAATTTAATAAGTATAAAAATAACCGTTTTTACAAATGTGATTTTTACACAATTTTAAAAACTTCTTATATAATGAATTACTTCTTTTTACTTTTTACGGTATCTCTTTGGGGTCTTAAACTATCTTTCTGCAGTCCGGCAGCACTGGTATAAGTCGAGCCGTCTTGCGAACTCTCTCCAGGTCCGCTTCCTGTACCAGCCGTACTCTCAGAACCATTTTTTTGTGTCGTTTCGATATTGGTAGAAATATGTTCTTCCGTTTTTATGCTGTCTGTTGTACTTTTTGCACTGTCAAGAGGTGAAATAACGGTATCTATTTCATCACTATAGCCGTCTTTATTGTTTTTACAAGAAATTAATAATCCGCTGAAGATAATCAGAATCATAATTGTCGTTTGCTGAATTGCTTTCATAATAATTGCTTTTCGATTTTTAAACTTGTTTGATTTCGTAAAAGCTAAGTAACTATTTATAAATCGGTTACGTTTATACCATTTCTTTTTATTGTTATATAAAATCATACTGGAAATCCTATAAAATTTTAGAAATAATGCTGTAAGCCTTCTCCTATTTTTACTTAGTAGCTTTGATATAAATGTTTTAGCGCCTTAAAAAGATAAACAATGGAAAATCTAAATCAAAATATAAATGAAGGCAGTATCTCATCTGGCGATAATGTTTCTTTCTGGATTGATTCTACCGATATAATTGCCTTTGAAAAACCAACTCAGGATATTAAAACGGAAGTTTTGATTATTGGAGGCGGTATTGCTGGACTTACAACTGCTTATAAACTTTTGAAAGCAGGAAAAAAAGTGGTTTTGGCTGAAGACGGTTTCATTGGCAGCGGAGAAACTGGACGAACTACAGCGCATCTGACTTGTGCGCTAGACGATCGATATTACTACCTTCAAAGCACTTTTGGAAAAGAAAATGCAAGACTTGCTGCCGAAAGCCATACCGCTGCTATTGATGAAATTGAAAAAATAGTTACTGAATTAAATATAGATTGCGACTTTGAACGTGTAAATGGCTACTTGTTTCTTCACCCAAATGACAAGGAAAAAAATCTCGATAAAGAGTTTGAAGCTACTCAAAACGCAGGGTTGGAAACGGTTCTTTTAAATCATACTCCTTCTTTGGCAGAAGCTCAGGATCAAAGATGTTTGGCATTTAAAAATCAGGCGCAGTTTCATGTTTTGCATTATTTAAAAGCCCTTTCTAAAGCGGTAATAGATTTGGGCGGAACTATTTATACCGAAGCTCACGCAGAAAATATAGACGATAAAGGTGCAACTGTAAATGGCTATAATTTTTCTGCTCAATATATTGTTGTGGCAACCAATACGCCTATTAATGATGTCCTGACCATGCATACCAAACAGCACGCCTACAGAACGTATGTGATTGCAGGAAAAATTCCGAAAGGCAGTCTCCCACATACTTTATGGTGGGATACTGGAGATCCAGAATCGAAATGGGTCGCGCAGCCGTATCATTATGTACGATTGCAAAATTTTGATGATGAATATGATTTACTGATTGTTGGCGGAGAAGACCACAAAACCGGACAAGCCGATGAAGAAGGAGTTTCAGAATTTTCGCGCTATGAACTTTTGGAAATCTGGGCTAAAAAATACTTTCCGCTTTTAGACGAAATCACTTATAAATGGTCAGGACAAGTTATGGAACCTTTTGATTCTTTAGGTTTTCTTGGAAGAAATCCTGGAGACAAAAATGTATTTGTGATTACAGGAGATTCTGGAAACGGAATGACACATGCTACGATTGGAGCTATGATTATTACTGATATGATTCAGGGAATTGAAAACAAATGGCAGGATTTGTACAGTCCGTCGCGAATAACTTTTAAAGCTATGGGCGATTATTTAAAAGAAGCTGGAAATATGGCTTCGCAATATCTGGACTGGATTACAGCATCTGACCTTAACAATACAGCTGACTTAGAAGCTGGAGACGGCGGGATTCTTTCTGTCGGTTTGCGAAAAATTGCGGTGTACCGAGATTATGACAAAACCTTACATGCTTTTTCAGCGGTTTGTCCGCATTTGGGCTGTGTGGTCCAATGGAATTCTGACGAAAAATCTTTTGACTGTCCTTGCCACGGCTCGAGATTTTCATCTGATGGAACGGTAATTAATGGTCCCGCCGAAAGCAACTTAAAAGATCTTAAAATAAAATAATAAAAATATACAATATGGAAATCTTGTCGAATTACTTTAAGGATACTATCTGCCACAAACGAATTGTGATCACTGGCGGTACAACAGGAATTGGTAAAGCAATTGCAGATTTGCTTGTTTCTCTTGGTGGCCGTGTGTTTATTTTTGGAAGGGACGAAAACGACTTTTACAAAGCCATGGATGATATTAAGGAGAAATCATCGAAAGGAGAAATCTATGGAGAAACAGCAGATATTACCCAAAAAGAAGATATTGAACGAATCTGGGACAGGGTCGATAAAGTTCTTGGCGGCATCGATATTTTAATTAATAATGCTGCTCTTCCTGCCAGAGGAATTATTGAAGGCGAATATGATGACTGGAAATATATTTTAGAAACTAATATTCTTGGATATATCGCTTTCGCGAAAGAAGCTGTCAATCGAATGAAGGAACAGAAATCGGGACATATTGTCAATATTGGTTCTATGAGTGCCGAAGTAAAAGAAAAAACAGGCGTTATCTATGTCGCAACCAAAACCGCGATTAGAGGATTTAGCACGGCACTTCGAAAAGAAATTAATCCGTTGGGAATTAAAGTTTCGCATGTAGAACCGGGAGCGGTAATGAGCGATATGCAGCCCGATTCAAAAGAAGAACAAAAAGAAAAAATAAAAGATATGGAAATGCTTGAAGCAAAAGATATCGCAATGAGCGTTTTGTTCTGTTTGGCACAGCCGAAACGTTGCGATATAGTTAGTATGCAAGTAAGACCTCATTTGCAAATTATTTAAAAATAAAACCTCACTTTTTTCATTTTTTTAATTTGAAAACACCTGTGCAATTTACTGTGCAGGTGTTTTTGTTTTGATATTTTGTAACAAAAGCAACAAAAAAAAAGAGCAGTAGTAATACTGCTCTCTTTCTTAATCTATTTTTGTGGCATCATTTTCTGCAATGTCTCTGTGCAAATTATCCTTATGCCTAAGTTCTTCATAATCGGCATCATCTCCCCAATCTCCAGTATTAGGCTGTTGAATAGGATTATTTCTTTCACTCACCTGATCATCTTTATTTTCTTCACTTGGAAAATACATCTGATAACCCAAAATAGGATCCCAATTTGATTCTTGCGTACGATCGATTCCATCTTGGAATAAATCGTTTGGTTCATTTCTTGTATCCATTTTTAATTCGTTTTTTATACCATCAGAAACTGAAGAAACTGAAAGTATGATTATTACTTCGTTTTCATAGATTGGTAAAATTCAGCAAATTACGCCAAGAAATTGTTACATTATTTTGGAGAAAGTTTATATGATTCTAAATAGCTAAAAGAGAAAGGCCTTAAAAAATATTTTTGTTAAAATCCAATCTGTCTTTTTGCTGGATATTCCTTTAAAACTTCCACATATCTTAAATATTCAGCTTGAAGTGGCATTCCCATTGGAATATGACGAATTCCTATTGTTTCGTCTTCCTGAGGATTGGTGTACAGATTAAACATATTTGAACCTGCAGATTGCTGTACTGTTCCGCTAAAACCTCCTATATGACCTGACTGAACTACAGAATTTAATATTTGCGGTAGTACAACAAATTTAAATTCATCCACACGAACAGCAGAAATTTTATCATTCCAGCAATAAAAAACGCTTCGACGGTTAGAAACGCCATTTGGCTCTATTAAAAACGAAGCCTGATCGATACCATCTATATAAGTACTCGTAGGAACTAATTTTGCTAAATCTGCACCAGGTTTTCCTGCAATCGATAAACTAGTATTGAAGAGATCTGAAAAATCAAAAAGTCCGTCAGATTTACGAGGTTCGATTACACCTTTCCAATATACAAAAGCAGGACTTCTAACTCCGCCTTCCCAAGTTGAACCTTTCGCCCCACGGAAAGTCGTGCGCCCGTGTGGAGCTACCTCTGCCTCTGGTCCGTTGTCTGAGAGAAAGAAAACAATTGTATTTTCTGCCTCGCCAGTTTCTTCTAAAGTTTTCATTAGATTATTAAAAATATCATTCATTTCTACTATACAATCGCTATAAGTGGTTCTAGCAGCAGAACGTCCTTTGTAATAATCATTAGGATAGTTATCAAAGTGGCAGCCTCTTGTACCATAATACAAGAAAAATGGCTTTTTAGCTCCTTTTTGTTTCTTAAGAAAATCTACACCATATTCCATCCATTTCTGGTCGAGATCTTTGATATTCTCATTCGTGATTTCATATAAGTTTTCTATTTTTCCGCCTTTAACAGCATGAACATCCGATTTATTAAAAGGCAGTTTGTTGATAAAATCGTAACGTTCTGGACTCAGGACAACTTCAGGATTAAAAGCCTCATCTCTCCATTCGGTATACATATCAGATACCGAAAGAAATCCTCTAAAATCGTCAAATCCGACATTTTGAGGCTGCGACCCATCATTTTCTCCAATATGCCATTTTCCTATAGCTTGAGTTGTATAACCTTGAGCCGACAACAATTTGGCAACGCTCGTAAGCCCTTCCATTCCACCAGGCTGTCCGTACATTGGAGGAGACTGAATTCCGTGGTGAATCTGGTTTTGTCCCGTTAGAATAGTTGCTCTAGTTGGCGAACAGCTTGGCTGCGAGTAAGCCGAACTAAGCACTAAACCATTATTGGCATAACGATCAACATCAGGAGTTGCATTTCCAACGGCAGTTCCGCCTCCATTAAAACCAAAATCACTATAGCCCACATCATCCAAAAGAAAAATCATAATATTGGGTTTCTTACCATGTTTTTTCTCCAGATCAGCAAGCTTTTTCTTCACATTATTATTCTGCTGTTCGTTCACCATTACTGGTTCCATATTTGGAGCTAGAACTGTAGTTTTTTTTACGAGATACTGATTCGGCTGATCGTATCCTTTCTTTCCAGATATTTTTACTGGTTCTTGCGCATTTACAAAACTTGTCAGGCAAATTCCGCAAATAAATGTAATCCAATTTGTAGTTCTCATAAGCATAATAATTATAATTTCTTACAAATCTATAGTTAATCGAATTTTTAAAACATTGAAAAACATGATTTTATGTTTCAAATTATAATATGAAACCTATTTTTTTTCTACATCGTCATGCATAAAAAAACAAAAAGCCTGCAAACACAAAGTTTACAGGCTTTTATAACAATCTAATCCTAAATAAAAGTATTTTTAAAAAGTAACCAGTTTTACTCCCAAAGTAAACCATCTAGAAGGCAATGGTACTGCTCCAACTTCATAATAAGTTGCATTAAATATATTTTGTCCGTCTAAGAAAATAGTAAATTTATTTATTGTCTGACTTACTCTAAAATCATTTACCCAATAAGACGGGCCAGTAATTCTTTCGTTAAAACGAGTTGCAAACATTACCGATAAGTTTTTAAACTGATAATCTATCGTGTTGGTAATTTGATGTTTTAAGGATGAAATGGCATATTTTGAATACGTTTCTGTACGCATGGTTTTGAATTCAGAATCCAAATACGTGTATCCTAAAAGAATATTCAATCTAGAATCTTTAGAAAAATCAAATCTATAAGTTCCACGCAAATTGATTCCGTTGGTATTCAAATCTCCAGTGTTCTGACTTTGCCACGGCTGTGTCGTAAGATTACGCATCCAGTCGATATAATTGTCAATTTTTCTGTAGAAATAATTAGCATTAAAACTCAAAGCTCTTTTATTGTATTTAAATCCGATCTCGCTCTGAAAAGCATTTTCTGAATCTAAATCTGCGTTTCCAATGTTTCCTGTTTGCTTCAAATACAAATCAGTAAATGACGGAATTCTTTGGCTTGTTCCCACATTTCCAATAATTTTAAAAGCGTCTGTAATCGCATAACTCGCATCAATTCCTGGATAAATCTGCCATTTATAATCGGAATTATAGTTTAAATACGTTCCGATATTTACATCTAGTTTTTCGGTAAAACTTGTTCTGTATTCTGCATAAAGTCCAACATTTTCGCGATCGTGATCTCCAATGTTTGAAGAGTGAATATTTTCGCTTCTAAATTCAGCTCCAAATCCAATTTCTCCTTTAGACAATTTCACTGTAGAGTTCAATTCTCCTGCAATAGAATTTGTATAATGCTGGCTTCTTCCAACTGCTAAATTTGAATTTCCTAAATAACGGTAATCGTCATAATTGTAGCGATACGTTACTCTTGGCATAATTTTCCAGCTGTCTGTAATTTGATGATTCGACTGAAGATTGGCAAATGTAGTCTGCACAATTTCAGTAGAATTTCTATCTCCCGGCGCAGCGTAAAATCCGTTAGCACCAAATCCGTTGTTGATGTAACCTGCAGAGCATAAAATTTCATTCTTATCATTGATCTGCACATTTCCTTGATAGAAAATTTTATTGTTTTCGAATGCTGTATTGTAACGGTAACCGTTACTTTTATCGTGTGAAGCAAAAATTAAATGCTGCTGTTTTTCTTTTCCTAAAACTGCCCCAGCCTGAATTCCTGCTCCGTAAAAAGTATCTCCTGTATCTTGCGTGTCTTTTTCGAAATTAGAACCTGCATAAGTGCTTACCATAAATCCAGAATCGGTTGGCTTTTTTGTAATGATATTAATCGCTCCCGTTAAACTGTTAATTCCGTAAATTCTCGCTGCCGGACCACGAACCACTTCAATTCTTTCGATCGCCTCAACCGGAAGAGGCAGATTCAGCATATTATGTGCCGTTTGCGAATCGATTACTTTTGCGCCGTTTAGCAAAACAACAGTCTGCTCAAAACTTCCGCCATCAACACTAATGTCGGCTTGAGTTCCAAAAGGCCCTCTTTGGCGAATATCTACTCCGTTGGCATATTGCAATACTTCTTGTAATGTTCTTCCAGGCAGTTTTTTTATGGTTTCGCTAGAAATTACATAGACGTTTCTGTTTTGTTTGGAAATTGGCGTGTTAAAACGCCCTTCATTAATAATAACTTCATCCATTTGGTTAATGGAATCGTTCTTGGTCTGTGCGTAAAAATTGGTACAAATTACTGTAAATACAGCAAAATAGATTTTTTTCATTTTGGTTTGCTATTTTTTGGCAAAAGTAGTTTCTTACCGTACCAATCAAGCATACCAGTTTTGTAATTATAGATAGTCCGGTTGAAATTCTTTTTTTTAGCCACGAATTCACGAATTATTTTAAAATCTTTTGTGATAAACCATGCTGAATTACACTAATATATTCGTAATAATTCGTGGCAAATAATCGAATCGCATAAATATATTCAACCTGATTGGAAAATAATTCGTGAATTCGTGGCGAATAAAACCTCTCAATCTGTGGCTATTTTTTTCTCGCAGATTTTGCAGATATAGCAGATTTAGAAACCGAATAAAGATTTTCGCAGATTTTTTTAGCCACGACCCGAGCGATAGCGAACAGGCGAAGCAATTCACGAATTATTTTTTCCGATCTGTATGAAAAAAAACGCAGAATTACACTAATTCATTCGCAATAATTCGGGTAATTCAGCATGGCTTACCATAAAGATTTTAAAAATAATTCGTGAATTCGTGGCGAATAAAACCTCTCAATCTGTGGCTATTTTTTTCTCGCAGATTTTGCAGATATAGCAGATTTAGAAACCGAATAAAGATTTCCGCAGATTTCTTTAAAAATTATCTGCTAAATCTGCGGGATCTGCGAGAGACAAAATACCTTTGCAATCTGTGGCTATTTTTTTTCTCGCAGATCCCGCAGATTTAGCAGATTGAGATACCGAATAAAGATTTACGCAGATTTTTTATTTAGAAGATCTGCTTAAATCAATTTAATCTGCGTGAAACAAAAAAATCATTTTTAATCCTTTCAATCTGTGGCAAAAACTTATCTATTAATCTCTCTCCAAATTTTAGCTGTAAAATCGTCTTTATACATTAATCTATTTGTTCGCGTTGGATTAACGCGATTGGTTAGAATAATTAAAAACCTACCGTTATCAGGATTCATGAAGAAGAAAGTTCCTGTGAAACCCGTATGTCCGAAATCATCTTTTTTATAAAATTCGTCTGGTTTTCTTTTATCAAAACCTAAACCTCTATAAATTCCATTTTTTGCAAGCGGAGAATCTGTAAACTCTTTTACGACATTCGCTTTTAAAATTTGTTTGCCTTTATAAGTCCCGTTATTCAGTAGCATTTTGCAGATTACGGCAATCGATTCGGCGTTTGCGAATAAACCTGCATTTCCAGAAACGCCACCAAAAATCGCAGCCGCTTCATCGTGTACATAGCCTTTTATGGTATCTTTTCTAAAAAGATTATCTACTTCAGTCGGCATGACATCATCTATCGAAGTCCATTTTAACGGATTATAGCCAATTTTTGAAATGCCTAATTCTGTATAAATTTCATTTGTGAAGTAATCTAATTTCTTTCCTGTTTTAGTTTCAATCATTTGCTTCACCAAAAGCAAATTCAAATCACTATACAAATATTTTCCTCTCGGATTGGTATTTGCCTTTGCAATCCTTTCGTAAACCGACGGATAAAATTCTGGATTCAGCCACATGTTTTTATAAACCTGAATCCAATTTTCTTTTGGTTCAAAAGCCAAATATTTAGAATCGTAAACAATGTTTTTATTGACAAACATAATATCAAACGGCTCAACATATTGCTCTGATTTCTGATTGCTCAGCAAAGGCGAATTGTCTGGCGTAGAAAGCAACGCCTGATAAAAAGTAATACTTGGCGTTAATCCAGAAGTATGCGTTAGCAATTCAAAAAGCGTCAAATCGGCAATGGCTGTGTTTTTGTACATCGGAACAATTTCGCCAACTTGATCTGTAAGCTTTAGTTTTCCCTCACCAACCAAACGCATAGTTACCAAAGTCGCTCCTAAAACTTTAGACATTGAAGCCAAATCAAAGACATCTTCTGATTTTACTAATTGCTTTTTAGTGTAATCATGAAAACCGTAGTTTTTTAAAATCAGATTTTCATCTTTAGTTCCCACAATAATTTGTGCTCCAGGAAAAAAGCCTTTTTCAAGCGCATTGGTCATCATCGAATCAATGTAAACTTCATTTCGTTTTACATCAAAAGATTGTTTTGAGTTTCTCTGAGAATACCCTTTTGTTCCCAGAAAAATCAAGGAAACAATTATAATTTTGACACCAATATTTTTCATATTTCTATGGATTAATTTTTAAGTCCTGTCCTGCCATCAAAGGTTCGTTATTGGTTCCTGTAATTTTTATTCTAACCGCTTTTACAGGCTGTTTCGGATAAATTGACGCGTTTCCGTAATCAAAATTATCGCCTTTTATAAAATCCGTTCCGTTGTATGAAAACTCTACAAAACCGTTGTTTATTATAAATCTCGGGTGATGCGGAACTCCAGTTAAAACATCAATTTTAGAGGAAGTTACCGGATTTGCAAAAGTGTACAAAATCCAGTCGCCATCTTTGCACGCTACATCGGTACGCAAATAGGATTCTTCGTTATAATCTTGTAGATTTGAAATTGGAAACTTCGGATTTTCTGCCATCGAAGAAGTCACTTTCACTTCTGGTTCCTGATATGGCGTACAAGTAAATTTTACATTGGCTGCCGATTTTTTCTCTTCTTTATTTTCTACCGTAAATTCTAATCTGTACGTATTTTTTTCATTATAATTTTCAATCAAAAATCTCAAACGAGGTTTTGATTTCAAAGACTTTTCATCTGAATACGTCTGCAATAATTTATCATTTTCAAAAAGAGAAACATTTTTAATTGTACCGTTTACACCGTCATCTGTTGGATTAAAACTCAAATACCAAATCCCTTTTTTATCTACATGTTCTGAAATATTTTCCGAAACAGTTAAAACTTCAACTTTCGAAGTATTCCAATTAGCAACAGGCAATTTCTCCACTTTAACCGCAGGACTTGCCGAAGTTTCGTTAAAGAAAACTATAAACCTGTATTGCTCGTAATCTTTCGTCTGAATTGGCCCTGTATATAATGGCGATTGTCTTGTTGGCTCATTTCCATCTTTATCAAATCGCACAACAGCACCTTCATAAGGAGATGTTACCGTAATAATTCCGTTTTTATAAATGGCTGTTGGAGCAAAATCTCTAAAAGCGATTCCCATATCAGCCAATCTTTGCAAATGACTGTTGGTCAATCTTCCATAAAAATCATCCCAGTTTTTATCTTCTTTTTTAGACCAACCAATTTCAGACAAAGCACAAATTCTTGGATAACTTTGGTATTCCATAATTCTTGCTGGACGATCCAAATATTCACTCCACAAAGCACCTTGAACTCCACTTATATTTTTTTGTTCTTCAGGCGTTAAATCTGCATCTGGAATTGGCTCAAACGAATAAGCGCGTTTTGTATCTGTAATCGCCGCCCAACGATGACCGCGTTCTGTTTCTGATTGCGCCATATCGTAATACGTAAATTGTCCCGGCATCATAATGGTTTTGTATCCTTTTTTAGCCGATTCAATTCCGTAACTGATTCCCTGCCAAGCAGAAATCAGCGTGTTCGGGTCGATTTCTCCACCTTTCAGGATTTCATTCCAGCCGTCTGTTTTTTTATGGTATTTGTCTACAATTTTCTGAACTCTTCTAAAGAAATAATTCTGAAGCTGAAAACTATCTGTAAATCCTTCTTTCGCCATCAAAGCTTGACATTTTGGGCAATGCTCCCAATTGGCGCGATTCACTTCGTCTCCTGCAACATGAATATATTCGAAAGGAAATAATCCAGAAACTTCTTTTATAATGTTGTCCAGAAGTTCATAATTCTCTTCGCGACCCACGCACCAAACATTTTTCACTTCTCCTTGTACACTTTTCAGTTCCTGCGTTATAGCGCAACCTACTTCTGGATACGAAGCCGTTACCGCACGAGAATGCCCAGGAATTTCAATTTCTGGCATTACTGAAATTCCACGATTGGCTGCGTAAGCGACTACTTCTTTAATGTCTTCTTGCGTATAAAAGCCTCCGTAACGTTTGTCTCCAGAACCGTAAGAGGGCAGTAAAACTTCGCCTGGGCCTCTCCAAGCACCTTTTAAAGTTAAATCTGGCATAGATTTAATTTCGATTCTCCAACCGTTATCATCGGTTAAGTGCCAGTGGAAAACATTCATTTTGTGAGCCGCCAGCCAATCGATATAATTTTTTACGGTTTGTTTATCGAAGAATTGTCTTGAACAATCGAGCATCATTCCGCGCCAGTCAAAACGAGGATAATCTTCAATTTTCACAAATGGAACAGTTCCTTTTTTTACTTCTTTTGCAGAAGAAATTTGCGATAAAGTCTGGAGTCCGTTTAGAACTCCGTTTGCAGTTTTTCCTTTTACGAAAATTCCTTTTTCGCTTATTTCTAATTGATAACCTTCATTCGGAAGGTTTATTTTTTTATCTACTAAAAATGAAATGCTATTTTTTCCGTGCTTTTTTCCAATCGAAACTATCGGATTAATTCCTGTATTTTTTGAAAGACTTGCAGCAATATAATCGGCACTGTTTTTTAGTTTTTTATCTACAACTATTTTTAGTGGCGAAGTCAAAACCAACTGACCAGCACTTTGCTGAACGGAAACTGGTTTCGGAATTATATCTAATTTTTGGGCTTGTACAAAACCTAACGAACTTAGAAATAGGGCAATTAGGAGAATACTTTTTCTCATTTCTATATTTTTATTTTACTGAAAATTCAATCGGACTGCTTTCTGTCTGGGTCTGACTCAAAGCAGTGAGCGCATAAACGTAGTTTTCCAAATCAGCATTTGACACTTCTAGTTTTAAAGCTGTTGTCACGTAATAAATGTTTTCAGAATTTGAGAAATCGGTTATTTTTCCTTTTGGAAATCTGTAAATCACATATTTCTTGTCATTTAGTGCCGCTTTCCAAGTCAAAACTGCGTTATTGCCTTTTTTAGCAATTACTGCATTTGTTGGCACTTCTGGTTTTAATCTTGTAATTCTATTTGCTTCTGGAGTTAAAGCAATGTATTTGTATTCTTTTTCAAGAAGTGGTTTTCTCAACGTATCTCCTTTTTTCAGAAAATTAGAAGCGGTAAAATGCATCGAACCTTCAATTTGTGGCAGTTTACGAATCATTTCGATTTGTTTTACAATTTGATCGGGACTTCTCCACTCTGGTTCTTTTGCCGAAGTCGAAATTTTATAATCGCCATGACCAACATACACATTAGCTCCATATTTATGTTCTGCCCACCATTTTGCCAGAACTTCAAAATTAGCGCGGTCAAAACCAATATGCCAGTACAATTGAGGCGTAACATAATCGATCCAGTTTTCTTTTTGCCATTTTAAAATATTCGCATACAAATCGTCATAGTTTGTAGCTCCTGCATTAGTTTTAGAGCCTTGAGAATCTTTGGCGATATTTCTCCAAACTCCAAAAGGCGAAATTCCGAATTCAACTTCTGGTTTATTGGCAATTATAGTATCTCTTATTTGTTTGATGATTAAATCGACATTGTCTCTTCGCCAATCGTCTTTGTCTTTAAACTGGCGCGGTTCTTTAGCGAAAGCTTTATTATCTGGAAATTCCTGTCCTTCAATTTTATATGGATAAAAATAATCGTCCATGTGGATTGCCTGAATATCGTATTTACGAACAATTTCGCCCACAACAGAAGCAACAAAATTTCTGGTTTCTTGTAATCCTGGATTAAAATATCTTGTTTTTCCGTAAGTCAGGAAAAGTTCTGGTTTTTTAAAATATAAGTGATTTTTTGAAAGTACATCTCTAACCGTATCTTTTTGCACACGATACGGATTCAGCCAAACGTGCACATTCATACCGCGTTTTCCTGCTTCATCAATCATCATTTGCAGCGGATCAAAACCTGGAGCAACGCCTTGAGTTCCGGTTATCCAATGCGAAGCGGGTTCTTTTGTCGATTTGTAATAGGCATCGGCAGTTGGGCGAATCTGAAAAATGACGGTGTTTAGATTATACGAACGAAGATTATCCAAAATGGCAATCATTTCGTTTTTCATTTCTTTGTCTGACAAACCTGGTTTAGACGGCCAATCGATGTTTTCTACTGTAGAAATCCAAGCGGCGCGCATTTCTCTCTTTGGAGAATGTTGACTGAAAATTTTGGTTTGAATCAGTAAAACTAGAATTATGATTTTTATGCTTTTCATAATTATTATTTTGGGTTAGTATCGTTATGTTTAACCGCAAAGAGCGCAAGGGAGTTACGCTATGTTCGCTAAGTTTTTTTAATCTGTTGCAATTTTTTTCTCTCGCAGATTTGGCAGATTCAACAGATTTAATTCGCGGAAATTTGTGCAATTTGTGGCGAAAATTTAACCGCGAAGAGCGCAAAGATTTACGCTATGTTCGCTAAGTTTTTTATTAATCGCGCAAAGGCGCAGAGACGCAAAGTTTTTCTTTTTAAGCTTTTTTAATATTCTTTGCGTCTTTGCGACTTTGCGAGCAATTAAAAGTTAGTCCAATTTGTAAATTCCACCTTCGATAAGTGATGTCCACACTTTTCCGTTATTGTCTACAGTAAAACCGTTTACACTTGAGCTTCCTAAATTAAGCACTTTGCTAATTTCAAATTTTACAGCATCCACAATAATCACTTCGCCTTTTCGACTTCCGATATAGATTTTATTATTTTTTTCAATTATTCCTGCTGGATTATGCTCGTAACCTAATTTCAAATCCAAAACTTTACTTTGGGCAATTACATTTTCTTCTGTTAATTCCAAATCATCGCTTAATGGAACTCTTACAAGTTCGCCTTCCATTGTTTTACCGTAAAACCATTTTCCATCCTTGCTTTTCCCCATCGATTCTCTAATTTTCCATTTATTAGTTCTCAAAAGAGTTTTTCCGGTTTCAACATCTAAAATAGTCAGAAATCGTTGAGGCGTAACAAAATACAATCTCTTTTTTGTTGCAACCATATTAACATTTCCAGCCGAGTATAAAATTTGGTTTTCGTTTCCGTTATTCCATTTCCAAATCAGATTTCCTGTGTTTTTATCAAGGCAGTAAATGTAAGAATCCCAAACGCCATAAATAATTTTATCGCCATGTATTACAGGAATTCCCTGCGAATACGATTTTGGCAGTTTATTTTCCCAAAGCAATTTTCCTGTAACCGCATCAATACAAACAAATGCGCTAGAACTTTCTGTATATAATTTGTTGTTTTCAACAATTGGAGAGCCAACCAAAACACCGCCTACAGAAGTGCTCCATTTTTGCTTTCCTGTTTGCGTGTCGATTCCTAAAATATTCCCTTCGATTGTGCCTTCAATCAGATTATTTTTGACTACAATTGGCGAAAAATAAAGTGAATTTCCAGTCTGAATCTTCCAATTCACTGCTTTATTCTTCAAATTAACCGATTGAATTTCGCCAAGCGAATTTGTAAAATAAAGGTTCTTTTTATCAAACGCCGGAAGATTGTAAATTGAGGCAATATCTTTTATAAAAGGATTTAAGCTTGCTGGATTATCTTTCGGAATTTCAATTTTTGAAGGTGTTGATGGAACAGCAAATTTAAAAACGCCAGGCTTATCAAGCTCTTTCTGATAAATGCGAATACTATCTTTACTTACAATAACCTCATTGTAGCTTTTTGTTTTTCCGTCAAGCGAAGTAATCGATGTTCCCATTAAACCACTCAAACCAGAGAAATCGTATTTTCTTAAAGTATGTCCGTGACCGCAAAAAGTAGCTACAGTTGGATATTTTTGTAAAACTGAAAGCACTTCTTTATAATTGCTCACGCTGTTATCTAAAGGATAATGAGCAAAATTCAATACTTTTTTATTGCTGTTTTTTAAATTGTCCTGCAAGGTTTTATCCAGCCAAAGTATATCTTCGTGTTTAACAAATCCGTCTCCCATTTTCATATAAGGGCCACACGGAAATCCGATAAAAACATAATCTCCTTTTGAAAAGACAAATCGGTCTTCTCCCCACAATTTTTTATACGTCAGTCCAGCGCTTTCGCTCCAATTGGTTTCATGATTTCCTGAAACTACATAGTACGGTTTCTTTAGTGTTGAAAGTATTTTATGCACTTCATTCAACTCGTCATCGGCACCGCGATTGGTTAAATCTCCAGTTACGATTACAAATTCAAAATCTGAGTTATTAATTTCTTTTACAATATTTTGAAGTAAAAAATCATTATCATTCCCTACAGAAACGTGCAAGTCTGTAAGTTGAACAAATTTTATAATTTCCTTTTTTTCTGCATTCTGCGAAAATCCAGATGTTATTACAAAAAGCAATAGTATTCTGAAAAATAGATGTTTCATGGTTCTTTTTAGTTAATTAGCAATAATTTATTTTAAACAGTTCTTATTTCGGAATTTACTGTGTCACTTAACCGCAAAGCGCGCAATGATTTACGCAACGTTCGCAAAGTTTTGTTTTTTTTTTATCTCGCAAAGGCGCGAAGACGCAAAGTTTTTCTCTCGCAGATTTCACAGATTAAGCAAATTAATTGGCGGAAATTTGTGAAATTTATGGCTAAAAATTAACCGCAAAGCACACAAGGATTTGCGCTATGTTCGCAAAGTTTTTCTCTCGCAGATCTAGCAGATTTAATTTGCGGAAATTTGTGAAATTTGTGGCAAAAAAAATCTTTTAATCTTATAATCTGTGGCTATTCTTTCCTCTCGTTGCTTTCGCAGATTCAAAAGATATAATTCGTGAATCTGTTGCGAAAAAAACCTAACAGGCTTAAAAAAACCTGTTAGGGATAACCAACCAAAATTTATGTATTGCGAATTATCGGTAGTTTCGCAATGCACTTTATGTTACTTTGTTTTTACACTTTCGTTGAAGAAATCATGAAAAAACAAAAGCTGATATTTTAAAGCATTTTCCCAGTATTTAAGATTATGTTCTCCTGGACGCTCGATATAATCGTGATTTATTTTCTTTGCCAGCATTTTGGCATGCAGATCTCGGTTGACATTCATAAAGAAATCGTCAACGCCGCAATCAATAATTAGTTTTAAACTATTATTTGGCAGTAAATCAAGCATATTGACTACTGTGTTTTTGTTCCAATTTTCTGGAAATTCGTTTATAGTTCCAAGGCGTTTTTTAATATCCCAGTTATCAGGAAACGGACGAAAATCTACTCCGCCGCTCATACTTCCTGCTGCTCCAAAAATATCCTGATGTTTAATAGATAAATATAAAGCACCATGTCCGCCCATGCTCAAACCAGAAATAGCACGGCCGTCACGACTTGAAATTGTTTTGTAGTTTTTGTCAATGTAAGGAACCAATTCTCCCGTTACATAAGTTTCGTACTTAAATGTAGGATCAATTGGACTGTCAAAATACCAGCTAGAATAATTTCCATCTACGCCAATTACAATAAAATTATATAAATCTACCTGTCTTTTAAGTTCTTTAAAATCTTTTGCCCAAGAACCATAATTACCGCTGTAACCATGAAGAAGATACACTACAGGAAATTTTTCGCTGCTTTTTTTATAACTATCCGGAAGCATCACACAAGTTTTGATGTTCTTTTTCATCGAAGCACTATAAACCTGAATAGTATCTACCTGCGCTGCTTTGGCAGAAAATAGCGAAACTAAAAAGATTAAGATGCAGATTGTTTTCTTCATATTATTGGAATTTCAATTAAAATAATTATTTCAGACATGCTTTTAAAATCGTAACCGGATGTTGGGCTTTTCTGCTCGTTCCGTCAAAAATCTGATGGCGGCAACTGGTTCCTGCAGCAGCAATTGCTGTTGTTGCTTCTGTTGCCCTGATTTTCGGAAACAGCGTATCTTCTCCCATCTTCATACTGATTTCGTAATGCTCTTTTTCGTAACCAAATGAACCCGCCATTCCGCAACAGCCCGAATTATAAATGGTAACCGTATTATTTTTTGGAATATTCAGCATTGCAAAAGAAGCCTCAACACTGCTCAATGATTTTTGATGGCAATGTCCGTGGATCTTTATGCTTTTTTCTTTTTCAGAAAATTGTCCTGCGTGAATTTTTCCGTCTGTAATTTCTCTTTTGAAAAACTCTTCAACCGTAAAAGTGTTTTTGGCTATTTTTTCGGCACTTTCCTTATCTCCAGCCAATCGTAAATATTCATCTCTAAAAGTTAAAATTGCCGAAGGTTCAAGACCGATTAAAGGCGTATTTTCTGAAATTATATTTTTAAAAGTATTGACATTCTTATTGGCAATTTCCTGTGCTTCTTCTAGAAAACCTTTCGAAATAAAAGCTCTTCCGCTTTCTTCGTGATCAATTACAATTACTCTATAACCCAAATTCGTCAATAATTCGTAAGCATCGATTCCGACTGAAACATCGTAATAATTGGTAAATTCGTCACAGAAAAGATAAACGCTGCCGTTTTCAAAAGCGTTATTCGCAAAAAGTTTCTTATTGGCTTGATGCCATTTTCTAAACGTTTTTGGAGCCAGTAAAGGCACTTGTCTTTCTGGTGCAATTCCCATTCTTTTTTTAACGAAAGAAAGATTAGAAGCCCAATTGGTAACAGATGGCGCCATACTTCCCAATTCATTCAATTTGGAATTGAAAGCAAATATTTTATTTCGGAAAGAAAAACCGTTTGCTTTCTGATATTGATATAAAAATTCGGCTTTTAAAGTCGCGACATCCACATTACTAGGACATTCGCTTGCGCAGGCTTTACAGCTAACACACAATTCGAAAACCTTATATAATTCTTCGTGATCGAATTTATTTTCTTTTTCAGAATTCGTCAGATATTCGCGTAAAGCGTTGGCACGTGCGCGCGTAGTATCTTTTTCGTTTCTTGTAGCTCGGTAACTCGGACATAAAGTTCCGCCCGCTGATGGCAATTTACGACAATCGCCCGAACCGTTGCATTTTTCTGCCGCGCGTAAAACTCCTAAACTGTCTGAGAAATCTTGAATTGTTTTAATCTCCGGTTCTACTCTTCCAGCTTCAAAACGTAGGTTTTCATCCATTTTAGAAGCGTTTACAATTTTTCCAACATTCAGAATAGTATCGGGATCAAATGCTTTTTTGATTCGTTTCAGCAATTCGTAGTTTTTATCGCCAATCATAAAAGGCAAAAACTCACCGCGCAAAATTCCGTCGCCGTGTTCACCGCTTAACGAACCTCTATATTTTTTTACTAAATGAGCCACTTCAGTCGATAAATTTCTAAACTGGCGTAACCCATCTTTTGTTTTCAAATTGATTTTCGGACGCAAATGCAACTCTCCTGCTCCAGCGTGAGCATAATAAATCGCGCTTTGTCCTTGACTTTCCATCATGGCCGCAAATTCGGCGATATAATTTGGCAAATCGCTTAGTTCTACGGCAGTATCTTCAATAGAATCGGCTGCTTTATCGTCTCCAACAATACTTCCTAAAAGTCCTAGTCCTGCTTTTCTTACTTCATTTACCTTTTCAATATCAGCTCCGTAAATCTTTGGCAATGCATAACCGAAACCATTAATTTGAAGATCTTTAATCAAAGCATCAGCTTGTAGTTCGGCATCTTCCATACTAATGTGCGATCCCACTTCGAGCATGATAACTGCTTTCGGTTCTCCCACAATAAAAAAACGGTTTTTAGACTGTTCTCTGTTTGTTTTGGTACAATCTAAAATCGTATCGTCCATCATTTCGCAAGTGTACAAATGATGTTTCATTGCAGTAACTACAGCTTCTAGACTTTCTTGAATAGTATGAAAATGCGCTACAACCATAATGTTATTCGTCGGCGGAAGATCGTCAGCTTTTAAAGTCACTTCTGTTGTAAAAGCCAAAGTTCCTTCGCTTCCGCAAAGCAGTTTTCCTAAATTGATGGTATTTTCTGTTCCCGAAAAAAGTTCTGAATTTAGTAATGCATCTATTGCATAACCTGTATTTCGTCTGTGAATTTCTGGTTTTGGAAATTCTCTTAAAATTTCTTCCTGATTTTCTTTGTTCGAAAGTTCTTCGTAGATCGTTTTATAGATTTTACTTTCTAAAGAATCTCCGTTTGTTTTCTCAATAAATTCTTCAGAAGTTAAATCTTTAAATACCGCTGTAGATCCGTCGCTTAAAACGGCTTTTATTTCTACAATTTTATCTCGAGTAACGCCGTAACGGATTGAAGTTGTTCCTGAAGAATTGTTTCCGACCATTCCGCCAATCATACATCTATTTGTGGTTGATGTTGTCGGTGCAAAAAATAATCCGTGCGGTTTTAAATATAAATTTAACTCGTCACGAATTACTCCAGGCTGAACGGTTACGGTTTTATTTTTAGGATCAAAAGCAATGATTTTATTGAAATGTTTCGAAACATCGACAATGATACCGCTTCCAACTGTTTGTCCCGCAAGCGAAGTTCCAGCTGTTCTTGGCGTTATTGAAATCTTATTTTTGGAAGCAAAACGAATAATATTGACAATATCATTTTCTGATTTCGGAATCGCCACAGCAAGAGGCATAATTCTATAAGCAGAGGCATCTGTGGCGTATATTTTTTTATGAAGTTCATCATAAAAAAGGGTTCCTTCTAAGGAGTTTTCTAATTCTTGTAGTTGAAGAGAATCGGACATTGAATTGGTTGTGTTGCTTTTGGTTTTTTAATAATGTTTTATTTCTAAACTCAGTTTTAAAAACTGATCGATGACAAAACAAATTCTAATTTTAATTAGAAATCAATATTTATTAAAGTGCCTAGCTTTGAACTCCCTCCAAATGAAGCAATGGTTTTCATAAATATATTTGACTAACAATATTAGTTTTAACAAATATAGATACAAAAAAGATATAAATACATTATTTTGCGTTTTTTAACATAGTAAAATTACAAAAACGCAACAAAACGCAAAAAGTATTTTAGATACGTTTAGATTATAAGATAAAAACGCCAGATGTTCTATATTCGTCCAGCCTTTCATCTTCAGGATCCAATTCTGTTACAATTGTGTCCAGCTGCGTAAGATCGCAAACGCCGTGTGGCATTTTGGTATTTAATTTATTAGAAGCAAACATCGAAACTACTCTGTCAGAAGCTTCTATCATTGCTTTTTTCACTATAGAAATTTCGTAACCCACTTCTGTAAGCCCTTGTTTTATATTGATGCTACTGGCTCCGATAAAACAAATGTCGGCTTTAATTTTAGACACCACCTGAATTACATCCATACCTATTGTTACCATTGCATTTTTCTGCATTTTCCCTCCAATAAAAATCAGATCGATATTCGGATGCTGAGACAATTGCATCGCTATTGGTAAACTATAAGTATATATAGTAGCTTTTAAATCAGCAGGAATTAACTTTGCAAAAACCAAATTTGTACTTCCTCCGCTCATTATAATAACCTGATCGTCATGAAGTAATGACAATGCTTTTGTTACAATTTTCTTTTTCTCCTCTTCAGAAGTTATCGCAATGTCAAATACATTTGCAGGTTTTTCTTTAACTTGAACTGCACCGCCGTAGACCTTCTCCAACTGCTTTTTACTGTCCAATTCGTTCAAATCTCTTCTTATAGTATCTTCTGACAAATCGAGAGCCAAAGCTAAATCTGTTGTAACAACTTTTTGGTCTTCAATAAGCTTAGTCATTATATATTTATGTCTTTCGGCTTTCAGCATGTTTTTTATAAAAGTTAAAATTCATCACAAATATATCAAATATTTCAAATTATATCAGAAAAGACCCTTAAAACTGCAAAATCATGCATTTACTAAATTTTTAAAATAAACCAAATAAATAATTCGAATCAAAATTTGCGTTATTTTGCGTTATTTAAAATTATTTTCGAAAAATAATACAAAATAACGCATTTGTATGCAATAATTAAATATATTTGCTCAACAACAACCATAAAAAACCAGATTAATCATGAAAAAATTACTCTTTATTTCAGTGTTGTTTTTGTGCATTCAAACAGTATTTGGACAAGCAAAAACGGTTACTGGAACAGTAAAAAACAAGAAGGATGGCTTTCCTCTTCCCGGAGTTAGTGTCCTTATTCAAGGAACTTCAAATGGCACAACTACAGATTTTGATGGAAACTACAGCATTAGTGTTGCTCCTGGACGAAGCCTTAGTTTTAGCTACATGGGTTTTGAAACTGCGGTAGTGAAAGTTGAAGGACAACAGAAAATCAACGTTGACATGGCAGAAAGCGCTGCAAAGTTAGATGAAGTAGTTGTCGTGGGATTCTCTTCGCAAAAGAAAGCAAATCTTACTGGTGCAGTTGCTAAAGTTGATGTAAAAAAAGCTTTAGGAAGTATTCCTGTTACAGATATTACAAAAGGTTTACAGGGAACTACTCCAGGACTTAATATTACTTATAATTCAGGTAGCATCGGTAAACAATCCAAAATAAATATTCGTGGAGCCGGAACTATTGTAAACGGAGAGGTTTCAGGATCGCCACTTATTTTAGTTGACGGTGTTCCGGGTGATCTTTCTTTATTAAATGCAGAAGATGTAGAATCGATGTCTGTTCTTAAAGATGCTGCCTCTGCTTCTATTTATGGTGCACGTGCTGCATTTGGAGTTATATTGGTTACTACTAAAAGCGGTAAAAACGCAAAAGGCAAAGTACGATTTGCTTATAGCGTAAATACGGGTATTAGCAACCCAATTTCTTTGATTCAATTTAATGATCCTACAGTAGAGCTTCCTGCCATGATCGAGGCACAAGCTAGAGCGGGTAATGCCAATCCAGAATCTTTTGGTATGAACTACAAAACATTATTGCCAGGTATCATTAACTGGAAAGAAAAATATGCTGCAACAAGAAATCCTAATGATAAAAACATGATTTTAGGAGAGGATTTTGACGTAATTGGTGGTAGAGAATATTTTTACAGAATCTGGGATCCGCACGCTGAAATGCTAAAAAAGAATGCTATACAAACGCTTCATAATTTATCGGCGCAAGGTTCTTTGGGTGAAAAAAGTTCGTTTATTGTTTCATTAGGTCTTGCTAATCAAGATGGTGTAATGAAAATTAATACCGAAACCAATCAAAGATTCAGTCTTAATATGGGTATGACTACTCAATTAACAAGCTGGCTTACTGGAGATTTTAAAGTATTGGGAACTTTTCAAGAATATAATTCTCCTTTTAACTACTATAACAATGGTGTTGATACGGCTGGAAATGGATATTTTGGATATTATATGCGTTGGGGTTCTTATTTCCCTTATGGTACTTACAATGGCACTTATTTCAGACATGCACCAGGTTATATGGCAAACGCATCTCAAAATGAGAATAAGTCAAATGATATGAGGATAAGCGGAAAACTTACGGCTCAAATTACAAAAGACTTTAATCTTATTGGAGAATATAGTATAAACAATAATTTTTCGAGCCTTAAAATGAATGGTGGTCAAGTGCCGCTTTGGGACTGGTGGACAAGCGCTGCTGACTTAGTTGCAGGAAAACCTACCTCTATGGAAGTTGGAAATGATTTTGTTGCGCAAGCTAAAACATCTTACACTAGAAATGTAGCCAATATTTATGCAAATTATACTAAAACTTTGGGTGAAAACCACAACTTTAAAGCATTAGGCGGTTTAAACACGGAGTGGTACGATCAAGAAAGAACCTATGCGCGTAGAAATACACTTTTGGATAAAAACAAACCAGAGTTTAATCTAGCTATTGGTGATCAATTTACTGCACCTCTTGTGGCTAATGATATCTTAAACCCAGGTTTATCAAGATATGCCATTGCCGGATTCTTTGCACGTGTGAATTATGACTACAAAGGAAAATATCTTTTGGAGGTAAACGGACGTTATGACGGTTCGTCTAAATTCCCTACAAATGAGCAATGGGGATTCTTCCCTTCTGCTTCTGTTGGATACAGAATTTCGGAAGAAGCTTTCATGGAAGGTACAAAAAGCTGGTTAAATGATTTGAAAATTAGAGGATCTGTTGGTTCAATCGGAAATCAGAATATTGCTAACAATGCCTTTTTACCAGTTATGACGAATGTTACTACTAATCCTAACCCTTATTGGATAGGAAGCGGTTCAACTGTTCCTCCAACTGTAAATCAGCCAACAAACGTTGATCCTAATTTAACTTGGGAAAAAGTAACTACTCAGGATATTGGTATTGATATTCGTATCTTTAATATGCTTGGATTGACTTTTGATTATTATCAAAGAGATACTAAAGGTATGTTGGCTCCAGGTAAAACACTTCCAGGTTCATTTGGTCAGGCTGCTGCCAATACAAACTCAGGAAATTTAAGAACAAAAGGTTGGGAGCTTGCGCTTAACTTTAACAAGCAAATCAACCAAAACATTAGTGTTTATGCAGATCTTACACTTTCTGACAATACTACTGAAGTAACAGAATGGAACAACTCTGCTAAACTGATCTCAACTACATCTTTTTACGCAGGTCAAAAATTGGGCGAAATCTGGGGATTAGAAACAGATCGTTTGATTCAAACTACAGATCAAATTGATGCAACTGGATTAATCGTAAATGGTGTTGATTATAAGAACATTAGAACTGGTGCTTTTAAATTTGGCGCTGGAGATGTAATGTATAAAGATTTAGATGGCGATGGTGTAATCTCTAGAGGAGATGGAACAGCTCTTAAACCTGGAGATTTAAAAGTTATTGGTAATACAACTCCTCGTTACCAATATGGAATTCGTTTAGGAGGTGCTTTATACGGATTTGACGTTGATGCTTTCTTTCAAGGAGTTGGTAAACGTGAATACTGGGCGACTTCTGATTTAGTATTGCCATTCTACAATAGAACAGATGCTATGTATGTAAACCAGAATGATTACTGGACACCAGAAAACACAGATGCTTATTTCCCTAATCCGTACCCTAACCATGCTGGAAATGCTTTTGGAACTTATGCACCTGGATCTAACAACTTTGTGGCACAGTCACGTTATTTATTAGACATGTCTTATTTACGTTTAAAATCAGTAACGATTGGATATACTTTTCCTAAAAGCATTACCGAAAAAATCGGAATCGATAAAATTAGACCGTACGTTTCTGGCTTAAACTTAGCAACTTGGAAAAGCAGCAAATTGCCAGTAGATCCTGAGATTAATGAAACTGAAGCGGCATGGGGAAGAACGTTCCCTTATTCTAAAACGATATCATTTGGTATTCAACTTGCTTTCTAAAAAAGGTATTTAAAATTTAAAAAATTAATCAAAATGAGAAAATATATAACAAACTCTAGGATAAAACTAACAGTTGCCTTGTTCGCTATTGCAAGTGTAACGGTTAGCTGTTCAGATTTTTTGGACACTCCACCTGAAGATGTGTTTACAGATGACAATTTCTGGACTTCAGAAAATAACGTAAAAACATTCTCTTGGTTGAACTATAATACCTTTAACGGTTATGGAAATAATGCAGGTACTACAGCTGACTTTTACTTCCATTCAGGAACAGGTTTAATTGATGATAACCTAGCTAATAACGTTTTTACCAACTTTCCAACGGCTCCAAATGCAACTAATGCAAACTGGAACGAATACTATACTTTGGTTCGCCGTTGTAATCTTATGCTAGCAAGAGTACCTAATGTACCAATGGATCAGGCAAAGAAAAATCACTACATAGGTGTTGCTAAATTCTTTAGAGCGCATACTTATTTCCGTTTGGCACAGCAGTTTGGCGATGTTCCTTATACAGATGAATATTTAGCTCAAAGTGATGCGAACGTATATAAGCCAGCTTTATCAAGAGCAGAAGTGGTTGACAATGTAATTAAAGATTTGGAAGAAGCAATTCCGATGTTATTAAACGTTGATGACAGCAATGTTACTGTAAATAAATATACTGCTTATGCCTTATTAAGCCGCGTGTGTTTAAGTGAAGGTACTTACAGAAAATACAATGGTGGACAGAATGGAAATGCTTATCTTCAGAAAGCAAAAGACGCTTCTTTAGCAGTAATGAACAATAGTTTGTACAAATTAAACGCAGACTGGAAATCGCTTTATAATTCTGTAGAATTATTAGGAAATGCTGAAGTAATCTTGACAAAGAGATATATCAAAGGTGTTTTAGGAAATTCTGTTCAAGCCTATACCAATACTTCTACAGTTCAAAACGGATTGACAAAATTTGCTGCACAGAGTTATGTAACTACTAATGGACTGCCAATCAAACAAGCGGGCAATACTCAATATTTAGGCGATAATACTATTGCTAATACTTTTGCCAACAGAGATCCGCGATTCGCTAAAGCATTCAGCAATGTAGATTATGCTTATTCTGACAAACCTTATACTGGCTTGACCTCTATTACGGGTTATGTGTTCCAATTATACAACAATCCTGCTACAACAGGTACAGAGGTTTCAACAATTGGCCAAAATCAAATTGACGCTCCAGTTTTCACATTAAGTGAAGTATATTTAAATTATGCTGAAGCTTGTGCCGAATTAGGAACGATCACTACTGCAGATCTTAATTTATCTCTTAATAAAGTTCGTACTCGTGCAGGAATTGCTACTTTGACTACAGATGGTACAAATGCTTCTGCTAACGGAGTACAAATCGATGATCCACAAAGAACAGCAGCATTAGAACAAATTTCAGGAATTGTTAATCCAATTATATGGGAGATTCGTCGTGAGCGCAGAATCGAGTTTATGAGCTGGACTACAATGAGAAAAGAAGATCTTATGCGTTGGAAAAAAGGAGATTACTTAGATACAAATGCGAATCCTGATGTTGCTTTAGGAGCTAAAATTCCTGCCTTGATAGGAACTAATTCTAAAACAAAAGTAAACGCAGAAGGATATGTAATTCCTTACGCTGCAGGTGTTACAAGACCATTTGTTTCTCCAAAAAATTACTTAACTGCTATACCTACAAATGATATCAGTTTATACGCTGCAGAAGGTGTAGAATTAAAACAAAATCCAGGCTGGTAATACACTTAAAAACCAGATAATTGCCCCATAATAAACTGCCTCTGAAATGAGAAATTTTAGAGGCAGTATTTTAAAATACTCTTTTTTAAACAAAACGAGACTGGTAAAAAAGACCCAATAAAATTTCGCCCTGAAAATTCATGTTTTCAATCTTAGTTTTTTTAGATTCCCCAATCTACTTTAAACATTCATATATACTCCGATAAAATAGTAATTTTATTAGTCCATTTTGTCTTAACTAATAAACTGTATTTAAAATGATAAAATTTATAGCAAAAAGCGCTTTTGTTGCAGCCTTTCTATTTTCTGCACCGTCCTATTCGACGGTAAATCGATCAATGGAAAGCAATAGTTCAGAAGAAATTAATTACGGTGCAATAAAAACCGGAGCCGACAATTACGAAAAATATTTGCCTCTTTTAAAAGATAAAAAAGTCGGGATTGTAACCAACCAGACTGGAATTTTAACCAATAAAACTCATGTAGTTGATTTTCTTCTGGAGAAAAAAATTGCGGTTCAAACTATTTTTGCTCCCGAACACGGATTTAGAGGAACAGCCGATGCTGGAGAACATGTTGTAGACGGAAAAGATCCGAAAACGGGTTTGCCGATTATCTCGCTTTATGGTGACAACAAAAAACCAAAACCAGCGCAGTTAGCTGGTCTTGACGTTATGATTTTTGACCTTCAGGATGTGGGCGCGCGATTCTACACTTACATTTCTTCGCTGCATTATGTGATGGAAGCTTGTGCAGAAAATAATATTCCGCTTATCGTTTTAGATCGTCCAAATCCAAACGGCGCTATTGTAGACGGACCGCTTTTAGAAAAAGAATTTACAAGTTTTGTGGGCATGCACCCTATTCCGCTCCTTCACGGAATGACAATTGGTGAATACGCACAAATGGTAAATGGACAAAAATGGCTGAAAGATGGCGCTCAATGCAAACTAACCGTTATTCCTTGTGTCGATTATAAAAGAACAATGTCTTACAGTTTATTGGTAAAACCATCTCCAAATTTGCCTAACGACCAATCGATAAATCTATATGCGAGTTTATGCCTTTTTGAAGGAACAAACGTAAGCATGGGACGCGGAACCGAAAAGCAATTTCAAATTTACGGTTCGCCTTATTTAACTAAAACAAACTTCAGCTTTACGCCAAAGCCAAATTTTGGTGCAAAAGATCCTTTATATAACGGGAAAGAATGTTTTGGCGAAGACTTAACAGCATATCCAAAACTAAAACAGCTAGAGTTAAAATGGCTGATTAAAGCCTACCAAAACACCAGCGACAAAACAAAATTCTTTAATGGATTTTTTACCAAACTGGCTGGAACAAAAAAATTACAACAGCAAATTGAAAGCGGTGTTTCTGAAAGTGAGATCAGAAAAACATGGCAAAAAGACCTTGAAGCTTTCAAAATAATGAGAAAACAGTATTTAATTTATTAGTAAAATTTATTTTTTTTAACACATAGAAACATAGAATTTCTATTTTCTGAAAAAAGAGTTTAGAAGAGAAACTCGTTTCTCAACACATAGCTAGACGTTTCCAACTTTGTCAAAGTTTAAAACTTTGACAAAGTTTCACACAACAACTATGTGCATTAAGATAAGTGAAACGTCTTTTACACATTACAAAAAACTATGTCTCTATGTGTTAAAAAAAGTACACATAGCTATGTGCATTAATGCAAGTGAAACGCCTTTTGCACACTACAAAAGCTATGTCTCTATGTGTTTAAAAAAACATTCTGTATAAAAATATCAAAATTGTAAATCCAGAATATGGATTTCAAAAATCAAAAAAAAGAAAAATGAAAAATAAAAATCCTGAAACTGAACAAGAATCTTTGTACAAAGACTTGGATCAAATGAGCGTGAAAGAACTTCTTACCAACATTAATACAGAAGACAAAAAAGTTCCGCATATTATTGAAGAACAGATTCCTAAAATAGAAAAACTAGTTAAAGCCATTGTGAAAAAAATGCAGTTGGGCGGAAGATTATTTTATATCGGAGCAGGAACTTCTGGAAGAATTGGAATTTTGGATGCATCAGAATGTCCGCCTACTTTTGGCGTTTCGCATGATATGATTATCGGAATTATTGCAGGTGGAGACACTGCGATTAGAAAAGCAGTTGAAAATGCCGAAGACGATACCGAACAAGCTTGGAAAGATTTAGCCAAATTTGAAATTTCGAGCTTGGATATGATCATCGGAATCGCGGCTTCTGGAAACACGCCTTACGTTTTAGGTGCTCTTAAAAAAGCAAAAGAACACAATATCAAAACAGGAAGTATTTCTTGCATCAGCAACGGACTTATTGCGCAAGAAGCAGATTATCCTATCGAATTGATTGTAGGACCTGAATTCTTAACTGGAAGTACAAGAATGAAAGCAGGAACAGCTCAAAAATTGACCTTGAATATGATTTCTACTTCGGTAATGATCAAACTTGGAAAAGTAAAAGGCAATAAAATGGTTGATATGCAATTATCTAATGAAAAATTAGTAAAACGCGCTATCAAAATGATTATGGAAGAATTGGAAATTGAGCATGATCTAGCTGAAGAATTGCTGCATAAACACAAAAGCGTGAGAGCTGTTTTAATGGCGCATAGCAAAAATCAGGAAAACTAAAAACCACATTATCAAAATCTTTTATAGATTTATACAAATTCAAAAGCTGAATAAATTCATTTTTTGGAGTTTTTAACACCGACCTGACAGAGTAAAATCCGTCAGGTCAATTTAAAAAATCTTGATCTGAATTATTTTAAAAAACCAAAAAACTACCAAATTATAAAATGACACCAAGTACCATTCTTCTATTAATTATAATTTATTTCGGAACCTTATTTTATATCTCGCACAGAGTCAGCAAGAAAGACAGCGGAAACGAAGCTTTCTTTACAGCCAATAAAAATTCAAAATGGTATTTAGTTGCTTTCGGAATGATTGGAACAGCGCTCTCTGGTGTGACTTTCATTTCGGTTCCTGGAGAAGTTGGCGCTGCCAGCGGAGAGCAATTCAAATATTTTCAGTTTGTTTTGGGTAATGCTTTAGGATTTATTGTTATTACAAAATTATTGCTGCCTTTGTATTATAGAATGAATCTGACTTCAATTTATGGATATATAGAACAGAGAATGGGCGTTTTTAGCTATAAAACAGCCGCTTCTATTTTCTTAATCAGCCGAACTATCAGTTCGGCGTTTAGACTTTATTTGGTTGTCATTGTTTTACAGCGTTTTGTGTTCGATTTTTATAATATTCCGTTTGCTTTTACAGTTTTGATTTCTTTACTATTAATTTTCTCTTATACCTACAGAGGCGGATTGAAAACGATTATTATTACCGATACTTTACAGACTTTCTTTTTGGTGACTTCTGTTTTCTTAACGATTTACTTCATCTGTGACCGAATGGATTTGGGTGCCATTACCGCTTTTGAAGAAGTAAAAAACAGCAATTATTCTAAGATATTTTTCTTCGATGATTTCATGGGAAGCAAGTTTCATTTCGTTAAACAAATTTTAGGCGGAATGTTCGTAACTATAGCTATGACGGGATTGGATCAGGATTTAATGCAAAAAAATCTGAGCTGTAAAAACATTGGCGAAGCACAAAAAAACATGTTTACTTTTACAGGAATTTTTGTCATCATCAATATTTTCTTTTTGAGCGTTGGAGCGTTATTATATATCTACGCCAATAAAAATGGAATCGCTGTTCCGACAGATTTAGTGACAGGAAAACCAAGAACCGATTTGCTTTTCCCAGAAATTGCTTTAAATCACTTGGCCCTTGTTCCTGCAATTGTTTTTTTATTGGGAATTATTGCGGCGACTTTTGCTACGACAGATTCAGCTTTAACAGCTTTAACCACTTCTTTCTGCGTTGACTTTTTAGGAATGGATAAAGCAGAAAACAGCCATAAGAAAAACACCGTAAAAATTAGACATTTAGTACACATCAGTTTCTCTATTTTGGTGTTTTTTATCATTTTGATTTTTAATGCAATAAACGACAGTTCTGTTGTCGGAATGATCTTCAAAGTGGCTTCCTACACTTATGGTCCGTTATTAGGTTTATACGCTTTTGGTTTGTTCCAAAAATCAAGAAATGTAAATGACAAATTAGTGCCAATAATCTGTTTATTGTCTCCATTTTTCACGTATTTAATTAATGAAAATTCGAAACTTTTATTTGCAGGATATGTTTTTGATAATGAATTAATCGTCCTAAACGGATTAATAACGTATCTAGGATTATATCTGACAAGCTCTAAAACGAGCGAAAAAATAAGCTTCTAATACAGTGGAATCAATTTGGATTTCCTATTTAAATTCAAATTGATTTTTAAAAATAATTATATGAAAAATTCATTCCTAAAAATCAGTTTATACGCCACTTTTATATTTTTAATAACCAATTGTGCTTCTAAAAAAAATACCGTAACCGATGCCAAAAAGGATCTTCCTGTAAAAGACACCGTTGTTTACGTTCAAAAAAATAGTGCCGAGAAAAAAACTTTCTTTAAAGATTCTGATCAGGAAACCGCTTGGGTAGACAGCATTTACAATAAAATGACAGTGCAGGAAAAAATTGGCCAGCTGTTTATGGTTTCTGCTTATTCGAATAAAGATTCTGTTCACGTTAATCAAATTAGCAAACTGATTGAAGATTATAAAATAGGAAACGTTATTTTCTTTCAAGGCGGGCCCGTTCGCCAAGCAAAATTGACCAATTTATATCAGTCTAAAGCAAAAGTGCCTTTAATGATCGGAATCGATGCCGAATGGGGATTAGCCATGCGTTTAGACTCCACTTATCGTTATCCTTGGAACATGACTTTGGGCGCGATTCAAGATTTGAGTTTAATTGAAAAAGTGGGAAGAAATATGGCTGCCGAAAACAAACGAATCGGCGTTCATTTCAACTTTGCTCCTGTTTTGGATATTAATACGAATCCTAAAAATCCGATTATCGGAAACCGTTCTTTTGGCGAAGACAAAGTAAATGTAACCGAAAAAACTTTAGCCTTAATGAAAGGAATTCAAGGAAATGGCGTTTTCTGTACAGGGAAACATTTTCCAGGCCATGGCGACACTTCAACCGATTCGCATCATGCCTTGCCAACAGTTAATTTCACTAAAGAAAGAATGGATTTAGTCGAATTATATCCGTATAAAAAATTATTCGACGAAGGTCTGGCTTCTGTAATGGTTGCGCACCTTAATATTCCGAGTTTAGAATCACAGCCAAATTGTCCTTCTTCGGCTTCTTATAATGTGGTGACGAATCTGCTACAAAAAGAATTAGGTTTCAACGGACTGATTTTTACAGACGGTTTAGCGATGAAAGGCGCTGCCAATTTTAAAGGCCCTGGCGATTTAGAAATTGCCGTTCTTTTGGCTGGAAATGATATTTTACTTTGTCCAGAAAATGTACCTGTAGCTTTCCAAAAACTGGAAGTGGCTTACAACGAAAAAGTAATTACTGAAGAAAGATTAGCACATTCGGTTAAAAAAATATTGCATTTCAAATACAAAGCAGGCTTAAATAAATACAAACCGATTGATTTAAATAATTTGGTTGAAGATTTAAATCCGACGCAAAATGATGCGCTGCATTATAAATTATATGAAAATGCCATTACAGTTTTAAAAAATGAAAAAGAGATTCTTCCGATAAAAGATTTAAGCGAAAAAATTGCGTACATCAAATTGGGCGAAGATACCAACAGCACTTTTGTTTCGACTTTAAAAAAATATACTACCATTACAGAAGTCAAAGACACCAATCTGGACAGTCTGAATAAGGAACTGAGAAAATTTGACAAGGTTATCATTAGCTATCATAAAGTAAATAAAGCTTGGGAAAAACAAGAATTTACCTTAACAGAAATGCTTTGGCTAAAAGAAATTGCAAAACACAACGACGTAATTTTAGACATTTTTGCAAAACCATATTCACTCTTGTCAATCAAAGATTTTGATGATATTGAAGGATTGGTTGTTTCGTATCAAAACTCAGATATTAGCCAAGTGGTTTCAGCAGAATTACTTTTTGGAGCCATCGCAGCCAAAGGAAAACTGCCTGTTTCTATAAATGATGCCTTTCATGTAAACGATGGCTTAACTACCGAAAAACTAAACAGACTTGCTTTTACAGCTCCAGAAAATGCGGGAATGAATCCTGCCATTTTATCTAAAATAGATGCTGTAGCGCAAAAAGCAATTGACGGAAAAATGGCGCCAGGAATGCAGGTTTTGGTAGCGAGAAAAGGAAACGTAATTTTTCAGAAATCGTACGGAGCACAAACCTACGATAATGGAAAAAAAGTAACTGATTCTGATTTGTACGATGTGGCTTCGATTTCAAAAATGATTTCGACACTACCAAATGTGATGCAATTGTATGATAAAGAAAAAGTTACACTAGACACCAAACTAAAAGATATGGTGCCATTTTTTGCCAAGACCAATAAAGAAAACATCACTTTCAAAGATTTATTAAACCATTATGCTGGACTTCAAGCTTGGATTCCGTTTTACAAAGCGACATTGGACAGCAACAATCAGCCTTCTGAAAAATATTATAGAAAAATAGCAGGTCCAGGTTTTACGACCAAAGTAGCCGAGAATCTTTATATAAGAAATGACTATCACGACACGATTATGAAAATCATTGCAGCTAGTCCGATTTCTCCAAAAAAAGAATACAAATACAGCGATTTTACTTTTATCATTTTAAAAGAATATTTAGAAAGAAAAACGCATAGAAAGCTCGAAGATTTGAGCAAAGAAAATTTCTACAGCACATTAGGAATGACCAACACGCTTTACAATCCGCTGGACCGATTTGACAAAAGCAGTATTGCTCCAACTGAAATTGACAATTATTTCAGACATCAGGTTATTCAAGGTTATGTGCACGACATGGCAGCCGCGATGGAAGGCGGAGTTGCAGGTCACGCAGGAATTTTTTCGAACAGTATGGATGTTGCCAAAATGATGCAGCTGTTTTTACAGAAAGGAAATTATGGCGGCGTTCAATATTTTTCTCCGCAAACTTTTGATGCTTTCAATACCTGCTATTACAAAAATGAAGGTGTTTTAAGAGGTTTAGGATTTGATAAAAGAGTTCACAAAGGCGGTCCAACCTGCGACTGCGTTTCTGAAGCAAGTTTCGGACACACAGGTTTTACAGGAAACATGGCTTGGGCAGATCCAGAAACCGAAATTGTTTATGTTTTTCTATCCAACAGAACGTATCCTGAAGTTGTAAACGACGAAAACAAATTAGCCAAAGGAAAAATAAGAGAAGAAATTCAGCAGATAATTCAAGATGCAATAATGAAATAAATTCCAAACACCAAATCTGAAATTCCAAATCCCAAATTCCAAATCTAAAATCTGAAATCTGAAATCTAAAATATTTAACCATGACAAAAGAACGTTTAACCTCACTCGATGTCTTTAGAGGATTTACCATTTTCTTGATGACCATCGTCAATAATCCGGGAAGCTGGTCCTCTATTTATCCGCCTTTAGAACATGCTGAATGGCATGGCTGTACGCCTACTGACTTAGTTTTCCCGTTTTTTGTTTTTATAATGGGAACAGCGATTCCGTTTGCAATGCCAGTAAAACATTGTGACGGAAGCGTTTTCAATAAAATCTTAGTCCGCTCGCTTCGAATTTTCTGCTTAGGATTGTTTTTAAGCGTTTTCAGCAGAATTCATCTTTTTGGTTTAGAAGGAATTCCATTGTTAGGATTAAGATTGGTTATTGCTTTTGCTGTGGCGTATGCGCTCTTAGGAAACTTCACTATGAAAGTCAAAACTATTCTTGCAGTGAGCGTTTTTATAATACTAATTGCACTTTCATTTAGCGGATTAGAACATTTTGAAGACACTAGAATTCCTGGCGTTTTACAGCGAATTGCCATTGTGTATTTCTTTACCTCCATTTTGTATTTAAAGACCAATTTAAAAACACAGCTTTTAGTTCTAGCGACACTTTTAATCGGATATTGGCTTTTAATGGCTTTTGTTCCCGTTCCAGGATTTGGCCCTGCCAACTTCGATAAAGGAACCAATCTAGCAGCTTGGGTAGATGATACTTTTTTAAACGGTCATTTATGGGCATCGTCTAAAACTTGGGATCCAGAAGGAATCTTGAGCACGCTGCCAGCAATTGGAACTGGAATTTTAGGAATGTATATCGGACAGCTTTTAAACTTATCGGTTACCAAAATAGAAATCGTAAAAAAGACGGCCATCACAGGTGTTGCGTTAGTAATTGGAGGTTTAATTTGGAACATCTTCTTCCCGATCAACAAATCGCTTTGGACAAGTTCTTATGTTTTATACACCGCTGGAATTGCAATTATTTCATTGACACTTTTATATTTTATCATTGATGTGAAAGGTTATAATAAATGGACGAAATTATTCTTGATTTGGGGTGTAAACCCGATGATCGTGTTTTTCTTTTCTGGAATAATTCCGAGAGTTTTAAGTTCGATAAAAGTGGCAGATCCAGAAAATGTTGGAGAAGAAATCGGTCTTCAAGCCTACATTTACGATCATGCAATTGTGCCTTGTTTTGAAAATCCGATGAATGCTTCGCTGGCTTATGCTTTGTCTTATGCGGTTTTCTGGTCGTTTATTTTATGGATTTTCTACAAAAAGAAACTGATATTTAAAGTGTAATCTAATATTCCGTAGGAATATCTCATCGGTAGAAAAATAATATGTAGTTTTTCCATTGTGTTCCGTAGGAACACCTGATTTTAGGAGCGCTATTTTATTAATCAAACGTTCCTAACGGAACGTATAACCACAATTCCAAATTGTTCTACCAATGAAACATTCCTACGGAATGAATTTCTGAGAAAAAAATAATTTCAGCCGGTCTACATAATTGTTTGTTAGTTATGTTTTCTGATGCTTGTATAAAGGAACTGCTTTTCTTTTCTAAAAATTTTAAGAAAAGCAGTATCTTGCCGTACTAATCAAAGCATCAGATTTTAAATTATGGATAGTCCGGTTGAAATTCCTTTTAAAAGCTTTATTCAGCTTAAACCAGAAGAAAGCACTGCAATATACCTGCAGTTGGTTTTTGAGTTCATCAAAGCCATACAAACAGGTTTTCTTCCTGAAGGCACCAAACTTCCCGGCACACGAATTTTATGCAAAGTCCTTTCCGTAAACCGAAATACTTTAATCAAAGCTTTTCAAGATTTAGAATCCCAAGGCTGGATTGAAACACTTCCGAATAAGGGAACTTTTATCCTTTCGCAGCAAAAACAGAAAAGCAAAGCAGAATTTACGATTTCGAAAGAGCAAAATATATCCAAAGACAATATCGGTTTTAGTTTTCAGCGTTCGACCATTCTAGAAAATCCGATAGAAATTAGCAATCTTCCCCACCAATTTAATGACGGAATGCCCGATTTAAGATTAGTGCAAACGGATGTTCTAGCTCGATTATACGTTTCGAAATTAAAAAGAAGAAAAACGTCTAAAACCTACGAGCAGATAGAAATACGTTCGCATTCGAATTTTAAAACGCACTTTTCCAATTATCTCAATCTTACCCGCGGCATTCGAATTTCGACTTCAAATCTGCTTACCGCAAGCAGTCACGAAATTGCTTTGTATCTGGTTACCAAAGTCCTTATTGCCCCAAATGACAAAGTTGTTGTTGCTTCTCCAGGCTATTATATGTCTAATATGACACTGACGAATACAGGAGCACAGATTATTTCTATTCCTGTAAATGACGACGGAATCGACACGAAACGTTTGAAAGAAATCTGCGAAACATCAAAAATTCGGGTTTTGTATTTAACTTCCAATTATCATTATCCAACGACAATTTCGCTTAGCGCGAAAAAACGAATCGAAGTTCTGGAATTAGCCAATCAATACGGATTTGTGATTCTGGAGGACGATTACGATTTTGATTTTCATTACGATAATAATCCCGTTCTGCCTTTGGCGGCTTTTGATTCGAATCAGAAAGTGGTTTATATTGGTTCTTTTGGAAGATCGCTGCCGTCTGGTTTCAGTTATGGTTTTGTTGCCGCTCCAGCGGAATTTATTAAAGAACTCGAAAAGCATCAAAACATTCTAGAACCAAGAATTGATGTGCTCAAAGAACAAGTTTTAACGGAATGGATTACGGAAGGAGAAGTGCACCGTCTTTCTAAAAAAAATAAAAAAATCTACAAAGAACGCCGTGATCATTTTGTTGCTGTTTTAAATGAAAAATTAAATGGTAAAATCAAATTTAAGGTTCCGCCTCGTGGATTGGCTATTTGGGTCGAATGGCTGGATCATTTTAATCTGATACAATTGCAGAAGGAATGTTCTAATCATGGTTTGTTTCTGCCGAAAACTATTTTGTATCAGACCAAAAATCTTACTGCGACCCGTTTGGGATTTGGACATTTGGAAATAGAAGAAATGGAAAAAGCGGTGGCTATTTTGGATGAATGTTTGGAGATTATTTTAGCGAAATGATGTTTATTTTTCTAAACACATAGAAACATAGTTTTTAGGAGCGCGTAAAAGGCGTTTCACTTGTTTAAATGCACATAGAATGTGGTTTTACTCTATGTGTACCCAAGGTTAAAACCTTGGGCTATGGTTGAATAAATTGTCTAGAAAATATTGTAAATAAAATAGGCGCTATGCTTATTTAAATACAAATAGGAAAACGAAGCAAAATCATCACATTTTTACAGCTTGAATCTAAAAACATAGCCCAAGGTTTCAACCTTGGGCTATGTTTGAATAGGATTATGTTAAAATCATTCTAAGCTATTTTTCAAACCCCAAAGAGTCATATTTTACTGATAATTATATAATTACACTTTTTAATCCTATAACAAAAAAAGCCTTTTTGAAAGTAACTTTGAAATAGAGTTTCATTCAAACAAAAACGGCTTATGATTTTATATCTAATTATACAATTAATTTTAGTTGCAATTGGGGCGACATCGGCAATGACTTGGTTTAGTTACGCAGTGTCGAAAAGCTTTAGAGAATTGTATAAAGAGCCTGTTTTATTGAGTTACGCTCTGCAAAAAACAAATATCAACCTTTCTAGAAAAGCACAAGATATTTGGGCATGGCTGATACATTACATTATTGGTTTTCTATTTGTTATGGGATATCACATAGTATGGGTAAAGGACATATTGCCAATTTCGCCACTAAGTGCACTTATTTTAGGTGCTGTCAGTGGTGTAATTGGAATACTCAGCTGGATAGTTATATTCAAAATGACCGATCATCAACCCCCCATTGATTTTAAAGGTTATTATATTCAGCTGTTCTTTGCCCATATTATTTTTGGTGTTGTCGCAACGGCGCTCTACGCTATTCCGCTAATCTTTTAATACTCGAAAAAGCTTATGTCACTGTCTAAATACAACGAGAAAAGAGATTTTAAACAAACGCGTGAACCGAAAGGAAAAATCGAAAAATCGGCAAGCGAATTAATTTTCGTGGTGCAGAAACATGCTGCCTCTCATCTTCATTATGATTTTAGACTGGAAATGGATGGGGTTCTAAAAAGCTGGGCCGTGCCAAAAGGTCCGTCAATGGATCCAGAAGTAAAACGTCTCGCCATGATGGTCGAAGATCACCCTTACAGTTACAAAGATTTTGAAGGTACAATTCCAGAGGGCAATTACGGCGCAGGAAATGTGATTGTCTGGGATAACGGAACGTATACTTCTGATGAAAAAACAGCTTCTGACGAAAAACAATTATTAAGTGATTTAGCAAAAGGCCGTTTGAGTTTTATTCTAAAAGGCAAAAAACTAAAAGGCGAATTTTCATTAGTCAAACTGCATGGAAAACAGGAAAACGCCTGGCTTTTAATTAAGAAAGATGATAAATATGCTTCTGATACTGATATTTTAGAAAAAAACAAATCGGTTATTTCTAAAAGAAGTTTGGAACAATTGGAGAAAAATGCTGAAAAACTGGTTTCAAAAACCAAAGAAAAAACTACGCCGAAAACAGCTCAAAAGAAAGCAGTAAAAAAAAAGTCTGATCCAGAAACTGAAAAAGCAACATTCCTAAAACCGATGCTTGCCAGCGTACGCGAAGAACCTTTTGATGATGATGAATGGATTTTTGAAAATAAATACGATGGCTACAGAACCATTGCTGTTATTAACGAACAAGAAGTAGATTTATTCAGCAGAAATGAAATTTCTTTTAATACTAATTTCAAACCTATTGCCGAAGAGCTTAAAAAAATAGATCATAATGTGGTGCTTGATGGCGAAATTGTGGTTGAAAATGAGGCTGGAAAAGCAGAATTTCAACTGCTTCAAAACTACATGAAAACGGGAATTGGGAATCTGAAATATTATGTTTTTGATTTATTGAATTTAGATGGAAATCTCATTACCGAATTATCTCTTTTGGAGCGAAAAGAACTGCTTAAAATTCTCTTTAATAAATATTCCTTTTCGAATGTTTTTTATTCGGAGCATACAGTCGGCGACGGAATTAAACAATTTGAAAAAGCGGCTAAAAATAAAACGGAAGGCATAATTGCCAAAAGAGCCGACAGTAACTACACCGTGAATCGAAGAAGCACCAATTGGCTGAAAATAAAAACTGCCAACGAAGAAGAAGCCATTATCATTGGCCTTACCGAACCTAAAAATTCGAGAAAATATTTTGGCGCGATTCTTCTTGGACAATATGATGGCAAAAAACTGCAATACATTGGCAAATGTGGCACCGGCTTTACAGAAAGCACACTGAAAGATTTACACGCCAAATTGAAACCTCTTTTTATTGATGCATCTCCGCTTGACGCGAAAATTCCGATACGAGACAAAATTCAATGGGTAAAACCAAAAGTCGTCTGTCAGGTTAAATTTTCAGAATGGACACAGGATCAGCATTTGCGACATCCCGTTTATCTCGGAATACGAGTAGACAAAAAAGCAGAAGAAGTGCTTCTGTCTTTTAAAAATGAAACTACAGCAAAACTAAACCAAGAAGAAATGACAGTTACAAAAGAAAATAAAGCCCCGATTAAAACAGAAAATGATTTCGATTTGAAAGTCGGAAAAACGGTTTTACATCTTACCAATCAGAATAAAGTTTATTTTCCGAAAGATAAAATCACAAAAGGCGAAATTGTTCAATATTATGACGAAGTTGCAGAACTTATTCTTCCATATTTGAAAGACCGTCCGGAATCGATGAACCGTTTTCCCAACGGAATTGACGGACCTAGTTTTTATCAAAAAGATGTTGATGTCGATAAAATTCCGAAATGGCTTAAAACCAAAAAGATTTTCTCTGAATCAAACAATGCCGATATCGATTATCTGATTTGCAACAATAAAGAAACATTGCTTTATATGGCTAATTTAGGCTGTATCGAAATGAATCCGTGGAACTCTACCATCAAACATATTCAGAATCCAGACTGGCTCGTAATTGATTTAGATCCCGCAAAAGACGATTTTAAACAAGTTGTTCAAACCGCGTTGGTCGTAAAAGAAGTTTTAGACGAATTGGAAACCGAATGTTTGTGCAAAACTTCGGGCGCTTCGGGACTTCATATTTACATTCCGCTTGGTGCCCAGTACGATTACGATTCTATAAAAATCTTAGGCGAATTGATCGCAAAAGAAGTGCAATCGAGACTTCCAGATATTACGTCTGTGGATAGAAGCATCAAAAAAAGAAACAACAAATTGTACATTGACTTTTTGCAAAACAGACGCGGACAAACTTTGGCGGCGCCTTATTCTGTTCGTCCAAAACCTGGCGCAACAGTTTCTACTCCTTTAGAGTGGAGCGAAGTCAATGAAAAACTCCATCCGTCGCAATTTACCATTAAAAATGTTTTGCAGCGATTTGAGAAAAAAGGCGATTTATGGAAACCTGTTTTATCCAAAGGCGCCAATATTAAAAAGATTATTCATAAACTGGAAGCAAGCCAGAACAGCTAAGACGATTTTTTCTTTTTGGTCTCTAAACTTGCTTTTAGCATAGACATTAAATCGTCGCTTTGTTTGTGCACGACTTTTAGTTTTGGAGCTGCTTTTTGCGGTTTTCCTTTGGCTTTCTTTTTAATAATATCTAAAAGCTTAGCGGTATATTCGTCTTTATAACCAGAAATATCAAATTTCTCCGTCAGTTGGTCGATTAGTTTTTCGGCCATATCCATTTCTTTTGTTGCCTTTTTAGACATTGGCGGAAGCTTTAATTCATCTGTACTTCGAATTTCCTGTTCAAATCGAATTCGATTTAAAACAATAACATTTTTGTACGGTTTTAAAATCGCCAGACTTTCCTTATTTCGCAGCACAAATTTCGTAACGCCAACTTTTCCAGAAGCTTCAAGCGCATCGCGGAGCAATCCGTAGGCATTCATTGCACCTTTGTCTGGTTCGAGATAATACGGCTGTTCGTAGTAAATACTTTGGATTTCTTTTTCGAAAGCAAAACTTTCAATATCAATCGTTTTGGTTTTAATGGCATCGGCAGCTTCAAAATCAGAATCTTCTAAAATGACATATTTATCATCTAACTTGTAGCCTTTTACTATATTTCCAAAATCAACCTCTTTGCCCGTGTCTTCATTAACACGTTTAAACTTGATATTGGCATGATCTTTCGCGTCAAGCATATCCATATCCAAACTGCTTTCCTGCACTGCCGAAAACATTTTTATCGGAATATTAATTAATCCAAAACTTACCGAACCTGTCCAAATTGATCTCATAGCTTTTGTTTTTAAATTGAACTCTAATTTAGTTCATCTAAAAAACGTAAGTCTTACAAAATCAAAGATTTGTTTTATAAAGTTATGAGGAAAAAGAGTTATGAATTATGAGTTGTGAGTTATGAGTTGTGAGTTATGAATTATGACCCTACAAAAACTTGAAACTTCAAACTTCAAACTTCAAACTTCCGAATCTTAGAGCCTCTGTCCCTTTGTTTCTTTGTTTCTTTGTTTCTTTGTCCCTAAAAAATCAATAATAAATACTCAAAATTATTTTTGATTTGGAGCTGTCGATAATCTTTTCTAATTTTTTGAAAAAAGCTTCGCTAACCATTGGACAGCCTTGACTATTGTAGATATAATAATCCTGTTCTTCATTTGGCACCGCTGAATAAGGATGTAAAACAATTGCCCTTTTTTCGGCGTTGCTATTGGTATCATGCAAACCTTGCAATTTATAGGCTTTGCCAAACATTCCGCGATACGATTTTCCAATCGCATAACACCCTAAAGATGTACATTTAGAATTGGGTTCATTGCTAAATTTTAGATCTCCTCTTCCATTGGTTTCAGATCCAGAGCCATTGGCAACTAGACCTTCTTCAAGAATTTTATTGTTTTCAAGATCGTAAACAAAAAATCTGTTTTTGCCAGATTTAATCTTCATATCGATTAAAAAAGCAATTTTTGTATTGTAGGTATTATTTTTCGAAATTGTGTTTTTTACTTCTTGAAGCTGAACATAAAGACGTTCCATATCAGGACTTATTGGTTCTCCTGAGACTCTACTTTCATTCGGATTTCCAAAGAAAATAAAATAAGAGTAAGCAATCAGACTTAGAATTTTCATTGTAATTGTTCTTAGAAATTAACAGTACAAAATTACTTGCCGTTCTAAAAAACAAATACCTACAAAAGACTGAAAAACAACATAATACGATTTTATTTTATAAAAAAAACAGATGATAAAATCATCTGTCTTTTATGGTTTCAGGTTTCAAGTTAAACTCACAACTCACAACTCATAACTCACAACTCATAATTCATAACTCATAACTCATAACTCATAACTCAAATTACCATCCTCTTACCGCTCCACCTTTAAATTGTTCCTGAGCAACTTTTTCTACTTCTGGAGATTGAAAAGCTTGCAGAAACTGTTTTACTTTTTCTTCGTTTTTATTGTCTTCGCGGCTCACCACCAAATTCACATAAGGAGATTCTTTGTCTTCAATAAACAAAGCATCACGAGACGGAACCAATCCCGCCGCAGAAGCAAATGTATTGTTGATGATGGCGATAGAAACGTTTTCATCATCTAGAGCGCGAGGCAATTGAGGCGCTTCTAATTCTAAAATTTTTAAATTTTTAGGATTCCCAACAATATCAGTCACTTTTGGCAATAAACCAACTCCATCTTTCAATTTCAATAATCCATTTTTCTGTAAAAGCAATAAAGAACGTCCGCCGTTTGTTGGATCATTCGGAATAATAATCGCGCTTTCGTTTTTCAACTCAGAAAGACTTTTTATTTTTTTAGAATATCCCGCAATTGGATAAACAAATGTATTTCCGATAATTGCCAGTTTGTATCCTCTTTGTTTAGACTGTTCATCCAAGTACGGTTTGTGCTGAAATGCATTAGCATCAATATCGCCTTGACTTAATGCTTCGTTTGGAATTACATAATCGTTGAAAGAAACCAGTTCTACTTCCAATCCGAATTTTTCTTTGGCTACTTTTTTAGCCGCTTCAGCCACTTTTAATTCTGGTCCAGAAGCTACTCCCACTTTAATAAAATGAGGATCATTATTTTTTTTATCGCCTCCACAATTTGATAAAACAAGTGCTAAAGCTACAACTCCAGCCGTTTTTAAAAAATTTGTTTTCGTAATCATATTTTCAATTTTTAATTATTTATGTGTGTATTTTTACCGCAAAGTTCGCAAAGGTTTTTCGCAAAAGGTTAACAAGATTTCATTGTTGAACACAATTTAAGTTCGCAAAGCTTTGCGAACTTTGCCTTTCTGTAAAACCTATCATATTCTAAAAAAAACTTTGCGCACTTTGCGGTAAAATTTAATCTTTATTGTTACCTATGGTCAAATCGTTTTGATAATTTATCTCCTGCAAACTGAATTATAAATACTAAAATGACCAATAAAGCTAGAACAGAATTCATCGTCACGGCATCATAACCAATATATCCGTATTGATAACCAACTTGTCCTAATCCGCCAGCGCCAACTGCTCCACCCATAGCCGAATATCCGACAAGCGTGATTAAAGTAATCGAAGCCGCATTGATTAATGATGGCAATGCTTCTGGCAATAATACTTTGTATACAATCTGAAAAGGTGTTGCGCCTAATGCTCTTGCCGCTTCGATCAATCCTGACGGAAGACTTAGCAAGCTATTTTCTACCAAACGTGCAATAAACGGCGCTGCACCAATACTTAACGGAACCAAAGCGGCACTTACTCCAATTGAAGTTCCTACAATGGCACGTGTAAACGGAATCATCCAAACGATTAAAATAATGAATGGAATAGAACGAAAAACATTTACTATAACAGATAATGTTCTGTTTAAAACTGGCTGCTCCAAAATTTGGTTTTTACGGGTTAGGAAAAGTAAAATTCCTGTTGGAAGTCCCAATAAAAAACCGAAAAATCCCGATACAAAAGTCATAACAATGGTTTCCCATGTTCCTTTTAGCAATAAATCTATAATAGAATCAGACATAACCTAAAATTTCTGTTTTAATGTGTTTGGAATTAAAATATTGAATCGCCGCATCGTAATTTTCGCGTTTCCCTGATAATTCAATCAGCATGACACCAAAATTAACTTCGCCAGCCTGATCCATTTGTGCGCTTACAATTTTGAAATCGGTATCAAAAATTCTTGACACTTCTGAGATCACAGGCTCATTAACCGATTTTCCTGTCATTTCCAATTTCAATAACGGATTTAAAGTTCCGTTATCTTGCTTTTGCAATTTATCCTGATAAACTTCTGGAATATCAATATGAAGAGACGAAGCGATAAATTCTTTTGTCAGTTCGTGTTTTGGATCAGCAAAAATTTCGCCTACACTTCCCTGCTCTATCAGTTTTCCGTGACTGATTACTGCCACTTCATCACAAATTGATTTTACTACTTCCATTTGATGTGTAATCAATAGAACTGTAATATTCAGACGTTTGTTAATGTCTTTCAGTAAATTTAAAATCGATCTTGTTGTTGCAGGATCTAATGCGCTTGTCGCTTCATCAGACAAAAGCACTTTCGGATTATTGGCTAAAGTTCTCGCAATCGCAACTCTTTGTTTTTGTCCGCCCGAAAGACTTGCTGGATAATCGTTTGCTTTTTCGGCTAAACCAACCAATTGCAATAATTCTAAAACACGCGTTTTGATTTCGTTTTTTGGAGTTCCTGCCAATTCTAATGGAAAAGCCACATTATCAAAAACGGTTCTAGAAGAAAGCAGATTAAAGTGCTGAAAAATCATTCCGATTTGTCTTCTTTCAATCGCCAATTCTGCATTTGATAATTGCATTAGTGCTTTACCATCCACTATAATTTCACCAGAAGTTGGCCTTTCTAATAAATTGACACAGCGAATCAGCGTACTTTTTCCTGCTCCTGAAGTTCCAATTACACCAAAAATTTTCCCTTCAGGAACTGTCAGCGAGACATCAGACAAAGCCGAAACGATTTTGTCTTTCTGATGGAAAGTTTTGGTTACATTTTTTAATTCAATCATTTTTTGAGTTTTAAAAACAAAAAAGCCTTTCATAAATAAGTTGAAAGGCTTTTCGAAATAAATTTTATTATTTTATATATAAGCCAGATCAATAAATACCATAACAGCAACACAGCACATCATACTGTAGCGATAATAATTATTCATTTTCTGGTTCTGTTTCTTCATAGCGAGTGCAAATTTAAATAGTTATTTTCAATTTTAAGGCATAAATTGCTAAAACTTTTATTTCCCTATCAATGTAGTAGGTTATTTTAGAAAAATTCCAATTTTGAAATTCCAAATTCCAAATGGGAATGAAACTCCAAATAAAAAATTCCAAATTCCAATTGATCTTTGAAATTCCAAATGGAATTAAACTCCAAATAAAAAAATTCCAAATTCCAAATGGGGAATGAAAATTCTAATATTTAAATTCCAAATCCCAAATAATCAGAATGAAACTCTTAAATCATTTTCATTAGGACCTCGAAGAGGTCAAATATTTATAAAAGCTCAAAATAGTTGTATGTGCGACCCCGATGGGGTCGTATTACATTATCTTAATATCTTTCTATAAACATATAATCCCTTCGGGATTTCTCGCATCTTGAAAATATTCAAAATGAAAAAAGTCCAAATGGAATGAAACTCTAAATATAAAAATTCCAAATCCCAATTGACATTTGGAATTTGGAATTTAAAAATATTGGAATTTAATTTCTAATTATTTTGTTCTGCAATTACAGATTTATTCAGTTTGATTACTCTGATTTTTTTATTGGTATTATCCGATAAGAAAATACGGTCGTCTAGCTGAGCTGTCCCTACAATAGTTCCGAAAGCATTTTTTCCTAAAATATCAGAAACGCTTAAAGCTGCTTTGTAATTCATTTTAACGAAATCTGCTTTTGGAAATAGTTTTAAATAAGACGCGCTTCCCACATTTTCTGAAGTTACAGCCCAATCTTTACTAAAAGATACTGCAATTGGCTTAATATCTACAAATTGCACTTTTTGTGGCTCAATAGGGGTCGTTAACGAAGCCGCAGCATTGGCTTTAATTTGGGCAATATTGTAATATAAATAGCTTTTTGCATCTCTTCCTGCTACAACCAGATTTCCATCAGAAACATCCATAGAATATACTTCAGTGTATCCGTTTAAGGTATTCAGTTTGGCAATTGGTTGTAAATTCCAATCGCTTGTTTCGGTAATTTGAGAAGCTTCAAAAACCTTGATGCTTTTTTCTTTTTCTTTTACGAATATCAATCCGTCTTTTGCCACAACGCCAAAAACGTGTACAAAAGTCTGCCACCATTGTCCGTTTCCAACCGTGCTGATTCCGGCATTCGTAATTTCATCAAAAACAAATAATCTCGATTCTGTACTTCCAACATAAATACGGCCGTTATCAACGCTAACCGATGTTAAACTCGTCAGCGCAATAGTTGTGGTTCCTTTTTTATATTCTTTTATGGTTTTAATGTGTTGCAATGTTAGAGCATTAAAAATCTCCAAAACATTTCCGTTGATCACATACAGTTTTTCATTCGCAATAGCGATGCCTTTTGGGTCAAATGCTTCTGTACTTCCTGGAATATTTTCGTTCGTAATTACAGCTTCATCAGTCGGATAATAATAGGTGTAATCTTTAGAGGCAACATCGTCTTTACTGCAATTGGTAAACAGACAAAGTGCTAAAATTAGGGGCAGGATATGTTTCATGTGTGAGGTATATTTTAGTTCCATTTTCCTTCGCCTTTATATTTCAGCAAAAATGGGTTTTTAGGATCGATTTTAAATACTGGTTTTTTATAACTTCCTTTTACGTAAGCTGTTTTTGAATACGTTTTTAAAACCTCTGGATCTGTAAACGGAAGATCATTCAGATGAATTAGGTATTTATAAAAATGAGTCAACATTTCCTGCTGTCCTCCGCCCTCTCCGCTATTTGCAAGATTGCTACTATGGCTAAAACCAATATGATGCGAATATTCGTGAGACCAAACCGACATTTCTCCAACCCAATGTCCGGTTACATAACCCGATTCCCATTGCGATGCCAGATTTCCTCCACCCCAAGCAGAATCTCCTCCTACCATAGCCATCCAAACGGGTCTTTTATCCAAGTAATTCCAATATATTTTTTCGATTTCTTCTTTAGAATAATAATCGTAAACGCCATCAACATCGTCAGCATTTCCGTGCCAGTTTAAGGCCCCGTTTATTGCAGTTCCTGCTGTTGCTGCTTGCTCTTGTTTGTATTTGTCAAAATTGGTAAAAGTGCTGTAATACAAAGGATGGCTTAGTGCATACGAATAATTGATAATCATCGTAATCGCTTCTTTTGCCAATGCCGGATTCATTGGAAGAAATTTACCCAATTCATTAATGTGGTAACCGTCATGAAACTGAACTAAATGGTTCGATTTTATTTTTTTGAATTTCTGAAATAAAGGATCTTCCGATTCTACAGAAAATTCGATTGCTCCAGACGAAAATCCTTCTATTTTATCGATTGTAACGGTATTTCCAGTTTCTAACAAATAATCGTTTGTCTTGTCTGTCAAAGGAATTTTATGAAACGAACGATGAAATGCGGGAACTTTTGAAAAGCTAAAAAGCAAAAACTTCTTGTCGTAATTAGGCAGTTTGGCATAAACTTTTACATCTGTCAATCCGACTGGAGAATACAACGAAACTTGTACAGAATCTTTTCCTTTTTGAATAACCTGAAAGGGTTCGTTTACTCGAAACCAGCGGTCTGTTTTATCATACATTTTCGAAGAACTTTCGTCATCTTCAAACATGGTCATCGGTTTATTTTCTGCGGGTAAAGCTGAAGCGTCAATACTTGGAAGGTAATTTGGCTTGTAGTTTTCGCCATCATCACTGCAGCCAAAAATAATACTTGCTAATAGGGCAAGTACAAAAAAGTGAGTGTTTTTTCTCATCAGTAAGTAAGTAGGTTTGGGGTTAAATATTCATGCAAAACTATAAATATGCTTGGTATAAACAAGCTTCTTGCAAGAAAAATACGAATATAAAATATACTAACCGTAAGTTTATACCAATACCTACTATACTTAAAAGTTATATTTTAGAATTCTATTGGCTCAAGTCCAAAGTTTTGATTGCAGATAAATCAGAATTGAACTGGGCAAAACTCGCAGGAAATCCTAACTTGATTTTTCCTACTTTATCCTGCAGGCCAATTGCTGCAGCGACTCTTGTGGTTGCCATTTTTATGGCTTCATCTGCCGAAATGTTCAGATTATTAAAGGCATTTTGCACGGCTTCTGTCATCGAGATTGAAGCACCTGCCAAATTCCCATCTTCATTTCTATAGAAACCATCTACTAAATGAGCATCGAAATTATCCCATTTAAAGTTGGAAACTTTTCGACCTAAAAATGTCGCGTCACTAATTAAGAAAAACTTATCCTGTTTCAATTTATATGCAATTTTAGCGGCTGCGTAATCGCAATGAACTCCGTCTAAAATAACGGGTGCATATACTTCTTCATTTTCAAAAACGGCTCCAACCAAACCTGGCTCACGATGTCCGAATTGTGTCATGGCGTTGAATAAATGCGTTACTAGGTTTATTCCTTTAGAAAAATAAACTTGCGCTTCTTTATGTGTTATGGTCGAATGTCCGATAGAGATTGTTATACCGCTTTCGATCAGCATATTCAATTGTTCTTCTGTAAAACATTCTGGAGCAATGGTGATGACTTTTATAACGTCTTTTCCTTTGCTGATAATTTCTTGAAGTTCTTCATTCGTTGGTTTTCTCACTTGATCAATACTATGAGCGCCACGCCTTAACGGATTCAAAAATGGGCCTTCCAAATGCATTCCGATTACGCCATTTTTATGTTTTTTCATGTAATCGCGAACGGCTTCAATTCCTTGCAGAATGGTTTCTCGCGAAGAAGAAATTAAACAGGGTAAAACCTGTGTCGTACCGTATTTCATGCTGGCATCATAAATATCCTGAATGGTTTCTTCGTTTGGAGTCTGGCTGAAATAATACTTTTCTCCGCCGTTTATTTGAATATCTATGAATCCCGCTGCAAGGTGATTTCCGTTCAAATCGATTGTTTCAATATCGTTTGGAATTTCTTTTTGTACCGAAATAATAGTTCCGTTTTCTACAATTACAACTCCATTTTCTATTATTTCGTCACCTGTATGCACCACAGCATTGACAATTGCTTGTTTCATGTTTTGGATTAATTTCTTTTTTCCAAATTTAAAAAGAAGTTTGGATTATTCTCTAAATAAAAAAGCTTCAGAAAGAGATCTGAAGCTTTTTTGAATTTAAATTCTGAAAATTAATATAATGAAGCTATTACAAGAGATAAAGCTTCTTTTTTGCTGCCAATCATATGGACATTCTTTACGTTTCCCACGGTTGAAACCGTGAATTGCATATTTCATTGCGCAAATTTATTCTGACACAATGCGGAAATTTCATCCGTTTCCCACGGTTGAAACCGTGGGCTATGGTAGGTTTCACACTGCTGGGGTTCTTTTGCTTAATTAAAAATATATTTCTATAAATATTTCGTCCCGCTGGGACTTTTAAAATCATTTGTGCTCTGGAAGAGCAAAATATTTATAGATAAATTTTAAACCCGTGAATTCAAAAGCTCCAGAGGAGCGACATATTTATGCATAAATTATTGAAATACAATACGGATTTTCTTTACGCTCCCACGGTTGAAATCGTGGGCTATGCTGAATTAGAATGGTTAATCTTTAATCTGGATTGGCCAATATTTTATACAATTCGGCATTCGAAAGATAAAATTGATTCTCTAGACTTATTTGCGAAAGCTTTGCGCTTACCAAATTATTTTCTCTGGAATTGATTAAGAAAATCGAACTTTCGCCAAAAGAAAATAATTTTTCTTCTGAGTTCAGCATCGTCATATAATCGTTTACCAGATTATCGATTACGATTTTTTGTTTTCGCAAAGAAGCAATTTCGGTTTGCTGTGCTTTGATTTTATTTTTAAGCTCCAATCGCTGCTGTCCAATATCGTATTGCATATCCTGAATTTTCAGTTTTGCCATTTTTAAGCTTCCGCGTTCTTTTCTCAAGAAAATCGGGAAACTGAAATCGATGTTAAACTTATAATCATCAGCGTTGAAGTTATTCCAATAATTCGGTTCTGAAATATAATTGTAACCGACATTTATTTTTGGAAGCAATGAATTGGCTTTCAACTGACGATTGACTTCTAAGATATCCATTTTAGTTTCTAAAGACTGAATTTTCGGATGCGAATCTAACGACTCCACATCTACCATCATAGCATCTGTTCTCAGGGTCTCTTCGATTGTCTGTATTAGATTTTGTTCTGGTTTTACTACGTCTCCCAATTCAACTGGAACATTTTCAATCCATAAAAAATTAGCCAGTTTTAGTTTTGCTTTCGCTAATTTTAGATTTCCGTTTTCAACATTCAGCTCTCTATTTCGCACTGTAATTTTAGCTTCAACGCTATCAATTGCCGGTGCATCTCCCGCAGCGATTAGTTTTTTAACTCCTTGAAAACGAGTGCTGGCAAAACCTAAATAGTTTTTGTACAATTCGGCTTCGTTATAGCTTTTTCTCCATTCAAAATACGCTTCACTAGCCTGATATAAAACTTCGATTGCTCTTAGTTTTCGCTGTGCATCGCTTAGTTTTACCTGAAGTTTTCCTTCTCTTACATCGGCCATTCTTTGGTTAATAAACATTCCCTGACCAAGAGCAACATTAATTCCAAGCGAAGTCAAACCCGCTTCTGGAGTTTTATTTTGCGGGTTGTAATATTCTCCGCTGGTATCGTCAAAACCTGCTTTGATCTCCACTCCATACCAAGTCGGAATTTTGAAACTGCTGTTTAATAACGAATAATATTCTGTGCCTTTAAATTCTTTCTTATTGTAATCTACTTCCAATTTTGGATCAAATCCGCCTCGTGCTGTCATCAATTTTGCCTGCGCATTGGACACTTCAAGATTGGCTTGTTTTACCAATGGGTGGTATTTTTTTACATAACCCAAGAACTCGATATAAGTAAGTTCCTCTTGATTAAAGTTCTGACTTTGCAGCGTAGAAAAACAAAATACCAGTAAGAAAGAAAACAGTTTTACAAGATTTCTCATTTTACTTTTTCTCCTTTCCTTTTTCTTCTTTTTCGCCTGAATTATAATAGTTTGGCGGGAAACCATTCAAGTTACGCCAAATCTCATACCAAACCGAAACCGTTTCTAGCAAAGCAATACTTTGCGCTCCAGCTCCAATACTTAACTCTTTCGGCCAATGGCGGTCTACTCCATCTGGAGCTACTAATATTCTGTATTTTCCGTTCGGGCTTATAAAGTTTTCAATAGCAACGACTTTTCCTCCGTAAGTTCCGTAAGACAATCCTGGCCATCCAGAAAATACGATTCTCGGCCATCCGTCAAACCAAACACGAACTTTTGCACCTCGGTGAACCAACGGTAAATCGATTGGATCTACATAGGTTTCTACCGCAATATCATATTTAGAAGGCATAATACTTACCACAGAAGTTCCTTCTTTGATCGTTTCTCCAAGACCAGCCAATAAAGCACGGTTTACATAACCGCTCTGAGGTGCTGTAATGTAGTACAAACCGTTTCTAAGTCTGTAATTGGTGTATTGGTTTTCTAGCTTATTTACCTGAGCTTCTGTATCGTATTGCGTGCTTAAAGCGGTAAATTTGTCGCTTCTCGATTTTGATATTTTTTCAGCATATTCTGCCGTAATTCTATTGATTTCTACTTTCGCATTAATCAATTCGTTTTTGCTGCTTAGCAATTTATTTTCTTGCGTAATTACATAAGCTTCAGATTCTTGCAATTTTAATCTTTTTTGCTCGACATCTGTCAAAGGTTTTAAACCTTCTTTGTTTAAAGCAGTTGAACGATCAAATTGCGTTTTGGCAATTCGAAGCTGTGTTTTAACTGCCACAAGATCCATACTGTCACTTTTTATTTTTAGCAATGACTGGCGAATTTTGTTCTGCGCTTGCTGTAATTTCAATTGTCTTTCTGTGTTTAGCGACTGCGCCTGCACGTCAAGCGAGTTTACTTTATCGCCATACGATTCTACAGCCATTTTTTTGGCATCTACTTGTTGTTTGGTATTGCCAACCAGATTCGGATCCAAGTAATCTTCTTTGATCTCCGAAATAAAAAGTATCGTATCTCCTTTTTTTACATAATCTCCTTCTTTTACAAACCATTTCTCAATACGTCCCGCAATAGCGTTGTGAACCGTTTGCGGTCTTTGATCTGGTTTTAAAGTTGTTACAGAACCGCTTCCTGAAATATTCTGCGTCCAAGGCAAGAAAAGGCAGCAAACTAGAAAAATCAAAAATCCGATAATGACTTTGTTCAAAATTCTGTAATGCGGTCTGCGGGCAACGCTTGTAATCGATTTGTATTTGCCCGGCGTTATAAGTACGTTATTATCTTTAGATATGTTGAGCATGATTAAAGCTTTATGTCGTTAATAATTTTTCCGTCATCAATCGTAATCATACGAGTGCATTTGCTTTTCCAAACATCATTTTTAGAAGTTACAATAACAGTCCAGTCATTTTCTTCAGAAAGTAAAAAGTCAACTATTTTACTCGAAGTAATGTCGTCCATTTTATCTACTGGATCTTCTAAGAATAAGATATTCGGTCTCCCCACAATACTTCTGGCCAAAAGAATTTTTTGAACATCAGAAGCAGAAAGTTCACGACCTCCGGGATGAATTTGATTCTCCAGCCCGTTTTCGAAAGTTTTAATGTACGGTGTAAGACCAACATTGTCTAAAGCCCATTTTAAATCATCGCTATTTAGTTTTTCGTTTCCAAAAACAATATTTTCGCGAATCGTTCCTGCAAAAAGCGTGTCGCCCTGCAAGTACGTTCCTGCCTGCGCTCTATAAGTATCTTCGTTAAGACGATTCATATAATTGTCTGTCACATACATAGCGCCGCTTTCTGGTTCTAAAACGCCCGAAAGTAATCGCAGTAAAGTACTTTTTCCTGCACCGTTTGTTCCGGTAAGAATAATTTTTTCTCCTTGAGAGATTTTTAAATTGATATTCTTAAGCGATTTTTTATTGTGTTGCGGATAATTGTAATTAATGCTTTCGGTTTCGATATTGATTCCTTTTTCTGTTTTGTCTGAAGTTTGCGGAATGCATGAAATCTCCATATCTGTCACCTGACCGATTTTTTCAACAGAAGTCAAAACGTCGTAAAAAGATTCCAATCCGAAGATAATTTTCTCTACCGAGTTGATTAATAATACAATTACGATTTCAGCTGCTACGAACTGCCCTATGTTCATTTGGTGGTGAATTACCAGAAAACCACCGATCGATAATAAGGCAGCAGTAACAATTACCTTAAAAATAGTAAGCTGAATGTATTGTTTTTTCATTACCTGAAAGTGTTTTTCACGGTAATTGACGTAGTTGGTTACATAGCCGTCATTTCGTTCCAGAGCATATTCAAAAGCTCCTTTTCTGCGGAAACTTTCTCTGTTTCTGGCAATTTCCTGAAGCCAAGCTGCAACTTTATATTTAAATTTTGATTCGTTCAAACTGGTTTCCAGTCCGTCTTTATACGAAAATTTAAAAATGACATATAAGATCACAATAAAAAGAAGTCCGATTACCATAAAGAAAGAATGGTACAGAACTAATAAAATAATCCCCAGACCGACCTGAAGAAATGCTGTACAGAAATCTAACAACAATTTAGCTGTACCTTTCTGCACCATCAGCGTATCGAAAAAACGATTGGCTTTTTCTGGAGCATACTCAGAATACATTTCTTTAAATTTAATTAAAGGCATTCTGTAAGCAAATTCGAAAGAAGAACGAACGAAAATTCGCTGCTGCAGATTCTCTACAATACGCAGCTGTAAAATGTTAAGGACTCCTCCAAAACCAACTCCAATTGTTACCAGAATCACTAGAACGATCCACGAAACGCTCAGCTGTCCGCTTTGAATAAAATTAATAATGGCTTGGATTCCCAAAGGCAGAGAAAGATTTACTAACCCTGCAAATGCAGCATAGAAGATAATTTGATATACATCGCGCTTATCGAGCTGCAATAAGTTATAAAAACGTTTAAATGGTGTCATGAAATGTAAGTATAAATACAAGATTATTACATAGAATAAATATACGGCAAAAACCGCACTTATAGATTAAGATTTTGATCCTAATCCTTAAAAAACAAGTATTTATGAATTCAGCCGAGGAGGCGGTATGTCTATTTTACCATGAAAACCAAAGGAGAAGATTGTATTGTCAATATATTTTTTTCCTTCAGATTCAATTCGAAAACCCATATTAGGCATCAATGATTCTGATGAAATCAAATATTCCATTAAGGGAATTCCTTTTGCTAATTTGGCTGTTTTAGTATCTTTTGTTTTATAGTCATCCAGTTCTTCTGGAATTCCGTCACATTTGAAGATTTTTTTCAAGAAATTACACGTAATCCCTTTTACGGTGTAGGTTTCAGCATTATCTGTTAAGATGCGGCTCACGCTGTTAGAAATGTTCAAACTGCTAATTAAAAAATAGCCGACAAGTAACGCCTGAAGGCATTTACATAAAAAGCTATTTTTAATTTTATTCAACATTTCTAAAATAAATATTTTATTCTACTGCTAAATTTTACTTTTTAGTTGGCAAAAAACGATCTTTTTTCATCTAAAAACCCAATGATTTAGCGGTGTTATTCTAATTTTTGTGAGCGCGCAAGTTAGACCCATATTTTTTGCCGTACATTAAAATAACATTAGAATTTCGCTTATTTAGAAACTTTAAAAATTAATTAACAAGTCATTCTTACAGAGCTATCGGAATTATGTAAAGACTGATCAGAATTCTATAATTCTTACAGCGATATCCGTTCTACTTTTGGATATCGAAAATTTGACTTAGTTCTATAAAAAAATATATAATGTTACCCGTTACAGAAATTAGATTTAACCATTTAATACACAATCAAAAGATGATCTACGCAAAAAATGATTTGACCCGATTTTTAGATGCACAGAACAAACTTTATTTAACTGCTTTTTCTGAAATCAAAAAAGGTAAAAAAGAAACGCATTGGATGTGGTTTATTTTCCCGCAGATTAAAGGTTTAGGAAAAAGTACTCTTTCTGATTATTATGGTATAGCCGATTTGAAAGAAGCAACGGAATATTTGAAACACCCCATTTTGGCGAAACATTTAATCGAGATTTCAAAATTACTTTTGACATACAAGAAAAAATCTGCTGAAGGCATTTTGGGCGAACTTGGAGCTAGGAAACTACATTCTTCTATGAGTCTTTTTGTTCAGGTAGAAAATGCAGATCCTGTATTTCAACAAGTTTTGGATACCTTTTTTTATGGACATTTAGATCCATTGACTTTAAATTTTGCAACCAACGAAATGTTCCTAGCGGAACAATAAATATCAAATAATCATTCCGTAGGAATGTTTGGTTGGTAAAAACAATAATAACCCAGCAATCATGTTCCGTAGGAACGTTTGATATACCCAATTTAAAAAAAATGATTTAAAAAAATGAAACGTTCCTACGGAATGTGAATATTTATTGCTACATGATTCTACCGATAAAATGTTCCTAGCGGAACATATAAAAAAATCTGTGAAAATCATTTAATCTGTGGCCAAAAAACTACCGACGAAATGTTCCTAGCGGAACATTTAAGCATTTTCTAGGAATGTCTGTTGGTAAACTAGTGTTCTGCCAAACACTGTACTTTCTTAATATTCTTAGGACAAAAAAGGGAATAGTTTTCGAGCTATTCCCTTTTTGATTAACAACATAATTATAAATAAAGTACAAATCCTAAACTTTAGCTTTTCTCAAATTTTGAAACTCCTTTTTTGAGCCAATTCAAATAATCTTCGACATCTGGATTATAGGCCGACGTTTCGTTAAGCGCTTCTCCGTTATGATCAACTAAAACATAAAACGGCTGTGCATTGGTTTTATAAGTAAGCGTTTGAAATTCGCTCCATTTCTGACCAATATATTTTAGTTTTTTACCCGTCAGCTGAGACGTAATTTGCTCATTCGGATGCAATTCTCTTTTATCGTCTACATAAAGCGAAATTAAAACTAAATCGCCTTTTAAGATTTTCTGAACCTTTTCGTCAGACCAAACGTTGTCTTCCATTTTACGGCAGTTTACGCACGCATGACCCGTAAAATCGATCATAACTGGTTTTCCGATTTTTTTAGCGTATTGCATTCCTAAATCATAATCGGTAAAAGCTATAATATTGTGCGGACCAAGTTCTGCGCCTTCAGGCAGGTTTTGCGTGATTTCTTTTGAAGAAGAATTATTGAGACCATTTGGAATTTCGCTGTAATGCATTGGCGGCGGAAAACCGCTAATCATTTTAAGAGGCGCACCCCAAATTCCGGGAATCAGATAAATGGTAAAAGCCAGAACCAAAACGCCCAATCCTACTCTTCCAACGCTTAAATTAGAAATCGGACTATCATGCGGAAGCTGTATTTTTCCGAACAAGTAAAAAGTCAAAGTTCCAAAAATGGCAATCCAAATCGCTAAGAATGTTTCTCTTTCGAACCAATGCAATTGCAACACCAAATCGGCATTAGACAGAAATTTAAAAGCCAAAGCCATTTCTAAAAATCCTAAACATACTTTAACCGAATTGAGCCAACCACCCGATTTTGGTAATGAATTTAACCAGCCCGGAAAAGCGGCAAATAAAGTAAACGGCAAAGCCAAAGCCAGAGAAAAACCAAACATTCCGACAAAAGGTGCGATTCCGCCGCGAGAGGCCGCTTCGACTAATAAAGTCCCAACAATTGGTCCTGTACAAGAAAAAGAAACAATTGCCAAAGCCAAGGCCATAAACAATATTCCGACGATTCCCCCTTTGTCTGCCTGAGAATCGACTTTGTTGGCCCACGCATTTGGAAGCATAATTTCGAATGCTCCTAAAAATGAAAAAGCAAAAATCATTAAAAGGATAAAAAAGATCAGATTGAACCAAACGTTTGTCGAAAGCGCATTGAGAGAATCTGCTCCAAAAGCCCAAGTTACAACCGCTCCCAAAAAGATATAAATGGCAATAATCGCGATTCCGTAAAAAATTGCTTTTCTAATTCCCTGCGATTTTGTTTTGCTTTGTTTGGTAAAAAAACTCACCGTCATTGGGATCATCGGAAAAACGCAAGGCGTGAGCAAAGCTGCAAATCCAGAGAAAAATGACAATAAAAAAATCGTCCACAGACTTTTGGATTCGGTTTCAGATTTTGCTTTTTTGAATTCTTTTTTTGGCATTTTTAACGCTTCTGCAGGAACAATTTTCGCTGTCTGCACTTTTGTTTCGGCAACAACAGAATCAATTATTTCTGTTTTATTTTCTTCTTTTACAGCAACTTCAATTAAAGTTTTCGCTTTCGCGGAAGGGCTAATTGCAAACTCCAATTCGTCTGAACTTGGCGGAAGGCAATTTTCATCATTACAAACCATAAATTCAACCTCAACCTTAATTTTGAACGGTTTTGATGAAAGTATTTTTATGCGCTGTCTAAAAGTGGTTTCTTTTTCAAAAAACTTAATCTGCATCTTGAAAACAGGATCGTTAATCGTTTTTCCTTTTTCTTCTTTTACAGCATCTGTCAACTGAAAATCGGCACTTTTGATAAAATTAAAATGAGTGGGTATCGGGCCACCGTCTGCCACTTCCTGACTGTATAAATGCCAGCCCGATTCTATAATGGCTTTTGCCTGCAATTCGTATTCAGTATCAGAAATTTTCTCGACACTGGTTTTCCATTTTATGGGATTATAGATCTGAGCCTTTACGAATATGGAAAACAGCAGGAAAAAGCCCAGTAAAAAAACATTTTTTTTCATGGGAAAATTTTTAAAAAAGAGGGTTGAATAGCAAAAAACAACCCTCTAAGTAATCCGCTATACAAACTAAATTGCTTACTAATTCAAAATTTTATTTGATAGGGAAACACAAATTAAACTCTAATAAAAAGAGGTCAGATTATTTTAGTGGTTTGAAAACTATTTCATAAGAATCTGCTTTGTTCAAAAATGAATTGGCAAATTCTTGAATGTCTTTCGCAGTAATGTTTTTTACAATATCCTCGTAATTTTTAGGATCATTCATGTCGTACTTATTCTCAAAATAATTCTGAAGCAAATTCAAGCTGTAAGTATTAAAGTTTTTACTGTCTTCTTTCGACTTTAAATAGTTGATTCTGGTTTTCTCGATATCTTCAGCACCAATTTCCCCTTTTTTGATTTTATCAATTTCCTGGTATACAATTGGCAGTAAGTGCTCTACTTTATCAGCATCACAATCAAAAACAACATTCATTCTTATTTTCGAAATTGGAAATTTTTCTAAGCTTGCCGAAACATGCGTTCCATAGGTTCCACCTTCTTTTTCACGCAAACTTTCAGTATAACGTAAGGTTAATATATCAGCTAAATAAGAAGTCAGAATTCTGTTTTTTTGAGTAAAAGAATATTCTTTAGAGAATGCAATTCGCACAGAACTTTTAGGTGTTTCCATTTTAATAAAAACATCCTTGTCTATTTTAGGCGCAATCCATTTTGGATTATCATTTTTAAAATGTTCTTTACGTTTTATTCCTTCAATGCTTGCTATGTATTTTTCTAGCAATGGTTTCAAAATTTCTGGAGTTACATCACCAACAATAAAAAATTCAAAATTTGAAACATCTGAGAAACGATCCAGATAAAATGACTTCATTTTATCAAAAGACAAATCATCAATAAACTGCTGATTCATGATGCGAATTTTTGGATTGTTTTTTCCATAGATTGCAAAAGTTAGGCTGTCTTTCATTTTAGACGAAATATCATTTTGTCTATTTTTTAAAGAATTTTGCATTCTCTGTTTCAGCAAATTGTATTGATCGGCATCAAATCTTGGCTTTACAAATTTTAAATAAACGAGTTGCATGAATGTCTCGATATCTTTAGTATTCGTAGAACCAGATACCGACTCAGATAAGCTAGAAACATCTGCAGATACTCCAAGGATTTTCCCTTTTAGTACTTTTGACAGCTCTACATTAGAAAGTTCTCCAACGCCCGACATCGATGCAAATTCTGAAAGTGAATTTATTGATGGCAAATCTTTAGCTCCATACAGAGAAGATCCTCCCAAACTTTTTGCTTGCAGCAATACGTGCTTTTTATTTTTATCTGCAAATTTGTAATGCACTTTTACACCATTGCTAAGTACAAAAGTTGTGGCATCAATGGCTGTTTCTTTTTTCTCAGACACAATTTTTCCTGGAACAATTTTTAGATTTCCTAAAAGTGTTTTTCCTTCAAAAGTATCTACATAAGGCTGTAGAGAAGCATCACTTTCTGCTTTCTGAATAATAGCAAAAGCTTTTTCCTGAGTCAAATTTTCTTCGTCTTCAACTCCAGTTACCGCTACAACGCGGTTTTGAGAAGTGTATAATTTGCTGATTTGTTCCTGAAGTATTTTGCTATCCAAATTGTTCAAAATGCTTTTTGTCATTTCAAATTCTGCCTTAGGATCAGCAATTACTTCATGGTTCAAATAATCGTCTTTTACCATTCCGATTACTTGCTTGTGCGAAATCTCATTTAATTTGTCTAAGTAATTTTCGTATCCTGAAATAGTTTCTGTAACGGCGCGTTCGATTTCTCCTTTAGAAAAACCAAATTTATACGCTCTCACCCATTCGTTCATTACCATTGCAAAAGCTTCGGCCTGTTTTTCTGGTTTTGGCGAAACGCTTAAAATCCAGATATCATTTAAACGAGAATAATTTTGATAGCCAATCTGAGCACTTTTAAATGGGCATTCTTGTTTCTGCGCCATTTCTGCCAAACGATTATTCAAAATAGAAAAAGCAATGCTTCTTTGTGTTGATTTTTCTAATTCGGCGTAGTTATTTGTTGGTTTTTCAGCTGCATGGCGAATCATAAAACTAATTCCAGAAGCTGAAATTTCTTTGTCCAGAGCCAATTTGAAAGTTGGTTCTGCTCGATCTGGAATCGCAATTTCAAAACGTTTTTTCGGATTTTGAGGCGTCGGAATATCAGCAAAAAGTTTTTTGATTTTTGCTTCAATTTCGTCTGCATTAATGTCTCCAACAATGGCGATTGCCTGCAAATCTGGACGGTACCAATCTTTATAAAAATCTTTTAAAACCTGATATTTAAAGTTTTTTACAATATCCATATCACCAATCGGCATGCGATCTGCATATAGCGAATTGTTGTAATAATACGGCGCCAGCTGGTTATAAATTCTCGCACGGGCATTTTGTCTCGTACGCCATTCTTCAGTAATTACACCGCGCTCCGCATCGATTTCTGCATCTGTAAGCGATAAGAAATTAGACCAGTCGTGTAAAACCAATAAACAAGTATCTACCACCCCGCCATCTTTTGACGGAATGTTATCTAGATTGTAAACCGTTTCATCTGTACTCGTATACGCATTTATATTTTTTCCGAAAACCGCTCCTTGTTTCTGAAGCGTATTCAAAATGCCTTTTCCTTCAAAATGTTTGGTTCCGTTAAACGCCATGTGCTCTAGAAAATGCGCCAAACCTTTCTGTTGATCGTTTTCTAAAATAGACCCTACGTTTTGAATGATGTAATAACTTGCCGTATTTTTATTGACTTCTGTCGGATAAATATAATACGTCATTCCGTTTGGAAGAACTCCTTTTTTTATTTTCTGATTGACCGCAATTGGATCACTCGATTTAAAATTTTGCGCTTTCGCGGAAGAAAAAACTCCCGCGATAAACAGTAAAATGAATATTTTTTTGCTGCACCACATAAAATATATTTTTTAGCTTTTCAATAATTTGTCCAGCTGCGCTCTCAATTCAGGATTTGAAGGTCGAAGTGCATCTGCATTGATAATATTTCCTTTTGTATCAAACAATAAAAATCTCGGAATCGCATTGACATCGTAGTTTTTAGCCACATCAGAGCCAAAATCTTTGTCTGCCATTAACTGAATTCCTTTTAATTCTTGTTTGGTTACAAAATCTTTCCATTTTTGAGCATCTTTTGCTTTATCTAACGAAAGACTCACAAAAACAATATTTTTTCCGTGATAATCTTCTTCGATTTTTTTCATGTGCGGAATTTCAGCCTTGCAAGGTCCGCACCAAGTTGCCCATAAATCGATGTATACAAATTTACCTTTGAAATCTGAAAAAGAAACTGGTTTGTCATTAATATCTTTATAGGTAAAATTTAAACCTTTTTGCCCAACGTTTTTGTGCAAAACTTTTTCATATTCTAATAGAAATGCTTTACTCGCATCAGAAATCATATACGGTTTAATGCTTGGAGCAATTTTTTCGTATTCTTCTATTTTCATTCTAGAAGTTGCCACTGCATCACGAAGATAAACATCTTTTAAAGCTGGATCTGTAATATGATTTAATGATTCAACAATATCCAAACGCTTTGCAGGCGCAGTGCTGTTCATACTAATGTAGAAAAAGTAATTTGACATTAAAGAAACGCCGTTTTGCAGTTTTAATAAATCTGGATCTGTAAACTTTTGGTCTGTTTCCCAAGTTTTTATAACTGCTGGACGGTCATTTTTATCTGGAAATGCTGTTCTTGGCATTCTGAAAAAAGTATACGTCAATTCTTCAACATCTGTTGCAACAGCTAATTTTAATAATTTATTGAATGTTACATCTTTCGTTTTAATAGATTTCGAAAATTCTTCGGCTTTTGCCACACCTTTGTCAATAAACGGATAAAACTCTACATAGGTTACATTTTCGCCAAGTCTTGAAAACGGTGCAAATTCGTTGTAGATTTCATTTGCTTTTTGAACTAAAGCATTTTGCCCTACATTCTTTCCACTCAAAACATAATTCTCTTTATTGATGGAAAGGCTAATGTCTAATTTTGGTTCTAAATACAAACGAATTAATTGATTTCTGCTTTTCATTTGACCATAATCTACGTAATAAAAACCAGCTGCTGAAACTGGCACCATAAAACCAAACTCCCCAGACGTATTGATTTTAGCCGTCGCAGCTACCGCTGGCTTTCCTTCTTCAACATTATAAAGCGTTACTTCTTTCGCTTTAAGATCGGGGATTGAAATTGTTCCTCTAATTACTGCATATTCAGAAAAATTGGCAGCAAAACTCATTTGAACCGTAATAAAGGCCAAAATGAAATGTAAAATGTGTTTTTTCATATTATTTCCTTGTTTTTTGATTGATAATCTTAAATTGAAATTTGCATAGACTGATCGCCTTGCTCGATGATAAAATCTTTGCTTTCTTTTGTTGACTTTAGTTTTTTGAGACTTTCTGGATTTACCAAATCTTTGGCTTCAAAATCGTTAATCTGTACTACTTTGGCTCCGATTTTTACTTGTTTTAAATCTTTATTTTCATAATCCAAAATTCGTTTTACAAATAGGTTTTGGTTTTCATCAAAATCCAGCTCTAAACCATTTAAGTAAAAAGAAGAAAGCTTTTTAAAATTTTTATTGGGCTCCAGATACACCGTTTTATGCAAAAGATCGATTGTAAAATTGAAGCGTTTGATTAAATCGATTCCGAGTGAGCCGTCGGCAAAAGCCCAGCTTTTATTTTCTTCATCGTATTCCTGCAAAGCAATGGTTACGTTTGGAAAATTATTTCCGTTAATGGCAATATTCGGAATAGTACCGCCGACAATTTTGGTTTGTTTTCCTAAACTGTGATTGATCGAAGTATATTCTGTTTTTAAACTTGCTTCGAGATTATTTTTATGATTGAAAGGCCCATAAGCAATCAAATCATAACTTGCGCCTGTATCGAAAGTAAAATTGCCTTCGACTGTTTTTTTATCTTCAAAAGTCAGATTCATTTTTACAACCGGAAGTCCCGATTTATAATCGAAAACAAAAGGCTTCGCTTTTCCCCAATAATTGAAATTTCCGAAATTGTACAAATCAATCGTCATCGTATCAAAATTGACCGAAGTGATAAAATTTCGAAGCAAATTGGCACCAAAAAGTCCGTCGTAAACACCATGTTTTGGAAAAATAACCAATGCTTGATTTTTAAGAACCTGATCACCAATATAAATTGTATTGTCTGCCGAATACTGCACTTGCTGAGTACCGCCGACAACACCTGCAGATTTTGTTTTAGTAACGACAACACCCGCTTTGTAAGCACTGTCAGGATTTAAAGCCATTCCGTCAGCACCAGTATCAAACTGCATCAAAAATTCACGATCCGATTTGTTCAGTTTTATTTTAATGGCAATTCCATTTTCGACAATTTCAAACGGAATACTAGCAACTTCTTTTACTGCGGCATGTCGATCCACTTTATATAATCCATCAAAAAATGTTACGTACAAAATTTTATTTTCAGAATTGAAAACGAATTGAGTCGGTTTTTTTTCTTTTCCTTTAAAACAAAAATCGGCCAGAACAAAAGTTTCATTTTTAATTTCGACAGATTTTCCAATTTGAATAGAATCTAAAACTGGAAAAGCGTTCATAATTCCGTTCAGATAAAATTCGTTTGACGAAGAATCTCCAACACCAACTGTAAATTCAGGTGCCAAAAGATTTTTTATACTGCTATAATTCTTTTGCTGAAAAGCTTGCTCAAATGTTTTTATACATTGGCGGACATTATTTTTCTGTCCGTAAAGGGAACAACAGAAAATCGTCAGTAACAAGACTGCTATTTTTTTCATTTGTAATTACTTTTGTAAAGTGTACGGATTGCTTGCTGCAGATTTTTCTACACCAAAATCTTTTAGCAGAATGCCTTCATATTTTGTCCATTCTTCTGTAGTGTAAAGGGATTTCATTTCTTCTAAAAGCTTTTTAAAAGAAGCCATATCTTTCGTTTTTTCAAACTCTTTTCTTTTGCTTCTCAAAATATTAAAAACATGAATATTTACACTTGAAGAACCGTAATCCTTATAAAGCTGCTGTGCATTTTTTAAATAAAAATCATCGTACTGGCGCCCAATTCTTAATCCTGAAATTATTACAAAAGGAACTTCTTCCATTAATGAAGGCTGTGCTTTTAGGTAAGCATCAACGGTTTCAAAAGGGACATTTCTTTTGTTTGCCATATATGCCTGCACATAAAAATCAGGATAATCTTTTTCGTTAATTGTGGTGCTGTATTTTTTGAAATCTCCTTTTGCAGCCTGACTTTTTGCGTTTTGAAGTAAAGCCGTAAATTGCTCTACGTTTTGAAAACCGCCAGCAATATCAATTACTTTTCCATCAGCATTCAGGAATAAAAAAGTTGGAAATCCAGTCACGCCATATTTCATGCACAATTTTTTACCGATTTCTTCTTTCAAGATATCCGATTTAAAAGTGACAAAATCGGCGTTTAAAAGCGCTGCCACCTTCGGGTCTGGAAATACCTCTTTGTCCATTTGTGCGCACGGCATACAACCTGTAAAATACAAATCGACAAAAATTAATTTCTTCTCTTCAGCGGCTTGTTTTTTAGCATTTTCCCAACCATAATCTGCTGATTGTGTTTGTGCTTTTAAGGCAATAGAAGGACAGGCAAGCAGCAAAACTGCACTTGCGATTTTAAAAAAACGTTTCATAAAATGTGGTTTTTAGAAACCGAATGAAGAATGAGGTTTATTCTTCATTCGGTCTTGTTTTAAGGTTTTTAATTATCTGCGACGGTATGCAACATCAACAATTTTGCTTAAGCCACTGAATTTATCGGTTAATATCAAATCTCCATTTACGGGAGGAACAGTATACAATTCTAATGTGCCAGCTGTGCCATAACTTCCAAGCACTAACTTTTTGTCTGCGTTTCTGGCGTAACTATGAAAACCAATATAAGTCACAGCTTCTGAACCTTTGTCTATCATCAATTTTGCAGACTGTGTGCCGTGATCGTATTCGTAGACTTTATTTCCAGCAACGTAAAATAAATATCCAGAATCTGGGCTCACAGCAAACTGAGTTGCTTTATCAAAATCAGGAGCATTTAAAATTTCTTTATAATAATTCTGTACCAAAGTTTTTGTAAAACGAAGCAAATGGTATTTTCCAGTTGTTATATTCTTAAGAACTGCAAAATTTTCAATTCCGTTATAGCTAGAAGTTGTCATATATACCAGATCAGAATTGGTATTATTCCAATCTAAAACAGTTGGACTTCCTACAAGCGGCGGCATTGTAGAACAGTTGCCTTTAGAATAATTAAACCTTACAAAACGGCGCGCATCGAGGTCAAAAAATACTGGTGCTCCAATAGAATAACCCGCATTTTCTGCAATAAAAGGCGCCGCATTAAATGTTTTGGTTTCGGTTTCTAAAATATTCTGCGGCAATCCGTATTTAATATTAAAGACACGTAAATAGTAGTAAATATTTCCTTTAGAGTAAAGAAAATTTTCTCCTCCGCCTGGCGATTTCATAAAATCTATGCCAAAATTTGTTGGAAATGCTCCGCCTAAAGTTTCGTAAGCCAAATTTTGCGACTGTGCCCAGCCGAAAGAATCTGGATCTATACGCGCCGTACCATTTTCTGTAGTGGTAACATATATACCATAAGCTGAAGTTGTTGATAAAGCATTACCTAAACAAGTAACCTCAACAGGTTTACCAGATAATTTTAGTGCAGAACCGGCAGCATCTAAAACATCTGTAATGATACGCGGCTGCGGTATTGAAGGCAAAATAGAGATCATATCAAGACGTGCTTTTCCGTCTGCTTCACCAATTACTAGCCAGCCTTCATAGATCGAAGAGACTACATTTAGATCAAAAGATTTTCTTTTCCATGTTACTCCCGTGACATTATCTTTAATAAAATAATACACATCATAAGATCCTGGTGGCAATTTTAATATTCCATCAAAATTTTTGGTTGTTGCGATAATTGTTTTTGATTCTAACAAAAGTTTTGAGGGATTTAGTGCTACCCACTCGTAAGTATAACGTTCTGGGTTACTACCGTCATCGATAGTGGCATTTAAATCTGGCGTAATTTTAAGATACTCTCCTGTATATACGGTGTAACTATCCTCAATTCCGGTAACAGCAATTTCATTAATTTCTTTATAATCGTAATTCCCTTCGTCGTCTGTACAGCTATAACTTACAACCAGAAGCAGAGAAAGCAATAATTGAATTTTTATATTTTTTAACATGTTGTTCTATTTTTAGAATTAATGAATTGTCTTTATGGAAAAATCATTTCTTTTCCGTCCTCTTCATAAATAATATTTCCAGATGCTTTTTGATCTGCCAGATAACGCTTCATAAAGTTTTGATAATAGTTGATATCGGCAATTGCCAAACCTGGAGCTCCTAATTTCTGATTGAACATAGAAGGTTGCAAACCCATCAAATCACACATTAAAAAGAACTTTTTAGCCGTAAAAACTCCCAAATAAGGAACATACCAGCCAAGAGGCTGAGTCAGTTTATCGTCAAAAGACAATTTGAAACTTATATAACTTAGTGTTTTTTGAGTAAGTACATTTGTAACCGTACTTTTCATATCGGTCTTAAACGATTCATTTTCCTCAAGATTCAACACTAATAATTTTCCTTCTCGCTTCATGTCTTCTGTTCTTAACATGGTTACTGCAATTGTATCTACAGCTCTTCCGGCACGCATCACAATGTTATCAGGCAAAGTAAAGTGTGTTCCCAAAACTGCAGTACTCGAAGGATCAACTGTTAGTTTTATTTTTCGATCTACATCTGACACTTTTCCCTGAACTCTAACTGCAAGAAAATAAACATGTTCTTTTACCGTCGCAGGTTCTAAACTAAAACTATAACCAGTACTATCTATAAGCGGTCCATTGAATACTAACTCAAAAACAGAAGGCGAAAAATAAATACTGTCTGAACCTTGGTACGTTTCAATTTCTTCGCTATTACAAGATGTTACTGCCAAAAAGGCTAAAAAAGTGATGCCTAAAATCAATATTTTTTTCATGTGTACTTTTTTAAATTATTGAAAATTAATTTCAGAATCTGGTAACGGAACTACGTATTGCAATGCATTCATCGTAACGTTTCCAGAAGCTGCAGAACCATTTGGAATAGTCGTACTGTTTATTCTTTTATAATAAAAAAACAGCTGGCCTTCTCCTATAAATTCTTTTCTATACTCTTTAGTAATTTCTGTTGTTACGTTTGCAGTTGCCGCCAAATTGGACAGACCGCGATTAAAGCGAAGTGTATTTAAAAAAGCAATACTTTCTGCTGGAGATGGCGCTGCTTCGGCTGCAATAAGATACATTTCTGAAAGCTTAAATATCGGAATCTGAAAACGGAAAGGTTCTTCTAAATTTACTATGTCTGTAACATCTTCATATTTGTAGAATGTTTTCTGCGTTTTTCCTCCAACAATCGGAATTTTCCAGCTTGGCAAGTTTCTGTAATCATTATCGTTCGATTCAAAAACGGCATTTATTCTGTTTAATAGCGGCGCATAAATTTCATCGTCTGGCAAACTCGAATCGAATAAATTTTTCTGTTTATTGTATAATGTAAAGTCACTTAAAGCAAAAAACGTTTCGGGAGAAAAAGTTCGATCTGGAATAATTGAATGAGTTGCTTCCAAAAATGTAGTCCAACGAAATAAAGGACTTGCTTTAGTAAAATTGATCACTTCATTTGCCGTCGCATATGCACCAGTTTTGTCTCCAGAATATAAAAGCACTCGCGCTTTAAGGCATTTTACTGCTAAATAATTCAGACGGTTTCCTCTGTTTCGAGAGTAATACGGATTTGCATCAAAATCTGAATTTCCATTATATTTCCCTACGGTAACAACAGGGTCTTTTGCTAGTAAAACCAAGGCTGCATCAAGATCTGCGAGAATTTTTGACATCGCATCTTTTGCTGAAATCAAAGGCTGATTCACGGTAACCGCTGCATCGTAATACGGAATCGCAGGAAGTGATGCATCTACTTTATAAATTGGCCCGTACAAACGAAGCATATCAAAATGAAGCATAGCTCTTATGGCAATTGCCTCCCCTGTTAAAAGATCGGCTTTTTCTTGAGAAACAACTCCAGAATGCTCTTTCATGCTTTCTAGAAATTTATTTACATACAAAATAGTTGTAAATGCTTTTTCCCAAACATTTGTAAAAACAGCTTTAGGATTTGCTTCTGTGTAAGCATAGGTTCCCATTTCATATTTGTCATGATTACCTCCCGTATTGTACTGCTGTCCTAAAATTTCGACAGCATCCATAGTCAGCTGCTGCCCGTATAAATTATTTGAAGAAAGACTCATATAGAGTCCGTTGTGCACATTTTGCACTCCGGCTTCATTTTCAAATATCTGATTTTCTAAAATTTTATCCTGAGGCACTACATCCAGAAAGTCGCTGCAGCTGGTAGCTGAAAAGGCAATCAGAAAACATAATGCTATTTTATTTAAATACTGATTCATAATTAATGGTATTAAAATGATACGTTTATACTTAGCGAATAAATTCTTGAGAACGGATAGGTAATTCCGCGCTCGGCTTTTATAGAAGAAATTCTAAAAAATTCATTCGCATAAGCGTTAAATCCTAAACCTGCCAAACCAGATTTTTGAAGCCATTTTCTATTGGTCACACGGTATCCAAAACGCATTGATTCTCCAGAGATATAATCATCTTTCTGAATAAATCGAGAAGATATTGGAGTTTGATTGGTTAAACTAATCGCTTTAAATTGAGCAATCTGTCCAGGAGTTGTCCAACGATCTGTAAAGGCTCTCGCATCTTGATTTTCAAAAATATTATTTATGCTGATGTTTTCTACTTTATCATACAAAGCCGTATTGAATCGGTCTGCACCAAAACTGTAACGGATGAAAACACCTAAACTGAAGTTCTTGTAGTTTACATTTGTTGAGAATACTCCAGTAGCAATTTCTCTAGAATTTCCCATTACAACTTCATCTTTTTTATCTAAGATGAAAGTCTTCTCTCCATTTTTCTTTAAGAAAATTTCTTTTCCAGTTCCAGGGTCAATTCCTAAAGATGGCACAGCCCATAAGTCGTTTGAACTCGCTCCATCATAATATCTTGTTAGGCTCGTTGTTTTTTTAGCAGCCTCGTTTAAAGATGCCAGTGCGTTATTAAAACCTCCTAATTCGTTTTCATTTGTTGTAGCAGTTAAACCAACTGACCAAATAATATTTTCTTTATAATTATTGATAATATTATAATTTCCTTTTAGCTCTAAACCTCTTGTGGTAATATGACCTACATTTAGCGGATAGGTATTTACTCCTGTAGAAGCGGCAAGATCAATCGGAACAATTTGTGGCGTAGTTACTCGGCGATAAGCCCCTAATGTAAGGGTAAGCCTATTTCTATACATCGCTAAATCTAAACCTACCGATAAATCTTTTGTTTTTTGAGGTTCTAAATCGGCATTTGCTAATTGCGAAATATTTAAACCTGCTCCAAAAATATTAGTATTTGGATCGTATGTGTAAACATCATGTGAGGCGTAACCCACTAAATTCTGGTTTCCTGTCTGACCATAATTGGCACGAATTTTAAAGATATTAACGATATCTTCATTCATTTTAAATTCGTGGTTTAAGTTCCATCCTACTCCAATTCCATAATATGGGGAATATTTTTTATTGGTTCCAAAGTTTGTTGCTCCAGAAATGGTTTGCGTTAAATCAAGCAAATATCTTTTGTCGTACGCATAGTTGATCTGGTTGGTCAAATCTATACTTCTAACCATATCATTGTAAACTTCTGGTTTAGAATTCAACTGAAATCCGAAAGCAAACGAAGGATTACCGGGAACTCCTAAAGGAAATCCTCTCAAAATAGAACCATACGATGTATTTTTTGTTTCGTATGCAGAAGCTCTAATGGTATAGTTTAAAGAATGTACACCGGCAAACACATTAGAATAAGTCCCTCCAATGTTCGCATTCCATTTATTGGTTAAATAATCTATTCTTTCATAGCTTCCTTTTTCAGTTGGAAGATTGGTAATATATCTCGTATCATCTGGCGAGATAAATGTCGTTGCTGTATTGTCTAATCTCGAAACAGATAAGGCTGCTGTAGTTCTAATATGCGAATTGATGTCATAATTTATGGCAAAGTTATTCGTAAAATTAAAATCAACATCTTTGTCATAACTGTTCAAAAACACATTGTAAAGCGGATTTGCAGGCTGGTTTAAAGTACGTTGATTAGCAGGAATCGGAAGTGAGCTTCCGTCCAAATATCTTGTTGGCACACCATTTTCGTTGTATTTTGGATAATACGGACTTGCTTTTGCCCAAATAGAAAAATCGCCATAAGGAGAAATCTGATTGTTTCCTCCAGAAATAAAGAAGTTATTGTTGAAGCTTATTTTGTTTTTTCTATAGGTTAAATTGGCATTATATCCCCATGTATTATGCTCTGTACCCTTCATTGTTCCAGAAACCGTTTTGTAATTTCCGGCAAGATTAAATCGAAACTCATCAGATCCTCCACCTACTGTTAAACTGTGTCCCGAAGTGATTCCCATCTGGATAGGTTCGTTCAGCCAATACGTATTAACACCGCGGCGCACTGCAGCCAGACGATCATTGTAAACCTGCTCGTATTTTATTGGTGTTTCATAAGAAGAATAACGAGATGGCGTATAAGCTCCAGAAAGTCTTTCGAATTCTAATTTCTGCTCGGCATTCATTAAATTATAAACACTTAAATCTGCTAATTCGTAAGATGAATTATACACATAAGAAACCTGTAATTTTCCAGGAAGCGGTTTATTGGTTTCAATAACGACAACTCCATTTGCAGAACGAGAACCGTATAATGCAGTTGAAGCAGCATCCTTCAATAAAGTAATGCTCGCAATTCTATTAATATCTAAATCGACCACCTGCTGTAAAGTAGTAGGGAATCCGTCCAAGATAAACAATGGCTGATTTGGGTCTTCCTTAAACTGGTCATTTACCTGATTTACAGATAAACTAGTTTGTCCTCTCACCTCAATTACAGGCAGTACATTTGGGTTTGAACCTGAAATATTATTATTTAAAACGATAAATGAAGGATCTAAAGTTTTTAAAGCCTGCACTACGTTTTGAGTAGAAACCTGTCTTAATTCCTCTCCTTTATAAATTGAAACTGCTCCAGTAATTAATTCTTTTTTACGAACTGTAACCCCAGTATTTACGACAACACTAGACAATTCATTTCTTTCTTCAAGCAGTTTTACGTTAATTACCTTTCTTTTATTTACTTGAATAATTTGTGCCTTGTGTCCAATGTAAGTAAATAAAATCTGCCCATCTTCGGGAGCCATAATCGTAAATTTTCCGTCAAAATCAGTTTGCGCACTGGCATTTGTCCCCTTCACTTTAATATTTACTCCTGGTATCGGTTCGCCTTTTTCGTTGGTTACTGTACCTTTAATTTCAATATCTTTTGCTTCAATGATATAAACCTTCTCTAGTTTTCGGTTTTCTTTGATAACAATGGTATTGCCGTTTGCGAAACTAAAGCCAAAATCATTACCTGTAAAAGTGGCTGCCAGTAAATCATTTACTTTAATTTTTCCTTTTTTTAAATGTACTTTAGGCAATTTTTTAAATGAATCTTCCTGATAAATAAAAGTATAGTTGGTCTGCTTTTTAATGATCTCAAAAACTTCGTCAACAGATACTGTTTTATCAGCTGTAATTACAACTTTCGTGTTTTGTGAAAATAGATTTACGGGAGAAAAACCAAAAATTGTAGTACAAAACAAGAAGATAAAAGTTCTCATAATGTTAATAATTAGCCGCTTTCTAAAATAGAAATAGGCACTGGTTAATTTAAATTTCATAAATTTACATGTTAATTGGTTGGTTGGTTGTTAAAACTGATTAATGGATTAATACACAGAAAGGGATAAAGCGCAGTACGGTGAGAGGTCTAAACTTTAATCCCTTTTCTTTTTATTTGATTATAATCTTATTGTCTTTTTTCTCATAGGCATTAATAAAATTAATATTCTTGATCGTGGTTAATATATCTTCTAGTTTCTGATCTTTATTTAAAACCCCATTAAATTTAACATTGCCAAGCGCAGGATCTGCAAACACAATATCTACATCGTACCATCTTGACAATACTTTTGCAATATCTTTTAGCGGCATTCCTTTAAAAACAAACAATCCTTTTCTCCAAGAAATTTCATTGTAAACGTCTACTTCAGAAACGGTTATATTTCCATTATACTCCGTTATTTTAGACTGTTCGTTTGGCGTTAAAATCTGTTTTTTGGCAGCATTGCTAACGGCAACAACTCCTTTTACTAGAGTTGTGTAAATGGCAGGTTCGTCTCGGTAAGCTTTAATATTAAATTCGGTTCCGATAACTTCAACATTCTGTTCTTGAGTTTTAACCTTAAATCTTGAACCTTTATGTTTGGTGCTTGGCGAAACTTCAAAATAAGCTTCTCCATAAACCAGTTCCACTTGCCTAATTTCACCATCTGTAAAAGCAACTGGATATTTTAATTGCGATTCTGAATTCAGCCAAACTTTGGTGCTGTCTGCCAATTGTACAAAAAACTGACCTCCTCTCGGAATTGTTAAAAGGTTATTGGCAATAGCTGCCGTTTTCTTATTCGAATTGTAAATCAGTTTTTCTCCGTTGCTAGAAGCGTTTCCTTTGGTATACGATTTTCCTTTTTCCAATTCAATTACAGAACCATCTTCAAGAGTCAGCGTGGCTTTGTCGCTTCCAATCAAAATTTCTTTGTGTGCCACTTGCGGCGTTTCAATCTTAAGCGGATTGGTTTTATTAATTATTAAAGAAATTGAAATCAGTAATAATAATGAAGCTGCCATTGCTCCAAGCTTAAAAGCAGTTTTGGTATAAAAGGGTTGTATTGATATTATTTTTGTTTCTTGAGACTGAATGGCATTTTGAAGACGGGTTCTCATTTTAAATTCTAATTCTTCTTTAGAACCTAAGTTTTCGTCCCAATCTTTGTCGGTCTGGAAACTTTCGTAATAATTCAATAATTTATTATTCTCCTCGAGATTCGTATCACCGGAAAGATATCTATTTAGTAACAGTAAGAAATCCTCTTTTTTCATTTTTTATTGTATTATTTCGGGAGTATATAAGGTAAGTAACCAAAAAGGAATGTTCCCCCTAGTCCAAATGGTATTTTTTTTGATTTTTTTTGAAAAGCAATTAAAAAAGAAGAAAAACCACACCTCATCAGCCCAAACCCTTCATTTTATTTTTTTGCTAAAAGATATTTTTTGAGAGCCATAAAATCATCGCCATGCTCATACTTTCGCCCATAGAAGATCGGATGGTATGAAGTGCTTTTGTAATATGATTTTCGACAGTTTTTGTAGAAATATTAAGTCGTTCGGCAATTTCTTTATGACTCAGCTGTTCTTCACGGCTTAATTTATAAACGGCCCGACATTTTTCTGGAAGCGATTCAATAATTAAATTCAGCTGTTGCACCAATTCGTCGTGCATAAGCTGCGTTTCTGGAGTTGTAGACAAAAAGCGTTTTTCTAAATCGTCAAAAAGCTCGACATGTACTTTGTCTTTGTTTTTTCTTAAATGATTAAAAACCTGATATCTTGCACAAGCGTACATATATCCTTTCAGCGAAATATGAATTTCGATTTTTTCGCGATTGTACCAAATGTTCATGAAAATATCCTGAATAATATCTTCGCACAATTCTTTGTCTTTAATCACATTGTAAGCCGACATAAAAAGTGCCTGCCAAAATTTATTGTACAATTCTGTCAACGCCGATTCATCGCCGTCACGAAGACGATTGATTAAAATTTGATCCTGATTTAATATGGAATTTGGCAATGATGGCTGTTTAAAGAATTGAATAATTCGCAACAAACTTAATAAATTCCGTTAATAATCCTAATTTGTTCTAATCATCAGAGCTTTATAATTAGCATTAATCTTAATTTTAAATAGCAAAAAGATTTAAACAAAATCTAATTTTAATCCAACAATCAGCTCTATTTTTAAACATAAGCAAGAATCACAATTAAAATAAAATGAATTTTTCAAAATACAAAACCCAAAATCTTGTTAAGTTAAAATTGTATTTTTATTAAATTTCAAAAAAATGACGTAGCCAATTTCTTTAAATCTAAAAGGGAATTTTCAACACTTATTTTTTTAACTCAAAAATTCTTAAATAAAAAAATCTGCCATAGAAATTTCTACAACAGATTTTATACGCTAGAAATAACAATACCAATTTGATAGTGACCTTTTTATATTTATTTGTATTTTTGGACTAGCAGATTATATTTATTCCTAAAATAAAAACAGTCCAGATGCTTCGACCTTGGCCTTTAGAAATTCAGCTAGATAAAAAATCAGACAAAGCCATTTACCTGCAAATTGCCGATGCGGTAATTGATGCTATAAAAACTGGAAAACTGGTTAGCGGAAATGCTTTGCCAGGAAGCAGACAGCTCGCCGATTTACTCAAGGTAAACCGAAATACTGTTGTAGAAGCTTTGGATGTTTTAAACGCCGAAGGCTGGCTCGTAACCATTGACAGAAAAGGCACTTTTGTAACGCAGTCACTCCCGCAGATTGATCATTTTTCGGAAAATAAAAAAGACGAAAAAATGGTAACCGAAGAATCTAAAAGTTTCTTGGTTTTTGATGATGGGCTTCCGGACAGCCGTTTGGCCCCAATGAATGATCTCGCAAGAGCGTACCGCGAATTGTTCAGCCGAAAATCACGCTGGCAAATTATGGGTTACAGCAGCGAATTGGGAAATTTGGAGTTCAGAAAATCGATTACTCAAATGCTGAATTTTAAACGTGGAATGAGTATTTCTCACGATCAAATCTGCATTACACGCGGAAGCCAAATGGCTATGTATCTCGCCTCACATTGCATCTTGAAAGCAGGCGATTTTGTCTTAGTCGAAAATCCTGGCTACAAACCTGCGTGGGAAGCTTTTGAAAATGCCGGTGCAACTCTACTTCCTGTCAACGTAGAACAGGACGGACTGGATATTGATCAAGTCGAAAAATACTTGCAGCATAAAAACATTAAAGCCATTTATGTTACACCGCATCATCAATTTCCGACCACGGTAACGCTATCTTTAAAAAAGAGGTTAAAGCTTATCGAACTTTCGAACCAATATCATTTTACGATTATTGAAGATGATTATGATAATGAGTTTCATTTTGGGCAGCGACCAATACTTCCGATTTCGAGTTATTCGGCTTTAAAAAACTACATTTATATTGGTACTTTTAGTAAAATCGTTGCTCCTGCTCTTCGTATCGGTTATTTAGCCAGTTCGCATGAAATTATTCAGAAAATCGGGAATCATCGAAAAATCATCGATGTTCAGGGCGATAATATTATGGAAGAAGCGATTTTAAACCTCATCAATGAAGGCAAAATAAAGCGTCATCTTAAAAAAGCCAGTTTGGTTTATAAAAGCAAAAGAGACTATTTCGAAAGTATTTTAAACCAGTATCTTCAAGACAAAATCACGTTCTCAAAACCTGAAGGCGGATTGGCTTTTTGGATTGTTCCAAATGAACCAATCAATGTTCTTGATGTTTTCGAAAAACTAAAATCGCAAGGCATTCAAATCATGAATCCGAATAGATTTAGTTTTGATGAAACAATCAAAGGTTTCCGTTTAGGTTATGCTTCTCTTTCAGAAAAACAAATGGAAGAAGGAATTAAAGCACTTTCTAAATTGCTTTAATAAAAGCTCTTCGACCCAACTCTAAGTGACATTGTAATTGTCTGGCTGAGCGGAGTCGAAGCCTTTTTCATGCTCTGCATGTTCCAAAAACCAACCTAATAAATATTTTCTAACACATAGAAACATAGTTTTTATTTTGAATGTGTGTAAGAAAAAAGAAGATGATACATCATTAACACATAGCTTAAGAAAGCTTATGTGCACTAATGTTAGTGAAACGCCTTTTATGATCCTCAAAATCCTATGTTTCTATGTGTTAAAAATTTAATTACAGTTTTCCATTTCAATAATAGAAAAACCATTTGCCCGAATCTGATTTTCAACTTCGATCGGTGCTTTATCGATGTGGCAGAAACGGCATTCTTTTGAAGACAAATCCTGTCCTTCTTGTTCCACACTTTTCAAGTATTTTTTACCGTAATCATATACTTGTTCTGCATTAACATTTTCGTCAACCAAAATATCAAAATGCATAATTTTTCCGTCTTTACGGGTTACATAAGTATCCCAAACTGCTACTTTCATTTTTTTTCTTTTTTAAGGTTCTAAGCTGCTAAGGCGCTAAGTCGCTAAGGATATCTCTCGCAGATTTTGCAGATTCGGCAGATTTTTTTATTTGTAGATCTGCGCAAATCTTTACACACTCAGCAATCTGCTTTATCTGCTAAATCTGCGAGAAAACATTTTTACTCATTTTTTACAGCAAAATGTTTTAGAAGATTTATGCAAAACATACACTGATCAATATCACAGAAACTTAGCATCTTAGAAGTCTCATTTTACTCTGCAAATTTATGCTGGTTTTGAATGTGCGGAATCATCCAGTTTTTTCATTTTTTGAGCGGTACTGGTCCAGTACTATTTTATGGTTTAGATTTAATTTTGTGATATGGAAAACGATATTATTTTTAATTTGAATCAGGTTCATCAGCGTATTGAAGAGGCCTGTAAAATTTCAGGAAGAAGTCCTGCTGATGTTCAGCTTTTATTGGCGACCAAAACAGTTCCTGCAGAAAAAATAAGAATCGCAATTGAAGCGGGCGAAACTTTAATGGGCGAAAATAAAATGCAGGAATTGCGGGATAAAAATGATGTTTTGAAAAATCTTCCTGTGGAACGCCATTTTATTGGACATCTTCAAACTAATAAAGTTAAGGATGTCTTAAAATATGTTTCTTGCATTCAGTCTCTGGACAGAATAAATCTGGCAGATGAATTGCATAAACAGCTTCAAAACCAAAACAGAAAATTGGATGTTTTTGTGCAAGTCAATACCTCGTATGAAGAAAGCAAATTCGGTCTAGCTCCAGAAGCGGTTTTATCTTTCATTAAAAAAATAAAAACATACGACACTTTAAATATTAAAGGTTTAATGACAATCGGACTTTTGGATGTTGAAAAAGAAAAAATGATTCCGTCTCTACTGCTTTTAAGAACAATTCGAGATGAAATTTATGCAGAAGGAATCGAGGGTTTACAAGATTTAAAATTGTCTATGGGAATGTCTCAGGATTTGGAGCTCGCCATTGCTGAAGGTTCTAATATGGTTAGAGTTGGGACGTCTATATTCGGGAATCGATTTTTAGGGAAAGAAATATGGAATGAGAATATTGTGGAATAAAATTGAGTTATCATTCTGGGACGATTTTTTTTATAAATATTCAACCCCGCTGGAGTTGTAGACGACGGTGATTTTAATTTTCTATAAATATGTAATCCCTCTGGGATTTATTAATGAGGAAATTAATTCGGATTTAACCAACAAATCCAAATTTTGAAAAAAAAAATAAAACAACTAAAGAATATCCAGAAGGGATTACCTATTTATAGAAAAAAATCCCATACTAGAATAATAACTCCAGCGGAGTTAAATATTTATAGAAAATTCAAAATCCCCCTATCAACAACCCAGCGGGGTTGCACCTATTGACATCAATAATTAAAAAAATAAAAAATTACTTTTGCAAAAAATAAAAGCAGATGAACCTGAATGATCTTACTGTAATCGATAATGAAAAAATTGCACTGGACGATTTGTTTTTTAGTGACGAAAATAAAGCCGCTTTATTTCAAATCATTAAAGAACATCAATATATTGACGAATTAAAAAAATACAATCTGAAGGTTGACAACAAGATTTTACTGCACGGAAGTTCTGGCTGCGGTAAAACGACAACGGCAAAAGCGATTGCCAATACTTTAAACAAAAAAATTATCATTGTAAACCTCAGCACGGTTGTCGATTCTAGAATTGGCGAAACTTCAAAAAATTTGAAAGCGATTTTTGATAAAGCCATTCTTGAAAGAGCCGTTTTATTTTTGGATGAATTTGATCAAATCGGAAAAAGCCGTGACAGCGACGACAAAGATGTGGGCGAAATGAGACGTTTGGTTAACACTATCATTCAGCTTTTTGATTATTTTCCTTCTGACAGCTTATTGATCTGCGCAACGAATCATTACGAAATAATAGATAGCGCTTTATTGCGAAGATTTCAGCTTCGTTTGAAATATGACATGCCTTCAAAAGAACAGCTGGATATTTATTACGATAAAATTTTAAGCACCTTTCCTGAACATTTTCAAAACATAGAAAGAAAATATTCGATTTCGTATGCCGAAGCCTTAGACTATATAAATACTACAATGAAAAGGCAGATTATTGCAACTTTAGAATCTAAATAAACCCATAAAAATATTCCGTAGGAATATATCATTGGTAAAACAGAAAACCCGCTGTACAATACAGCGGGTTTTCATTTGGCGGAGTTTTTATATAGAATGAATAGTGTACTAAATTATAATCCTCTTGTTAGCCATCCTCTTTTGTTGGCTGTTACTAGAGCATAAGGCGCAATCCAGAATAAACTGAAAGTATAGAAAAAACTATAAGTGTACGCCCAGAAAGATTCTGTCGATTTATATCTTTTTGCATAAAATAGCATTGAGAATGTTGACATAATAAGAATTCCAAAAAAGGTAGAAGTCAAGAATAATATCGGGTGAACTGCAATAAAATAGATCATGAATATTAAAAATGGATACGTCATTGCAATTCTAAAAAACTGATTTAAAAACAGCATTCTTGCTCCAAATTTTGATTCTTTTCTAAAGTTGGTGAACACAAATTTTCCCATTGCCAGATTTTCACGAACATTACTTCTCGCCCATCTGATAAACATTTTGTACAGACCTTTGTATTCTTCAGGAACATTGGTTAAAACCACTGCATTTCTTTGAAATTTCACTTCCAATCCTTGTTTCAAGATCATATTAGTCATCGCACGGTCTTCTCCAATATCTGATGGCTGTCCCATAAAAGTCTGGTTGATCCATTCTGGAAGACAGTTAAAAACTGCATCTCTTCTGTACGCTGCAAGTGCGCCAGGAGTACATAAAACAGATCCTAACTCGCTTTCTGCAGAACGCTGAAATTCAAAACTCATTACAAAACTTACATTCAACATTTTTGGCAAAATAGCGGTTTTGTTATTTAGAACCTGAACGTTTCCTGCAACGGCACCACATTTTTTGTTTACCACAAACGGACTTACCAAGTTTCTTAAAGTATCTTTTTTCACAATAGAATCACTATCTACCGTTACAAAGATTTCTCCTGTACCCAATTTAAATCCTCTGTATAAAGCGTGACGTTTTCCGGCATTTTTAGGCTGTTGAAAGATCGTTACTCTATCTCCCAATTTTGCTTTTGCTTCTTGCATCCAGTACCAAGTATCATCTTTACTTCCATCGTCGATTGCCAAAAGCTGTAATTTTTCAGCTGGATAATCGCTGTCTGCAAGACTTAATAAAGTGTCCCAAACTAGTTTTCCTTCATTGTAAGCTGGTACAATGATCGTACAAGTTGGCAACAAATCGTCTGAAACAGATGGAATTGCTTTATATCTTAAATACAAGAAAGAACTGTAAAGAAAAACTCCTGCTTGATAAAAGAATAAAATAGTAGCAATAATCAAAAATGGAAATCCTAATGTAGATTCGATTCTTTCCATTTGAAATTGTTCGAAATCATCTTGCAATTGAATCGTAAAATAAGTTCCTACCAACATCAATATAAATGTTCCGATTAAGACAGTAGAGCCTAATAGACTGTTTGGTCTTTTTACGTGTATTTTTTGTACTTTTTCATTGGTTCTAAAAAAAGAACCGTTTAATGTTTTTTTGCTGATTGCTGAACTGCCGTTCGCATAAAATTGTTCTGAGATAATTGTTTCGCTTTCCATGCTTATACTCCTTTTTTAATTTCCTTAATTTGGCTTTTAGTAAAATCTTTTTCCTTTCAAAAAACGGACACATAAAAGATTTGACATAAACACAATTTGCAAGCGGCATGCCAATACGATTTTAAACTGGTATAGAGCCATTTAAGAAAATCAAGACCAAAAAGAGTGTGTAATTATTTTACACTTTCTGGATACGGTATACACAAAAATCGGAGAATTTGGAATCGAAGAAGTCAGATTTCAGAAGGGTTTGGCGTATTTTTTCTTTCGCTTGAAAAAGAAATTCTGAATCTCGAAAAGCAAGTTTTATAAAAAATTATAAGAACTAATGAAAACGCTATTTTTATAATAAAATTGCATCAAAAAAAGAAAGCAGCTTTATTTTGTATTTTTTTTTATCTTTTAAAAAACATTCTTCACAAAAAAGCTAGAAGTTTTAGCGAAAAAAAGTTAAATTTATCGAAACAAACTTAACCCTAAACTTAAGGAGAATACAAAATGACTAAAGAGCATTATTATCTTTTATTGGCTGATGACGACGAAGATGACTGCCTTTTCTTTAAAGAAGCTCTCGATGAGATAACTGTCGGCACAACTTTGTCAATGGTACACGACGGAGTGCAGCTGATGAATCATTTAAAAAATACTATTTCAAATCTTCCAGATGTTCTTTTTTTGGATTTAAATATGCCTCTAAAAAATGGCTTGGAATGTCTGGCCGAAATAAAAGCTGACGAAAACTTAAAAAACTTGCCTATTATTATTTTTTCTACTTCGTTAGATGGCGAAATAGTGAACAAATTATATCAAAAAGGTGCTTCTTTTTATATTAGAAAACCAGGTGAATTTGCTAAACTCAAAACTGTTATAGAAAAAGCGCTCACCATTGCATCCGAAAATAATTTCAAACAGCCCGAAAGAGCCAATTTCATTCTGCAACCTTAATCTTCTTTGGAAATGAACCGCAAAAAAAAGGAACATTATTTTCTTTCCCAAGAAGGAGAAATGGGGAATTTAATTCGTTCTGCAGATTGGAGCAAAACTACTTTGGGCGATCCTGAAAATTGGCCTCAGAGTTTAAAAACCATGACGGCAATGATGCTTGGCAATCCGTTTGGAATGTACATTGCTTGGGGAGAAAATTATACGCAGCTGTATAATGATGCTTTTCGCCCCATTCTTGGCGCTTCCAAACATCCTCATGCCTTGGGGATAAGTTCAAGGGAAACATTTGCAGAAATCTGGGATACTATAGGTCCTATGTTTGCAGATGTCATGAAAGGAAATGCGGTAAGTTTTCCTGATTTTAAAGTTTCACTTCATCGAAATGGCTATACAGAAGATTGTTTTTTTGATTTTTCGTACAGTCCTATAAAAATAGAAGATGGTTCTGTTGGCGGAATTCTGGTGACTGTTATCGAAAATACAGAGAAAAGAATTGTTGCAGATGCTTTGCAGGAAAGTAATGCAAGATTTATTAATAACATTATGCAGGCGCCTGTGGCAATGTGCATTTTTAGAGGCGAAAACCATCTTGTTGAAATCGCCAACGAACAAATGCTGGAGCTCTGGGGAACAAAAGCTGAAAATGTAATTAATAAACCTATTTTTGAAGTTCTGCCAGAATTGAAAAAACAAGGTTTTAGCGAAATTCTTCAAAACGTTTTTAGAGACGGAAAAAAGATTACTACAGACGAATTATTTGTCCAATTAAGCCGAAACGGACAAACCGAAAATACTTATATCAATTTTGTTTACGAAGCGCTGAGAGAAAAGGACGGCACTATTTCTGGCGTTGCGGCAATTGCTACAGAAGTTACCGCTCAGGTTTTGGCACGCTCAAAAGTAGAAGAAAGCGAACAAAAAATAAGACAGCTGGTTGAAAATGCTCCTTTCCCAATTGCGGTTTATGTTGGGAAGGAAATGCGTATTGAACTAGCAAATGATTCCATAATTAAAGTTTGGGGAAAAGGCCCAGACGTAATCGGAAAAACATACACCGAAATTCTTCCGGAACTAAAGGACGAACCTATTTTTAAACAGGTCGAGACGGTATATGAAACAGGACAATCTTTTCATTCTAAAAATACAAGGATTGATCTTGTAGTAGACAATGTTTTAAAAACTTCTTATTTCAATTACAGTTTTACGCCTTTATACGACCTCAACGGCAAAATTTACGGCGTAATGAACACTGCTGTAGATATTACCGACTTATCTTTAGCCAAACAAAAAATTGAAGAAAGCGACAAGCGATTTCGAGATACGGTAAGGCAAGCTCCTGTAGGAATTACGATTCTCCGTGGGCCGGAATATGTGGTAGAAATGGCCAACGAAGCTTATCTAAAACTTGTCGATCGAGAAGAAAAGACTTTTGTTGGAAGACCTTTGTATGATTCGCTTCCTGAAGTTGAAGGAACTGTAAGCGCATTATTAGACGGAGTTTTAAATACTGGCATTCCCTTTCACGGAAGTGAAGTTCCTGTTCCTTTAAACCGATACGGAAAAATAGAAACTTCGTATTTCGATTTTCTATATCATCCCTTAAAAGAAGAAAACGGGACTATTTCGGGCATTTTAGTAACCGTTACCGAAGTAAGTGAAAAAGTAGAAGCCCGCAAGAAAATCGAATTGAATGAAGATCGTCTTAAAATAGTGGTTGAAGCCAGTGAATTGGGAACTTGGGAACTCAATGTAAAAACACGGGAACCAATCTATTCGCAAAGATATCTTGAGATTGTGGGCGGTTACAAAGAAGATCTTCAGCTCACACACGATCAGCTTTTAGCACATCTGCATCCTGATGATATGCCTATTCGAAATAGAGCTTTTAAAGATGCTCTAGAAAAAGGCTTTCTAAATTATGAAGCTAGAGTTATCTGGTTGGACAAATCTGTACATTGGGTTGAAGGAAAAGGCAAGCTTTTTTATGATGAAAATAATGAGCCTCAAAAGCTTATTGGAACGATTAGAGATATAACTGAAGAGAAAAAATATCAGCAGAAAATAGAAGATAGCGAAAGGAAACTGCGAAATCTTATCATGCAGTCGCCTGTTCCAAAAGCCATTTTACGCGGAACCGATTTTGTGGTCGAAATGGCCAATTTTGTGCTTTTGAATAATATTTGGAAGAAAGAAGAATCCGAAGTTCAAGGAAAAAAACTATTAGACATATTTCCAGAACTCAGCAAACAAAAATATGCTGAATTACTACAAACAGTGTACGAATCTGGAAAGGTATATGCAGAATCTGAATCCCTGCTTTTTATTGCTAATGAAAAGACGGGCAGTCAGTTTTATGTTGATTTTGAATTTGCACCGCTCCGCGAAAGCGATAATTCGATCTCTGGAATTCGAATGACATTGATTGATGTGACCGAAAAAGTCGAAGCCAGAAAAAAAATCGAAGAAAGCGAGAAAAGATTCCGCTCGCTTACCGAAAGTATTCCGCAATTAATTTGGGAAACTGATGCTGAAGGAAAAGCGCTTTTTACCTCTGGAAAATGGCTCGAATATACCGGAATTGAGCCTGGAATAGAAGATTCTTGGCAAAAAATGATTCATCCAGACGATTTTGACGAAAATGTAAAAATCTGGCAGCATGCTCTTAAAACGGGAGAAATGTACCGCTGCGATGTAAGAATGCGCAGAAAAGATGGCACTTACAGATGGCACACCGTTATTGGCGAACCCGTTTTTGGGCTTAACAACAAAATTATAAAGTGGGTTGGCGCTTTTACCGATATTCATACCGAAAAAGCCTTTACTCATGAACTTGAACAACAGGTTACAGCCAGAACAAGAGAACTAATCCAGATAAACGAATCGCTTCGAAAAAGTGAAGAACGCTATCATTTAATGGTCGAAGAAGTTCAAGAATATTCCATTCTATATCTAAATCCAAATGGAATTGTAGAGAATTGGAATGTTGGAGCCGAGAAGATTAAAGGTTATAAAGCAGAAGAAATTATCGGAAAATATTTTGCCATTTTTTATACCGAAGAAGATCAAAAAGCCAAACTGCCAGAGAAACTTTTGCAGCTGGCAAGAGAAAAAGGAAAAGTAATTCACGAAGGCTGGCGTGCGCGCAAAGACGGAATTTTATTCTGGGCAAGTGTGGTTATTACGGCTGTTCATAATAAAAAAGGAGAAGTAATTGGTTTTTCTAAAGTTACACATGACTTAACGGAAAGAAAAAAAGCCGACGATAAACTCAAAATGAATGCACTCGAACTAGAGCAGAAAAATAATGAACTGGAAGAAATGAACAAAGAACTTCAGTCATTTGCATATATTTCGAGTCATGATTTACAGGAACCACTTCGAAAAATACAGACTTTTGCTTCTCAGATTATCGAAAAAGAATCTGAAAATTTATCTGAAAATGGGATGGATAAATTTAAACGAATGCAGAATGCCGCTCAAAGAATGCAGACTTTAATAAACGATTTATTGGCTTATTCGAGAACAAACATTCAGGAACGCATTTTTATAAAAACAGATCTAGCCCAGATTATTGGCGAGGTAAAAGAAGATTTAACCGAAGAACTGGAACAAAAAAGTGCTATAATTAAAATCGAAAAAAATTCTGAAGTGGATATTATTCCGTTTCAGTTCAAGCAATTGCTTTATAATTTGATTAGCAATTCGTTAAAATTCTCAAATCCTGAAATTCCAATAGTCATTACGATTACAAGCGAAATTGCGTTGGGCAAAGATTTAGCAGAAGAAAAACTGATTCCTGCTAAAAAATACTGCCACGTTAAAGTTTCTGATAACGGAATTGGTTTTGAAGCACAGTACAACAAAAAAATATTCGAAGTTTTTCAGCGCCTTCACGGCAGAGACCGCTATAATGGCACTGGAATCGGACTTGCCATTGTCAAGAAAATTGTAGAAAACCATAACGGAATCATTACTGCTTCTGGCCTTCAGAACGAAGGTGCTTCTTTTGATATTTATATTCCTGTAAAATAAATCAATTAAATAAAAAACAAAAAAAAAACGGAAACTACTTAATTGGAGTTTCCGTTTTTCCATTTCAAACGAATTGAAATTATCTCAAAACAATTTTTTATCTAGTATAAACAGTGATAATACCAGTTGTTTTGTCTTTAAGTTTTAGTTCTTTGTTAGTAAGATTCATGATATCACTAGTTGAGCTAATATTTCCAACAGTAAGAGTTAAATCATTGTGAGATCTCACATAAGTACCTGTAGTTTCTGTTAATGCACAGTTACTTCCGTCATAATCTCCAATAACTGCAGCATTACTTAATCTTAAATCAAGGTAATCTCTATTACATCCTGGTGCATTTTGAATCGCATCTACTAATACTTCTTGTCCATTAACAATTGTTCCAGTTTGACTTAGGTTATATTTCCCTTGGATTGGTACAATTGTTTCTCCTTCATTATCGTCGCTACTACAAGAGGTAACGAACATTCCCGCGCTTAAGGCTAATACGAATAATAAACTTTTATTTCTCATGATTTGTTTGTTTTTTATTAATTTAATTCAATACTGCTAAATTAAATGTATATACTTACAAAAAATTTCATGATTTTAGGAATATCTTACATAAATCGCATTTTAAAGTAAATTACTCACAAGCTTTGCCTTTTAAGTATTTTCTAAACATATAATCAGTCATTGGTCGAAGTGCTTTTTTATTCTCTGGATGCCAGCCATTTCCATTCTCATTAAAGAAATCAATTCCATGAGCTGTTTTGCCATACCAAACAATAGCTTCTCCATTAGTCAGAAAACATTTTGTTGTATCACAAGCATTTATTCTTTTAAAATTTAAAAGATTTTTATCTAATGGAATTACTTCATTCAAATTATTGTTTCCAATATTAGAAGTACAATCTACAACTTCATAATGCTCGCCTGTCCATTGCATACAGTGTTTTTTGAAAAAAGCAAAATAAACTACAGCGGTTATTAAAGCAAAAATTAGAGTTACTACAATCGCTGTTTTTTTTAGTTTGTCTTTAAATCTATTCAAAAATTTCTCCTTTGCATTTACAAATAGATTTATTGGTTTTGCTACTACTAATAAATCTTCAGCTTTAATCCCTTCAGGCTTATTTTCAAAATCTTTATCTGCAATATGAAAATTTGCTTCATTTATACTTTCGACCTCATTGGGAATAGAAACACAATCTTTTTTATTAACATCTGATTCAAATCCTTTTTTAACAAATTTCCTAAAAGGTCTAGGTTCAAAATCTACCAATATTGCAGCTAACTCTACAGTGCTAATTTTTGCCGTTCCTCTCTCTGCTTTAAAAAATGCTCCAACCTTTTTAAATTTATCTGTGTATTGCTGTGAAGTATCTTCTTCTTTTGGAATAAATTCAGCTTTAAAAAAAGCACGATAAACTGCTAAATCATCAACTTTAGGTTGTGAGTTGAAAATTTCCCAACATAAATCTCGCAAAAGTGCTTGTGAAGGGTTAGCCAAATAATGTGAATACTTTCCATTATTTTTTTCAACCATATATTTCTCTCGAATCGCTTCTTTATATTCATTTTCAATATCATCTTGAGTAATTTTTCTCATAGGCCCTCAGGATTTTTCAGGATTTATTACTGTTTTTTCAAGTTTTTATTGGACATCTCCAGAGAATTAGGAAATCCCGGAATTCCGTATCAACACAGGCTCAAAACGGTTGTTACTTTGCCTCAACAAAATTAGTTATCGCTTTGATCTGCAGATTAAAAACAAAAGTACAAAACTAGTTTATGTACCAAGTGCGGAAAACCGTAAAACGGAGTTTATCCGGGAAGTATAAATAAAGCTTTATAGTTCTACGCACTTCACTTCCCAACCAAAATTTGGTATTGCCGTCACTAAAAAAGATCTGGAAAAGTTCTGGACAGCAAATGCTCTTGTCTAATTTTTAATCTTAAACAAAATGAAAACACTATATCTATTGGGAGCGTGCGCGCTATTGTCAACTACATTATTTTCTTGTACTGCTGATGAATTTGAAAAAACAGAATCAAAAGCAGAAATTGTAAAAGATACCATTTCAAATCCGCAGGCAAGCGAACCGGATGGCCCTGGTGATGATCCAATTGTAGTTCCTCCACCAAAAAAATAGTCTATAAAATAGCTCATTTATATTTTATTCTTAATTTCGGGGAAAGTATTATTTATGATACGATCCCCGTTTTTATTTCTTCTCGTTGCTCTATCGGTTTTTTCTTGCACAGAAAAGACATATACTCCTGTTGACAGTAAAAATATGCATGAAAAAGCCCTCGCGCTAAGAGAAAAAGGAATAGCTCAACTTGAAGATAAAAATTTTAATAGTGCTTTTTATTCTTTTAATAAATCTAAAATTGACTTCGAAAAGATAAAAGACAGCGCTAATATTGTTTACAATCTTATTCAGATGGCTTCTATCCAGCAGATAAATGGAGACTATTATGGCAGCAAAGAAACTCTTACCGAAACTTTGCCATATATTAAGAGGAAAGATGTCTATAGCGCTTCGATAAATAATTTTTTTGGTATTGCCGATAAAGAACTTGCAATATATGAAGATGCGATATTCTATTATAATGAGGCCATAAAAGATTGCACAGATTCTATTTCAAAACAATCGCCTTTAAATAATATTGCTGTCGTTTATATTCAGCAAAAAAAATACGATAAAGCAATTCGAATCTTGCAATCTATCTTAAATAAAAAAGATATGGACAGCATGTTATCTTCTAAAACTAAATCGAGAATTCTGGATAATCTTGGATTTGCTTATTTCAAAATAGGAAAATTAGATAAAGGCCTAATTCTTATGGATGAAAGCTTAAACTTAAGAACCAAGAATGAAGATTTTTACGGAAGCATTGAAAGTTATCTGCATTTATCAGAATATTATTCAAAAACTGATACAAAAAAATCAAATGAGTATGCTAAAAAGGCTTATGATATAGCAACTAATTTTAATAGTATTGATGAACGCTTGAGAGCATTGGCTTTTCTTATCTCAAATGGATCTCATATAAAATATGGCAAAATGTATATTTCTCTGAATGATAGCATAATCAAAGTCAGAAACAATTTTAAAAACAAATTTGCTAAAATAAAATACGATTCTAAAAAAGAAAAAGACGAAAATGAGAAACTTAAACTAGAGAAAGCAGAGAATACAATAGCTCTTCAAAATGCAGAAAAACAAAAGATTATATTGATTTCAGCATTCATTATTGCACTTTTTTCTATGGCGTATCTAAAAAAGCACTTAGATAATAGAAATCGAGAAGAAAAAATAAAAACAGCATACGATACCGAAACACGAATTTCAAAAGATATTCACGACGGATTGGCAAATGATGTTTTTCATGCCATTACTTATACGCAAACCCAATCTTTAACCAACGAAAATAACAAAGAAAACTTGCTGCAAAAACTCGATGATATTTATTCGAGAGTTCGTGGAATTTCTAGAGAAAATAATGATATCGATACTGGTCCAAATTATTCGAATAATTTAAAAGAAATGCTTTCAACTTACAATAGCCCTCAAACAAACGTTATTATTAATGGTGCTGAAAAAATAAACTGGGATTCGGTAGAGCATTTAAAAAAAGTTGCCATTCAGAGAGTTTTGCATGAGTTAATGGTCAACATGAAAAAACACAGTGACGCTTCTATTGTTGCTTTAAAGTTTGAAAACGCTTCAAATACTTTAATTATAAATTATTCGGATAACGGTAAAGGCTGCGAAATAGCTAAAATTATAAAAAATGGTTTACAAAATATGGAAAACCGTATTTTGTCTAATAAAGGAACTATTACTTTTGACACTGAACCCAATAAAGGTTTTAAAGTAAAAATAACAATGCCAAAATAAGAGCCTATGTTTAAAAAAGTAATTATTGCCGAAGATTTTGAAGAATTCAATTTAGCCGTAAAACAAACTTTGAGTGACCTCAACATTGTCAATTTTCAGCACGCAAAATATTGTGACGATGCTTTTCTAAAAATAAGAAAAGCCATTCAAGATAATGAACCATACGATTTATTGATAAGTGATCTTTCTTTTAAAAAAGACCATCGAGAGGTGAAAATCGGAAGTGGCGACGAACTGATTCAAAAAGTGCGTGAACTTCAACCCGATATTAAAATCATCGCTTACTCTATTGAAGATAAGAATGCTCGTATAAAATCACTTTTTGAAGATTCTGAAATTAACGCTTTTGTGCTAAAAGGTAGAAACAGTATAGATGAACTCAAAAAAGCGATTTCAATAATTTCGACTTCAGAACAAAAATTTATTTCCCCCGAAGTAGCTTCTGCTCTTCAGGAAAAAGGCAACTACGAAATTGATGATGTCGATATTAAAATCCTAAAATATTTATCTGACGGAACTTCGCAAGATGAAATTATAGAAATTTTTAAAACCAGTGATATCAAACCAAATAGCAAAAGTGCCATGGAAAAAAGATTAGCCAAACTAAAAGACTTTTTCAAAGCAAACAATACGGTTCATTTGGTTTCGATTACAAAAGATATGGGAATAATTTAATTCCTATTTACTCCATTTTAAAGCTCCTTCTTGGGGCTTTTTTTATTTCTAAAATCTAAATTTTACGGATTATGGATTTCCGTAAAATACTGGTTTTGATTGGTTTTACTTTTGGGTTATTAATCAGTATTAACTAAAAACAAAAAAATCATGGAACACAAAGTAGTACCTTTTGCCGCTTCAATTGACCTTAAGAAAAACACATCTACACAAATCGCTGAACAATTAGAAAGTGCAATACAGTATCATACTGAAAAAGGCTGGAAATATATTCGAGTAGAAAACATAACCACTTTTGTTAATGCAGAATTGGGTTGTTTTGGATTTGGAGCAAGACCAGCTCAAACACTTTTTACTCACTTAATCATTTTCGAAAAATAGGATGAAATTTTTTATCTTATTAATCATTCGATTGTATTGGATTTTAATTCCTCAATCTAAAAGAAGAAAATGCATTTTTAAAAAATCTTGTTCAAACTATGTTTTTGAAACAACTCAAAAAGAAGGTTTTATAAAAGGATTAAAAGCTTTTCAATTTAGATATGAAAACTGCAGAGGAAATTTTTCAATTTTTCAAAATCCAATAGACAACAAAATTCAAATGATTCTTCCGTCCCAACTCATAATTGACAGAGAGGAAATCGCTGATAGACTAATCAACTAAACAAAAAATTATTCATGATAACACTAGAACTAAAAAGCCATTTTTTAAGATTATACCAAATGGCATTATCTGATGATCAATTTGATGTATTAGAACTTCAAATGCTTTATCATTTTGCAGACGAAAGAGGAATTCCAAAAGAAGAACTTGATAAACTTTTTCTAAACCCTGTCAATACAGATTTTATTGTTCCTGAAACTTTAAACACAAAAATTGAATATCTCTATGACCTAACTCGCATTATTTGGGCTGATGGAAAAATTACTGACGACGAATTAAATATGCTGAGAAAGTATTGCAGGAAATTTGATTTCGTAGAAGAAAATATCAATGACTTATCTGATTACCTCATCGGTTGTGTGCAAAAAAATATCGGAAAAGAAGAAATTATTAGTCAACTAAACTCATAAGTTATGAAAACAATAACCCAATTATTCAGTTTAAAAAAACCTGAAGATTCTTCTTTAAAAATTTTAGAAGAAAATGAAGAAGACAGAGAACAAATTAGAATCACATATTACCAAAGCGGTTTTGCCGCATCGGTCAAAGCAACAGGAAAACCAATTGTTTTAAAAGCTTGTCTCCAAAATTTATATATGAGTTTTGAAGACCAATGCCGAAAACAAAAAATGGAACAAGACAGACTGAAACAGCCTTACCGCGAAGAGCAGGAAAAAAATAGAACTGAACTGAAAAAGTCTGAAGCCGCAATTGGTATTTTCGAAAAAAAAGAACAGGATGTTAATGATAATATCGACCAAATTAAAAACGAGATTATAGAAGTAAAACGCAATCCTGATAAATACGGAATTGAAGAAGGAAAAGGTTTAAAAGCGCAATTTTATATTGGCCTTATACTTTTACTGCCAATTACTTTATATGTTTTGGTTTTCTATATTTCGGCTTCTTATTCGGCTTTTTTCAAAGAATTCTCAAATGACAGTTTAACCGCCGCAATCTTCGATGCCGATGCTTTTACAAATGCGTTTAAGGCAAGCTGGCTCGAGGGAGTTTTGGTTGTCACGATTCCGTTTGTCTTCATGGGATTAGGTTACGTTATTCACATGGTGCAAAAAGGAAAAGGGATTAAAAATATTTTTAGGCTCGTTGCGCTTTTTACCATAACCTTTTTATTTGATTCTCTCTTGGCTTATATCATCGAGAAAAAAATATATGAATTTAACAAAACAACCGAATCATCTCCTTATAACCTAAATATCGCTTTGGGCGAACCAGAATTTTGGATGATCATTTTTGCAGGTTTTGTAGTTTATATCATTTGGGGACTTGTGTTTGATTTTGTAATGAAAGAATTTGAAAACATTGATAAAATCAGAGCTTTTATAAGAGGCAGAAAAGAAAATTTATTAAATCTAGAAAAACTTAAAACAGATTATATAAATAAAATCAATGGTTTTAAAGAGCAGATTGTTACTATAAACGGTAAAATTTCAGAACTTCAATTGAAAATCGATGGTTTTGTTTTTCCTGTAAAAGAGTATTTGCATTACCATCATCAGTATAAAGAAGGATGGTTTCAGGCTATAAATACTGAGATTGCTTTACCACACAAAGAAAAAGTAGAACTGCTCGAAAACTGCGAAAATTTATCCGAAGAACATCTTGGCAGATTAAATTTAATTGATCCAGATTTTCAACATTTAGTGTATTTTAAAAACTAAAATTATGAGAAATACTCTACTCAAAATTTCGACATCCTTATTGATCATTTTGTTTTTTTCTTGTAAAGAAGAAATCAAGAAAGAGGAAAAAGAAACTGCTATTAAAAGTTCTGTTTCAGAAAATTATAATATCAGCATTCTTGTTGATTTATCTGATCGAATAAGTCTCAAGAAAAATCCAAATCCTACAATGGAAATTTACCAAAGAGATTTGGGATATATTAAGTCAGTTTCTGAGGCTTTTACAAATCATCTAAAATCTAAAAGAATGAGACAGATTGATGATAAAATGCAGTTGTTCTTTAATCCCGAACCAGAAAATCCTGAAATTAATTCTATTTCAAAAGAGTTGAGAATTAATGTCAATAAGGACAATGCTTCAAAAAAATTGTTGAATTCTATAAACGAAACTTACGCTTCTAAAACAGCTGCAATTTATGAATCGGCAATTAAAGACGATAAATATATTGGATCTGATATTTGGAATTTTTTCGACAGCAAAGTCCAAGATCAATGTATAGATAAAAACTCCAGAAACATTTTAGTTATTTTAACTGATGGATATATGTTTTATGAAGGAACTCAAATCAAAGATGGAAATTTATCCAGCTACTTAACACCTCAACTAATTAAGCAAAATGGATTAAATACTAACAATTGGCAGAATAAATTTGAAAAGGAAAATTTTGGCTTCATTAAAATTGATGCTGATTTATCTAACCTTGAAGTTTTAGTTTTAGGAATAAATCCAAGCAAGAATAATCCATTTGAAGAAAAAGTGATAAAAGCTTATTGGACCAAATGGCTTTCTGAAATGAAAATAAAACATTTCGAAATTAAAAATGCAGATCTGCCTTCTAACATGGACAAGATTATCAAAGATTTCATTTTAGAAAAAGAATAAATAAACAACACCAATATGTTTTAAAGAGGAACTTTATTGTCCTCTTTTTTCTGTTTAAACTCATCTCTAAAAAACTTCTTTTAAAATTCTGCCACCTTTACGGATTTCCATAAAATACTGGTTTTGATTGGTTTTACTTTTGAAGTATTAAAGCAGTCAAAATGAAAACTAAACAATTATATATTGGTCACATTCTTACATTACTTTCTGGAAGTTTAATATACATCTTGTTTAGAACTTCAAATTTGAAAATGTTTGCCTGGTTTGAAAAATTAAATATTTTACAAACCATCATTACACTCAGAAACTTTACAGCTAAATATTCTAACAACTTACCAGAAATCATTTTGTATTCATTACCAGATGGATTGTGGTTGTTTTCGTATGTAAGTCTTACTTTATTTCTATGGGAAAATGAGATAAAACAAGAAAATTTTATTTGGATTTTCATAGTTCCTATAATTTCTATTTTGTCAGAAATAGGACAAATCGTAAATATAGTTCCCGGCACTTTCGACTTCTCAGATCTTCTTATGTATTTACTCGGAACAATATTACCTCTTATAATTTACCGAAAATCAATAACCTTAAATTTAATAAACAAATGAAAAGAAAAGTACAACATCTATTTTCTGCTTTAATTTTTGCAGGATTTATTTTGATCGCTTTTGGCAGTGGCGATGATGATACAAAAAGGAATTTTAAAACAAACTCAACAGTAATGACTGAAACAAGCAATTCAGTTCCTGATGTAGAAATTTTAAAAGAAACTGCAAAATATGAACCTAATTTAAATGCATATACAATTCACTGTCGTGTAAAAAATAATACTTCTGAATTAATTACTTATATAGATTTGAAGGCTACTTTTTACGACAAGGAAGGAAATATAGTTGGAACTGGAATCGGCAACGCTGCAAATTTTGCGGCAGGTTCAGAAAAAACAATCGATGTAATGGGGCTTGACATTCAAAACTGTGAGACTTATAACGTTGAAATTGGAAATGTAATGAATTAATAATCATAAATAAATATAAAAATGGCAGATTCACACGAAATTAAATGTATAAACAAATCTGATAGATATAATATACATGAACGCATTAAAAGTATTGGAGGATTAAATTCTAATGGAACAAAATGGAAATTATCTTTAGCAGAAGCAATAGAAGGTATCGAAAGTAACAAATGGGCATTCTATGTCAACAACATTTACGGCGGAAAAGTAAACGTTGTAATTGCTAAAACTCCGCTTGGGTATAAATACTTAAAAACTGAAGCTGATACTACTGAAAAAAACAATTTATTAGAATTACCTGAATGTATATAATTTGTAGAGAACTAAAGCTTGGAGTGTATTTATTTTTCTCCAAGTTTTAGTTTCTTAAATCCCGTATAACTACTCATTTTAAAAAATTTAATTCTAATTAGATTTATCCCAGCTAAATGAGACAAAATGTTTAGCTTCTAACCAAACCCTCATCGCCTATGCTAAAAAACTACTCTCTACTATTTGTATTACTATTTGCATTTTCCTGTAAAAAAGCCAGCGCCCCTCCTCCACCGCAGCCACAAGTAAGTTCGTTTTATAAAAATGTCATTACTGCAGATGACCGTAAAACCATTACGGCGGAAGAAGCCAAAACGTACCATGTCAATTCAACTTATAAATACGAATACAGAACGGGGCATCCAGGACATTATAAATATAATTATCATGTCAAAGGAATAAATATTAAAGGCGATTCGGTTTTTGGAAACATAAATACAGAGGGAAAATATGGCGCAGGAATATTAATAACGGATACTGTACCTGAACTAGAGATTAATACAGAATGGGTCTCGCACGGGAAACTCAAAGGTGTTGATAAAAAAGGAAACGAATATCAGCTGGTTGTTAAATGATTTTTAATTAGATAATTTGAAATTAGTCAATTAGATAATGTTTGATTCTTTTATTGATTTTCTTTTTTCTATTCTCTTTTTTCTATTCTCTATTCTCTATTCTCTATTCTCTATTCTCTATTCTCTATTCTAAATACCACATTATGAAATACACTTTAATCTCTCTTCTTTTTATTTTAAGCTCATTTCATCCCGTAGAAACATCCGTTTACATCTGCGGACCGACGGGAGCTAAAAGATACCATTACAAAGAAACCTGCCGCGGATTATCTTCTTGCAGTCACGAAGTGGTAAAGAAATCGCTTAAACAAGCCCAAGGTTTGGGTTTAACACTTTGCGGATGGGAAGATTAACGTCTTCCCATCTTTTTACATTTCACATTCCACACTCAAACATCATTTTAACTATTTGATAATAATCACTTTACAATAAATTCACATTAGTTTTATTAATTTGATATAAAACTAATCGTTATGAAATTCTTTAATCTAAAATTTCTAGTATCTTTCAAAGAATGGCTTTTTTTAAGAGCAATGCAATCTTCTTTCCTACACTAATAAACACTTAATTATAAAGGAAAAACCGATTGAATGAATAAAGTTGAAAGCTCATTTCTGAATAAAAACCAATTTGGCGAAGATTTCTTGTGGGGTGTGTCAACCGCCGCTTTCCAAATTGAAGGTGCACATGATTCTGACGGAAAAGGTTCTTCTATCTGGGACGTTTTTACTTCTCAAAAGGGAAAAATTAAAAACGGACATCATGCCTTAACTGCCTGCGATTTCTACAATTGTTATCAAGACGACATCAATTTAATTAAGGAATTAAATATTCCGAATTTTAGATTCTCTATCAGCTGGACTAGAATTATGCCAACTGGCGTTCATCCTGTTAATCAGGCGGGTATTGACTACTACAACAAAATCATAGATTCATTATTGGCTTCTGGGATAGAACCTTGGATAACACTTTACCATTGGGATCTGCCACATGCTCTAGAAGTAAAAGGAGGCTGGACAAACCGAGAATCTGTTTCGTGGTTTAAAGAATATGTGGAAGTCTGCGTACAATATTTTGGAAATCGTGTCAAAAACTGGATGGTCATTAACGAGCCTTCTGTATTTACGGGAGCTGGCTATTTTTTAGGCATTCACGCACCTGGCAAAAAAGGCATTACCAATTACTTAAAAGCCATGCATCACGTTACTCTGGCAACTGCTGCAGGAGCTAAAATAATTCGCGAACGAGTTCCTCATGCGAATATCGGAACTACATTTTCGTGCACACATATCGAACCCGCGACAGAAAGCGCAAAAGATATCGAAGCCGCAAAACGTGTGGATACTTTACTGAACAGAACTTTTATAGAACCTATTTTAGGATTAGGATATCCGCAGAAAGATCTTCCTGTTCTTAAAAAACTGAATAATTATATTCTAGGAGACGATTTAAACAATCTCGATTTCGATTTTGATTTCATTGGTTTACAATGTTATACCCGAGAAGTGGTAAAGTCTTCCATGCTTACGCCTTATATTGGTGCCGAATTGGTAAGTGCCGAAAAAAGAAATGTAATTGCAACCGATATGGGCTGGGAAGTTTATCCGCCTGCCTTATATCATGTCTTGAAAAAATTTAATGATTATAACGGAATCCGAAAAATCATTATTACCGAAAACGGAGCCGCTTTTCCTGATACTGTAACAAACGGAAAAGTTCATGATATAAAACGAACACACTACATACAAGATCATTTAGAACAAATTTTAAAAGCCAAAGAAGACGGTTTAAATGTCGACGGCTACTTCGTGTGGACTCTAACCGATAACTTTGAATGGGCCGAAGGTTATAACGCCCGATTTGGCTTAATTCATGTCGATTTTGAGACACAAAAGCGTACGATCAAAAATTCTGGACTTTGGTTTAAGGATTTTTTATCGTAGACTTGTTTTTTTAACGCAAAGTTCGCAAGGTTTTTTATCTTACGTTACCTATAAAAACCGCAAAGTTCGCAAAGCTTTATCTATAAATGGCTTTGCGAACTTTGCGTTTATCTTTGCGTGCCTTGCGGTTAAAAATACGTTCTAACGAATCTAACGAACTCTATACTTGTAACTTTGTTTTAAGATTCCAACGTGAATTTTGCCATTATTTTTTAAATGAGTTGTAACCATAATATATTTTTCTTCTGGATACTTTACCTCAAAATTAAAAGTGGTGTCTTTAGCTTTTATCTGAAGCAAGTGTTTTCCTTCACCAGAAACTGACAATCCCACTGTTTCGTAAGTTGGCAATGCTTCTGTTGCTTTCAAATTAATATCCTGCATTTTTTCTTTATCCAGAAATACTTCCAGTTTTAAATTATCCAATTTCATATTTGTCGGCTGTTCAAACGACACGACATATTTTTTACAGCCAAAAGTGCATAAAACAATCAATAGTACTAGGAACTTTTTCATAAATGCTATTTTTAAACTAAATGGTTAACCTTAAAAGGTGTTTTTATTTATAATATTTGATAAATATAGGCAATTTTATTGCATTTCTAAAACGAGAAAAAGGAAGTTTTTCTGGCTTTAAAATCAACAATTAACCGACTGAAAATCAAAGTCAAAAAAAGTGATTTTTTTAGTAAAAAAGTTGTTATTTTATTGATTTTCATTAGGTTTAACAGAGTTTTTTTCTTATCTTTATAGTGTAAATAACAGTAAATATATGCCGAAAAACAAACTTTCTAAAAAGCCTACATTACCCTTTCAAAAATTATTCTTTTTACTTCTTCAAACATTTCATTTTTCAAAATGTTTTTAAGTTTCATTTCGAAACATTTTTTTCTAATCTTTTTTCTGCACCAGATATAAGCAAGCAGAAGAAATTAGAGCAACAGCTCCAACCGCAACCGTAATTATTTTTCGCGGATATATTTTCTGAATCATTTTTTTAGAAAATAAACCTGCAAAATCCAATAAAGAATTTTCTGTTTTAGAAACTTCTTTAGACTCTTCATGCCCATTATTCACCAAAACATTTTTTTCTATGCCATTATTATCGATTTCGACTGCAACCTTCCCTACATTTTTAATCTGTTTTGCATCTTCAATTCTACATTTTTCGTTAAACTTTTTGAAAGGTCGAGGCTGAAAATCGACAAGTATTGCGGCAAGATTTATAGCATCAATATTTGATGGATGTGTTTCGCCTTTAAAGAAGGTTTCAATTGGCCTAAACTTATCTTTCTGGTCTTTAAACTTATTCTTTTGAGTATGATTAAAATCTAAACAGAACAAATTCCGAAAAACATTTAAATCGTCTTGAGTCGGGTTATCTTCAAAAATAATCCAGCATAAGTCACGGAGTTTACCGCGCGATGGATTGTATAAAAAATCAAAATACTCTCCCTCTTTTTCGGTCTCGTATTTCATTTTAATTGCTTTAATATATTCTTCTAATGTATTATTCATCTTGCCTTTTTTAGGAACTTCTTTAGACTCATTAATTTTCATTTTTCACCAAAACAATTTTTATATGCCATTATTTTCGACTTCTCTGATTAACCCTTCTCAGCACTTTCAATTTTTATTCCAAAATCTATATTATTTCCACATTTTTTTTAATTGTTCTCAGCCAACTTTTGAAGAACTTTTTGCATCTATAATAATAAAGATTTGTTTAGAATTAAATAAAAATTAATGTCAAAATAGGCGTCGATTTTTCGCTTTTACTGGGAATTCTCGGGAATCTCAGGAATACGTGGGAATTCTGGGAATCCCTTGTCAACAGTGGCCTAGAAACGCCTTTCCTTTGTATCAGAAATTAGTTCAAGTTTTGTCTGCAGACTAAAACAAAAATATAAAACTAGTTCTAATTAACATTGTGGAAAACCGTAAGACCGAGTTTATTCGGGAAGTATAAATTACGTCTTACCGTTCTACACAATCGACTTCCCAAAATCAAAATTGGTATTGCTTTCAGAAGCTCTGAACATGATTCGGACGGCCATACCTATGTCTAATTTCTAAATTAAATTAAAATGAAAAAACTAATACTATTCATAGCTTTCGCGCTATTGTTCACTATATTTTCTTGTACTCCTGATGAGTTCGAGACTCAACCAACAAAAAAAGTTGAAAAAACTATTGATAAGGCACAAGCTGGTGACCCAAATCCTGATGGACCTGGTGATGGTGGAGGTACTAAACCACCGACAAAACCTTAAATACTTAAAAAAATATTTATGGTATTTAATTAATTACTATTTTCGGGGAAAGTAAATTTACATGTTACGATCCCCGTTTTTTTATTTTCTTCTTTTCCTTTTTCTCTTTTCTTGTAAAGAAAAAAAGACTGTCACGATTAATACAGAACCACTAAGAAAGGAAGCTTTAGATTTACGCGACAAAGCAGATATAAATTACCAAAAACAGAATTTAAACACCGCTTTTTACCAGTTTAATAAATCTAAACCAATTTTCGAGTCTTTAAAAGACAGTGCCAATATTGCCTATGTTCTCATGAATATGGCAATTATCCAACAAATTAATGGAGACTATTATGGCAGTAAAGAAACAATGACAGAAGCATTACCTTATGCTCAAAACCGATTTAATTACATTCCTTATATAAACAATATATTAGGCATAGCAGACAAAGAACTTTCTCTTTATGAGGACGCAATTCTGTATTATAAAAAATCAGCAAAAGAATCTAAAGATTTTATTGATAAGGTGGGTCCCTTTAACAATATAGCCGCCATTTATATTCAGCAAAAAAAATACGATCAAGCGATTATTATTCTAGAGTATCTTTTAAAATCTCTTTCAAGCAAAAAAATAAAAGAAATAGACAAAGCATTTGGTAAATCTTTAGTTATGGACAACTTAGGTTATGCCTATTTTAAGAAAGGAATCCATGAAAAAGGTTATTTTTTAATGAAAGAAGGGCTTCAAATAAGGAAAGAAACAAATAACACTTATGGAAGTATCGAAAGTTATTTACACCTTGCTGATTACTATTCTAAAATAGATCTCCTAAAGTCAGACGAAAATGCGTTAGCTGCTTACAATGTAGCTACAAAACTAAATAGTGTCGACGAAAGATTAGAAGCTCTCCAAATTTTAATTTCGAATGACAACAGTCCTAAAACTGACAAATATATACAGCATTACTTTTCTTTAAATGACAGCATCATTAAAGTTCGAAATAAGTTTAAAAATAAGTTTGCTAAAATCAAATACGATTCCCAAAAAGAAAAAGACGAAAACGAAAAACTTCGTTTGGAGAAAGCAGAGAACCAATTAGCTCTTCAAAGAGATAAATACCTAAAAATTGTATTTGGTATTATATCTGCCTTTTTACTCCTTTTAATAGCAATTTTAGTGCGTTATTTTAAAAATAAGAACAAGGCTATAGAATTTAAAACTTCTTATAATACAGAAACGCGAATTGCTAAAAAAATTCATGATGAATTGGCAAACGACGTATTCAATGTAATTGCGTTTACAGAATCGCAGCCATTATCTGTAGAAAGTACAAAAGAAAATCTTCTTCAGAAACTCGATGACATCTATTCTCGCGTGAGAGGAATTTCTAAAGAAAACAATAGTATTGATACCGGACTTGATTTTACACAAAGTATAAAAGAAATGCTTTCGACTTATCAAACCAAAGAACGAAATGTCATGGTCACCAATCTCGAAAGTGTGGAATGGGAAGTGATCGACGAAGTAAAAAAGATTACCATAAGCCGAATTTTACAGGAATTAATGGTGAATATGAAAAAACACAGTCAGGCCAATCTGGTTGTCATAAAATTTGACAGTGATGCCAAATCTATATTTATAAATTATATGGACAACGGAATTGGTTGCGAAAAAACTAAAATTGCAAAAAATGGCCTTCAAAACATCGAAAGCCGTCTAAACGCAATAAAAGGAAATATTGAATTTGACACAGAACCCGATAAAGGATTCCGTGCCAAAATAGAGATACCAAAACACACTCAAAGTAAAGTAAAAAAAATAGCAGCCGTGTTTTAAGCTATTTTTGGAAAACAAAAAAGCCTTTCAGGAATTTACTCCCAAAAGGCTTTTTCTCTACAAATCAATTGGCAAAATTATTTCCATCCGCCGCCCAAGTCTCGGTAAACATGGACTGCAGCATTCAATTGTTCTTTTTTAGTATCGACCAATTCTAGTTTTGCTTCTAATGCATCTCTCTGCGTCATCAAAACTTCAAAATAATCTACTCTAGCCGATTTAAACAAATCGTTTGAAACACTAATAGAGGTATTCAACGCATCAACTTGTTGCGATTTTAAATCATAACTTTTTTGAAGGTTCTCGATTTTAGAAAGCTGTGTTGAAACTTCTAAATATGCGTTTAAGATTGTTTTATCATAATTATATAACGCTTGAAGCTGTCTTGCATTGGCACTTGAAAATTCCGCTTTAATTGCATTTCTGTTAATCAACGGCGCAACAAGATCTCCCGCTAAAGAATACAAAAGTGATTCTGGCATTGTGAATAAATAAGATGGTTTAAAAGCTTGAACTCCAATTGCTGCAGAAATATCCAATGAAGGATAAAATTCTGCACGAGCTACTTTTACATCCAATTTTGCAGCTACTAATTCTAATTCAGCTTGTTTAACATCTGGACGGTTCATTAATAATTGAGAAGGTAAACCTGAATTTACAGCTGCCGGAAGCAAATCTGTAAAATTGGTTTTGTCTCTTTTAATATCCTGTGGATAACGTCCTAACAAAAAGTTGATTTTGTTTTCGTTTTCTTTAATTTTCTGAAGAATATCAAACTCCAAACTTTTTGATGTTAAAACCTCAGCCTGAAATTTCTGAACTCCCAATTCTGTTGCTCTAGCCGCTTGTTTCTGAATTTTTACAATTTCTAAAGCGTTACTTTGCAAAGCAATGGTCTGTTTTACAATATCTAATTGACTGTCTAAAGCTAATAATTCGTAATACGAATCCGCGATTTCAGCAATAAGATTGGTTACCACAAAGTTCTTGCCTTCAACGGTTGCTAAATATCTGTTTACGGCAGCTTTTTTAGAGTTGCGCAGTTTTTTCCAGATATCTACTTCCCAATTCGCGTAAGCGGCAATCGTAAAATCTGGCAATGGATCTGGTGTTTCTACTCCTGGTTTTATTTCAGTTGTAGCATCTCCTGCGCCTTGACTGGTATAGCGACCTACTTTTTCTATTCCAGCGCCCGCGCGAATTCCAGCTGTTGGAAGCAATAATCCTTTTCTAACACGAATATCATTCTTTGCAATTTCAATTTCTTGCAAAGTCATATTCAGTTCCTGATTGTTTTTTAAGGCAACGTCAATCAGCTCTACTAAATTTTGGTCTTTAAAAAATTCTTTCCATTTTAGAGCCGACATATTGGTTGTGTCCTGCGATTTTTCAGCTCCAAACGCTTCAGGAACTGGAGTGCTTGTAGTGGCAGTTTCAGCTGCAGGGGTTTTACATCCTGCCACGGCAAGACATAAACCCAATGCAATACTGTATTGATATAATTTGATTTTATACATGATTGTTGTCAATTTCTTCTGTTAATGGATTTTCTTCTTCATGTTTTACCAATTTGTGTTTTTCTGCAATTTTAGCAAATATGAAATACAAGCCTGGAATAACAAATACACCGCAAATGGTTCCGATAAGCATACCTCCTGCTGCTGCAGTACCGATTGTTCTGTTTCCAATTTTACCTGGACCAGTCGCAAAAGCAAGTGGCAATAAACCTGCGATGAAAGCAAACGAAGTCATCAAGATCGGACGGAAACGTGCTTTTGCTCCTTCCATAGCAGCATCTAGAACTGATTTTCCTGCTGCATGCCTTTGGATGGCAAACTCCACAATCAATACGGCATTTTTACCCAATAATCCGATCAACATTACCATGGCAACCTGAGCATAGATATTGTTTTCTAATCCAGTTAATTTTAGTAGAAGGAAAGCTCCAAAAATACCCGCTGGCAATGAAAGGATTACAGATAATGGCAGAATAAAACTTTCATACTGCGCCGCCAATACCAAGTAAACAAATCCTAAACAAATTAAGAATACCCAAATAGCTTGATTTCCTTGCGCTACCTCATCGGCAGAAATACCTGCCCAGTCAATGTCATAACCTCTCGGTAATTTTTCAGCCGCTACTTTCTGAATCACTTTAATCGCTGTTCCAGAACTGTAACCCGGAGCAGCAGAACCACTGATCTGTGTTGAGGTGTACATGTTGTGACGTGTAATTTCTGAAAGTCCATATACTTTTTCTAATTTCATAAAAGCAGAATACGGAACCATTTCGTCACGATCGTTTTTCACATACAGTTTCAAAATATCATCTGGCTGCGCGCGATATTCTGGAGAAGCCTGAACGATTACTTTGTAGTTAATACCGAACTTAATAAAACTGATTTCGTAGTTACTTCCCACAAGAGTTGACAGCGAATTCATGGCATTTTCGATAGAAACCCCTTTTTGCTGTGCCAAATCATTGTCTACTTTCATCATGTACTGAGGGAAACTAGAACTATAGAAACTAAATACGTTTGATAATTCTGGCTGTTTGTTCAATTCAGCAACAAATTCATTGTTTACCTGCTCTGTTCTTTTGTAATCTACGGTACCTGTTTTATCTAAAAGACGAAGCTCAAATCCTCCGGCAGCACCATATCCAGGAACAGCTGGCGGTTGGAAGAATTCGATATTTGCCCCCGCAATATCTTTACATTTTTCTTCCATTTCATGCATAATCTCTAGAACAGATTCCTTTCTATCGCTCCAATCTTTTAGGTTGACCAAACAAGTTCCTGAGTTAGCTCCCGTACCTTCAGACAAAATTTCGTAACCTGCCAAAGAAGAAACCGATTTTACGCCGTCAATATCTTCAGCAATTTTCTGAACTCTTTCGGCAATATTATTTGTTCTTTCTAATGAAGAACCTGGAGGAGTCTGAATAACCGCATAAAACATTCCCTGATCCTCATTTGGAATAAATCCTGAAGGAACTGTACTGCTTATAAACCAAGTTCCAGCACAGAAACCAAGAAGTGCTACGATAGTCACTACTCTTCTGTCGATAATTTTAGCTAATAGATTTTGATATTTTCCTTGAGCTAAATTGAATTTTTCGTTAAACGCATCAATAAATCTATTGGCAGGCGTTTTCTTTTTAGGTTGACCGTGATTGTTTTTCAGCATCATTGCACAAAGTGCCGGTGTTAAAGTCAAGGCCACGATACCCGAAAGAATAATAGCCGTTGCCATAGTAACTGAGAACTGTCTGTAGAATACCCCAACTGGTCCTGACATAAACGCCACTGGAATAAATACAGCCGCCATCAAGAATGTAATTGCAATAATTGCCCCTGCAATTTCATGCATGGCTTTTTTAGTGGCTTTAAATGGCGAAAGGTGTTCTTCTTCCATCTTGGCGTGAACGGCCTCAATAACCACAATGGCATCATCGACGACGACTCCAATCGCTAATACTAATGCAAATAGTGTAATCAAGTTTAGTGATATATCGAAGAATGTCATAAACACAAACGTTCCAACCAAAGAAACAGGTACTGCAATTGCTGGAATAACGGTCGAGCGCCAGTCTCCTAAGAAAAGGAAAACTACTAAACCTACCAGAATAAAAGCTTCAACTAGCGTATGAATTACTTTTTCGATAGAAGCATCAAGGAATTTAGAAACGTCATAAGAAATTTCATAATTCATTCCTTTTGGAAATCTTTGTTTCAGTTTTTCCAGTTTTGCTTTTACTTCCTCAATAACCTGATTCGCGTTACTTCCAAAAGATTGTTTTAATACAATTGCCGCAGATGGTTTTCCATTCAAATTAGAATAAATATCATACATCGAACTTCCAAATTCAATGTTCGCAATATCTTTCAAACGTAAAAGTTCTCCGTTCGGATTTGCCTTCACTACGATGTTTCCGTATTGCTCTTTCGTTGTAAAACGCCCAGAATATTTTAATACATATTCGAATGCCTGAGAACGTTTACCAGAACTTTCTCCTGTTTTACCCGGAGAAGCCTCCAAACTTTGGCTAGATAATGCTTCCATTACCTCGTCTGCAGAAATTTTATAGGCCAGCATACGGTCTGGTTTCAGCCAAATACGCATTGCATATTCACGTGTTCCTAAGATGTCACCAGAACCAATACCGTTTACCCTTTTTAATTCAGAAAGTACGTTGATATCGGCATAGTTGTACAAGAACTTCATGTCGGTATTTGGATCTGTACTGTAAAGGTTCACGTACATCAACATACTTGGCACTTCGCGGGTAATTTTTATACCTTCACGAATTACCAAAGGAGGAAGTTTATTCGTAACAGAAGCCACACGGTTCTGAACGTTAATCGCCGCTTGGTTCGGATCTGTTCCTAAGTTAAAAACTACTTTAATTGTAGCTTCTCCGTCGTTTCCTGCATCAGAAGCCATATATTTCATTCCTGGAACTCCATTTAAGGCTCTTTCTAAAGGAATAACAACCGCTTTAACCATCAGCTCACCGTTTGAACCCGGATAATCTGCGGTAACATTCACCATTGGAGGCGAAATGGTAGGGAATTGTGTAATTGGTAAATTTAAAACCGACAATACCCCTAAAAAGACAATAATCAGCGATATCACTATCGACAGAACAGGTCTTTGTATAAATTTATTAAACATTTTGTATATTTTTTAATGATTAATCCATGCAAATCAATACAGTCAGTACACTTTCAGCATTCACTGAATACTATCCCGATACTTCGGGACTGAGCACTGAACACTGAATTACTCTGCTTTTAAGCGTAAGTGATTGATTACTTCTTTAGGAGATTCGTAATCGAATTTAATTTTGTCGTTCTCTTTTACTTTCTGAACGCCTTCAAGCAAGATTCTGTCATTTTGTGTAAGCCCTTTTTTGATGACATATAAATCAGGAATTTCACCCGTAATGGTAATTTCTCTTGAAGTTACTTTGTCGTCTTTGCCTACTATAAAAACATACTTTTTGTCTTGAATTTCGTAAGTTGCTTTTTGCGGAATTACAACAGCATTTTTAAGAGGAACATTCATCTGAACTTGTCCTGTTTCTCCGTTTCTAAGTAATTTTCCAGAATTTGGGAATCTTGCTCTAAAAGCGATATTTCCTGTTTCGTTGTTGAATTCACTTTCGATAACTTCAACATTTCCTTTGTCTTTAAAAGTATCTCCATTAGCTAAAACCAGCGACACTTTATTATCAGCACGGTCTTTAACATTCGTCTGATATTGAAGATATTCTGGTTCAGAAACGTTGAAATAAGCAAACATCTGACTGTTGTCTGAAAGGCTTGTCAATAATTCGCCTTCGTCAATTAAACTTCCTAATTTTAAAGGAATACGGTCGATTGTTCCGTCAAACGGAGCCCTGATTTCTGTGAATGATAAATGAAGTTTTGCTAATGAAACTTCAGCTTTTGCTGATTGCAGTTTTGCCTGAGCAACGCTCAATTCGTTTTTAGAAACGATATTTTTGTCTGCCAGCAATTTAGCATTTTGCAATTCGATTTCTGCTGATTTTTGTTCTGCTTGCGCTTTTAATAATTCTGCCTGATACATGTTTGGCATAATTTTAAACAACAGCTGGCCCGCTTTTACAAACTGCCCTTCATCAACGTATATATTTTGTAGAAACCCTTTTTCTTGGGCACGCAGTTCAATATTTCGAACTGATTTTATTTGAGATACATAATCTTTTGTAAACGAAGTGTCAATTACAACCGGATTGGTAACGGTAAATTTTTCAACTTCTTCTTTTTCTTCTTTTTTTGATGTACAGCTCGTTAAGCACACCAAGGCCATTAAGCCTGTGAACACAATGATTTTTTTCATGATTTAGTTTGGAAATTAAGCGATTGAATGCTTTTTGGAATGAAAATTCCTTTTGGATGTTAAAATGCATCAGTCAGCCTAGTCCAGACCTTAACTTTCATATAAGCAGAAGTAGAAAATATACAACAGCAAGATACGCAGAGATCAAAACTCAGGTAACCGATGTATACTGTAAAATCAAATTCTTAATACTCGTTGAGTAATATAGATAGGATTTGAATGCCCGAAAACAGGCGTAGAAATTTTTAAACGATTAGAATCATTCGCTGCAGACTGATCTGAAAGTGCCAGATACAAAGCGTCTACCAAACTATACGAAGCAGCAAAAAACTTGTTCGTAAGTGTATTAACATCATCTCCTCCTAAAAGGTCTTCTTCTAGATCAATATCTGTAGCTTCTTCAATTGTTGAAGTTCCACGATCCTGATTGGTAAATTTTACTCTGTGCTTTTGAAGATGATGATGAGAATGAGGACCAAAAGTATTGGCATTCAAATATTGGCCTCCGCCAAACAGAAGCATATTCATGAATACTAGAAATACAATTAACTTTCTCATTTCGGTGCGAAAGTAATAAAAGAATCGAAAGAAAAAAAGATTTTTTAACAAGCTTTAACAATTGCCAAAAGCGAAAACGTTTTCAGTAATTAAACAGATGAAAATAAGAAAACAAAACTTGTTTTTTAAGATCATAAACAACTGCAATTCAAAAATTTAAAACTGTTATAAAAAATCAATTTACAGGTTTATTTCCATGATTGTAAATTCCTGATCTGCTTTGATAAATGTTTTGTGAGTATCTGCAAGTCCGATTTTTTCGTAAAAAGACTTTTTATTGCTTCTGGCATTACACCATACTTTTTGTATATTTTTATTTTTTGCAAATTCCAAAATATGCTTTAAAAGATAAGAAGCAATTCCTTTTCCCTGATATTCTTCAAGAGTTGCCAATTTTCTAAACTGCATTTCTTTTCCTTCAATAAAACAGGAAACAATAGAAACCAATTTATCTTCTTCAAAAACTCCAAAATGATATCCCGAATTGTCTTCTTCAAGTTGTACAAATTCGAAAGGCTGGTCTGGCCACATTACTTCATGTCTGATCTGCCAAGTATCGAATGCTTTTATTGTTTTAATTTCCATTTCGATGTATTAAATATCTTCAAAAATAATTCTTTTTGATTGGATGGAGAAAAGTAAAAGAGAAATCTCGATACAATTAATTTCCAAAACTTTACAAAAAAATAAATCAGACAAATCATTCAATTTTAATCTATTATGATTATTTTTATGTCACCAAAATCAAATAAGATCCCGTTATGAGAAAATTATTTTTAGCAGCATTTTTATGTATTTGCGCCAATGGATTTGCACAATTAATACAAATTGGACCTCAGATTTCGACGAATATTACTTCTGTCGATACAAAAAATTTCAGCTCCGACCATACTAATACAGGAATTGGCTTTGCCGGTTTTGCACGAGTAAATCTGTTGCTTTTTTATGCTCAGGGTGAATTTGGATATGCCAAAAACAGTTTCAGCGTTTATCAAGATGGTATTGGAGAAACTGAATTTAAATTGGCTGGGACAGATGCTACATTAATTGCAGGATACAAACTTATTCCGCTTGGAAAACTCGGAAACGTGAGACTTTTTGTAGGCTATAACTGGAAGAATTATTCTGATATAAGTTCTAGCAACAATTTAAATTCTATAGCATTCGAAAAAAATAATCACAGCGTGCTTGGAGGAGTTGGAGTCGATGTTTGGCGATTTACTTTTGATGTAAGATATCTCGCCGGATTGACAGATATAGATGCTTCTGACGGTGAAATTAAAACTGGAGTCACCAACTTATCGGTAGGATTTAAATTCCTATAGAATATAAAAACATAAAAAAAGGGAATCGATTGATTCCCTTTTTTGTGCCTTATTTAAATCTTAACGTAATAACTTTCTTCGTTATTGGTTTTGATTCTCTCTATTCCTTCTTCTGTTTTAATGGCTACATTAATAACATGAAGTGTATTTGATTTTTCATCGATACTGCAATTCCAAATTGTTCCGTCTGATAGAATAATTTCTGAAAATGGAGATACCATACATTTAGCATCATTATAAACTAAATTTTCTGTTTTTAGAAGTTTCTTTACTTTCGTTTTTTTATCGACTTCATAAAACAATATCTCATTTTCTTTAATTTCAACTACTTCGTCAAAAGTAGACTGATCATTACTGTTTGATTGAGCCGAAGACCATACAGGCTGGTTCCCTGTTTTTTTCCAAGTTCCAATTGCTTGGCTCATAATTTCTTTTCTTAAAAGCTCGCGTAAAGTGTCTACTTTTTTGACAGCTTCTTGCCCTATTTCATTCTCTGGTTTAATCTTTGCCGCCAAAGAAAATAAATCGATAGCTTTTACAAAATCGGCTTTTTTGTAGTAAGAGACAGCCAATTCATACTTGTTTTTTTGAAACGCGGTTTTTTGATCGTTCTGGCCAAAAAACTGAAAAGTAGTTAGCAGAACAATCACAACAAATGTCTTTTTCATTAAATCTTGTAGGTTTTTTTTTGTTTTTGCAAACATAAATTATTTTGCACAATAATCTTTACGGTTTTCCGTATTCTTGAATATTTTTAACTATTATAAACAAAAAAACGCCACTTCATCAAAACAAAGTGGCGTTATTAAAGTTTTATTAGAATTAATTCAATTATTTAACAAGCAAAATATTATTTTCTGGCGTTGCATCCATAAAAATTCCGCCATCAAGTTCAATTTTTTCTATTTTTTTTGCGCTTTTCAGAATTATTCTAGCTGTTTTTTGATTTTTCTCCCAAATTGCTGGAGTTTGATGAACTGTTGCTGTCGATTTATCAGCGTAAGTAATCACAACATCAAACGGAATTGCAAAACCTCCAATGTTTTCTACTGTTATAACTTTTTTATCAGCAGAATAATCTTTTACACCAATGTCTAAATAATTGTTGGTAAAGAACCAATTATTAAAAAACCAATTTAAATTCTTTCCTGTTGAGGTGTTAAATGCATTAAAATAATCCCAAGGAATTGGATGTTTTCCGTTCCAGATATCCATGTAATCGTGTAATGCTTTTTTGAATACATCATCTCCAAGCATATCTTTTAAAGCCAAATAAGATAGAGAAGCTTTTCCATAAGAATTATTGCCATAGCCTGCACCCGAAACTTGAGTCGACATTGTAATTATAGGCTGGTCTTCCTCTGTAGAACGATCATTGATATAGCCTTTTACTCTAAAATTTTGATAAAACTTATCTGCTGCTTCTTTGCCATGTTCGGCAATTCCGATTAAATATTCGAAAGTTGTCGCCCAGCCTTCGTCCATAAAAGCATAACGTGTTTCATTAATTCCCATATAAAAAGGAAAATAAGTATGAGCTACTTCATGATCCTGAACTAATTGAGCAAAAATTGGATCATCCATTTGCGAATCGTTACACATCATTGGGTATTCCATGTCTGCAAAACCTTGAAAGGCTGTCATTTTAGAAAACGGATACGGAACTCCAGGCCAATTGTTAGAAAACCAGTCTAGAGCATATTGGTTGTTTTTTACTGAATTTACAAAATCGGTTCCCTTAACATTGTAAGCAGCTTGAACACTTGCACGACGATTTGTTTTTTTATCCACCACAACACTGCTGGCATCCCACAAATAGTGATCGCTCAAACCAAAAGTCACATCGGTAATATTTTTTGCTTCAAATTTCCAGACATTCCAATCGTACTGTTTCGTTACGATACCGCTTTTCATTTCCTGTTCGTTAGCGATATGCAGAATTTCATCTGTGGTGTACGATTTCTTTAATCGTGAAGCAAATTCTGGCTGTAGCACCTCATCTGGATTTAATAGATCTCCGGTTGCATACACCACATAATTTTTAGGTGCTTTTACAGAAAAAGTATAATCATTAAAATCGTTGTAGAATTCTTGACGGTCTGTGTGCGGCAATCTATCCCAGCCGTTATAATCGTCGTAAACTGAAACGCGAGGATAACTGTACGCTACAAAAAATGTTGTTTCGTCAATCTGCCCTTCTCTACCGCTTTCTTTAGATAAAGGATAGTTCCACTGAATATTGATTATGGTTTTTGAATGCGGAAAAATCGGTTTTTGCAATTTTACATTTCCAACCGTTCCCCAGTTTTTAGCGTCTTCTTTGTAGACTTCATTTTCAATTTTTAAGGAAGTAATCGTTAATCCGTCGCTTAAAAAATCGTTACTCACTTCACTGCCTCTTGGTGAAGACGGTTTGTGAAGATTGTTTACAAAACGGATAACTATGTTTTTCAGAGTGTCTTTACTATTGTTTTCGTAAATGATGGTTTCCGTTCCTGTAACCAATCTGGTTTTGGGGTCAACCGAGATTTCCATATTATATTTTCCTCGGTTTTGCCAGTAGTTTGCGCCAGGCTTTCCGTCTTTAGAACGAGTTCCTTTTTCAAAGGCTTTTTTTATATTTCTTGGCATATAAAGTTCTTGGGCAAAACTATTTTGAGCGAAAAGAACAAATGCTATTAATGCAAATTGCAAAAATTTCTTTTTCATAAATGATTCTTAGGTCTTTAAATTATTTTTTAGATAACTATTAGTGGAGATTTTTTTTAGAATGTTACAAAGTTAATTATTAATTGTGAATGCTCAATTGCGAATTATGAATGTATTAAGACTAAAAACTTAGAAGCTAAAAAAAAGAAAAACCGCCTGTCACCAAAAGCAACAGACGGCATCTACAATTAATATATAACCTTGATGACTACAAAATATAATCGGTATTAATAAAATTCGATTCTTTGCTGTTAAGCAATTCCTGCAGAATCTGATTATTATAATCGATATCTTTTGAAGCTACAAACGTACGAATTGAGAAGGAACGCAAAGCATCTGGAATACTCAAGGTTCCTACAGCAGAATCTTTTCTTCCTGTAAATGGGAACGCATCTGGCCCTCTCTGGCAAGAACTGTTGAGGTTTACTCTGCAAACTAAATTTACAAGCGAGTCAATAAGCGGTGCCAATGTTTTAATGTCTTTTCCGAACAAACTTACTTGCTGTCCGTAATTAGATTCTGCCATATCATGAAGCGGTTCTTTGATATCGCTGAAAGAAAGCACAGGAACCACTGGTCCAAACTGCTCTTCGTGATAGACACGCATTTCTTTGTTTACCGGATATAAAACTGCTGGGAAAATATAATTTTCGGTATGTTTTCCTCCTTTTTCATTGATGATTTTTGCTCCTTTAGAAGTTGCATCATCAATTAAACCTTGAATATATTTTGGTTTATCTGTTTCTGGAAGCGGCGTTAAAGAAACTCCTTTCTCCCACGGATTTCCATAAACCAAACTGTCTACTTTTTCAGCAAAACGTCTGTTGAATTCTTCTCTTACAGATTCGTGCACATACAATACTTTTAGAGCCGTACAACGTTGCCCGTTGAAAGACAAACTTCCTGTAATACATTCCTGAATAGCCAAATCTAAATCGGCATCTGGAAGAATAATCGCTGGATTTTTGGCCTCTAATCCTAAAATCAAACGCAATCTGTTTTTGTTCGGGTGCTGATCTTGCAAAGCAATCGCCGATTTACTGTTTCCTATTAATGCTAAAACATCAATTTTTCCAGATTTCATAATCGGAGAAGCTACTTCGCGTCCTCTTCCGTAAACAATATTGATTACACCTTTTGGAAAACTGCTTCTGAAAGCTTCTAATAATGGCGAAATACACAATACACCATGTTTAGCAGGTTTGAAGATTACAGTATTCCCCATAATCAAAGCTGGAATCAGCAATGAAAAAGTTTCGTTTAACGGATAGTTGTAAGGTCCAAGACACAAAACAACACCAAGAGGTCCGCGGCGAATCATAGCATTTACACCTTGTACTTTTTCAAAGTGCGAACTGCGTCCGTTTAATTCTTTGTAACTTGCAATAGTATCGTAAATATATTCTACTGTTCTGTCAAATTCTTTTTGCGAATCTCCCAATGATTTTCCGATTTCCCACATCAAGTATTTTACTACTTCTTCGCGGGTTTCTTTCATCTGGCGAACAAAATTCTCCATAGCCTTAATACGATCGGCTACTTTCATGGTTGGCCATAATCCTTGTCCCATATCGTAGGCAGCAGTTGCTGCTTCTACAACTTCGGCAGCTTCTTTTTCTGCCATAAACGGAATAGATCCTAATAAAGTCGGCGCATATTTTTCTGTTGAAGAAATAGTTGAAAACACAGGTGTGGTTTGCCCTGTCCATTGTTTCAATTCTCCATTCACAAGATACGTATCTTGGTTTATCAGCCCTTTGATCTGATATTCTTCTGGTATAAAACTCATAATTTGGTTTGTTTAATGGTCTGGTAATTCTATTTTCAAAAGAAAAAAGAGGCTTTTTTATTGCCTCTTCTTCTTTTATGGTTGTACTGTTTCTCCTTCCCAATCTAGGATTCCTCCAAGCAGATTGTAGGCGTTTTCGATACCCAATTCGTTCATGATCTGACATGCTTTTGCACTTCTAGCTCCAGAACGGCAGTATACGTAATAGTTTTTATTTTTGTCTAATTCTTCGATTTCATAGATAAAAGCCTGCCCTTTATTGATGTCAATATTAAGCGCGTTCTCGATGTAGCCGTCATTAAATTCGTCTTCAGTTCGTACATCAAGTATAACTGCATTTTCGTCAGCTTCTAACTGAGCAACCCAATCTTCTTGTGATAAATTCATAGTAAAATGTGTTTTTGTAAAATTACGACGTTTCTATATATAAAAAACGTACCAAATGCGATTTCGATTATTATTCTCAGAAAACGTTTTAGAGAAAGTATTATAATCAGTGATTTACAAATTTAGTTACTATTTTTAAAAATTCAGCCTACAAAATCGATAGAAAATAGGATTTTTTCATTTACATAAAATTAATCCGAAATCTAGTTTTATGGCAATTATTACCAATTCAAACCATTATCTTTGCAAACAAATACAATTTTTAATTCGATTTTGATAATTTTTTTCGCCACGAATTGCACAAATTTTCACAAATTATTTTTTTGAAATTAGTGTATTTGCAGTAAAAAAGAATAACATTTTAAAATATTTTTCGCCATCAAATTCACAAACTGACACTAAATTAATTCGTGAAAATTTGTGCAATTCGTGGCAACAAAAAAAGAACAAATGCAGCATTCCTTAAAAACCATATTTCCCAATTTCTCCAACGAACTAATTGCCACAATTGAAGAAAATGGAAGTCTTCAGAATTTTGAAGCCGGAACAGTTTTAATGCGTACCGGACAGTATATTAAAAATACTGTTTTGATTATTAAAGGAAAAATCAAAATCTATCGCGAAGGCGAAGACGGCGGAGAATTTTTAATGTACTATTTGCAGCCTGGACAAGCCTGCGCCATTTCGATGATTTGTACTGCTAAAAGCGAAAAAAGCCAGATTATGGCGAAAGTCGTAGAAGAAGTAACTGTCATGATGATTCCGTTGCAGCTAATGGACAAATGGATGATGGAACATCGTTCTTGGTACGAATTTGTAATTGAAACCTATCGAAGCCGTTTTGAAGAAGTTCTCGAAGTCGTTGACAATATCGCTTTCCGTTCTATGGATGAGCGTTTGGAATTTTACTTAAAAAGACATTCTGATGCTTGTGGCTGCTCTGAAGTTAATTTATCGCATCAGGAAATTGCGACTGAACTAAATACTTCAAGAGAAGTAGTTTCTCGTTTACTCAAAAAAATGGAACAGCGCGGTTTGGTTAAACTTAACCGAAACCAAATTGAACTATTGAAATAAAGTTTTTTTTCGCCACGACTCGAGCGGGAGCGAACTGACGAAGTAATTCACGAATTTCACTGTTACTTTTATTGTCTTTAATTTCACTAATTTTTTCTAATTATTATCAAAAAAGATAATTTGTGAATTCGTGGCGAAAAAACTTAGTTCGAGCAGAGTCGAGAACCGACAAAGCATTTAGATTTCGCTCAATGTGACAATAACACAAACTAATTTTCGACATCATAAAAAAATTCGAGAAATTCGAGAAATTCGTGGCAAACAAAAAACCTCTTCTGTGATAAATGTTACTGTAGGTTTCTAATTTCCGAAGCAACTTTGCATCAAAACAAATGCAATGGAATATTTAGGCTATTTTGCCTCCATCATAATCGGAATTACACTGGGCTTAATTGGCGGTGGCGGTTCTATTCTAACTATTCCAATTTTAGTTTATTTATTTAAAGTAAATCCCGATCAGGCTACTTCTTATTCTTTATTTATTGTCGGATTAACGGCAATGTTTGGAAGTTTCAGCCATTATAAAATGGGGAATCTGAAACTTAAATCGGCTTTGTATTTTGCTTTGCCTTCGGTTATTTCAATTTTAATAATTCGCGAAGTTATATTTCCGCAAATTGCTGCGACTTTATTTTCTGTTGCTTCTTATACGGTTTCAAAAGATTTTCTGATTATGATTATCTTTTCTATCCTTATGATTACAGCAGCTATTTCGATGATTAAAAAAAATCAGCCCGAAATAAAATCAGCCGAAACCAATTATTCACAACTTAGCTTTATCGGTTTTTTGGTCGGAATCGTAACGGGTTTTCTAGGCGCGGGCGGCGGATTTTTAATTATTCCTGCTCTGCTTTTTTTCGCCAATCTGCCCATGAAACAAGCCGTTGGAACTTCCTTATTAATCATTACTATAAATTCGTCAATAGGTTTTGCAGGCGATTTGTACATCGGAACCCCCATAAACTATACTTTCTTATTAAGCGTCTCTGCAATGGCCTTAATCGGAATGTTTATTGGAAGCCAGCTTTCTAAAAAACTTGACGGCGCAAAATTAAAACCATTATTCGGATGGTTTGTCCTCATAATGGGTTTTTATATCATAGCCAAAGAAGTATTGTTTTAAAACTTAAAAGTGCGTCAGTGTACTTTTTAATTTGAATATTTTTGAATTTAGTTTTCACTTGTAGAGTAATCTTTGTCAAAGTATTGAACTTTGACAAAGATGAAACTAAAACCTTTTTAAAGTTCTCCAAATTTATCTTTATAGCGTTCAAGCTCAATTTCGGTCCTGTTTAGCAGTTTTTCCAGCAGTTGAATTTTATCTTCATAAAGTTCTTTTAAAACCGAGGTATTGTCTGCATTAATTAAAATACTTCCGTTATTGTTTCCTGTAATTTTGTTGTAGTTATTAAAGTATTTATCGTAATCAAAACTAATTATATCCTCGACACTTACATCTAAAATCCGTCCTATTTCGACCAATTTTTCATAACTCAAAGAAGTTTTTCCTTTCTCAATTTTACTGTAACCAGCTTGAGTCACACCTAATCTTTCTGCCATATACTCTTGAGTATAATTTTTTAACTCTCTAATATTTTTGATTTTGTTTTTTATTGTTGTGGCCATATTCTTTTCTGATTTGGGGTCATGTATAGTCAAAACAGCCAGCCGTTACATTATAACGGCATAACTATACTTATTTTTGGGTATTCATAAAGCTACTTCATAATGAGAACAATATGACTTAGCGTTTCGTTAATTTTTTCTTTCTGATAATAAAGTAACCATATATCAAAGCTGCCATTATGAACAAAATATCATAATGGGAAATATCAAATACAAACATTTCTGATTTTTCTTAAGCAGTTCTTTTTATACTGCGTTCAAACTGAAGATCTAAATAATAATCGATCTGTTTACCAACCAATGCACGGTCTTTTGGCGCAATTTTAGTTCTTATTTCATTTTGGTAAATATCTTTAACAAAAATAAAATATACAAACTCTGCCTTATTGCCAAATCGGGCAATGATAATAAGAGTGTAGCATAAAAGCGCAGGAATAATATAATATAAGTCCATTAAGTCGGAAAATATCATACAGTAGTACGTGGCAATTGTTACGGCTATAAAAGCGCCATTTTCAAGAAAATATTTTCTCTTTTTTTTAAGCAGTCCAAGTTCTTTAATTTCATCAAACTGATACTGCCAATTCTTAGATTTGTAACGAAATCTAACCTTGTCGGAAAAAATTGTTAAAGGCATAATAATTTAGTAGGTAAAAATAGATTTAATCTTTTGGTGAAAATCAATTTCTAAAAATTCTTAGGGGGAAAAATTCTTAGATACGCAATATTAAGCATTAACTGCATTTTTTTCTTACAATCAGCATTATAGAATATAACTATAAGTTGTAATTAAATCTTTTATAAAAGTTATCTTATGTTTATTTATTAGAAAATAAATTAATTCAGAAGAATGTTTTGGGCGTTTCCTTCGGCCGGGCTATCCGCTATATCTTTTTGTTTTTAAAGAAAAAACAAAAAGGATACCGCTACTATCCCTAACGCATATCGATAAAATAGCAGTTTTTCGTCTTTTACGATTTATAAAACTTCAAAGATTCATTTAATAATTTGCTTAATTATAATTTAGATTAAATTCCATCCAAAGTATATTTCAATCTTTTGTCAACGTTTAAATTTTAAAAGATGGAAACATATAATTTATTGAATTGCCTCCAGCTTTAGCTGGAGGTAAACAAATGTATATAAAAAAGGCTTTAGCCAAACTTTACAATTTTGGCTAAAGCCCAATTCAAATTCAAACAAAAAACCTCCAGTTAAAACTGGAGGCAATTAATATTAAAATTTAATTCGTGAAAATTCGTGTAATTTGTGTCTATCAAAAAAATCAATGCTCCCCATACCCAATATCATCCATTTTCCCACTGAAAACACGATATTGAATAATAAAATAAACAATCACTAAAGCCAAAGCCACAAAAAACCAGCTTAAACCAGCATTTAATCCATATTCGTGAGCGGCAGTATTATAAATCGTCAACGACGGATTTACTTTATTGGTCGATGGCAAAACATTCGGAAAAATAGAAACCGCTGTCGAAGCAAATCCGCCAAGGAGAAACAAGGTTGAAAACACAAATCCGTGGCCGTCTTTTTTGAAGGAACGCACTTTGAATAAACCTATTATTCCAACAAAAGTCATTATTGGAAAAAACCACAAAATCGGATTTTCAACAAAATTATGAAATGGTTTCGGTTCAATAAAATGCCAGATTTGCAGTGAAATACAAACCAGAACCAACAAAACGATATTCAAAGCAAAAACTACTTTTTTAAGTTTTTCATTTAAAGAAGAATTCGTTTTATAAATAATCCAATTGGCGCCGTGAATCGTCAAAGCTACAACGCTCACAATTCCTAAAAAAAGTGTAAACCAGTCAATAATTCCCAATTCATTGGCCTGCGGACTAAAAGTCGGGTTCCATAAAGGCAAAAAGAAATAATGCGCTTCTTGCGTAGAAACGCCATTTTGCACCATTCCGAGATTGACACCGCGAACGATATTTCCTAATGCAATTCCGAAGAAAAGAGCTAAAAGCAAACTCGCAATTCCGAACGCTTTATCCCAAATGGCTTCCCACATATGATTGTGAATCTGTCCGCGCATTTCTAAACCAATCGCACGGAAAATCAAAAGCCATAAAATCATAATCAAAGGCAGGTAAAAACCACTGAAAGAAGAAGCGTATAAAGTCGGGAACGCAAAAAACAAAACGCCTCCAGCTGCAATCAGCCAGACTTCATTGGCATCCCAAAAAGGCCCAATCGAGTTGGTAATTACTTTTTTATCTCTTTCTGTATCAGCAAAAAATAAATGAATAATTCCTGCGCCAAAATCATAGCCGTCTAAAACCAGATAAACAGCCAGAATTCCCATTAAAACTACATACCAAAAAAATTCCATACTTATATTTTTTCTGTTGAAAGTTCCACATGATGCGGCCCTTTATTGATAATTTTTCCAACCAAAAGCAAAAACAGCATTCCAAGCAAAAGGTATAAACCAATAAAACCTAATAAAGTAAATAAGGTATTTCCTGAAGAAACTGTTGGCGAAGCTCCCGCTGCTGTTCGCAATAAATTATAAACTAGCCACGGTTGTCTGCCCAATTCTGCCGTGTACCAGCCTGTAGTATTGGCAATGTATGGAAACGGCATCATGAACATCAGCGACCATAAAATCCATTTGGTTTGGAATAATTTTCCTCGAATTAATTGGAAAAGCGAAAGCACCATCAAGCCAATAAAAACAGTTCCAAGTCCGACCATTATATGATAAGCATAATACAATCCCGAAATATTAGTTGGATGCAGATCTTCTTCAAACTGGTCTAAACCTTTTATTTCCTGGTCCCAGTTTCCGTAAGTCAGGAAACTTAAAATATTTGGAACCGCAATTTTATTATCCAGTTTTTTGTCTTTTACATCGGGCTGACCGATTAAAACAATTTCAGAACCTTTTTTCTCGGTATGAAAAATTCCTTCCATTCCGGCAAAGGTTACGGGTTGGTATTTTACCACATTTTTAGCCAATAAATCTCCCGTTGGAACTGCGACAATTATACTCGAAATCAATCCGAAGATAACACCTGTTTTAAGGAACAATTTCCCAAACGAAACATTTTTATTACTTAAAATATAGAAAGCGCCAATGCCCGCAACGACAAAAGAACTCGTTACCAGAGAAGCAGCTTGATTATGCAGATAAGAAGGCCAAAGCCACGGATTTAAAAACAAGGCTTGAAAATTATTCAAAACAAATTTTCCATTTTCTAAGATTTCATAACCCACAGGATTCTGCATCCACGAATGTGTAGCGATGATTAAAAATCCACTTGCCCACGAACCGATCATAATTAATAATCCCGTTACAAAATGCCATTTATGTCCGAGAAGTTTTTCTCCAAACAAAAAGATGCCTAAAAATGAAGATTCTAAGAAAAACGAAAACATTCCTTCCATCGCCAGCGTTTGTCCAATGATTCCGCCAGTTAATTCGGAGAACTTTGCCCAGTTGGTTCCAAACTGAAACTCCATTGGGATTCCAGTTACAACGCCCATTGCAAAATTGAGGGCGAAGATTTTCATCCAGAAATGGGTGGCGTGATTGTATTGTTCGTCTTTAGTTTTGAGGAATTTCCACTTGAAGTACACAATGATGAGCGAAAGACCCATTGTAAGTTGTGGAAAGAGATAATGAAAAGTAATGGTGAACGCGAATTGCATTCGGTCATAAAAGAGCATTTCTTCCATAAGGTAATTTGTTTATGAAGTTCCACAAATTTAACCATTACATCCCGAATTACTGCCCTAAAAAAAGAGTTTATTTTAATTTTTTAAACCATATAAGTGATATAAGTAAATATAAAAATTAGTAGACGCAAAAAGCTCATATCAGATTTGCTCCTGCAAGGTTTTGGAAACCTTGCAGGAAAACAAAAAAGCTTATATCACTTATATGGTTAAAAAAAATTATTTCTCCAAAATCCCTTTTTCAACGCTGTCGTTAATCAAGCCTTCAGCGTAATTCCAAATTGATTTTGAGCCTTCTTTTATGATACTTTTCTTTTCGTAAACTTTATCGTATTTCACTCCAAACTCTTTCCATGTCCCGCCGTTATTCGAAGTATTTTGCAGAAGAGGCTCTAATCTGTCCATAGATTTGGCAAATTTAGCTTCGTTGGTTTCTCCTGCTTCAAATTCTTCCCAAATTGAGATAAATTCTTCTTTTTGTTTTTCTGGCAGTAAACCAAAAATTCTATTTGCTGCCAAACGCTCTTCATCAGTGTTCGAATGATTTTTTACGGTGTCATAAATAAAAACATCTCCAGCATCTATTTCTACAATATCATGAATTAAAACCATTTTTACGACTTTCAAAACATCAATTGGTTCGTTAGAATGTTCTGCCAAAACGATCGCCATTAAGGCTAAATGCCAACTGTGTTCGGCGTCATTTTCGCAACGGTCGCTATTGAATAATTTAGTTTTGCGCTGAATGTATTTTACTTTATCAATTTCTTTTATGAAAGCAATTTGATCTAATAAGTCTGGTGTTTTCATTTTAAATATTTTAGCAAAAAAGCAAAATTACGTAGTTTTTTCACCATATAAGTGATATAAGCAAATTAAGATATATACTTATTTATATAATCAAAAAATGAACTTATATCACTTATATGGTAAAGACATGTTTTTTTACACAAAAACCTAATTTCTGTAACATTAGTCACCCAATTTATTAAAAAACAAAGTTACCTTTGTATCCCATCATTTTACAATATCTATCATGAAAATAGAACAAATCTACACCGGATGCTTAGCACAAGGTGCATACTATATCACTTCAAATGGCGAAGCGGCCATTATTGATCCGCTTAGAGAAACACAGCCTTACTTAGATCGTTTGGAACGCGATGGAGTTAAGCTGAAATATATTTTTGAAACGCATTTCCACGCTGATTTCGTTTCGGGACATGTTGATTTGAGCAAAAAAACAGGAGCGCCAATTGTTTACGGACCAAATGCTGCCTGCGAATTTGACTGTATTTCTGCAAAAGACGGACAGGAATTTAAAATCGGAAAAATCACTATTAAAGTTTTGCACACTCCTGGTCATACCATGGAAAGCTCTACTTTTTTATTAATTGATGAAAACGGAAAAGATTACGCGATTTTCTCTGGAGACACTTTATTTATCGGCGATGTCGGTCGTCCAGATTTAGCTCAGAAAGCAGCGGGAATGACACAAGATCAATTGGCGGGAATTTTATATCATTCGTTAAGAGATAAAATCATGACTTTAGCTGATGAGGTTATCGTTTATCCAGCACACGGAGCTGGAAGTGCCTGCGGAAAAAACATGAGTAAAGAAACCGTTTCGACTATCGGAAATCAAAAAGCGACAAACTATGCTTTGCGCGCTAATATGACTGAAGAAGAATTCATTAAAGAAGTCACAGACGGTTTGTTGCCTCCTCCAGCCTATTTCAGTATGAATGTGGCGATGAACAAACAAGGTTATGAAAGTTTTGAAACAGTTCTGCACAACGGAATGAAAGCTATTAATGCAAAAGAATTTGAAGCGATTGCAGAAGAAACTGGAGCGTTAATTCTAGACACGAGAAGTGCTGCCGATTTCAGTAAAGGATTTATTCCACAATCGATCAATATCGGAATCAATGGAGATTTTGCACCGTGGGTTGGAACTTTGATTGCGAATGTAAAACAGCCAATTATTTTAGTTACAGCCGTTGGAATGGAAGAAGAAACCGTGACACGTTTAAGCCGTGTTGGTTTTGATACTATTATAGGTCATCTAGAAGGCGGTTTTGAAGCTTGGCAAAAGGCAGGTTTCGAAATTGATACTGTAAACAGAATTACTGCTGAACAATTTGCTAATGAATTTAAATTCGGCGAAGATAAAGTGGTCGATATTCGTAAAGAAACCGAATACGAAGCAGAACATATTGACGAAGCGTACAGCAAACCTTTAGCCTATATAAATGACTGGGTAAAAGATATTAACCCAAATGAGCATTTTTATCTGCATTGTGCTGGAGGTTACAGAAGTATGATTGCCGCTTCGATTTTACAAGCAAGAGGTTTCAGAAACTTCTCTGAAGTAGAAGGCGGTTTCGGAGCAATCTCAAAAACAAATGTTCCAAAATCAGATTTCGTTTGTCAGAGCAAAGTTTTGAAAGCATAAATATATTTTCACCATATAAGTCATATAAGTTCATTTTAGCTGGGGCGTAATTTCGATCGCTTATATTAACTAGATCATATAAGAATTCTACACATCAGCTTAAAATTACTTATATCACTTATATGGTTTAAAAAACACTTTAATTCTATTTTTCACCACATAAGTGATATAAGTTCATTTTAATTGGGGCGTGATCTAACTACTTATATTTTCTTAACTAGATAATATAAGAATTTCACAAAACAGCTTAAAATTTTCTTACATGACTTATATGGTTTAAAAAACACTTTAATTTTACTTTTCACCATATAAGTAATATAAGTTCATTTTAATTGGGGCGTGATCTAACTACTTACATTTTCTTAACTAGATAATATAAGAATTTCACAAAACAGCTTAAAATTTCTTACATGACTTATATGGTTTAAAAAAACTTAACATTAACTATGAGCATATTAGAAAGCATTAAAGAACCTTGGCCGTGGTATGTTGCGGGGCCATTGATTGGATTGACTGTTCCAATTTTATTAATTATCGGAAATAAATCTTTTGGGATTAGTTCGTCGCTGCGTCACATTTGTGCGGCTTGCATTCCTGCCAATATTTCGTTTTTTAAATACGACTGGAAAAAAGAAAGCTGGAATTTATTCTTTGTTTTCGGAATTTTCATTGGCGGTTTTATTGCTGCTTATTTCCTAACGAATCCAAATCCTGTTGAAATTGCTCCTGAATTATCAGCCAAATTAGCGACGTACGGAATCACAGATCATAGTGGTTTGGTTCCTGCTCAATTATTTTCTTGGGAAAGTTTACTTACGCTTCGCGGATTTATCATGATAGTTGTCGGAGGATTTCTTGTAGGTTTCGGAACACGTTATGCTGGCGGATGCACGAGCGGTCATGCGATTATGGGATTATCAAATTTACAATGGCCATCTCTTGTTGCTACAATCTGTTTTATGATTGGCGGTTTTGTAATGGCACTTTTGATTTTACCTTACATTCTTTCACTTTAAAGTTTCAAAAATGAGTTTAGAAAATAAAAATATAGACGGCGAAGGAATCAACGCAAGCCAGAAAAAAGAATCGGTATTCGGAAATTTAAAATATTTAATCGTCGGCATTTTTTTCGGAATTGTATTCGTAAAAGCAGAAATTATCAGCTGGTTCCGAATTCAGGAAATGTTCAATCTAGAGTCATTTCACATGTATGGCGTAATTGGATGTGCGGTTGTTGTCGGATTAATATCAGTACAATTGATTAAAAAATTCAATATCAAAACCCTTGATGGAGAAAAAATCGAGATTCAGCCTAAGACTTTCAACAAAGGTCAAATCTACGGAGGCCTAATGTTCGGTTTTGGATGGGCGATCACAGGAGCTTGTCCGGGTCCGCTTTTTGCTCAAATCGGGACTGGAGCAACGGTTATTGTTGTGACTTTACTAAGTGCGATTGCAGGAACTTGGTTTTATGGATTAATTAAGGACAAACTGCCTCATTAAGATGTTGTCTTACGATACGTTGATTTAAACGCAAAGCACGCTAAGATATACGCAAAGTTCGCAAAGTTTTTTTGACAAAGCTTTGCGAACTTTGTGCATTAAACACTTACTTCATTCCGTAGAAATGTCTCATCGGTAGAATTAAATTCGATTACAATTATTACGTTCGTTTGATTAATTTACATAAAAATCAGGTGTCCCTACAGGACACAATTCAATGCGACATATTTTTTTTACCGATGAGATATTCCTATGGAATATTTTTCTATGAAATATTCTTCATCGATTTTTAATTTGGTTTTGTTAAGTTTGCTCTCAACATTTCCCAAACAAGCAAACTAAATATATGATCCGTTCTGAACAGCTCTCTCAATTACAAAATACTGAAAAATGGGACGTAATCATAATTGGCGGAGGCGCAAGTGGTCTCGGAACTGCAATCGATGCTGCGAGTCGCGGTTATAAAACGATTTTATTAGAAGCGGTAGATTTTGCAAAAGGAACTTCGAGCCGAAGCACCAAACTGGTTCACGGCGGGGTTCGTTATTTGGAACAAGGAAATATACATTTAGTTCGAGAAGCATTAAAAGAAAGAGGTTTGCTGGCTCAAAATGCCAATCATTTGGTCAAAAACCAATCTTTTGTAATTCCGAATTACCATTGGTTTGGCGGTTATTTCTATACTTTCGGATTAAAAATTTACGATTTATTGTCGGGCCGTTTGAGTTTAGGAAGCTCCAAATATCTTTCGAAAAAGAAAACCATTGAATTGCTTCCGAACGTAGAAGAAAACGGATTGGCAAATGGTGTTATTTATCATGACGGGCAATTTGATGATTCCCGTTTAGCAATAAACATGGCTCAAACTGCCGTAGAAAATGGCGCCTGTGTTTTAAATTATATAAAAGTTGTCCATTTAGTAAAAGACGAAAAAAATCAGATTATTGGTGTTCAAGCTGTCGATCAGGAAACTGGCATCAAATACGATTTGAAAGGTTCTGCTATTGTAAATGCTACTGGAGTTTTCACCAATGCGATTATGAAACTTAATGATACGGTTTATAAAAAATATATAGTTCCGAGTCAGGGTATTCATTTGGTATTTGACAAATCTTTTCTTCCTGGTGAAAATGCTTTGATGATTCCCAAAACAAAAGACGGGAGGGTTTTATTTGCTGTTCCGTGGCACAATCATATTGTGGTGGGAACAACTGATACTTTAATTAAAAAACAAAGTTTAGAGCCAATTGCTTTAGAAAGCGAAATTCAATTTGTTTTGGAAACTGCTCAAAGATTCTTAGCAAAAAAACCAACAAGAGCTGACGTGTTATCTGTTTTTGCGGGATTACGTCCGTTGGCTGCTCCTGAGGAAGAAGGAAAAAGCACTAAAGAAGTTTCTAGAAGCCATAAAATTATCGTTTCAGAAACGGGCTTGATTACCATTACAGGTGGAAAATGGACTACTTATAGAAAAATTGCAGAAGATATTATTGATAAAGCAATAAAAACGGGAAAACTACCTAAGAAGGAATGTCGTACAGAACATCTTTCCATTCATGGAAACCAGCCAACTAATTCTTTCGATAGAGAAAATCACCTTTATATATATGGTACTGATATTCCGAAAATAATGGAATTAATGGAAAACGAACCTGAATTAAAGGAAAGACTGCACCCTAATTATGAATTCACATTAGCAGAAGTTGTTTGGGCAATTCGCTACGAAATGGCCAGAACTGTTGATGACATTCTAGCGAGACGTGTTCGTTTGTTATTTTTAGATGCGAGAGCTGCGATTGAAGTTTCTGAAAAAACCGCACGATTAATTGCTAAAGAATTAGGTTACGATGAAGCGTGGATTATTCAAGAAATTGCAAATTTCAGACAAATTTCGAGAGGTTTTCTTCTTTCTGAGTTTCAACAAACCATTAAAACTTGCTGATATTGAGCGTTTTTTGCTTTAAGCCATCTTACAAAAAAATAATTTCAGGCTAGTTTTAATAAAGATTCGTCTTTAGTTTAAAAAAATATTAATTATCAATATATCAATACGTTATATTAAAAAATTACTTTAATTTTATTGTTTAAAAGCTATGTTTTAGTTCATACTAAAACGAATTTATCTGTATTAACAAAAATTTAACATGACACTTGTATATACAACTATTAATTGTTATACATTTGTATATACAAATTATACACTTACGACTATGACAATTGAAGAGGTTATTAAGAGTACGGTTAAGATGGATAATGCGAAAAAAGTTATTCTAAATATCATGTACACACAAAATGTGGTTCAGGATCATTTCAACGAGTTGCTTAAACCGTATGATTTATCTGGAGAACAATATAATGTGTTGCGTATATTAAGAGGACAAAAAGGGAAACCTGCCAATATGTGCGTTATTCAAGAACGAATGCTTGCTAAAACAAGTAATACAACACGATTGGTAGACAAATTATTATTAAAAGAATTGGTAACCCGAAATGTTTGTCCAGATAACCGAAGAAAAATAGAAGTCTTAATCACACAAAAAGGATTGGACGTTTTAAAAGAATTAGATCCAAAAGTAGATGCGCATGAAAACACATTTGCTAAAAATTTGAAACCAGACGAACTGGTTTTCTTAAACCAATTATTAGAAAAATTTAGAACCAACAAATAAAATAAATACTATGAGCAATTTCTTAGAAAATCAAAATTGGAGATATGCAACCAAACAATTTGATGCTTCAAAAAAGATATCAGATGCTGATTTAAATACACTAAAAGAGGCTGTTAGATTAAGTGCTTCTTCATACGGATTACAACCTTATAAAGTAGTTATTGTGGAAAATCCAGAAATTAGAGAGCAATTAAAAGCTGCCGCTTGGGGACAAACTCAAATTACAGATGCTTCTCAATTATTCATCTTTGCAAATGATTTAAACCTAGATGCAGGTTCTGTTGATAAATACATCAGCAACATCAGCGAAGTAAGAGGTGTTCCTACAGATGCTTTAGGCGGATTTAGCGACATGATGAAAAATGTAATTGCCAATTTATCTGAAGATGCAAAACACATCTGGACTGCAAAACAAACTTATTTAGCTTTAGGAAACTTATTAAACGCGGCTGCAGAATTAAAAATTGACGCTACTCCAATGGAAGGTTTCAACGCAGCTCAGTTCAATGAAATTTTAGGCTTTGATAAATTAGGGCTAAATGCTTCAGTTATCGCTACTGTAGGATATAGACACGAAGACGACAAATCTCAACATAGCAAAAAAGTTAGAAAATCACACGAGGAATTATTTATCACTATATAATTATTTATTAATCAAATTCAAATTTTAATTTTAAACAACATGAAAAATTTAAAAACAATTGCAATAGCATTATTCGTAGCAGCAGCTGGAATCTCAGTAAACGCTCAAACTAAAAAAATCGACGTAAAAGCATCTACTATCAAATGGGTAGGTAAAAAAGTAACTGGAGAACACTCTGGAACTGTAAACTTCAAAGAAGGTGCTGTAGTTTTCAAAGGAAAAAAATTAGCTGGAGGTAGCTTTACAGTTGACATGACTTCATTAACTGCTACAGATTTAACTGGAGAATACCAAGGAAAATTAAACGGTCACTTAAAAGCTGACGATTTCTTCGGAACTGATAAATTCCCAACTTCAAAATTAGTTTTCAAAACTGTTAATGCTAAATCTGCTGACGTTTATTCTGTAACTGCAGATTTAACAATCAAAGGAATCACTAAACCAGTATCTTTTGACATCACTGTAAAAGGAAACACTGCTACAACTGCTTTCAAAGTTGACAGAACTAAATATGATATTAAATATGGTTCAGGTAGCTTCTTCGACGGTTTAGGAGATAAAACTATCAACGACGAATTTGAATTAGCTGTTGCTTTAAAATTCTAATATTTCAGGCTTACTAAATTCAGAAATAGAATAAACCCCAACGGTATAAAAAACTGTTGGGGTTTTGTTTTTTTTAAATTATTTATTTCTATAGATTTTCTCGGGATTTTGTCTGGTATCAAATACGTCCAAAATTTCGATAGTGTTTTTCTCCACATTAATCCAATAAATAATTTTATAGTTTTTGTATATTAAATAACGTATTCCGTTCGGATTATTTATTAAAAGTTCTTCTTCTTGACCAATTTCCGAATGTGAAATTAATTTGACAGTTTCTTTTGTAATTCCTGACACAAGATTTCTCGCGACATTTAAACTAGCTTCCCTTTTATAATAATCAAAAATATTCCGTAATTCTTTCTTCGCAAAATCTGTCCAAAATATTTTTAATCCCATTTTTCAATTTCTGCAATTAAATCATGAACCTCAGTCACATGACCATTTTTAGAATCTTGCAAAGAAAGGTCAATTCTTTTTTGAAATTCAGAAATAGACATAGGATTTAATTTAGACTCTTTTTCATTTTCTTTACGCAACAATTTTTCAAACTGTAAAATAGCTTTCTCGCTCTCAAGCTTTAAAAACTCTTTTATGAAAATTATTTTTCTAGTATCTAAGTCCATTTTTACTATTTTTTTCAAAGTTACAAATTATCTGAATATCAAGATTTAATTCTAACTATTTAACAGGTACTGAATATCAGAACTTCTAACCTTAAACTTTTCACAATCTTAACATTCTTAATATTATAATAACGCTTTCGTAATAAGTATCGGGGCTTTGATTAACATACGGCTTCTAATTTTGGGACAATTAAAAAAAATCACAAACTAGAAATTAAAATCATAGTTATGAAAACAAAATTACGTATTGCATCTATTATCTTCATTATCAGCTTTTTCGCACAAGCTCAACAACAGCAAAAAGGAATCGTTGGTGCAACAAACTGGATGAATAACTGGACGAACTTTAAACCAGCGATAAATGAATACGATGAAGCAACCAATATAATTGCCGGAACAATTGATAAAGATACGCGATTAGTAAAGCGCAGTGTCTACCATTTAGTTGGCGTTGTGTATGTTACTAATAATGCAACCTTAACTATCGAACCTGGAACTGTAATTCGCGGAGACGATAAAACCTGCGGAACTCTTGTCATTACAAACGGAGCAAAAATTATGGCTGAAGGTTTAGAAACTGATCCAATTGTGTTTACGTCAGAAAATGAAAAAAACAACAGAAAACCTGGCGATTGGGGCGGAATCATTATTTTAGGAAAAGCACCTATAAATTCTCTTGGAGGCATCAATACTTTGCCTTTTGATTTAGATCCAACTTTAAATCATTATGGAGGTCAGGATCCTGAAGATAATTCTGGGGTTATGAAATATGTTCGTATCGAATATGCTGGAAGAAAATTAAGTGCTTCTAAAGAGTTAAACGGACTTTCTCTAGCAGGAGTTGGAAGAAAAACTCAAGTAAGCAATGTACAAATCAGTTTTTCAAATGATGATTCTTTCGAATGTTATGGAGGCGATTTAAATTTGAGTAATCTAATTTCGTACAGAACAACCGATGATGATTTTGATTTTACTCAAGGTGCTCAAATAAACATTAGCAATAGTATCGCAATTCGCCACCCATTTTCATCGGATATTTCAGGCTCAAGATGTTTTGAAGTTGATTCATACGAAAAAGTTGCAACAACTGATATGACGAAAAAAATGACCAAAATAAACGCAAACAATATTACTTTGGTTAATTTAGAAGAAAACAATCAAGGATTGGTTAGAGAATCGGCTCATATTAAAGAAAACACTTTTTTTAATTTAACTAATAGTGTGGTTTCAGGATTTGCGCCTTTCATTTTATTGGAAGGAAATATCGGAAATGGAGAAGCTAATTTATCTAAAATTACTTTTAAAAATGTCGTGGCAAACAACTGTCAAGGTGAAATTGAAAGCGAATCTGGCAGCAATATTCCTGGCATAAAAAGCTATTACAGCAATCCTGCTTTTGGAATAGAATATACTAAAATGAAACTTACAGAGTTATTTGCTCTTCCAAGTATTAAAGGAAATCCAGATTTTAGATTAAATGTAAACAACACGTTAGCAATTGGAAATTAAAGAATTACAAAAACACTTTCGATTAAAATTTAACAAATTTCACAGAATCGAAAAGTTTTTTTTCAAATTTTATATACTCTAATTCAAATTACATTTATATCTTTGTGACATCAAAATAAGATATGAAAACAACAATGAACAATATTTGGTGGTGGAAGAATTTACGTCAGACGTCGTGAACGAAGCTTCCTATGGTATTGTAAAAACTATAAAAATTTAAAGGGCTTGTCATCACGACAAGCCTTTTTTTTTGATCAAAACTGAAACACATTAACGAACAACATAAAACTATATATTTTGAAACCTTTTATTCTTAATACACATTACAAACAAATTCTGGCAGACACCGTTACACCTGTGAGCATTTATTTCAAAATCAGAGATAAATTTCCAAACAGTTTATTACTAGAAAGTAGCGATTATCACGGTAACGATAACAGTTTCTCTTACATCTGCTGCAACCCGATTGCAACGATCAAAATTGAAAACGAGGTTATTTCTAAAACTTTTCCAGACGGAACTTCAGAAAAAATCACAATCGATTCTTCAACAAATATTCCGCAGGTAATTCAGGAATTTTCAAGTCAGTTTCAATCGGAGAAAAACGATTTTAAATTCATCAACAACGGTTTATTCGGCTACATTTCTTATGATGCAGTTCGTTATTTTGAAAAAGTTTCGATTGCCAAAAAAGACAATGCGACTTCTATTCCTGATGTTTTTTACGCAGTTTATCAAAACATTATTGCTATTAATCACTTTAAAAACGAAGCTTATATTTTCTGCCACAGCGTAGATAATAAAAACAATATTGCAGAAATTGAGCAATTGTTGCAATCCAGAAATATCGCTTCATATAAATTTTCTAAAGAAGGAGAAGGTTTTTCAAATTTAACAGATGAAGAGTTTAAAGCAAATGTGGCTTTAGCCAAAAAACATTGTTACCGAGGAGATGTTTTCCAATTGGTTCTTTCTCGCCGATTTACTCAAGGTTTTAAAGGAGACGAATTTAATGTGTACAGAGCTTTAAGAAGCATCAATCCTTCTCCGTATCTATTCTTTTTTGATTATGGAGATTTTAAAATATTTGGTTCTTCGCCAGAAGCACAAATTATTGTAAAAAACAGAAAAGCTGAAATTCATCCAATCGCAGGAACTTTTAAAAGAACTGGAAATGACGAACGTGATGCGCTTTTAGCAAAAGAACTTTCAGAAGATAAAAAAGAAAATAGCGAACACGTTATGCTTGTGGACTTGGCAAGAAACGATTTAAGCAGAAATGGGCACGATGTAAACGTAGAGAAATACAGAGAAGTTCAATTTTTCTCTCACGTAATTCACTTGGTTTCAAAAGTTACGGGGCATTTACACGACAAAGCAACTACTATGCAAGTCGTTGCAGATACTTTTCCAGCAGGAACTTTGAGCGGAGCGCCAAAACACAGAGCAATGCAGTTAATTGAAGAATGCGAAAAAACAAATCGTAATTTTTACGGAGGCGCAATCGGCGTAATGGATTTTGACGGAAATTTTAATCATGCGATTATGATTCGAACTTTCCTTTCTAAAAATCATCAATTGCATTGCCAAGCCGGAGCCGGAATTGTAGCAAGTTCTGACGAAGAAAGTGAAATGCAAGAAGTTTATAATAAATTAAGAGCATTGAATACAGCGCTTGAAATGGCAGAGAAAATTTAGTGTTCAGTGTTCAGTCTCGAAGTGTTCAGTTTTTTTAAGCGTGAATCCTGAAACTTAAAACAAATCAAAAAACAACCATAAAAAAAACCACAAAAGATCATGAAAAAAGTAGTATTCATTTTAGTTTTAATCATTACCATTACTTCTTGTAATTCAGAAAAAAAACAGAATCCGATTGAAGGAACCTGGCGACTTATATCGGCAGAAACGACTGAGAAAGATTCGACTTTTTCTACATTCAATAAAAACACCAAAATGATTAAAATTATAAACAGCACTCATTTTGCTTTTATGAACCATGATTTAAAAAACGGCAAAGATTCTACCACAGCGCTATATTTTGCTGGAGGTGGAAAATATACATTGAAAGACAGCATTTATACCGAAAATCTGGAATATTTTAATAATCGTGATTGGGAAAATGGAAAATTTGAATTTGTAGTGAAAGTTCAAAATGATACCTTAATTCAAAAGGGAGTAGAAAAATTAGAAAAATTAGGAATAGACCGAATTATTACTGAAAAGTACGTTCGAGAGAAATAAAAAAATTAGTTTCAAGTTTTCTTCGTTTCAAGTTTCAAGTTAGTTGGAACATGAAACTTGAAACCTGAAACTCTGAAACAAAAAATAACACAATGAAAAAAATACTAGTTATAGACAATTACGATAGTTTCACTTACAATTTAGTGCACTATTTAGAAGATTTAAACTGTGAAGTTACAGTTTATAGAAACGACGAATTTGATATTGATGAAATTGCGTCTTTTGAGAAAATTTTACTTTCTCCGGGACCTGGAATTCCGGACGAAGCAGGTTTATTAAAAGCGGTAATCGAAAAATACAGTCCGACAAAAAGTATTTTGGGAGTTTGTTTGGGACAGCAAGCAATTGGAGAAGTTTTTGGCGGAACGCTTTCGAATTTGGATAAAGTGTATCACGGTGTAGCTACAAATGTAAAAACTGTAGTTTCTGACGAAATTTTGTTTGAAGGTTTAGGAAACGAATTTGAAGTAGGAAGATACCATTCTTGGGTTGTTGATGCAAATTTACCTGAAGATTTAGAAGCAACTTCGGTAGATGAAAATGGCCAAATCATGTCTTTAAGACATAAAAATTATAACGTAAGAGGCGTTCAGTTTCACCCAGAAAGTGTTTTGACACCAAACGGAAAAAGGATTTTAGAGAATTGGATTAAGAGTTAGTGATCAGTGGTCATTATTTTTAGTACTCAGATACAGTAAAACTTTATTCATTTAACATCTTATTGCCATAAAAAATGGAAATATCAATTCTAGAAACTAAAGAAATCAAAATTGAAGATATTTTGATTTTATATAAAGCCAATGAATGGAGTTCGGCGAGCAAACCAAATGAGTTGTATAACGGCCTTTTGAATTCTGAAACTTTGATAACAGCTTGGGAAGGGAAAAAATTGGTCGGACTTGGAAATGCAATTTCAGATGGATTTTTAACCGTTTATTATCCGCATTTATTGGTGCTTCCTGATTACCAAGGAAAAGGAATTGGAAAGATGATTTTGGATAAAATGCAGGAAAAATATCGTCGCTTTCACATGCAGATGCTTACGGCAGACGGACGCTCCGTTGATTTTTATAAAAAAAACGGATTTGAACGAGCAGGAAAAACAGAGCCGATGTGGATTTATCACGGTAACGAACATTAAGAAATAGTATTCAGTTACAGTTTACAGTCAAAAAAACTTAGAACCTTAGCGTCTCAGCACCTTAGAACCTTAGAATAAAAAAATGAAAACAATATTAAATAAATTAATCAACCACGAAGTCCTTACCAAAGAAGAGGCAAAAAACGTATTGATTAATATTTCAAGCGGTCAGTACAATCCGAGTCAGATTTCGGCATTTTTGACTGTTTTTATGATGCGAAGCATTACAATTGAAGAACTTTCGGGTTTTCGCGAAGCTTTATTAGACCTTTGCATCCGAGTAGATTTATCAGCTTACAACACGATCGATTTGTGTGGAACGGGCGGTGACGGAAAAGATACTTTCAACATTTCGACTCTGGCTTCTTTTGTTTCTGCTGGAGCAGGAATTAAAGTGGCAAAACACGGAAATTACGGCGTTTCTTCTATTTCTGGATCGAGCAACGTAATGGAAAAAATGGGAATTAAATTTAGCAACGATCCTTCATTTTTAGAAAAATGTATGGACAAAGCAGGAATCTGTGTTTTGCACGCTCCCCTATTTCACCCCGCAATGAAAAATGTTGGGCCAATTAGAAAAGAGTTGGCGGTAAAAACCTTCTTTAATATGTTGGGCCCAATGGTAAATCCGGCATTCCCGCAAAATCAATTGGTTGGAGTTTTCAATTTAGAACTAGCGAGAATGTATGCTTATTTATATCAAAATACCGATGTAAATTTTACCATCCTGCATTCGCTTGACGGATATGATGAAATTTCATTAACAGGTCCGACCAAAACAATTTCAAATCATATGGAAGGAATGCTAAACCCAGAAGATTTTGGTGTTCGTCTTTTATCTCAAACTGAAATTGAAGGCGGAAAAACGATTGAAGAATCGGCTGAAATTTTCACGAATATCATTTCAGGAAAAGGAAGCGAAGCGCAGAATAATGTGGTTTGTGCCAATGCTGCAATGGCGATTTCAACCGTTACAAAATGTTCTCCGCAAGAAGGATTTGAATTAGCAAAAGAAAGTTTATTGTCTGGAAAAGGATTAAAGGCATTACAAACGTTACAAGAATTGAGTAAATAAAATTAAACACAAATTTCACGAATTATCACGAATAAACTTTGCGTCTTTGTGACTTTGTGGCAAAACAACAACAATGAACATTTTAGATAAAATAATAATAGACAAAAAACGAGAAGTGATTCTGAAGAAATCGATTATTCCGGTTTCACAGTTGGAGACTTCTGTCTTTTTTGGAAAACAAACCATTTCTCTTAGTCAGAAATTAAGAGAAAGCAACTCTGGAATTATTGCGGAACACAAGCGTCGTTCTCCTTCCAAGTCAATTATCAATAATAATTTTACAGTTGAAGAAGTCGTAAAAGGTTACGAAAATGCTGGCGCGTGCGGAATCTCGGTTTTAACCGACGGAAAATATTTCGGCGGATCTTTGGACGATTTACTTTTAGCAAGAGCGAGTGTAAATATTCCGCTTTTGCGAAAAGAATTTATTGTAGACGAATATCAGATTCTGGAAGCAAAAGCCCATGGAGCCGATTTGATTTTGTTAATCGCAGCGGTTTTGACGAGAGAAGAAATTAAATCTTTATCTGAATTTGCTAAGAAATTAGGTTTAGAGGTTTTATTGGAAGTTCATAATCAGGAAGAATTAGAAAAATCGATTATGCCAACTTTAGATATGATTGGCGTAAACAACAGAAATTTAAAAACTTTCGAGGTTAGTTTAGATTTCAGTAAAGAATTGGCATCGCAGATTCCAAACGAATTTGTAAAAGTTTCAGAAAGCGGAATTTCATCTGTAGAAGCCATTCAAGAACTGAAACCTTATGGATACAAAGGATTTTTAATTGGAGAAAACTTCATGAAAACCGACAACGCAGGAGAAGCTGCAACTAAATTTATAAATCAGCTTAAGTAAAAAAATAGCCACGAATTCACGAATTAATTAAAAGAGATTCGTGAATTCGTGGCGGAAAAATTAACACAAATCTTAGCGCGCTTTGCGTTAAAAAACACACAACAATGAAACTTAAAATATGCGGCATGAAAAATCCAGAAAACATCCTTGAGGTAGGCGCACTCCTACCCGATTATATGGGATTTATTTTCTGGGAAAAATCCGCTAGATATTGCAATGGGAATGTTCCCGAACTGATCAAAACCATCAAAAAAGTAGGTGTTTTTGTCAATCAGAGTTTGGAAGAAATTCTGGAAAAAGTAGAAAAATACAATTTACAAGCTGTTCAGTTACACGGAGAAGAATCAGTTGAATTTTGTGCAACTTTAAAAGAAAAACTTCCAAAGAAAATTGAAATCATTAAAGTTTTTTCTGCAGATGAAAATTTTGATTTTGAAGTTATTAAACCTTTTGAAAATGTCTGCGATTATTTTCTGTTTGACACGAAAGGAAAACTTCCAGGCGGAAATGGAACCACTTTCGACTGGAGCATATTAAAAAAATACAATTCGAAAAAACCTTTCTTTTTGAGCGGCGGAATCGGAATGAATGAATTAAAAGCCATTGAAGAAATTTCAAAAACAAAATTGCCTATTTACGCTATTGATGTAAACAGTAAATTTGAAATCGAACCAGGGCTGAAAAATAGAAATCTATTAAGCAATTTCAAACGCAAATTTGATGTTGCCAACTTTTAAAATTTAAAAAAATGAGTTTTAACGTTAACGAAAAAGGATATTACGGAGAATTTGGAGGAGCTTTCATTCCAGAAATGCTATACCCAAACGTAGAAGAATTACGCCAGAAATATCTAAGCATAATGGACGAACCTGATTTTAAAGCAGAGTTCAATCAATTACTGAAAGATTACGTTGGGCGCCCTAGTCCGCTGTATTTTGCGAAACGCTTATCTGAAAAATACAATACCAAAGTTTACTTGAAAAGAGAAGACTTGAACCATACCGGAGCGCACAAAGTCAACAATACTATCGGACAGATTTTATTAGCAAAACGCCTTGGTAAAAAAAGAATTATTGCAGAAACAGGTGCTGGACAGCATGGCGTAGCAACTGCAACAGTTTGTGCTTTAATGGGAATTGAGTGTATTGTATACATGGGTGAAATCGACATTGCGCGTCAGGCACCAAACGTAGCACGTATGAAAATGTTAGGCGCAGAAGTTCGTCCTGCACTTTCGGGTTCAAAAACTTTGAAAGATGCCACAAACGAAGCCATTCGCGACTGGATTAATAATCCTGTTGATACGCATTATATTATCGGATCTGCAATTGGACCACATCCTTATCCAGATATGGTTACGCGTTTTCAAAGCATTATTTCAGAAGAAATAAAATGGCAATTAAAAGAAAAAGAAGGGCGTGAAAATCCTGATTATGTAGTAGCTTGTATTGGCGGAGGAAGTAACGCTGCGGGAACTTATTATCACTTTTTGCACGAACCAGAAGTTGGAATTATTGCGGTTGAAGCAGCAGGAAAAGGTGTTGACTCAGGACACAGCGCCGCGACTAGTAAATTAGGAAAAGTAGGCGTTATTCATGGATGCAAAACCCTTTTAATGCAGACTACAGACGGACAAATTACAGAACCGTATTCTATTTCTGCGGGATTAGATTATCCAGGAGTTGGACCTTTACATGCACATTTGGCGCAAACTGGACGCGGCGAATTTTTCTCTGTTACCGATGATGATGCGATGAATGCTGGTCTGCAGTTAACTAAATTAGAAGGAATTATTCCAGCTATAGAAAGTGCACATGCATTTGCGGTTTTAGATCAGAAAAAGTTCAAGCCGACAGATGTTGTCGTAATAAGTCTTTCTGGTCGTGGCGACAAAGATTTAGATAATTACATTGAGTATTTTAAATTGTAATAAAAGTTATACTTTTGGTGTTAGCGCTTCGGCGATCTGAGATTTACTCTAAATGCTAAAAATTAACGGGAAATATAATTATTATGGAACTATTATTCTCATACGGAACATTAAGATCGAAACAAATTCAAATGCAGATTTTCAATAAAGTTTTAAACGGAAGTCCAGACGAGATTCTGGGTTTTAAACTTAAAAGTTTACAAATTGAAGAAGAATTTGGAATGGCAGATTATGTTGTTGCAGTACCAAGTGAAAGTTTGGAAGACATTATACATGGAGTTGTTTTTGAAGTAACAAGTTCTGAAATGTTAAAAGTCGACCAATTTGAATCTAATTCGTACAAAAGAGTTCAAGTAAAACTAAAATCAGGAAAAACAGCTTGGGTTTACACCGAAAATAAATAATAGAAAATATGATTTTAGCGGCGGCGCAAACCAAACCAAAACGCGGAGATATCTCTTCTAATTTATTGAATCATTATCAACTTATTGAATTGGCAGTTGAAAATGGGGCTAATTTAATTGCATTTCCAGAGTTATCTATTACAGGTTATGAAAGAGAAAATGCTGAAAAATTGGTTTTTACAGAAGACGATTATAGGATTGACCATTTAAAAGAATTGGCGACTAGAAATAATATTGTTATCATAGCTGGAGCACCAATTAAGATAGATTCGAAAATGTTTATTGGCGAATTTATTATAGCTCCAGATGATTCGGTTTCTATATATACAAAACAGTTTTTACATGAGGGAGAAGATGAATTTTTCGAATCTTCTTTTGATTATAATCCGATGATTGAGATCGAAAACCAGAAGATTTCTCTAGCTATTTGTGCCGATATTGATAATCCGCTACATCCTGAAAATGCGTGTAAGAGAGATACCGATATTTATATTGCGAGTATTTTCTTTTCGCCAAACGGAATTCCGAATGCGTACAGAGATTTACAAAGCTATGCCGAAAAACATAAAATGAATGTTTTGATGTCCAATTTCAGCGGTGAATCGTGGGGATCGCCTTCTGCAGGTCAAAGCGCTTTTTGGAATAACAAAGGTGAATTAGTTGCCCAAATGAATGATTCTGATTCTGGATTATTGATTGTTGAAAAACAAGGCAATGATTGGGAAAGCCGAATCGTAAAATTTTAAGATTGTTTCACGCTCCCGATAGCTATCGGGATGGCAGATCATTGCAGATTAAAATTAAAAAAATCTGTGAGAATCAGCTTAAATCTTTTTAATCCCGATAGCTATCGCGAGCATGAAATAAAATTTATCGATAAGAAAAACATAAACATATCTACAAGGTTTTGAAACCTTGCAGGAGTAAAAAATATAGTAAAATGAACAGAATAACTCAAAAATTACAAGAAGATAAAAAGATACTTTCTATTTATTTTTCTGCCGGATATCCGAATATAAATGATACGGTGCAGATTATTCAAGACTTAGAAAAAAATGGAGTTGATTTAATCGAAATTGGTCTTCCATTTAGTGATCCTTTGGCAGATGGACCTACAATTCAGGCGAGTTCTACGCAGGCTCTCCATAACGGAATGACAACTCAAATTCTTTTCGATCAGCTGAAAAACATTCGCGAAAGCGTAAAAATTCCGTTGATTATTATGGGATATTTTAATCCGATGTTGCAATACGGAGTGGAAGCTTTCTGCCAGAAATGTGCCGAAATCGGAATTGACGGTTTAATTATTCCAGATCTTCCTGTTGATGTTTATGCAAATGAATACAAAGCGATTTTTGAAAAATATGGTTTAATTAATGTGTTTTTGATTACGCCACAAACTTCAGAAGAACGTATTCGTTTTATTGACAGCGTTTCAAATGGATTTATTTATATGGTAAGTTCTGCAAGCGTTACGGGTTCTCAATCTGGATTTGGCGATACTCAAGAAACGTATTTTGAAAGAATTGCCGATATGAATTTGAAAAACCCACAAATAGTAGGTTTCGGAATTTCTAACCGAGAGACTTTTAATCAGGCTACAAAATATGCTAAAGGCGCTATTATTGGAAGTGCTTTTATTAAACATCTAAGCGAAAGCGGAAGTGGGAAAATTGAGGAATTTGTTGGAGGGATACGATAGATTAAATTCTGGATGAAATATTTTAAGAATATCATCATTATAGCAACTGTATTTTTAAATATGAGTTGTGACCGTAGATGGAAGATCTCAGAATTATTTATTCAAAAAATTGAAAATTCCTCGAAAGTTATTTATAAATATGATGCTTGGGGAGGACGTGATTCATATATTTTTGGTTATATCATTTTAGATTCAACACAAGTATTTGACATCGATCACGTAGAATCATTACCTTTTCAATATTTTGAAACCATTCCCACAAAACGAAATATTTCTGGTGTTGTCTGTGAAGAACTTGATGATCAAATAGCTCCTAACAAAATCTTTATACCTTTAAAAATTAGGGATAGTGAAGAAAAAGGGATTAAAGTTAAAACTAAGGTTTTTCAAAATGAAGGTTTTACATTTAGAAATCAAGGTTATAAAAGATATGAATTTGAAACATTTAAAGAATCTCGCGATAGTATCTTCTTTTATAATTTAAATGACGTTGAGAGTTTAGAACCTGAACATTTAGATATTTTAAAATTCAAAAAAACAAATATTTTCATCAGAACAAAAAGCTCAAATATTGTTTCAAAAATATCAATTGAAGATTTAAAATTATCGCAAAAAAATGAAATTATTTCTAATGTCCGATATGATCTAACACCAAAAAACAAAACTAATATTCAATCATTTTCTAATATTGGCATTTTTAAACAAGTTAAGTTACCAAAGAATTAAATAGAAAACAATTAGCCTGAAAGACTTGCTTTTTCAGGCTTTTTATTTGTCTTAAAAAGAAATATAAAACCAAAAATATGGAAACCGTTTTATGTTAATATTATGTTAAAATAAAATTAAACAAGTGTTTAAATTAAACAAGTGTTTAATTTTGCATCCGATTAGAAACAATACCATGTCCAACATCGAATTAAACGACAAAAAAATTCAGATTCTTGAAGTCGCAGAAAAGCTGTTTTCTGAAAAAGGATTTGAAGGTACATCGATACGAGATATCTCCAAAGAGGCAAAAATCAACATTGCCATGGTCTCGTATTATTTTGGTTCAAAGGAAAGGCTTTTGGAAGCTCTAATTCTTTACAAAACCGTTGATTTAAAATTACAACTCGAAAATTTATTGCAGGAAGATCTTGAACCTCTTGAAAAAGTCAATAAATTAATCGAAATTTACATTAGTAGAATTTGCCTTAACAAAGGGATTTACAGGGTTTTACATTTTGAACTTAACGCAAAAAAAAGAGAAAAAAGCTTAAATGCTTTTACAGAACTTAAAAAAGGAAATTTAAAATCTGTTGAAAGCATTATCAAACAAGGGCAAGCTCAAGGAGTTATTAGAAAAGATATTAATATCCAACTTATAACGCCAACCATTATTGGAACCTTTTTTCACTTTCACATGAATCGCTCTTTCTTCGAAGAATTACTGGATTTAAAAACAGAAGAAATGTTTAACAATTACATTAAAAACGATCTCACAAAGCACATTCAACAAACTATAAAAGCGCTACTTGTTTATGAAAATTAGTCAATTAATGCTCTTTGGAGTTTTCTTTATCGGAATATCTTCAATTGAAGCACAAGAAAAAACAAGTTTAACCTTAAGCGAAGCCGTGCAGATGGCTTGGGAAAAGAGTAACGAAGTTACGCTTGCCAATACTAAGGTAAACACAAAAATGTACGAATTAAAAACCGTAAAAAACAATCAGTACCCAGATCTTAAAATTTCTGGCCAATATCAGCGCCTTACAAAAGCTTCTATTGATATGCCAAATCAAGGAGAAAGCGCTTCTTTAGCATCTCCAGACCGTGCAATGTTGGGAATGGCAAATTTAAGTCTTCCTATTTTTGCTGGATTTAAAATTCAAAGTAGCATAGATGCCTATGAAGGAATGTACGAAGCAGAAACTGCTAATGCTGAAAAAACTAAAGAAGATGTAGCTTTAAAAGCAATCACTTATTACACAGCACTATACAAAGCTCAAAAAACATTAGATGTTTTAAACGAAAATCAAAAAAGTGCGAAACAGCGTGTTACCGATTTTACAGAGTTGGAGAAAAACGGAATTATTCCGAGAAATGATTTATTAAAAGCGCAATTATTAGTTTCTAAAACGCAATTATCTATCGATGAAGCTAATAATAATATTAATAACATCAATTACTACCTAACTACTTTGCTTAAATTAGATCCTAATGTAAAAATTGAGGTAAACGAGCAAGATTTCTTTAATCTGAAAACAAGCAACACCATAACATCTGATGCTGTTGCACTTGAGAGCAGAAAAGATTTAGAAGCAATAAGATTGCAAAGCAAAGCTTCTGAAGCTAATGTAAAAATTGCAAAAGCAGGATATTATCCAGCAATCTCATTACTTGGTGGTTATACAGCGTTGGATCTGAAAGATATCATAACTGTAAAATATGCTATGAATTTTGGCATCGGATTATCTTATGATTTATCAGGAATTCTAAAAAACAATGTGCATGTTAAAGAAGCAGAAAGCAGAGCTTTGGAAGTAAAAAACACAGAAGCAATTATGACGGATCGTATTAAAGTTGAAGTTCAGAAATCTATTGAAGATTATGACTTAGCTATTAATCAAAGTGTTGTTTATGATGAAGCGCTTCAGCAAGCGGCAGAAAATTACAGATTAGTAAAAGATAAGTTTGACAATGGTTTATCTGACACCAACGATTTGGTAGAAGCTGACGTAGAACATTTAAATGCCAAAATTCAAACTGCTTTATCTAAAGCCACTATTATTCAAAAATATTACGAATTACTTTCAGTATCAGGACAATTATCACAATCATTCAATCTTTCTAAAATATAATCGATAGCTCTCATGGAAAAGAAAAAGACAAATAAAAAATTCATCATCATACTAACCGTTTTGGTTTTAGTGGGCGGAACTTACGGAATATCTAAATACTTACACGCTCAAGCACACGAAGAAACTGATGATGCTCAGATCGAAAAAAGAATGAATCCGATTATCCCGAGAGTATCAGGATACATCAGCAAAGTATATGTGAAAGATAATGATTATGTAAAAAAAGGTGATACTTTGTTTACAATTGATAAGAGAGATTACCAATTAAAGATTGATGAAGCTAATGCGGCTTTATTAGGAGCTGAAGGGCAATTTGAAGCTGCAAAAGCAGATATCGGAAGTGCTTATGCAAGTATTTCTGTTTCAGATGCTCAAATGAGATCTGCAAGCGGTTCTATCGAAAGTGCAAGAATTAGATTGAGACAGCTTACAAACGATTATAACCGTTACAACAACTTGTACAAAACGCATACAATTACAAAACAGCAATATGAGCAAGCTTTGACAGCAAAAGAAGAAGCTGAAAATCAAGTTCGCGTTTTAGAACAACAGCAAAAAGCTACTTCTTACCAAAAATCGGTTATCCAGTCAAAATCTAAAGTTTCTGACAAACAAACAGAAGTTGCTGCAGCAAACATTAAAAAAGCAAAAACAATGCTTGATGTTGCACACTTAAACCTTTCTTACACTGTAGTTACAGCTGCAATTGACGGTCAGGTTTCTAAAGTTGATATTCAGCCAGGACAATTAGTTCAGCCAGGACAATCTTTATTCTACATCATCAATAACAATGAAGCTTGGGTTGTAGCTAACTTCAAAGAAACACAATTAAACAAAATGGTTGTGGGACAAAAAGTAAGCTTAAAAGTTGATGCTTATCCAAACTATGAGTTTAAAGGAACTGTATCTTCTTTTTCTCCTGCAACAGGATCTCGTTTTTCATTATTACCTCCTGACAATGCAACAGGAAACTTCGTAAAAACAATTCAGAGATTACCAGTAAAAATCACCATCGATCAATCAAACGATCCTGAAAAAGTAAAACTTTTAAGACCAGGGATGAATGTTGATGTAGATGTACATTTGAAATAATATAAATGGCTACAGCAGTACAAGATGACGATTTAGTAGAATACGGTTTCAGACGTGTTATCATTACGATTACCGCAGTACTTTGTGCATTGCTGGAAATTGTTGATACGACGATTGTAAACGTAGCGCTAACAGACATGCGCGGAAGTCTTGGTGCTACCTTGACCGATGTGGCATGGGTAATTACAGCATACGCTATTGCGAATGTTATTGTAATTCCGATGACGAGCTGGCTATCACAGCAATTTGGACGACGTAATTATTTTGTGGCTTCGATCATAGTATTTACGGTCTGTTCCTTCTTGTGTGGTAATGCCACAAATATATGGGAACTTGTCGCTTTTCGATTCGTACAAGGTATGGGCGGTGGAGCGCTTCTAGTAACAGCCCAAACTATTATTACAGAAAGTTACCCCGTAGCAAAACGTGGAATGGCACAGGCGATTTACGGAATGGGTGTAATTGTAGGTCCAACACTTGGTCCGCCATTAGGAGGATATCTGGTTGATAATTATTCTTGGCCTTATATTTTCTATATCAATATTCCGTTGGGAATTATTGCTACTATTTTGGCTCTAACATTTGTGAAAAGTCCAAAATACGGTGAGAAATTAAAAGCCAATCAGGTTGACTGGTGGGGAATTATATTGTTGACCGCTTTTATCGGATCCTTACAATTCGTATTGGAGCACGGACAGCAAGACGACTGGTTTAATGATTCTACAATTGTAGCGTTAAGTGTTGTAACCGTTTTGGGATTGGTTCTTTTTATTTGGCGAGAACTTACGTATGATTATCCAATTGTAAACTTGAGTGTTTTAAAAGATGGAAACTTAAGAATTGGAACCATAATGTGTTTTATTCTTGGTTTCGGATTATATGGATCAACTTTAATTATCCCGATTTATACGCAGTCTATTTTAGGATGGACCGCAACAGACGCAGGTTTATTATTAATTCCGGGATCTATTACAACGGCGATCATGATGCCATTTGTTGGTAATATGATCCAAAAAGGAGTTCCGCAGGGATATATGGTTGGAGTTGGATTTTTAGTTTTCTTCTTCTTTACCTTTATGATGTACAGCCGTATGACACCTGATACTGGAGTGGAACATATGTATTGGCCTCTAATCTTAAGAGGAGTTGGTTTAGGATTGCTTTTCGTACCTATTACAACGCTTTCTCTTTCTACTTTGAAAGGAAAACAAATTGGTGAAGGAGCTGCATTTACAGGAATGATGCGTCAGTTAGGCGGATCGTTTGGTATTGCGATCATTACCACTTTCATTACACGTTTCAGCCAGTCACACCGAGTAGATTTAATTAATAATTTAGATCCTGCCAAGTTTGAGGTACAGCAGCGTATTGCAGGAATGCAGCACGCCTTCATGGCAAAGGGTTATAGTGCAGATGTCGCTTTGAAAAAAGCATATCAAGCTATAGAAGGCTCTATAATGAAGCAAAGTACTGTAATGGCTTATATGGATATTTTCCTTTATCTGGGAATTATGTTTTTATGTTGCATACCGATTATTCTCTTTATTAAAAAAGGGAAGAACAAAATTAGTGCAGCCGACGCAATGCATTAATAATAATAATTTTATAATACGCAAAAACGCCGAATTCAATTTAGAATTCGGCGTTTATTTTTTTTGTTTCAATTTGATCTGCTAAATCTGCAGGGATTAAAATCCCTGCCTACAATATGTTTCGAGTCTACGACTCTATAAAAGCCTTTGTCGCTTTGTCACTTTGCCCCTTTGAACCTAGACAACGTTTCTAACGAGTAAAAACCAAATGATTCCCTTTAGAAAGATTCGCATCAAACTGATATCCTTCGTAATTAAAACCTTTTAAATCATCAATAGTTTCTGCATTGGTATCGATTATATAACGAACCATCATACCTCTCGCCTTTTTAGCAAAAAAACTGATCATTTTTAGTTTTCCATCTTTGTAGTCTTTAAAATCTGGAGTAATTACAGGAACTTTTAAAGCCTTTACGTCAACAGCTGAAAAGTATTCGTTACTGGCTAAATTCACAAATAACTCGTCTTTTTTCAATTCTTTGTTTAAAGCCTTTGTTACTGTCGGTTTCCAAAACTCGTGCAGATTTTTAGATTCGCCAACTGGCATTTTGGTTCCCATTTCTAAACGGTACGCCTGCATTAAATCAAGCGGTTTCAAAAGTCCGTAAAGTCCAGATAAGATTCTTAGTTTATCTTGCAAAGCATCTAATTTTTCTAATGGAATTGAGTAAGCATCTAAGCCTGTGTAAACATCTCCATCAAAAGTATAAACTGCTGGACGCGCATTTTCAGGTGTGAAAGGTGTTTTCCATTCCTGATTTCTTTTCCAATTTAAATCGGCAAGTTTGTCTGAAATAGACATTAACTCTGATAATTCAGACGGCTTTTTTGTTTTTACTACTTTATGAACGATTCTTGCTTCTTTTAGAAAAGCTGGTTCTGTATGTTGTTTTGTAGGTAATTCTTTTTCGAAATTTAATGACTTCGCTGGCGATATAACAATTTTCATTTGTGCATTTTTAAAGTGATTCAAAAATACAAATTGAATTTCTAAAAATGGAGATAATATAATTGATTTGTTTTATGGACATATAGTTTTTTTTCGCCACGAATTCACGAATTTCACTAATTTTCTTTTGCCACTCCCGATAGTTATCGAGATAAAAGATTTTCACAGATTAATATTGCTGGAGTTTCTAAAAGACAAGCATAAAACAGAATCCGAAGGATTCAAATATTTATAGAATTGTTATATTGACAGAGGCGTGCGACCCCGAAGGGGTCGAATCAAAAGTGCCAAATTATTTTTCTATAAACATTTGAATCCTTCGGATTCCAATTCTCTAGAAGTGCATTTTTTTTGCCACAAATTACACTGGTTTACTTTTGTCACAGAATAAAGGATTTTCAAATATTATAATCATTTTTAATCTTTTAATCTGTGGCAAAAATTTACATGGTTAGGAAAAAAAATTAGCGGAAATTCGTGAAATTCGTGGCAAACTTTTTTCAACATTTCTATTTCAATAAAAATTGATGCCTCAAACTAAGAATTTCTTCAAAAAAGTCGTCGATAGATTGTATTAGGCATTTTCTATGTTGTAAATTTGCAGTCGTTCATTCTCTTCAAGAATAAACATATTTAAAATTAGTGAATTCGTGGCTGTACAAACAAACTATAAATCTGCTTTACAAAACAAAATCTTCGATATCATTTCGAAAGCATCTAAGGAATTAAACGTTGACTCTTATGTGATAGGAGGATTTGTCCGTGATTTGCTTTTAAACAGAGGTTCTAAAAAAGACATCGACGTGGTGGCTGTTGGAAGCGGAATCGAACTGGCGCTTAAGGTTTCTGATTTACTTCCGAACAAACCAAAAGTCCAGGTTTTTAAAACTTACGGAACTGCAATGCTTCGTTTTGAAGATACGGATATTGAATTTGTTGGTGCAAGAAAAGAATCTTACACCCGCGACAGCCGAAATCCGATTGTGGAAAACGGAACTTTGCAAGACGATCAGAACCGTCGTGATTTTACAATCAATGCATTTGCTCTTTCGTTAAACGAAAATAATTTTGGAGAACTGCTAGATCCTTTTAACGGTCTGCAAGATTTAGAAAATAAAACAATCAAAACACCTTTGGATCCAGACATTACGTATTCTGATGATCCTTTGCGCATGCTTCGTGCGATTCGTTTTGCTACACAGCTGAATTTTGAAATTGAAGAAAATTCATTGAATGCAATTACAAAAAATGCAGATCGTATCAAGATTATTTCTGGCGAAAGAATTGTCGATGAATTGAACAAAATTCTTTTGACAGATAAACCTTCGACTGGATTTTTACTTTTATACAAAACGGGGCTTCTGGATATCATTTTACCTGAATTGACAGCGTTGAATCAGGTGGAAGAAATTGAAGGCCATACCCATAAAAACAATTTTTACCATACGCTAGAAGTAGTGGATAATATTTGTCCAAATACTGACGATGTTTGGCTTCGCTGGTCAGCTTTATTGCATGATATTGGAAAAGCGCCAACAAAACGTTTCAATAAAAAACAAGGATGGACTTTTCACGGTCATGAATTCTTGGGCGGAAAAATGGCTAAAAAAATATTCGAACGCTTACACATGCCTTTGAACCATAAAATGAAATTCGTTCAGAAAATGGTTATCATGAGTTCTCGCCCGATTGTTTTGGCACAGGATATTGTGACAGATAGTGCGGTTCGCCGTTTGGTTTTTGATGCTGGCGAAGATGTAGAAAACTTAATGACTTTGTGTGAAGCCGATATCACAACCAAAAATCCAGCAAAATTTAAAAAGTATCACAAAAATTTCGAGCTTGTCCGCAAGAAAATCGTTGAAGTCGAAGAACGCGATCATGTTCGTAATTTTCAACCGCCAATTACGGGAGAAGAAATTATGGAAATGTTTGACTTAAAACCTTCACGCGAAATCGGAATTTTAAAAGAAGCTGTAAAAGAAGCTATTTTAGAAGGAGATATTCCAAACGAATATCAAGCAGCTTATGATTTTGTGATTAAAAGAGCTGAAAAGTTAAATCTTACACTTAAGAAGTAATGGATCTAGTAAGCTATTTAATTTTTATTTTATTTTTTGCACTCATATCATTATCTTATTTTCTTTTTTTCAAAGAATTAAGAAGAAGGCAAGAACAAATAAAAAGCAAATACAAGTGGATCGTTATATTTTATTGTATAGCTATAAATATCACAGTTGTTTTACTATACTTTAGTTTCGAACTTTACATTTTAACAGACACTTTAAAATTCAAGTTAAATAATAATTTTATTGAAAGAATACTTAAAACATTAGTAATATTTGCTTTGAATGGTATTTCAAACTTCTTTATACTGAAATTTTATTTAAAAAGAATTTCTCAACAAAAAACTGAAATCGAATTAATCGGAAAAGAATGAAAACACAGAATAAATCAGTAATCATTTGGTTACTATCAGGTTGCGTATTATTATTTTTAATGGTTGTTGTTGGCGGAATCACCCGTTTAACCAATTCAGGTTTATCAATGACCGACTGGCATTTGGTAACCGACACCTTCCCTCCTCTAACAGATGCTAAATGGCAAGCTGCTTTTGACGAATACAAAAAGTTTCCAGAATATCAGAAAATCAATATTCATAACGATTTTCAATTGGCAGATTATAAATTCATTTATTTCTGGGAATGGTTTCACCGTTTTATCGGTCGTATTATTGGTTTGGTTTTCTTTGTACCGTTTGTTTACTTTTTAGCTAAAAAGAAATTAGATACCGATACAATCAAAAAATGTATTGTACTTCTGGCAATGGGAGGTTTTCAAGGATTCTTGGGCTGGTTTATGGTAAGAAGTGGTTTAATTGATAATCCAGATGTGAGCCATTTTAGACTTTCATTACACTTAACTTTTGCCTTTATTACTTTTGCTTATACGCTTTGGGTGGCGCTAGACTTAATCTATCCAGAAAGAAATATCAACAAGATTTTGCCTTTAAGAAATATTGCCCGTTATGCTTTAGTGGCTTTACTAATCCAGATTATTTACGGCGGATTTGTAGCGGGGTTAAATGCAGGATTAATTCACAATCATTGGCCTTTAATGAGCGATGGCGAATTTATTCACGAATCGGTTTTTATTGAGCAATCGACTTTAGTGAAGAATTTAATCGAAGGAAAAAGCGGTGTTCAGTTTGTGCACAGAACTTTCGCTTATGTAGTGGTTGCCATTATTCTTTTTCTTTTCTTCAAAAGCAAAAAATATACGCTTACGCACACTCAAGCAAACGGAATCAAAACTTTAGTCGTTTTTGTTTTCATTCAGTTTTTATTGGGCGTTTTTACTTTATTATACAGTGTGCCATTGGCTTTAGGATTAATTCACCAAATAATGGCATTTTTCCTTTTGAGTGCTATGACGTATACATTGCACAGATTGAGCAAATAATCTTGAAATATTTAAACAGAAAAACAGCCGATAATAATCGGCTGTTTTTTTTTATCTGTTTTTATATGAATTGAGCCGATGGCTCTCTTTTGATTTTGATACCCTTCGCCCCCGGATTAAAATCCGGGGCTACAATATTGGTCGAACCGATGGTTCTTTTTCAACTGAATAATTTAATCTAAAAAGAAATTCCGTAGGAATGGCAAAAATATTGTAGCAACGGATTTTAATCCGTTGAAATCATAATGCACATTTTGCATCTTACATTTTACATTTCACATTAAAAAAACCTATCCCAACCAAGATTTAAAATCCTGAACTTTTTCTCGGCTTACAATTACCTCATCTTCTTTGTAAGTTGGAAGAATCACTTTTAGACGAGAATTGGTATAAACCTGAATTTCTTTAATTGCTTTTAACGGAACAATAAATTTTCTGCTTACGCGAAAGAAATCCTTTTTGTCTAATTCCTGTTCTAAAATCTCTAAAGTCGAATCGATCAAATAATCGCGATTGTCGTAGGTATGAATATAAGTTCCTTTGTTTTCGCTAAAAAAACATTCGATTTCTTCTGTGGTAATTACTTTTAGGTGCTGACCGATTTTAACGGTAAATCTTTTTTTATACGTCTTCTCAAAAGGGTTAGAAAGCATCTGACGAATCTGTTCAAAATCCAGATGTAAGTTTGAAGTCTCTGTTGTGGCTTTTGGAAGACGCGATTTGAATTTTGCTACGGCCGTTTCCAGATCATCTTCGTCAATTGGTTTTAAAAGATAATCTATACTGTTAAGTTTGAAGGCTTTTAAAGCATACTCATCATAAGCCGTTGTAAAAATGATAGCGCTTTTAATGTCTATTTTTTCAAAAATTTCGAATGACAAACCATCTGAGAGCTGAATATCCAGAAAAATCAAATCGGGATGCGGATTATTGGAGAACCATTCTACCGATTCTTCAACAGAATGAAGCATTGTTTCTACGGTTACGTCTAATTTTTCAAGCTTTCTTTGCAGCAGTCTTGCCGCTGGTTTTTCGTCTTCTATAATTAATGTGATCATTTACTCGATTGTAAAATTTAGAAAAAATAGTATTTCAAAGTTACTCCCATTTATTTTTATTTGCGGCGTCTTTCTCCATATATTTTTGAATTTTTCTCTTTTCCCAGTCTTGACCGAAAAACAGATCAGAACCAAAAACAGACAATCCGTGAGCCGCTAAACCAATTCCCCAGAAAAATGCAGTCGAATAAGTATGCCATTCAGATAATCCGCTAAAATCAATTCCTCTAGTAAAACTAGATCGGGTTAAACTGGATATAATGATGATAATATTTATGATAATGTAAATTTTCACATGAGAATAAAACCCTTTAAGTTTCTTTACTCTTTTATAAGCTGCATTATAACTTTCGTCATTAGTATACTCTTCTCCAAAATGCTGACTCGTATAATCTTCGTATCTATTTCTTCTAAAACGTCCCATAACTATATTTTAAATTATTGCCACTTATTTTTATTCTGTTTTTCCTTTTCTTTTTCCATAAACTCCCTGATTTTTCTTTCTTCCCATTCTTTACCCATTCCTGGAAAAACTTCAAAAACTTTTAATCCGTGAAAAAGAACGCCAACTCCCCACCACAGCAATGGCCAGAAAAACCATAAATAACTTGGCGATGTGTATAAATTGATAAAAATTAAAATTGCATTTACTAATACGAAAGCCAGAAGATTTCCGTAAAATCCCTTAATGTTTTCAACCTTCTTTTTGGCTTGGATATATTTTTCCTCTTCGCTTAAATTCCTTTCCATAATTATTCCCATTTTTGTTTTTTATATTTTTTTTCTAGAATGCTTTTCATTTTACGCTTTTCCCATTCTTGCCCAAATATTTTAGTCGAAGCAAACAAATCTATTGCAGAACCTGCTACTACAGCCGACCAGATAATCATAACTACCCAATTTAAATATTTTATCGGAATGAAATTAACGGGAAGATTTGTGTATTCTTTTAAAAGAAAAAGAAGCATTACAATAGTGTAAATGAACAAATGTTTGTAAAAATACTTCAGCTGAATTACTTTCTTACTTGCCAATTCTTTTAGAATTGTTTCTTCCTGATCATTACTCAAATTTGTTTCCATGATTATTTTCAAGTCGTTTTTGGTTTTCTTTTTCTAAAATTTCCTGAATCTTTTTCTGCTCCCATTTTTTATTATAAAAAGGCGGATATTCAAAAGCTTTTAATCCATGCAATACTATCGCCATTCCCCATCCCATTACAGACCATACCCACCAAAGATATTCTGGAGAAGTCATATAATTTACAACAATTACAATGGGATTGCATAAAACGTACACGGTCAAATGCTCGTAAAATCCTCTTATTTCTTTTACTTTTTTCTGGGCATCATAATAACGCTCTGCTTCTGTGAAATCTTTTTCCATTATTTCCACGTTTTTTGTTTGTTGTCTTTTTCTAAAATCTCACGAATTTTTCTTTCTTCCCAATCTGAGCTGTAGCCAAAAACCTTAAAAGCATGCATGGCAACTCCAAACCCCCAGCCTAATGCAGAAAACCAAAACCATTGAAATTGTGGTGAAAATCTTAGATTGATAAAAATCAAAAACGGAATTACACAACAATATGAAATTACATTTCCATAAAATCCCTTTAACTCTTCTACTCTTTTTTTGGCTCTGTAATAAGCTTTTGCTTCGTCGGTATATTCTGCACTCATTTCCATAACCGTAATTTGTTTGGTTAAAATCGGAATCCTAACGGTGAAATTCTTTTCATCTTCCTGAACTTTCACTTTCCTGTCGGTTATAATTCCGTATCGGTTTACAATATTCTGCAGTCCGACACCTTGTCTGTCCTGCAAAACTTCTTTTTTCTGAAGATCGTTCTGAATCGCCAAGTAATCTCCATCAATAAAAATTCTAATATGAAGCGGTTTTTGCTCACTTACAACATTATGCTTTACGGTATTTTCTAGCAAAAGCTGTAAAGAAAGTGGCACCACTTTGGCTTCTGGATTGATGTTTTCTGTTGGCAATTCGTAGAACAAACTATTTTCGAAACGCATTTTCAACAGATTCATATACGTTTTTGCAAATGACAATTCATCTTCAACCGAAACCAATTCTTTATCTTTCTGTTCTAAAACATAGCGGTAAATTTTAGACAACGAAGTCGTAAAACGCTGTGCATTATCTGGATTTTCTTCTATTAAAGAACTAAGAACATTTAAACTATTAAAAAGAAAATGCGGATCGATCTGGTTTTTTAAACTTTCAAATTTGGCATTTGCCGTTCCTGCGATAATCTTTTGCTGCGTGACTTTGTTTTCCTGATAGAGTTTATAAAAATTAAGTCCATGAAAAAATAGCAGCACAATAAAGGTCATAACTGCAGATTCTATATAATTTTCTGCCTTTTCATTAGCCAGAAAACCTATGATGGTCTTATTCTCGATTATTACACTTGTAAACAAACGCAATACACCAATAATGATCATCGATATAAAAAATGAACTTACAAAACCTATTACAATTCTCTTTATGGAATAGGGATTTGCCTTGAAAACTTTATCTAAAAACTCAAAAAGAACAACGTTTACGATATACAAAACCACACTGTAAAGCATGCAGTACAAGAAATAAATAGAAAGATTCTTATTGAAAACTGCAGTTCCTAAAGAAGCAAATCGAATTAGAAAAGAAAATAAAAATACTATTCCTCCAACTAAACATGCTTTTAACAAATTGGGTTTTAATATCATGAGGCTTATAACGATTAAATTATTTACAAGTTTTTTGAATTTCTAACGCTCTTTCTAATCCCCATTTTGGAGAATAAGGCGTAGCTGGTTTAAAATTATTAAAAAGTTCGATAGATTTATCAACTTGCGCACATAAAGGTTTTGTGTCTACTCCCGTCCATTTTGCACCGCCCAACTGATAATCTGCTTCACCAAAAACTGCTCTCGGATTTGTTGGGTCTAATGCTTTTGCTTTCGCGTAAGCTTCCATTACTTTACCAGAATATTTCATTCCGTTTGTCATTGGGTCTGCCACAACATATCCTGTGTAAATTAAAGCTTGTAAAACATACAATTCTGAATTGCTTTGATCTTTAATCATTTCAACATCAACAGCATCTTGAGCTTTTGTCAATAGCAAGTCGATTTTTGTTTTATCTTTTTCAGTAAAAACAGCCAATGAATTTATTAAGCCTACATAATAATTTGGCAGGTAACTGTTTTTTTCGGCAGCCGCAATTCTTTCAAATAAAGCAGAAGCTTCAGTATTTTTTCCTTCTTTCCAAAGTCCGAAAGCTTTGTTCATTCCTTGTTCAAATTGTGTTTGAGCTGAACTTATTCCTACTATAAATAATGCGATTAAAGTGATGATTTTTTTCATTTTATAAGTAATTAAATGGTTGTTTTTATATGGATTAGTTATATGTTATTAGAATGTAATTTCAATTTTTGAATCTTTACTCACAGTAAATTTAGTATCATTATATGAAGGAGGTCCCATAAATCCTTTTGCATTGTTTGAAGCTGCATATTCTTCAGACGGAATTCCCATTGCGTTTCTATCCAATTTTCCGTTGCTATTTTCATCATGATAAGTTGAAATGGCATATACTCCCGCAGGAAGGTTATCAAAAGTTACAACGGCCTTATTGTCTTTAATTTCTGAAGCAAGACTTTTATAAATTGTTTTAAGAAATGTCCCTTCTGAATTGTACAATCCTACTTTAACGTTTCCTGTATCATTTTTCAAGCCTGAAACAGCAACAGTCAATTTCACATTCTGTGCAGACATTAAGCTGCAGATAAATAAAATAGTTATGGTGATAATTTTGGTCATGATTTGTTTTTTTTTAAGGTTCTAAGGTTCTGAGATGCTAAGGTTCTAAGGTTTCTTTTTGTTGATGATTAAAACTCTTTTTTGTAGGTTCAAAGGTCCAGAAGTTCATAGTTGCAAAGTTTTAATTTTCTGATTCTTTAAGATTCCAAAACTTTGAACCTTTGTCACTTTGTTTCTTTGTCCCTTTTAATTTACTCTTCAAAAGTATACTGGTTTTTAGTCTTTTAAAACTAAATGATACTGAGTTGTTGATTTTGGTTACTGAATTGTTTTTTTTTGAGTGACAAAGTTTCAAAGTAGCAAAGTGACAAAGTTTTTACCTGCTTTTTTAAAATCTTTGCCCCTCTGTCACTTTGCCCCTTTGCAACTTATTTACAAATTCTTCAACTGATTCTCATTCTTATTCTGACTAATCGTCCAGAAGAAACCTACGAAGAAGAATCTGTCTGCTGTAGGTACTACGGCTTGTCTTTGATATACTCCGCTTGGATCTGGATTTTTAGCATAATCGTATCCGAAAACGTTTTGCGTTCCTAAAACATTTGAAACGGAGAAATAAAGGATTTTTTGCGTTGTTAATAAATACGCCCAGTTAAAACTCAAACTATTGTACGATTTTGTTTTTCCGTTCATAAACTTCGTCTGATTTGGGTCGTTGTACGGACGGCCTGTGCTGAAACTATTTGTAAAACCTATCTGCGATTTCCAGTCTGTAATAAAATATTTGGTTACGACAGATAAATTATGATTGGCAATAAAACTTGGAGTTGCCATGTTTGGAAAATTCTTGTATTGTCTTTCTGAATCAATATAAGAGTATGAAATCCAATATTCTAAGTTTTTGTACAAATTGCTGTCTCTCCAAAAAATATCCAATCCTTTTGCGTAACCCGATCCGTTGTTATTAAAAACCGAATTGTATTGAATATCTCTCGTATCGTATTGCACCAAGTTGCTGTAATCTTTGTAATAAGCTTCTGCTCGAAGCGTTTGTCCTGGTCTTGTAAAAGTGTAATTTAGAATATAATGCTGTGCTTTTTCGCTTTCAAACTGATGGTGTTTTGAATATTTAATATAATCTACAACAGGCGTCTGAGAAAAATCTCCGTAAGCAAAAGAGAACTGGCTCGTTTTTGAAACTTTATATCCTAATGAAGCTCTTGGCGCAATATTGTTTTCGTTTAGCAAACTATTATTTGAAAATCTCAAACCAACTTTTAAAGCTAAGTTTTTAGAAAATGAAATATCTCCTTCTGTATAAGCCGCAAAAATGTTAGAATTATAACCATTTGTTACGTCAAGCGAAATATTGTCGGCTACATTTTCATTGTATTTTGTAATAAAATAATCTGTTCCGGCAGATAATCTAAAATAGTTTGAAAATTTCTTGCTTAACTTCAATTTCAACTGAGCCGCATTTTCTTGAGCGTCAATTCCGGTAATATCATATTTCAATTTGTTTTTGCTGTAACCGTAACTCACTCCAGAAGTTAACGTCCAACCTGTTCCGAAACTTCCTTTATAAGATGAATTCAAATAGAAGTTATTATTGTTCATATCTGTACGAATCGGGTTTTCGAAATTGATGTTTTTCTGATTTAAATCGAATTTTTCAGAATCGAATGAAGCATACAATTTAAAAACTCCATTTGTGAATTTATATCTGTAAACCGTTTCACCTCCAAGAGATTGATACGGATTATTCCAATCTACATTTTGTGGAATCACGGCCTGATATGGCGCTAGATTGATGTAAGCCATATTTACGCTCAAAGTGCTTTTTTTGAATTTCTGTGTATTTCCTAAACTCAAACCAACCGTCATTAATCCGATATCTGTTTTTTCGTGGTCTTCATCATCATTCGTATTCAAAAGCAAAACACTAGATAAAGCTTCTCCGTATTCTGCAGAATAACCGCCTGTAGAAAATGCGATACCGCTAAACAAGAAAGGAGAAAAACGGCTTCTAGTTGGCAAATTATTCGTTGTTGCTCCGTAAGGCTGTGCTACGCGAATTCCATCTACAAAAGTCTGCGTTTCGCTCGCCTCTCCTCCACGTACAAACAAACGTCCGTCTTCACCCACACTTTGCGTTCCTGGCAAAGTTTGCAACGCTGCTACAATATTTCCAGCAGAACCTGCTGTGGTTACAATATCTAAAGGTTTTAAAACCGAAACTCTTGCCTTGTCTCCAGATTCTAAAGTTCCAGCCGTGATTACAACTGCATCCAACGCGTTTACATTTTCTCTCAGTTTTACCGTTTGATCTTTATAATTGGCAACATCAATTTCTTGTTTGTAAGTTTCGAAAAGCAAAAAGCTAACCACTAAAAATTTGTTTCCTGTTTCTGTAGTTTCAAAAGAAAAATCTCCCGTTTCAGAACTCGTTGCTCCGTCGTAAGTTCCGTCAATATATATGTTTGCACCCGCAACTGGTTTTCCTTTTTGGTCAACCACTTTTCCTGAAATAGTGTTCTGAGCAAAAATTAATGCCGTAAAAAATAAAAAACTAAGGGTAAAAAATAATTTGGTTTTCATGTCATCTTTGGTTTTGATGAAGCAAATGTATTTTAACCATAATTGTTAAAAAATATATAATAACCCAATTGTAGAATTTCGAGGATGAGTTGTAAATGACTAATTTGTATCTTAGCTTGGAATTCCAAAATCATCATTTTATGTCAGAAAGTAAAAGAATCTCAAATTTATATCAATCCATCTATAACGGAAATCCTTGGCTAGAAGTTAATTTAGCCGATACCTTAAAAAATGTCACTGCAGAACAAGCCTACAAAAAAGCCAATCCGAATCTTAATACGATTTGGGAAATTGTGAATCATTTGATACAATGGAGAAGAAATATTCTAGAGCGCATGCAAGGCGAAGTGATTATTACGCCAGACCATAATTATTTTGTTCCTGTTCTGGATCCTTCAGAAGTAGCTTGGGAACAATCGCTTCAGACTTTAGCCAAATCTCAGGATTCTTGGACTGCTTTTTTTGAAAATTTTAATGATGAAGATTTAGCTAAAATCTACGTCAATAATGGTCATACGTATTACGAACACATTCACGGAATTATTCAGCATGATGTGTATCATTTAGGGCAGATTGTTATTTTGAAGAAACTGGTTTAATACATTTAAACACATAGAAACATAGATTTTTTATTTCTCAGAAAAGAATATTTAAAAATCTAGATTTTACACATAGTCTATGTGAATGTATGGAAATGAAATGCCTTTACTACGCTTTTAAACTATGTTTCTATGTGTTAAAAATAAAAAAAACACTTATATGAAAACCTCACTTTTTATTATAGCATTTTTACTTTTCACAACAATCGGTTTTTCTCAAGAAACTGAAGTAAAATACGATGAAGCCTTAGCCAAATCTCTTCATGCCGACGAATACGGAATGAAGAAATATGTTTTTTGTCTTTTAAAATCTGGAAGCAATACAACGGCTTCTAAAGAAGAAACCAAAAAGCTTTTTGAAGGCCACATGGCAAATATTAATAAATTGGCTAAAGAAGGAAAACTAGTTGTTGCCGGACCTTTTATGAAAAACGATAGGAATTATCGCGGCATTTATGTTTTTAATGTCGAAACTGTAGAAGAAGCGAAAGCGCTTGTTGCCACTGATCCTGCCATAAAAGCCAATTTGCTCGAAGCAGAATTAACGCCTTGGTATTGCACCGCAGCTTTGCAGGAAACTGTAAAAATTCATGACAAAATTGCCAAGACGAAAATGTAAAATATGAAATCAGAAAAAGAAAAAATGATCTCTGGCGAATACTATAATGCCTTTGATCCAGAATTAGTTAAAGGACGCCGTGCAGCAAAGAACCTTTTGCATACTTTAAATGTAAAAGAATATCGAGTTACCAAAAAAGCAAAAGAAATCCTGAAAGAACTGATTCCCAATACTGGAGCTGGATTTTATATTGAACCGCCGTTTCACTGTGATTATGGTTATAATATTTTTGCAGGCGACAACGTTTATTTTAATGTGAATTGTGTCGTTTTAGATTGCGCTCCTGTAACTATTGGCTCTAATGTTTTTATTGCGCCAAATGTTCAAATTTATACAGCACACCATCCGCTTAACGCTGAATTGAGAAGAACTTTAGAAAATGCTTATCCCGTTACGATTGGAGACGACACTTGGATCGGCGGAAATTCGGTTATTTGTCCTGGAGTTACGATCGGTAAAGGCTGTGTTATCGGAGCTGGATCTGTTGTGACGAAAGATATTCCAGACAATTCGCTTGCTGTTGGAAATCCAGCAAAAGTTATTCGAAAATTAAATCAAGAATCTGAATCCAAAAAATAATGCTTACCCTCAATAAAGTCCACCATATTGCCATTTTATGTTCCGATTATGAAAAATCAAAATATTTCTATACCCAGATTTTAGGCTTAACCATAATTAGAGAAATTTATCGAGAAGAACGCCAATCCTATAAATTAGATTTGGCATTAAACGGCTCTTATGTAGTCGAATTATTCTCATTTCCTAATCCGCCACAAAGGCCTTCAAGACCTGAAGCTGTTGGACTTCGCCACTTAGCTTTTGAAGTGATTAATTTAGAAGAAACAATAGATTTTCTAAATTCAAAAAACATAGAATCAGAACCAATTAGAATTGATGAAACAACCGAAAAACGTTTCACTTTTATCTCCGATCCAGATTTACTGCCGATTGAGTTTTATGAGCGTTAAGTTTTTTTTAGCCACTAAGGCGCTAAGGCACTGAGTTTTTTTTTGTCCATCTCTAAAAATAATTATTAAAATAAATTGCGTCCAGCTTTAGCTGGATGAATAAATTCTAATCTCTTAGAAGGGCTTTAGCCAAATATCATTTATTTGGCTAAAGCCTTTTTTACTTATCTTATGTTAACCTCTAGCTAAAGCTAGAGGCAATTCAAATAAAAAACTTCGAGCCTTAGCGACTTCGTGGCAATACCATCAAGAGAAAGAATTTTCTTGTTTATATTGATTTTAACACACTAAAATCAATATTTTCTAGAAAAAACCGAATTTGCTTCTTAATTTTGTAACCCGCATAAAAAAAGTGCGGACAGCAAACTTACTTCTGATGAACAAAACGGCGCAAATCAAAAAAAATCATCAATTCATTAAATTCCGAAAATTAGTTATTGTTTCTATCTTAATTGGCTTTCTTTCAGCCTTTCTCGGAATTTCACTTAAAAAAATAACAGAATATTACGAAGAAATCTTCTTTCATGAAGTCTCTGTTCATCCGATATTTTACATCGTATTTCCAGTTTTCGGATTATCGGTGATTTATTTCCTCAGACAATATCTTTTTAAGAAAAAAGAAAACAAAGGCATCAAAGAAGTTTTTGAAAGTACAGCATCAAAATCTAAAAATCTTCCTTCTTATAAAATTCCGTCTCACTTCATCAACGGATTATTAACGGTAATTTTTGGAGGCTCAACCGGAATCGAAGTTTCTACCGTAGTAGCCACAGCAACAATTGGTTCTGTTGCGCACGAAAAAGAAAATGTTTTCCGCCAGTATAAAACCGAGTTAATATGTGCAGGAGTTGCAGCGGGTGTTACAGCGCTTTTCAGCAGTCCGATTGCAGGAGTTTTATTTGCTTTCGAAGTAATTTCAAGAAAAGTAACCCGCGCTTTTATCATTTCAAATTTAATTGCGGTGTCTATAGCTTTCGGTTTATTGACCATTTTAAAAGAAGAACCTTTGTTTGCCGTTTCAATTGCAACTTGGAATCTAAAAGCAATTCCCTACTTCATTCTTTTAGGAATTTTAGCTGGAATGAATTCTGTTTATCTAACGCGTTGTGTTTTATTCTTTAAATCACAATTTGGTAAAATCGATACGCATTATTACAAAATCATTTTAGGATCTGCAGTTTTAAGTCTTTCCTTATTCTTTTTCCCACAGTTATACGGAGAAGGTTACCACGCTATTAAAGGAATTTTCGGAAACGCACATCAAGCACAGCTTACGATAACTTTAGCGCTTACTTTTATTTGTATTTTAATTCTAAAACCAATTGTAACTTCGATCACGCTGGCTTCTGGTGGCGATGGAGGTGTTTTTGCTCCAAGTTTATTCATCGGTGCGTTTTTAGGATTATTGCTGGCTTCTATCTTAAATAGCTTTTTTCATGTAAATGTAATTCCGGTTAACTTTATGATTATCGGAATGGCAGCGGTTTTAAGCGCTAGTATTCATGCGCCTTTTACTGCCATTTTCTTGGTTTGCGGTTTAACGAATGATTATACATTATTTTTCCCAATTCTGGTAGTTTGTTTAATCTCAAAATATACGGCAAAAACCATTTATCCGTATACCGTATACAGTTATTCTCCAAGTTTAATTAAATAATTTTAACACCTAAATTTTAGAAAAATAGCGTTTAGCTACGTTTAATAGCAGGGATCGAAATGTATTAAAAAGCACAACGCTCAAGTAAAATACCACACATTATGCCAACTGAAAAAATAAAAAGAAGCTATCGAAAAACACGCTACATTTTATATAAAGAAACATTAATTGATTATAAAGAACACTTTTGGTCATTTTTAGGTTCTTTCGTCGGAATCGGAATTTTGGCTTATGTGCAATCCATACATTTTTCGGGTTCAGATGCAGTTTATTTAATTGGTTCTTTTGGAGCGTCGAGTGTTTTGGTTTATGGAATTATTCAGAGTCCGTTTTCTCAACCACGAAATTTAGTTGGCGGACATGTAATTTCTGCTTTTGTTGGGGTTACAGTTCATAAACTGGTTCCAGACATTATGTGGCTTGCTGCGCCTCTTGCGGTTTCAATTGCCATTATTTTAATGCAGATTACCAAAACGCTTCATCCGCCTGGAGGAGCAACAGCTTTAATCGCGGTTATAGGGACAGAAAAAGTAAAAGCTTTAGGATATATGTATGTTCTTTCACCAGTTTTTACAGGAGTTCTGATTTTACTTTTAACAGCTTTAATTTTTAATAATATGACTTCGAGCAGAAGTTATCCGAGTCATAGCACGTATCACAAGCACTATCATAAATTAAGAAAGAGATTGGCGAGAAAATAGTTTTTGTTTCTTTCCTGCAAGTTTTCCAAAACCTTGTAGGTATAACTTTAACAACAAAAACAGACCTACAAGGTTTTGGAAACCTTGCAGGACCGGAATAATTAAAAAACAGAAAACCAGAAGATTAAAATCTTTTCAACAAATCACGATTCGAGATTCGTATTTCGTTTTTTATATTTTACCTTTGACCTCTCAATAAAAACAAAGATTATGGTTTATAAATTTAGAGTTATTCTAGACGCCGAAGAAGATATTTTCAGAGACATTGCAATTCTTGAGGAGGATACACTTGAGGATTTACACAATGCAATCTTCAACTCTTTTGGCTTTGACGGATCAGAAGTGGCTTCATTTTATACTTGTGATGATACTTGGAATCAAGAAGATGAAATTCCGCTTTTTGATACAGGAGATGTTCCTGGCGAAATAAGAACCATGAACGATTATCCGTTATCTAGTATTTTAGACAAAGAAAACACAAAGATTATCTACGTTTATGACTTCATCAGCATGTGGACTTTCTTAGTTGAATTGGCTGCTGTAGAAGATGAACAAGTTGGAGTTACCTATCCAGAAACTTTATTTTCTCACGGTGAAATGCCAGCAGACGCCATCGAAAAAAACTTTGAGGCAGATGACATGCACGACGATATCTACGGAGAATTTGAAGACGATCTTGACGAAGATGATCTTGACATGTTCGAAGGCGACGACAGCTTCGAAGATTATGGATTTGAGGAGAATTGGAATTAGTTTTATAGATTCAAAGTGACAGAGTGACAAAGTAGCAAAGTTTTTTGCTTTTAGGAATTAACACTTTGTAAGTTTTTTCTTATTTTTGTATTTAATTTTCTAAATATAAAATATGAAAACTTTTCGAGACCTTTTTATCTGGCAAAAATCTATGAATCTGGTAACTGAAATTTACCAACTAACAAATTCATTTCCAAAAGAAGAAATTTATGGGTTATCTTCGCAAATTAGAAGATCCTCAATATCAATACCTAGTAATATTGCTGAAGGATACGGCAGAGATGGAAAAATTGAATTATTAAGATTCTTAAATATTTCTATGTCATCATTATTCGAAATGCAGACACAACTTGAAATTTCATTCAATTTAAAATATATAAACGAGTATCAATTCAGTAAAACAAACGGAGAAAGTAGAGAATTGGAACGAATGCTGAGCGCTTTTATAAAAAAATTAAAAGACCGCAAATAAACCTTTGTCTCTTTGTCACTTTGTTTCTATGAAACTAGAAAAAAAATGATCAACCTATTCAACACCCACATCGATACCCTTGCGATACATCGCGTAGGAAACAAAAGCCGTAATGAAGCTATTTTTTTATCGGAGCAGCCATTTAATTTGAATGATGAAATTGTTCCTTTGATAAAAGAATTCTTTTTTAAGCCTTTTAGAGAAAAAGAAGAAAACTACTATCAGTTTGCACACGAAGTGGACTTGGACTACAACGACATGTTTAAATACGCAACTGAGATTTTTTCTAATCCGGCTAATATTCATGAGGTTTCTAAAAATATCACGAAGCATTTATACGAGCAGTCGAATCACCCGCACATTAAAAACGGAGAGGTTTATGTGACTTATTTGACTAATCTTAGTATTGATAACAATGTTGTTGATGCAATCGGAATTTTTAAAAGCGAACTTCAAGCAGACTTTTTACAGTTTGAAGAAAACGGAAGCAACCTTGAAATGATTTTACAGCAGGGAATTAACCTAAGTAAATTGGATAAAGGATGTCTGATTTTCAATTACAAAAAAGAAGAAGGATACAAAATCCTGACTGTAGACAGCAACCGTTATGATGCGCGTTACTGGCTAGAGCACTTTTTATCTGTTGATGCTTTTGAAGATGAAAATTTCATCACTAAAAAATATTTAAAATTCTGTCAAAACTTCGCAAAAGACGTTGTTTTGCCAGCAGAAGATAAGAAAGAGGAAGTAATGTTTATGAACCGATCTGTGAATTATTTCGCTAAAAATGATCAGTTTGAAGAGCAGAATTTCTTGAATGAAGTACTAGACAATCCTGATTTGATTCCTGAATTTAAAAACTATAAAGTTGATAAAGGAGAAAAATACAGCATCGAAGATGTAACCTCATTCCCTATTGCCAACGCAGCAGTTTCTGACGCTAGAAAATCGATTAAAAACGTAATTAATCTGGATACTCACATTCAGATTAAAATGGATTTTATTAATCCTGAAAGTGCAGAAAAATTTGTTGAAAAAGGCTGGGATGAAGAAAAACAAATGTATTACTACTTAGTTTACTTCAACAAAGAAGAAAAAAGCTAAGAAGTTTTCATTTTCTATTACTTACTTACAACACAAAAAACGGCAATTACAATTTGTAACTGCCGTTTTTTATTTCTTTATAATTTTTAAAATTTAAACGCAAAGATCGCTAAGTTTTTAAAACTCGGTTTGTTTTATCTTTATATAAAAAGTTCGCAAAGCAGTATGGACAAAGCTTTGCGAACTCTTTGCGTTGGTTTGAAAATCTTAAATAAAATCCTTTGCGATCTTTACGTTTAAAATAATTAGCATTTAGTATTGCTTTAAACTTTATAGATTAAAACAAACTAAACATCGCTTTTAGAATATCATCATAAACTTGTTTGTTTTTTTCGCCAGCTCTAGCTAAAACCCGAATTCCAGAATAATTATTGTATAAAAATCTGGACAGTGTGAGCGCATCAAGTTTGGTCGAAATTTGTCCTGCCTTCTGCCCTTTTTCTACCGCATTTAGAAAAATATCTTCCATTGTTTGGCGATTCTCGCTTACCACTTTAGCAATATTTTCGTCATGCATGGCTAATTCGACTGAAGAGTTTACCATAAAACAGCCTTTTGTAATTCGGTCTTCAAGGCTTTCTTTTACAGCTTGTTTAAAAATTTGAGTAAAAGCCTCCTTTATATCTTCCGATTCTTCCAAAAGTTCTTTTATAGCATCTTGACCTTGAATCTGGTATTTTTTCAAAGCTTTAAAAAAAAGTTGCCGCTTATCCCCAAAAGTATCGTACAAACTCGAACGACTCAATCCCAAATGTGTGACCAAATCCTGCGCCGAAGTGCCGTTGTAACCTTTGTGCCAAAAAATTTCTACCGCTTTGTCTAAAGCCTGATCTTCATTAAATTCTTTTGTTCTAGCCATGACTTCAAAATTTGAATTACACTGTAAAGATACAAAAAATACGGAACAATCGTTCCTAAATTAAAGCAAAAATTAAACTACAGAATTTACTGTAAGCCCACCGTCTACCACTATTTCAGTTCCTGTAATGAAAGAAGCATCATCTGAAGCTAAGAAACTTACAGTTTTAGCAACTTCTGATGATTGTCCAAAACGTTTCAATAAAATCTTTTCGCTTAATACAGCTCCAAAACCTTCAACTTCATGTTTTTCTAAACCTAACTTACCATAAAGCGGCGTTTCAACTGGCCCAGGAGAAACAGCATTTACTCTAATTTTTCTTGGAGCCAATTCGGTTGCAAATACTTTATTAAAAGATAATACTGCCGCTTTACTTGCTGCATAAACACTAGAATTTGGCATTCCGACGTGTGCATTGATAGAAGTATTAAAAATGATAGAACCACCGTCGTTTAAAATTGGAAGCAGTTTTTGAACTGAAAAATAAACCCCTTTTACGTTCACATTCATGATAGTATCATAATGATCTTCAGAAGCTAAATCTAAAGGCGCAAATGACGCTGTACCAGCATTTAAGAATACAATATCAATTTTTCCGTATTGTGCTTTTACTTCTTCAACCAAATTATCGATCGATTTTAAATCAGATTGGTCGGCTACAATTCCTTTTACTCCCAATTCTGATTCCGCTTTTTCTATAGCTGCTTTGTTTCTTCCAGTTACAATGACCTTTGCACCTTTAGCTGCTAAATCTGCCGCTGCTGCGTATCCAATTCCGCTATTACCGCCAGTTACTATAGCTACTTTGTTTTCTAAATTTTTCATTTTATTTGTTTTTAAGTTATTGATTATTCAATTATTATGATACAAAAATATAATAACGGAACGATCGTTCCGTTATTTAATATGTTAATTTTTAGTTAAAATAAAATACTGCTTTTCTAAAGCCTTTAATTATAAGGAAAACTATTATGCAGCCATAGACGAAAGAAATCGAAAAATGTCGAGCATTCTTAATTTATCCTTAATTTTGCATTAAAAAATTACTCCCATGGATATTCAATTTTTTAAAGAAAGTCCTTTTACCACCATAATTTCATTTCACAAGCTAATTGAATCTTTTGAAGAAATTGCTTTGTCTGATGTTGATTACAGATCCAACTATGCCAAAGCGATTTTAGAACAAATTGAATTGATTCCAGAATTACGAACCGGAATCACAGATTATTCAGTTATCAAAAAAAATGAATCTTTAATCAAAAACATTCTTGCTGACTTATTTCCTACCGCATTAACGCACAACGAAATAAAAGCGGTAACGATTCCATTTCAAAACATCTCTTTCAATTATTCAGAACGCTTTAAAAAGATTCTTAAAAATGCTGGGGACGAGTTTTATATGGAAATTCGTGATTTTAGCGACCATCAATTCTATATTAATAATTGTTGCCTAATTTTAAGTTACTATTACAATCAGCGTATTGATTTTAATCAACCTTTTTTCTATGACATTCCAGATGAAAATGGTGTAGAAAAGCATTACAGAATTTTATATAATGCTGATTTTATGGAAATTATTCCAACTGAAAACTCTGTTCCATTAACTCAAGAAGATATTGATCAATTAATAGATAATTATAACGATATTAATTTGTGGAAATCTAAATTCCCAAAAGGAAGCTGGATTTTAAGAGGTTTCGGAATTGTTTCTTTGTTTGATGCTACAACAGAAAGTGCTATTTCTATACTAAAAAGTAATTTGCTGAAACCTGGACCAAAAACAGTTGCGACAGATCAGGAAATTTCTAATATTTTTCAGTCGATTTTTAATCTTCCGAACCTAAAAGTAGGTTTTATCATTTATAATCCTGAGGAAGAGAAATTTATAAGACCTTCTAAATACGAAAATCAGATGAAAAGCTTTTTACTTTCTGCCGATCAGGAAGTAGATTGTAAAAATGCTTTTTTCGGATGTTCTTTCGAAAATTTACTCGACAATAAAGAACCTTTTGTTATTTCGAACGTCAGCAAATTTACGGAGCAATCAACCAATAAAAGACTTGGCGAACATTTATTAACGCAAGGAATTCAGAGCTGTATTTTTGCTCCGGTTATTAAAAACGGACATTTATTGGGCGTTGTCGAATTGGTTTCTAAAAATCCGCGAGATCTAAACAGCGTAAATGCTACAAAATTAGATTTAGTTCTGCCGTATTTGACTGATACTATCGATCGCTACAATACCGACATGCAACATCAGATTGAGGCTATTATTCAGCGAGAATATACTACGATTCATCCAAGTGTGTATTGGAAATTTAAGAGAGAATCGCAGAATTATTTTCAGAATATGAGTCATACTAAAGATTATATTTTTAAAGAAATCGTTTTTAAAAATGTATATCCGTTGTATGGTCAGATTGATATAAAAGGTTCGTCTGAACATCGAAATGAAACCGTAAAAATCGATTTAAAAAATCAGCTTACGGCTCTTTTGGAAATTTTTGACAACCAAAAACCAAATTCTAATCTTGTTCTTTTGGAACAAAGAAAATTTGAATTGGAGTCGCTTAGAAGTGAATTGGATTTTCCTTTAAAAGCAGATACCGAACAGCATGTTCAGCGCTATATTGAAGAAGAAATTCATCCAATTTTAAAAAACACCCAAGGCAATGCAAAAAGCGAAAAGCTGACTACATCATACTTTGATAATCTTGATGAAAAAACCGGAATGTTTTATCAGGAAAGAAAAAAGTTTGATAACGCAATGTCTATTATCAACAAAAGATTGGCAACAGTCTTAGACAGAAAACAAGTTGAAGCACAGCAGATTTATCCGCATTATTACGAGCGTTTTAAAACAGATGGTGTAGAACACAATTTATACATTGGAGCTTCAATTTCTCCAACCAAACCATTCGACATTATGTATTTGCACAACCTTCGTTTATGGCAATTACAGACTTTGTGCGAAATGGAGTTGGAACATCATGATTTGAAGACTTCATTGCCTTATGAATTGGACGTTACTTCTTTGATTTTGGTTTTCAGCTCTCCTCTTTCCATCCGCTTTAGAATGGATGAAAAACGTTTTGATGTAGACGGAACCTACAATGCGAGATATGAAGTCGTTAAAAAACGAATTGACAAATCACACATTAAAGGAAGTACAGAAAGAATTACAGAAAAAGAAAAAATCACAATTGTATATTCTCAAAACAGCGAAGAAGCAGAATATTTAAAATATATTAAATACCTGCAACACAAAAAAATCCTAGAACCTTCAATTGAACAATTTGAAGTTGAAGATCTTCAGGGCGTTTCTGGTCTGAGAGCCATTCGTGTAAAAGTAATCAACAACGCAACAGTTTCAGAAATAAAAAAAATAACATATCAAGATTTGTTGGATGAAATAAATTAAGCTGGAAGTTGATTAGAATCAACAAAAAACAGACCTCGAAGAGGTCAAATATTTATAGCAAAAAATTACGATAATGTATGTATGACCCCAGCGGGGTCAAATACCAAATAAAAAAGCTTTGTCAAAGTTTAAAACTTTGACAAAGCTTTCTGCATTTTTAGCTATGTGTCAGAAACCAGTTTCCTTCAATAATCTTTTTTAAATAAAAAAAAATCTATGTTTCTATGTGTTTAATCAAAAAATAAACTAAAGGGTAAGGCCTTTAAAAGCAATAACAAAAGCAATAACGGTTATAATTATTCCGACCATAAAAAAGTTATAGGCAATTCTTAGCAGATTATATTTTCGCTGTAAAACCAATCCTAGATAATATAAATCCTTAATCATAGTAGAGTACAGATAATCTCGGTCTTTCATCATTTCATTCATTGCCCAGTCATAGTCTTCAAGAGGCATTTTATAGAAATTTCCAAAAAACATCAAATTGACTTTCTTATCTTCAACGTCCTTTCTGGTAAAAAAACCAGAAGTTACTTTTGGACGCGTAGAAAGAATGGCAAAAATAATGGTAATTACACTAGACATCAGCATAATAAAAGTTGGAACCACTAAATGAGCATTTTTCGGACTATCCAATTTTGGAATAATAGACGATAATGCAATTGAAATAATAATGGCATTTACAGACAATAAAATATTGGCTTTACTATCGGCAATACCGCTCAAACGCGTATGATTCCCGAGCGTGACACGAAATAAAGTATCGATTCCGCGATCTGGTTTTTCAGCCTTTTCTGCTTTTTCTTTCTTTTTATTTTCTTCTTCTAGTGCCGCCGCCGCTTTCAATTCCTGCTTATTTATTTTTTTCTGAATTAATAATAGATTTTTTTCTTTCAGAGGTTGCCATTTTCTTAAGGCATAATCGGTGTAAAAACGGTGTTTATTCAACAAGAAATTTAAATTTTCCCTCGTCCATTCGGCATTAGAAAAACTTACTATTCCGGCATTTTTCAATTCCAGACGAAGCAATTCGCAGGTTGTAGCATATTCTTCGCCCATTAAATGCGCATAATCTGCATCGCGAATAATTTTTTCTAAATGTGTTCTAGGCTCATATTCTTTAACGGTAGCCATAATCAGACTCGACACTAAAGCTATAAATTCTTCCGATTTTCCTTTTTCACGTAAAAATTCAGCAGCTATTTTAGTGCTCTCTTTTTCATGATTTTCATATCCTTCAATATACCCCGTATCATGAAACCATGCGGCAACCAAAAGTGCTTCTTTGTCCTCATCTTTTACATCTTCTTTCTTACAAAGTTCTTTTACCGCTGTTACAACAGTAAAAGTATGATTAAAATTATGGTAAGAATATAAATTAGAAAGTTTATCTTTGAGTAAATTACTGACGAAATCTTCGGATTGTTCTATTAGATTCATAGAGAATATTTTTATACCACTAAATTATGAAATTGTTTTTGGATAATCATTTTATTGCAAAGATTAAAAACTTTTCTTTAGCAATTGCATCGCTATTCATTGTTTATTCTTGTTCGACGAGCAAACCGCAATACGGGAAAAATGTTAGCGCCAACGAAACAGAAAACGCAACTGATACCCTAAAAATTGCACATACTTTTTTTCTTGTTGGTGATGCTGGAAATGCCGACGAAGAACAAGCACAGCAAACCTTAGAACTTTTACACCAAAAACTAAAAAAAGCAAGTAAAAAATCAACACTTCTTTTCTTAGGCGATAATATTTATCCAAAAGGTTTTCCTAGTGATAATCATCCAGAAGACAAGGCTTTAGCCGAAACAAAACTCACGAATCAATTAAAACTGACGAAAGGTTTTAAAGGAAGAACAATCGTAATTCCAGGAAATCACGATTGGTACAGCGGTATCAAAGGTTTAGAACGCCAAGCCGATTTTGTAACCAAATATTTAAACGATAAAAAGGGTTTTCTGCCAAGAAAAACCTGCCCGATTGAGGATGTAAAAATTGACAGTGTAACGACATTGATAGCTGTTGATAGTGAATGGTTTCTGGAAGACTGGAACAATCATCCAACTATAAATGACAATTGCGAAATTAAAACCCGAGAAGATTTTTTTGAAGAATTAGAAAGTCTTTTAAACAAAAATCAAGAGAAAACAGTTGTTTTGGCGATTCACCATCCTTTATTAAGCAACGGAACTCACGGCGGGCAATTTTCATTAGAAAAACAATTATTTCCTTTAGAGCAAAAAATTCCGCTTCCTGTAATTGGCTCCTTCATTAATTTAGTGCGAAAAACATCTGGAGTTAGTCCGCAGGATATTCAGAATAAGCAATATACGATTTATGCTAAAAGAATTAAAACACTTTTGCAAAAGCAGAAAAATGTAATTGTAGTTTCTGGTCACGATCACAATCTCCAATTTATCAGCAAAGAAAATATCCAGCAGATTATTAGCGGTGCAGGATCAAAATCTGAAGCAGCAAGAGCCATCAATCCTTATGATTTTTCGTATGGCAAAAATGGTTATGCCACTTTGACTTTATTTAAAACCGGTGATGCAAAAGTTACTTTTTACGGAAATGAAAATAACAAAGAGAAAATGCTTTTTGAGCGCGAAATCATAAAAGCAAAAGAAATCAACTGGGCATCAGATATTCCGAATAAGTTTCCTTCAAAAGTGACGACTTCGATCTATTCTACAAAAATGACCGATAAGAGTGCGTTTCACCGATTTTTATTTGGAAAACATTACAGATACTATTATAGTTTGCCAATTGAAGCAAAAACTGCAACCGTAGATACGCTAAAAGGCGGTTTGAAACCAATTCGCGAAGGCGGTGGACATCAATCGGTTTCTTTAAGAATGTCTGATCCTCAAGGACGTGAATATGTGATGCGCGCTATGAAAAAAAGTGCTACGGTATTTTTACAGTCCGTTGCTTTTAAAGATCAATATATTGTAAATGACTTTGACAAAACGTATGTAGAGGATTTCCTGTTTGATTTTTATACTACTTCTTACCCTTATTCCTCTTTTGTTATTGGAGATATGTCTGATAAAATTCGATTGAGACATACTAATCCGATTTTATATTATGTCCCGAAACAAAATGGTTTGGGCGAATTTAATGCGAGTTTTGGAGATCAATTGTATATGGTCGAAGAAAGACCCGCAGACAATCATCTTGACGGAAAAGATTTTGGCAAACCAAGCAATATTATCGGAACTGATGATATGATGCTGAATCTTCATAAAGATGAAAAATATACAGTTGATGAAAAAGAATACATAAAAGCGCGTTTGTTTGACATGCTTTTAGGAGATTGGGACAGACATAGCGATCAATGGCGCTGGGCTGAATATGAAGAAGATGGAAAAGTGATTTACAGACCGATTCCGAGAGATCGTGATCAGGCATTTGTGAAATATGACGGAGCGTTGCTTTCACTTTTAATGAATATTCCAGCATTGCGTCATATGAGAACTTTTAAAAATAAAATTGATAATGTAAAATGGTTAAGCAGAGAACCTTACCCAATGGATTTGGCTTTTTTAAGAACTTCTCAAGAAAAAGAATGGGTAGAACAGGCGAAGTATATTCAAGAAAATTTAACTGATGCTGATATCGATCAGGCTTTCAAAAACTTACCAAAAGAAGTTCAAGATGGAACAATTGACGAAATCAAAACCAAACTGAAAAATAGAAAAAAGGATCTTCAGAAATATGCTCGTGAATATTCAGACGTTTTGAGCAAAACGGTTATGATGGCTGGAACGGATAAAAAAGACAAGTTTGTTTTGAATCATAAGACGAAAAAAGAAATTGAAGTTCAGGTTTTCAGAGTTAAAAAAGAAGGCGATGAATTGCTTTACACCAAAACCGTAACCGACAATAAAACCAGAAATCTTTGGATTTACGGATTGGACGACAACGACACTTTTGAAGTAAAAGGAGATCAGAAATCGAGCATCAAAATTCGTTTAATTGGTGGTCAGAACAATGATATTTACAACATTGAAAACGGAAGAAAGGTTATCGTTTACGATTTTAAATCAAAAGAAAACACGTATAATTTAGATTCTAAAACTCAGACACAACTAACAGACGATTACGATGTTAATTTATACAATTACGAAAAACCGAAATACAATGTAATTTCTGGACTTCCGAATATTGGTTTTAATCCAGATGATGGTGTAAAAGTGGGAATCAATGTCAATTATACGGTTAATAATTTCAAGCAAAATCCATATACGCAACGTCACATTTTTAATGCATTTTACTATTTCGCTACTGGCGGTTTAGAATTTAACTATGCGGCACACTTCCCTGGTTTATTAGGAAAATGGGTTATTGATGTAGAATCTTTATATACGACTCCGAATTTTGCGATGAACTATTTTGGATACGGAAATGAAGCGCAATACGATGACGAAGTAAGCATGGATTATAACCGTGTGCGCATTAGAAAATTTAATGCTTCGGGTGCTATCAGACACGTTGGAAGATATGGTAGCGAATTTAGTATTCAGCCAATTTTCCAGAGAATGACGGTTGAAGAAACTGAAAATCGATACATTGATATTCCGGGAATTGTAAATCCAGATGTATTTAACAGTCAGAATTTTGGAAGCTTAAAAGTTAAATATGTATTTAAAAATTCTGATTTTGCAGCAAAACCTACATTGGGAATGCATTTTATGATTGCTGGAACTTGGACGACAAATTTGGATGAAACCAAAAAGAATTTCCCAACGTTGGAAAGTATTTTAGGTTTTACGCATAAAATTGATCATAACGGAAAACTTATTTTGGCTACTTATTTAAAAGGAAAAGCCATTTTAAATAACAATTACGAATTTTATCAAGGTGCTTCGTTAGGAGGCGATACGGATTTACGCGGATTTAGAAATGAGCGTTTTTTAGGAAGTTCTTATTTCTCTCAGAGTTCAGATTTACGTTTAAGCATTGGAAAAATCCAGCGCACGATTGTGCCAATGACATACGGAATTTTAGGTGGTTTCGATTACGGAAGGGTTTGGCTTGATGGCGAAAATTCTAAGAAATGGCATCAAGATTACGGCGGCGGACTTTGGCTGAACGCTATAAATGTTATTACAGCAAGAATCTCTTACTTTAAATCTCCTGACGAAATCGGAAGGGTGATTTTTGGAGCGGCTTACAGTTTCTAAGGTTTTGCCGCAAAGACACAAAGTCGCAAAGTTTTTTTTAGCCACGAATTCACGAATAATTTTATTTAGATTCGTGAATTCGTGGCTAACTTTTTTTGCCTCTATGGTTTTGCCACAAAGGCACGAAGACACAAAGTTTTTTTGCCACAAATTGCACAAATTTTCACGAATTATATTTTTTATCATATCGAATAAAAATTAGTGGAAATTAGTGGAAATTCGTGTAATTCGTGGCTAACTTTTTTGCTTCTAATATTTAGCTGCAAAGACACAAAGGCGTAAAGTTTTTAGCTACGAATTCACGAATTATCATAAAAAAAATTAGTGAATTCGTGGCTAACTTTTTCTTAGAAACTTAGCATCTCAGAACCTTAGTGGCTTAGCGAAAACTCATACACCTTTCCTCCTACTTTATTTGTTTTTTCGTCGGCGATAAGTAAAGTGTTATTGTCTTTAAAAACCATGGCTTCTTTTTGTGAGAAGTGGTTTAGATTCAATTCTGTTTGTTTTCCTTTATGGAATAAATCTCCTTTGAAATCTTTAAATAAAACAACTTTATCGTGACTCAATAACGCTACTTTTTTTCCGTCTGGGCTAATTGTTGCGCTTGTTAGAACACAATGATTGTAATTGCTGCAAGTTTTAAATTCTCCAATTTTTACTGCTTTCTGCGTTCCTGCAGCATTTTTGATTTTGTAGATAAAAGCAGTTCCGTCAAAACCTTTGCTTCTATTTTTGGTGAAAAGATAGAAATAGCCATTCAGTTCAAAAAAACCTTCTACATCGTAAAACATTTCTTTTTTCTTTGGAGGAAATTCTTTTTGTTCTGGATACGAAAATGAGATTTTATATTCGGCTTTGGCCAAATCATTATTCAATTGATTTTTTGCTACTTTATAAATGCATAAATCTTTTCTTTCGTTATCATTATTTCCAAAATCACCAATGTAGATATTTCCAGATTTATCTTTTGTAATATCTTCCCAATCAACATTTGTAGCATTAGAAATCGTAATCGTTTTACTTAATTTCCCTTCAGAATCAATTGCGTAAATGGCATTTTTATTTCCGCTGTCTTCTAGAGTATAAAGAGTTTTCGTTTCAGGAAAATAAGTAATTCCCGAAACTTCCTTTAATTTTTTCGGAAGCGAATACAGTTCTTTCAAATCAGAACCAGACTGCTTCTGACAAGCTAATAAAACAATTGAACAGATAACTAAAAAAGACTTTTTCATATATTATTTTGTTTTTAAACCAAGTTAGTGTTTTTAAAATTGCGAATGATAAATTCAAATGCGGCATGCATGACGTGTCCCATCGATTTTGCGTTTTTAAATTTCATGTCGTTCGTATAACGATACAATTCCATTTTTAATTGCATCAAATGTTCGTGTGTCGAAATGGTATCGTGACACATGATATTTAATAGTTTTTTAATTCTCGTTTCGGCTGAATGAATACGTTTTGCCAAAATCGCTCTTTCTTCGTCTTTATATTGAATAATCGAACGTTCTTCTAATTTTTCTTTAATTAATTGAATCATCGGGAAATTTTCCTTGAAAAACTGCGGACGATACACTTTAAAATTCCCTTCGTAACATTGCTGGTCAAAATCGATTGGACGAATTTTATAAACTACTTGGTCAAAATCGTGAATTGGAACAATTACATAATTGTAAGCGCGCATGTCTCCCAAAAGACGAATCATACAACGTTCGTTAAATTTCACAAACTCTTTTGCAATCTGCGCTTTTTCCATCTCGCTGCATTTATCCAGCAGCGTATCCATAAAAACATCACCTGGAATTCCGATAATATGCTCTTCGATCAAAGTATCTTTATAAACCAGAAAATTGATTTTATCTGGCGAAAGAATATCTTCCAACTCCAATCCGTAAATACGTGAAGCATCTGCTTTTTTAATATAAAAATGGACGTAATTGTCATTGAGAATATTTCGAACTTTAATTCTAAAAGGCTTCGAATTTCCGAAAGTACAGTAATCAATCGCATCGACATTCAAGAACTGAATAATCTCACTATTACCATCAGAATGCAGAAGCGAATAGATTTTCTTTAAATTTAAATCAATTTCATTGCGTTCAAATTCGCCGTAATACACTCGAATCCAAAGCGTATCGGTATCATGTTTATCGTAAACGTTTATAGAACCCGTAAAACGAAGCAAGTCATCATAAAACACAGAAACTTTAGAAATACGTTCGTATCGCTCTAAGTAACTTAAAAGTGGCTGTGTTAAAGGGTAAGACGGTTTTTTTAATACCATTAAAGGCTCGCTCATTTTGAATATCTTTATTACAAATTTACATCAATACGATTTAATGTTAGAATTTAAAGTAACAAAAATCAAATTGGCTCGTCATACTAAAAACTAAAACCAGAAAAATTTGGAAACCATATTAACCATTGAGAATTTAAGCAAAAGATACGGCCGAATCCAGGCCTTGAAAAATGTATCTTTTCAAATACAAAAAGGTCGTGTTTATGGCATTCTAGGGCCAAACGGCAGCGGGAAATCGACTACATTAGGAATTGTATTAAGCGTTGTTAATAAATCTTCTGGCAATTATCGCTGGTTTGATGGCACTATAGAAACGCACGAAGCTTTGAAAAAAGTTGGTGCGATTATAGAAAGACCAAATTTTTATCCGTACATGACGGCTGAGCAAAACCTGAAATTGGTTTGCAAAATCAAAAATATCAATTATTCTAAGGTTAACGAAAAACTGGAATTGGTTGGTTTGAGCGAAAGAAAAGATAGCAAATTCAGCACTTTTTCTTTAGGAATGAAACAGCGTTTGGCTATTGCATCAGCACTTTTAAACGATCCAGAAATTTTAATTTTAGATGAGCCAACCAACGGATTAGATCCGCAGGGAATTCATCAGATTCGAGATATTATTAAAAAAATTGCATCGCAGGGAACGACTATCTTACTGGCTTCTCATTTATTGGACGAAGTAGAAAAAGTTTGCTCGCAGGTAATTGTTTTAAGAAAAGGCGAAGTTTTGTATTCTGGTCCAGTTGACGGAATGTCTTCTAACGAAGGATTCTTTGAATTACAAGCAGATGACAATTCGATTTTAAAAACCATTTTGCTAGAACATCCCGCTGTTGATAGAATTGCTGAAGAAGAAGGGAAAGTTTTAGTTTACATAAATTCTGATTTATCTGCTTCAGATTTAAATCAGTTTTTATTTTCTAAAAATATTGTTTTAAGCCATTTAGTAAAACGCAAAAACAGTTTAGAAGCTCAATTTTTAGAATTAACCAAAAACGCAATCGCTCAAAAAAACTAAACCATGAAAAGACTTCTCTCTATAGAATTGCAAAAAATCTGGATGAACAAAGCCAGTCGTGTATTAACCTTAACTTATTTTGTTTTACTTTCTTTTATCGCTCTTATTGCCGCGATAAAATTTGATATCGGAGTTTTTAAATTTCATTTGGCCGAAATGGGAATCTTTAATTTTCCATTTATCTGGCATTTTAATACGTATGTAGCGGCTTGGTTAAAATTTTTTCTAGCGATTGTAATCGTTTCGATGATGGCGAATGAATATAGCTACGGAACTTTAAAACAGAATTTAATTGATGGTCTAAGCAAAAAAGAATTTATTTTATCTAAATTCTTAACTGTAGTCTTATTTGCTTTTGGATCTACTGTTTTCGTTTTTATCATGAGTTTGCTTTTAGGATTATCCTTTTCTTCTTATACCGAATTTGGAATCATTTTTACTGACTTAGATTATCTTTTAGCCTTCTTTGTTAAACTAACTGGATTCTTTTCTTTCTGTCTATTTTTAGGAATCTTAGTAAAACGTTCTGCTTTTGCACTTGGTTTTCTTTTAGTTTGGAGTATCGTTGAAGCAATTGCGAGAGGAACTTTAGCCTTTAAAATTTTCCCAAATAGTGATACTGACAAAATAATCACACAATTTTTCCCTTTAGAATCAATGTCAAATCTGATTGTTAATCCAGGTCCGAGGCTTTCTGTAGTTAAAAATATTGGAACTCAAATCGGAATTAACACAGAAGGCGATTTTAGTGTCGACTATTCTGCTGTTTTAATTGTTTTAGCTTGGACTTTTGTGTTTGTTTATTTTTCTTACAAATTATTAAAAAATAGAGATTTGTAGTATATTTGTTACTATGAGTCACCTAAGAATTTTTCTATTTTTCATTTTGTGCTGTTTTTGTCATAAAATCAGTGCGCAGAATATTTCTGTTAATCCAACAGCAACACCTGTAGATTTAATTCAAAATGTTTTAATAAATAGTTCTTGTATTGATACCGAGAGTGTAAATGCAACCGGCAACCCTACTCCAAATGAGCAGAGTTACGGTTCTTTCACTGCTGGTCCAAACTTTCCTTTTGCTAGCGGAATCGTTTTAAGCACTTCGCCTAGTGTAAAAGCTCAAGGACCTTACATTCAACAAGATTCTAAAGGAACCCAAGTTCAAAATTGGAATGGCGATCCCGATCTTAATACTGCCTTAGGAATTAACAACAGTACGCAAGCAACAGTTTTAGAGTTTGATTTTATAGCATTGACCAATTCTATTAGCTTTAATTATATTTTTGCTTCGAATGAATATCAAAATAATTTTCCGTGTATATATTCTGATGGGTTTGCATTCTTAATTAAAGAAGCTGGAACCAGCGATAATTATAAAAATCTTGCGGTTTTGCCCAACACTACCACAGCCGTTTCAGCCACAACAGTCCATCCTAAAATTAATACAATTAATGGAATTACTGGACCAATACCTGGATGTGAAGCCGTAAACGAAAATTACTTTAATGGCTATAATACTGTAGCAAGCCCTGTGAACTATGCGGGGCAAACTATAGTAATGAATGCTTCTACAGAGGTAATACAAAATAAAAAATACCATTTAAAACTTGTCGTTGCTGATGATGCTACAAGACACTACAATTCGGCGGTTTTTATTGAAGCGGGCAGTTTTGTAACTAAAATAAATTTTGGAGAAGACCGAACAGTTGCTAATAATAATCCAGTTTGTTTTGGCGAAAATTTTGTTTTAAATACCAATTTAAGCGCAACAGATTATACGTTTAAATGGTTTAAAAAAGATGCGTCTAATAATTACATTCAAATTCTAGGCGCAACATCTTCTACTTATGCTGTACCTTCAACAGGAACCTATAAAGTTGAAGCGAACCTAAACACCACAACCTGTATTTCGGTTGGAGAAATTACTGTCGAATTTACTTCTGAAATTGCTAAAACCAATACTTCTTTACTGCAATGTGATGACGATAGTGATGGATTTACGATTTTTGATCTGACTAAAGTAGCTAACATTGTAAAAAACAATAACCCTCAGATCACCAATCAAGGGTATTATGAAACTTTGGCAGACGCGCAAGCTAAAACAAATCCGATCTCAAATCCGCAGCGTTATACCAACAAAATTCCAAATCAAATTGTTTACGCACAGCTTGAAAATACTTTTGGCTGCGGAACAACAGCAGAAATTACGCTAAATGTTTCTAATACTGTTATTCCAAATCAACCTGCAGTAGAAACCTGTGATGGAGATGCAATACAAGACGGTTTATATCAATTTAATTTACAAGATCAAGTAACACCACAAATTTTATCTGGTTTGCCTCCAGGATTAGTAATCGATTATTTCTTAACTGCTTCAGATGCTATTACAGAAACAAATAAGTTAGACAATATTTTTAAAAATACAACTCCAAATAGCCAGACCATTTACGCACGAGCTGCAAATGGTTCAGATTGTTATGATATAGCTCCTGTAGAATTAATTGTGCACACTTTTGATCCGCCTAATTTTGAAGAGGAAACACGTTATTTATGCAAAGGCGATGAAATGACTTTAACAGTCGCTACAGGTTTTAGCAGTTATACTTGGACTAATAATGACAGCACTACAAATACAGCATTCATTAATAGCGCGGGAGATTATTCTGTAACTGTAACAGATGAAAATGGCTGTAAGAAAACTAAAAATTTCAAAATCATTTTATCTGAACCTGCTACAATTACTGGAGCAGATGTAAAAGATTTTTCTGGAACCGACAATACCGTACAAATTAAATATACTGGTGTTGGAAATTATGAATTTTCTCTTGACGGAATCGTTTATCAAGACAGTCCGACTTTTACTCAAGTTGTTTCAGGAGTTTATAATGCAATTGCCCGAGACAAAAACGGCTGTGGTCCGTCTAATACATTTTTAATATATGTCTTAGATTATCCGCGTTTCTTTACTCCAAATGGAGATGGAATCAATGATTTATGGGTAATTAAAGACCTAGATCAAATGCCGAATTACACTATTTCTATTTTTGATCGTTATGGAAAATTATTAAAACAAATGACTCAAACTGGCGCAGGCTGGAATGGACTTTTCAACGGTAGAGAAATGCCTTCAGACGATTATTGGTTTACGCTGCTTTTTGCTAACGGAAAAAATGTAAAAGGGCACTTTAGTTTGAAAAGATAAGTTTTTAGGAAATTCCAAATTCTCAAAATTCCAAATTCCAAATCCTGAATCTCAAATTTTAAATTTAAAATTTGAAACTCTTGAAATTCCAAATTCCAAGTTGAACTTGAAACATAAAATCTGAAACATTAAACTAAAATATATCTAAAAAAAAGAATCCCAAACTCCTTGATGGAATTTGGGATTTTTATTTTGAAAGTTAAACCGAATTAGATTTTGTATCTTTTTCTATCTGTTTCACTTAAGTAAATTTTTCTTAAACGTAAAGATTTTGGAGTAACTTCAACGTATTCATCTTTTTGAATGTACTCTAAAGCTTCTTCTAATGAGAATTTGATAGCAGGAATAATTCTAGCTTTGTCATCAGCTCCAGAAGAACGTACGTTAGAAAGTTTTTTCGTTTTAGTAACGTTAACTGTCATATCGTCGCTACGAGTATTTTCTCCAATAACTTGTCCTTCGTAGATATCCTCGTTAGGATCAACGAAGAATTTACCACGATCTTGTAATTTATCGATAGAGTAAGGAATTGCTTTTCCGTTTTCCATAGAGATTAATGAACCGTTGTTACGTCCAGGAATTTCTCCTTTGTATGGCTCATATCCAATGAAACGGTGCGCCATGATAGCCTCACCAGCAGTAGCAGTAAGCAATTGATTTCTTAAACCAATAATTCCACGAGATGGAATGTTGAATTTAATGATCATACGCTCACCTTTACCTTCCATAGAAAGCATTTCTCCTTTACGGATTGTTACGAATTCAACCGCTCTACCTGAAAGATTTTCTGGTAAGTCGATAGTTAATTCCTCAATTGGCTCACATTTAACACCATCAATTTCTTTGATGATAACTTGTGGCTGACCAATTTGAAGCTCATAACCTTCTCTTCTCATAGTTTCAATAAGAACAGATAAGTGAAGTACACCACGACCAAATACCATGAATTTATCAGCAGAATCAGTTTCACCAACTTTCATTGCTAAGTTTTTCTCCAACTCTTTTGTCAATCTTTCACGGATGTGACGAGAAGTAACAAATTTACCTTCTTTACCAAAGAATGGAGAATCGTTAATTGTAAACAACATACTCATTGTTGGCTCGTCGATAGCAATTGTTTGTAAAGCTTCAGGATTTTCGAAGTCAGCGATAGTATCACCAATTTCAAAACCTTCAATACCTACAACAGCACAAATATCTCCAGCAACGACTTCTTCCACTTTTCTACGGCCAAGACCTTCAAAAGTGTGTAATTCTTTAATTCTAGATTTGATTACTTTACCATCTCTTTTTACCAAAGAAATTGGCATTCCTTCTTTTAAAGTACCTCTTTCAAGACGTCCGATAGCGATACGACCTGTAAAAGAAGAGAAATCTAAAGAAGTAATCAACATTTGTGGAGTACCTTCAGAAACTTTTGGAGCTGGCACATTAGCAATAACCATGTCTAATAATGGCTCAATGTTTTCTGTTTGGTTTTTCCAATCATCAGACATCCAGTTGTTTTTTGCAGAACCATAAACCGCTGGGAAATCCAACTGCTCTTCAGTAGCACCTAATTCAAACATTAAGTCAAAAACTTTTTCGTGAACTTCTTCAGGAGTACAGTTTTCTTTGTCTACTTTATTGATTACTACGCAAGGCTTCAAACCTAAGTCAATAGCTTTTTGTAAAACGAAACGAGTCTGTGGCATTGGACCTTCAAAAGCATCCACTAACAAACATACACCATCGGCCATGTTCAACACACGTTCTACTTCACCTCCAAAATCGGCGTGGCCAGGAGTGTCAATAATATTGATTTTTGTTCCTTTATATTGAACAGAAACGTTTTTAGAAGTAATAGTAATACCTCTCTCACGCTCTAAATCGTTATTATCTAAGATTAAATCACCTGTGTTTTCGTTTTCACGAAATAACTGACAGTGATACATAATTTTATCAACCAAAGTGGTTTTACCGTGATCGACGTGGGCAATAATTGCAATGTTTCTAATAGATTCCATCTGTGATTTTTAATGGGCGCAAAGGTACACTTTATTTTCTAAAAAAAAACGTTTCTAACATAGTTTGCGTATATACAATCAATTAGTTAATATAAAACATCAAAATATCGGTTTCAAAATGGCATTAACATACGTTTAGTTATAGTTAAATTAACTATATTTGAGGTGATGAAAAGTAAAACTCTCCAAATTACTCTTATTTATATAATCATCTCGATAATTATGGCAGTGATATGTCATAAATTACTCATAACCTACTTTTCTTCTTCAGAATATCTTTTTCTTTCTTTATTAAAAGACATTGCTTTTATTTTAATTACTGGCCTAGTTTTCAGTTTTATTCTTTCAAAAAACGAAAAAAGAAACATCACCATCTTTGAAAAGTTAAACAAAACCAACGAAGAAATAGAAGAGTCAAATGAGAAGTATGACATTGTAGCAAAAGCAACAAGCGATACCATTTGGGACTGGAAAATTCAAGAGGACAGCATTAATTGGAACAAAGGAATTGAAGGTGTTTTTGGTTATGACCCAAAAGAAGTAGGCAAAACTTCTAAATGGTGGTTTGACAAAATCCATCCAGAAGACAGCATCCGAATGTCCATAAAATTATACTCTTTTATAGAACAAAAAACCGAAAAATGGCAAGATCAGTACCGTTTTAGATGTGCAGATGGTTCGTATAAATATGTTTTGGACCGAGGTTTTTTATTAAAAGATGAAAACGGAAGAGCCATCAGAATGATTGGTGCAATTCAGGATATTACCAAACAAAAAGAAGAAGAACAGCGATTAAAACTTTTAGAAACAGTAATTACTCAATCTAAAGATTCTATTTTAATTACTGAAGCCAATTCGTCAGAACGAAGAATACCAAAAATAGTATACGTGAACCCTGCATTTTCTCAAATGTCAGGTTATCAATCCAATGAAATTATTGGAAAATCTCCAAACATTTTTAAAGGGCCAAAATCTGATTCTGATGAATTAAAAAAACTTTTAAGAGCCATAAAAAATGAGGAAGAATGTCTCATAGAAACCATCACCTATACCAAAAATAAAGAAGAATATTGGGTACGTTTTTCTATGATTCCGATTTTTAATAATGAAGGAGTAATTTCGCACTGGATCTCTATACAGCGAGATATTACAGATGAGAAAAAACTCGAAACAGAAAAAGAACATCTTATTCGAGAACTAACACAAAACAACAAAGACTTAAAGCAATTCTCTTACATCACCTCCCACAATCTTAGAGCGCCGCTTTCTAATTTAATTGGTTTGCTAAATTTGATAGAAGACATTCCGATAGAAAATGAAGAACTTCAAGAAATTTTAGCCGGATTTACAAAATCGACTCACTTACTAAATGAAACCATCAACGATTTAGTAAAAGTTATTATTATTAAAGACAATCCTTCCATGCAAAAAGAAGAAGTATCTTTAAAAGAAGTTTTTGAAAATGTTTTTAGCCAACTTTCCTTTCAAATTGAATTACACAAACCAATAATTAAGCTTAAATTTGATAAAGTCCCAGAACTTATTACCAACAAAGCTTATATTGAAAGTATATTATTAAATCTGCTTACCAATTCTATAAAATACAAATCAGAAAACAGAAAACTAAAAATATCTATAACAGCCGAGCAAATAGAACAAAAAACAATTTTAACCTTTAAGGACAACGGAATCGGAATTGACTTGGAAAGAAATCGCGATAAAGTATTCGGACTTTATCAAAGATTCCACAATTACCCTGACAGCAAAGGATTAGGATTATATCTGGTAAAATCCCAAGTAGAAACGATGGGCGGCACAATTTCTATCGATAGCGAGGTTAATAAAGGAACTACATTTACCATAACATTTAAAAATTAATTATTATGCTTGAGCAGATTTTATGCATTGATGATGACCCTATCACATTGATGTTATGCAAAAAAGTAATTTCAAAATCTTCATTTTCTCATGAAGTTATTACAGCTCAAAACGGCGAAGAAGCTCTTCATCATTTCAATGTATTAAAGTACACCAACGATAAAGCAAAAAAAAGACCCGAATTAATTTTTTTAGATTTAAACATGCCCATTATGGGCGGATGGGAGTTTTTAGATCATTTTACCTCTCCAGATTACAAAGAATTTAATACTGTTCCTGTAATCGTACTATCTTCAACTATTGACCCTGAAGATCTTGCTAAAGCAAAAAAATATCCTATTATAATAGATTTCCTTTCAAAACCTATTACACTGCCAATGCTGGAATACCTTAAAAAGAAAATAGATCTATAAATCTCAAATAAAAAATTCCAAATTCCAAAAATTTTTAAATTCTCAAATAAAAAAAATCCAAATTCCAACTTTACAAAAATTGGAATTTGGATTTTGTTTTTTGGAATTTCATTTCCACCTATAACAAAAAAAGTCCTCTAAAAAGAGGACTTTTGTATATCTAAAAATTGTATTAATTACAATTTAGCAACATGTTTAGTTAACTTAGACTTCAAGTTAGAAGCTTTATTGTCATGAATGATGTTCTTTTTCGCTAATTTATCAATCATAGAGATTACAGTTGATAATTTTGCAGTAGCATCAGATTTATCAGTAGCTAATCTTAAAGCTTTGATAGCGTTACGAGTAGTTTTGTGCTGATATCTGTTAAGAACTCTTCTTTTTTCGTTACTTCTGATTCTTTTTAATGCTGACTTATGATTTGCCATTTTCTTTTAATTTTAGATGTAATAATTATTATAAATACTAGTTAAAAAAGAAAAACCTCCCACAATTATAAAAACAATCACTTTGGTTTTAACTAATAAAATAAAAACCGAGACACCAATCTTTATTTTACAAAACTTATTTACAACTAATTTTGTAGTCTGTAAGGGAATCGAACCCCTGTTACCAGGACGAAAGCCTGGAGTCCTAACCCCTAGACGAACAGACCGTTTCTTCTAAGTTACCTTCAATTTAAACAAAATTGAAGTTGTAGTCCGTGGGGGAATCGAACCCCCCTTACCAGGATGAAAACCTGGCGTCCTAACCGATAGACGAACGGACCATTATATCAAGTTAAAGAACTTAAAAATTGCAGAAAAAAAAGTAGTCCGTGGGGGAATCGAACCCCCCTTACCAGGATGAAAACCTGGCGTCCTAACCGATAGACGAACGGACCGTGTATTTCTCTAATGCGGATGCAAAGATACATCTATTTTTTAGTTGCACAATAGTTGATACAAAAAAAAATATTTTTTTTTTAATATGCCTTAGCAAAAAACACTCTTTTAGAAGAAGGTTTCCCAGTAAACACACAGGTTCCCGCCTCTTCAACAGCATCCAAAGGAATGCAACGAATAGTCGCTTTTGTCAACTCTTTTATCTTTTCTTCTGTCTCAGCAGTTCCGTCCCAGTGAGCAGACAAAAAGCCTCCTTTTCCTTCTAAAACTTCTTTAAATTCCTCAAAACTATTTACTTCCGTAATATGAGTATTGCGATAATCTAATGCTTTTGCAAATAAATCAGTTTGAATCTGCTCTAAAAGATCATTTACGTGTTCAACGATTTTTTCGCCAGCAACCACTTCTTTTGTCAAATTATCTCTTCTTGCCACCTCAAAAGTTCCGTTTTCTAAATCTTTTGGACCAACAGCAATTCGAACAGGCACACCTTTCAATTCCCATTCTGCAAATTTAAAACCTGGCTTTTGAGTTGTTCTATCATCAAATTTAACTGTGATTTTTAATTTTCTCAATTTAGCCGTTAAATCTTTAACTGCTTCTGAAATCTGAGCCAATTGTTCATCAGTCTTATATATAGGAACAATTACTACTTGAATTGGAGCCAAATTTGGAGGCAATACCAATCCTTGATCATCAGAATGCGTCATGATAAGTGCACCCATTAAACGAGTAGATACTCCCCAAGAAGTTCCCCAAACATGTTCTTGTTTTCCTTCAGCATTAGCAAACTTAACGTCAAATGCCTTTGCAAAATTTTGCCCTAAAAAGTGAGACGTACCAGCTTGCAACGCCTTTCCGTCTTGCATCAATGCTTCGATGCAATAGGTTTCATCAGCTCCAGCAAAACGTTCTGTCTCAGTTTTAAAACCTTTTACTACTGGAATTGCCATAAAGTTTTCAGCAAAATCAGCATAAACGTTCATCATTTTTTCTGACTCTTCAATTGCCTCATCTTTTGTTGCGTGAGCCGTATGTCCTTCCTGCCATAAAAACTCAGCAGTTCTCAAGAACAAACGCGTACGCATTTCCCAACGAACCACATTTGCCCATTGATTAATCAACAAAGGTAAATCTCTATACGATTGCACCCATCCTTTATATGTAGACCAGATAATTGCTTCACTTGTTGGACGAACGATAAGCTCCTCCTCTAATCTTGCATTTGGATCAACCATTAATTTCCCTGGTCTCTCCTCATCATTTTTTAATCTGTAATGCGTTACTACCGCACATTCTTTTGCAAATCCCTCAGCATTCTTCTCCTCCGCCTCAAACATGCTTTTCGGTACAAACAAAGGAAAATAAGCATTTTGATGTCCAGTTTCTTTGAACATACGATCTAACTCAGCTTGCATTTTTTCCCAAATAGCATATCCGTATGGTTTTATTACCATACAGCCTCTAACTCCTGAATTTTCAGCTAGATCTGCCTTAACAACCAGTTCGTTATACCATTTCGAATAATCTTCTGATCTTGTAGTGAGGTTCTTACTCATATTATATATTTTGGCACAAATTTTGTTTTATACAATTTTAACTAAATAGTTTGACAAAACTAACTAATTTTGTAATGTGCAACAATAAAAAACACCACAGATATGAAAACTTACCTTTCACTCCGCCAAAACTCTAATCATTTTTACTTAATTGGATTACTGAGTTTATTGCTTACATCATGTGGTTCTTACCAAAATTCATCTTATTATGATAATGATGGCGTTTATGGTGGTGGTACATCAGTAAAATATGTACAAACCGGAACAAACAACCAATACAAAGAATATTTCAGATCGCTTCAAGACGATGATCAGCCGACTGAAATATTTACTGACGTTGATAACTACACTAATTATTCTGAAAACGACAGCACGCAAACTGCCTCTGTAGGTTATCCTGCATGGGGAAGCAGCAGTTCTGAAGTTTCGGTAAACCTTTACTCTACTCCATCTTGGTCATTCGGATTCGGAATGGGTTATCCATATTACGGATGGGGTTACGGAGGTTACTGGGGATGGGGATACCCATATTACAGCTGGGGATACCCAGGATATTGGGGACCAGGCTGGGGCTATCCAGGATATTGGGGAGGTGGCTACTACGGCTACAACAACTACAGCTATTCTTACGGAAGAAGAGGCTCTGCAGGTTATTACGGAGACCGCAACTACGCTTACAACAGAAATTACTCTTCTGGCAGAGGCTATGCGACCAACAGAAATTATACAACTAATAGAAACTACACTACCAATAGAGGAAATTACACCACAAACAGAGGAAGCTATACAACTAACAGAAATTACACCACAAATAGATCATCTAACGGTTATACAGATTTCAGAAGAAGCTCTAATGTAAACGGCAGAACAACAAGTCCTACTTTTACCAACAGAAGCAATTCAAACTCTAACTATAGCAACGGTACCTATAGCAACAGAAGGTCATACAACAATAGCGGAAACACAACAACAAACAGAAGCTACACACCAAGCAGCAATAGCGGTTCGTCAAGAAGCTACACTCCCAGCAGCCCTTCTCGTTCAATGAACAGCAGTGGCGGAGGCGGAAGTATGAGATCATCTGGCGGCGGTGGCGGCGGAATGAGATCTGGCGGTGGCGGTGGAGGAAGAAGATAATTTTTTCAGCCCACTAAAATTCTAATTTAAACTTATCAAAATGAAAAAAATACTTTTCCTATTTATAACAGGACTAACTGTCAGCGCGTCATATTCACAAGAAGTTTCAGATGCTTTGCGTTATTCACAAGAAAATCTTACCGGAACTGCACGTTATAGAGCAATGAGCGGTGCCTTTGGAGCTGTTGGAGGAGATATATCTGCCTTGAGTGTTAACCCTGCTGGATCTGCCATTTTCAACAGCAACCAAGTTGGAGTAACTTTTAGTAATCAGAATGTGAAAAATAACTCTAATTACTTTGGCACTCAAACTTCTGATAAAGAAAACTCTTTTATTTTAAATCAAGCTGGTGGTGTATTTGTATTTAAAGACAATAACCCAAACAACGGCTGGAATAAAATCGCAATTGGTGCAACTTACGAAAACACTAATAATTTTGACAATCAAGTTTTTTCAGCTGGAACAAATCCTACTAATTCTGTAGATGGCTACTTTTTAGATTATGCAAATGGGATCCGCTTACAAGATATTGACGGCTTAGATTATAGAGATTTAAATTATAGAGAACAGCAAGCCTACATGGGATATTGGGGACATGTAATTGACCCAGCTGCTCTTGACCCAAACAATACAGAATATATAAGTAATGTTCCTGCTGGCGGAAATTACTATCAAGAAAACGAAGTTTACACTAGAGGCTACAATAGCAAATTAGGTTTCAATATCGCAACTTCATATAAAGACAAATTGTACTTTGGAGCCAATTTAAACGTTCACGTGACAGACTACAGAAGAACAACAAGCTTCTACGAAGACAATGACAATCCATTACAGCCATATGAAACGATTTCAAACTTACGTTTCAACAATGAACTTTATACTTATGGAAATGGTTTTTCTTTCCAGCTTGGAGCAATAGGAAAAGTAACCGACAATTTTAGACTTGGTGTTGCTTACGAATCAAACACTTGGTACGAGCTGTACGACGAAACTTCTCAAAGTATATACACAACTAGGCAAGCTGACGGAGGACCTGCATTAAACGCTAATGTAAATCCTAATGTTATAAATGTTTACGAATCTTACACTTTACAAACTCCAGACAAATGGACTTTTAGCGCTGCATACGTATTTGGAAAATCAGGTTTATTAAGCATTGATTATGGCATCAGAAACTACGGAAACAGTAAATTCAAATCTACAAACGACGCTGGTTTTAGAGAAATAAACAGCGACATCAGCAATACTTTAACTAGCACAGGCGAGCTTCGAATTGGTGGTGAATACAAAATCAAACAATTAAGTTTAAGAGGTGGATACCGTTACGAAGGAAGTCCGTACAAAAACGGAATCACAGTTGGCGAATTAAACAGTTACTCTGCTGGTTTAGGTTATAGTTTTGGTGCTACAAAATTAGATTTGGCTTACTCTTATTTAGAAAGAAAATCAAATCAAGGCTTTTTCTCAAGAGGATTTACCGATGGAGCTGAAATCACTTCTAAGCTAAACAATGTCACTATGACTTTACTATTTGAATTGTAATTAAAAATCAAAATAGATGATTGAAAATTTCCGTCAGGTTTTACTTGATGGATTTTTTTTATCCTTTAAAAACGCAATTTTCTAAACCCAATTCAAGATTAACAGGCTGTCAGCGCAGGTAACTTCATAAAAAACAGCTAAAACAAACTGCAAACTAGTGCTGTTTGAATAAAAAAAGTGTAATTTTGCACTCCAATTTATAAAAGTATGAGAACCAAGTCTTTAAAAAAGAACAAAATTAACGTAATCACTCTTGGGTGTTCAAAAAATGTTTATGACAGTGAAGTCCTTATGGGACAACTGCGTGCGAATGGAAAAGAAGTAGAACATGAAGCTCCTGCAGAAAAAGAAGGAAACATCATTGTAATCAACACTTGCGGATTTATTGATAATGCAAAAGCAGAATCGGTAAATATGATTTTGGAATATGCGGATAAAAAAGACAGAGGACTTGTAGACAAAGTTTTTGTAACCGGATGTTTGTCTGAGCGTTACAGACCAGATTTAGAAAAAGAAATCCCTAACGTTGACCAGTATTTTGGAACTACAGAATTACCTCAACTATTAAAAGCTCTTGGAGCCGATTATAAACATGAATTACTTGGAGAACGTTTAACTACAACTCCTAAAAATTATGCTTATTTAAAAATTGCTGAAGGATGCGACAGACCTTGCAGTTTTTGTGCCATTCCTTTAATGAGAGGTTCTCACGTTTCTCAGCCAATTGAAAAATTAGTAAAAGAAGCTCAAGGCCTTGCTAAAAATGGTGTTAAAGAATTAATCTTAATTGCTCAAGATCTAACCTATTACGGACTTGATCTTTATAAAAAAAGAAATCTTGCAGAACTTCTAGAAGCTTTAGCTGCTGTTGAAGGAATCGAATGGATTCGTTTGCATTATGCTTACCCAACTGGTTTCCCAATGGATGTTTTGGAGTTGATGAAACGCGAGCCAAAAATCTGTAATTATATTGACATTCCATTACAGCATATTTCAGATTCTATCTTGAAATCAATGCGTCGTGGTACAACTCAGGCTAAAACAACTCAATTATTAAAAGATTTCCGTGCTGCTGTTCCAGGAATGGCCATTAGAACTACTTTAATTGTGGGTTACCCAGGTGAAACTCAGGAAGATTTTGAAATTTTGAAAGATTTTGTTCAAGAAATGAAATTTGACAGAATGGGATGTTTTGCTTATTCTCATGAAGAAAATACTCACGCTTATTTATTGGAAGACAATGTTCCAGATGACGTAAAACAAGCAAGAGCAAATGAAATTATGGAGCTTCAATCTCAAATTTCTTGGGACTTAAACCAAGAAAAAGTGGGTAAAGTTTTCAGATGTATCATTGACAGAAAAGAAGGTGCTCATTTTGTGGGACGTACAGAATTTGACAGCCCAGATGTTGACAACGAAGTTCTAATTGATGCTTCTAAGCATTATGTTAAAACCGGAGAATTTGTTAATATAAAAATAATTGAAGCAACAGAATTTGATTTATACGGCGAACCTGCTTAAATTTACGGTAAACTATTATCAATTTAGATAAACTATTATGAAACCTACGAACATATTTTTTCTTTTGATTTTCACTTTGTGCTGTTTCAATTTGGCATCAGCCCAATATGGTGGCGGTTATGGCGGTTACAATAACGGATATGGCGGTGGCTACGGAAGAGGCGGCGGAATGGGTATGGACAGAAGCATGATGGCCGGCGCAGGACAACAAGGTTCGCAAAGCAAACCAAAAGAAACTCCTCCTGAAGAAACTGCTGGAATGATTGTGGAACAAATGAAACCTCAGGTAAATCTTGACGAGTTACAAGCTATCGCAATTACAAATGTTTTGGCTGACAGCGTAAGAGAGCAAGGGATTTTGTTAAAAAACGAAAGCAGCAGTCAGGATCAGAAAATTGAGCAGATTAAAGCTCTAAGAGAGAGCACTGATAAAAAAATTACCGCTTTCTTAAATCCTGATCAAGTTGAAAAGTACAAAACTTTTATGAATACCTTAAAAGAGGTTAAGAAGCCCAAATCTAAAAAGAAAAAAGACAAAGACTCTAAAGATAGCAAAGAAGTAAAAGACGCTCCAGATACGAAAATTTCAGAATAATCGTTATTAACTTATAAAAAAACGAATTATGACAAAAAAACTTTTTTGTTATCTGACTTTAGCAATTATAGTCAGTGCTTGTTCGACAAATCCGTACAAGAATACTGAAAAAGCTTACGACCAGCAGCTGAAAAATTTAGAAAATCAAATTACAAGCAAAGAAGCAAAACCAATTCCTCCAGTTCCACCTTTAGCAATTGACACTTCTTATGCACAGCAATTGGGAATCGTAAAAGATACTTTATCGAAAACAGGCTCTACTTATTTAGTAAATGGAATAAATACCGAATGGGTTGGTACGGTAAATTTTAATTTAAGAAAACCTAGCTTTGTAATTATTCATCATACAGCGCAGGATTCTCTGCAACAGACGATTAACACTTTTACAAAAACTAAAACTCAAGTAAGCGCTCACTACGTCATTTCTGAAAACGGAAAAGTTGTACAGATGCTTAATGATTACCTAAGAGCATGGCATGCTGGAAATTCTACTTGGGGAAAAGTAACCGATTTAAATTCTTGTTCTATTGGGATTGAATTGGACAATAACGGATTTAAACCTTTTACTGAAGCACAAATTAGCAGTTTAGTGGCTCTTTTGACAAAATTGAAAAAAGATTACAACATACCGACACAAAACTTTTTAGGTCATGCTGATATCGCTCCAGGAAGAAAACAAGACCCAAGCGCCTTATTTCCTTGGAAGATTTTAGCAGAAAAAGGATTTGGAATCTGGCCAGACGAAGTTTTAGAACCCGCTCCGTTTGATTTTAAAATTGAACCTGCACTAAGAATAATTGGTTATAATACCAAAAATTTAACCTCAGCTATTCAAGCATTTAAATTGCATTATATTCAAACTGATGCGACTTCAGTTTTAGATAGAAAAACAATAGATGCTATTTATTCGATATATAAAAAACAGGTTCAATAAAACCTCAACTATAAAATAAAAAAGCGTTTCTATTAATTTAGAAACGCTTTTTTTATTTTATACATTCAAATTCTTATTAGCAAAAAGACCCACTACGGTGCGTCTCTACAAACAAAAACAACACATATAAATCCTCATCAATTAATAAAAATCCTTTTTATGCAGTATTGGAGACGCTGCGATGCGCCTCTACAAAAAAACAATTTCAACAATTCAAACCTGAAGTGCAACTTGAAACTTGAAACCTGAAACAAAATAAAAAAGCTGCCAAAACATTAGTAGGTTTCGACAGCTCCAAAAAAAAAAAAAAATATCAATCTTTATCTCTAGAAAGAGTATGTTGTTGCAATTAAAGCGTAGAAGCTTCCTCCTGTTGGCAATGCATCTTTGTCTAAGAATATATCTTCAGAAGCTGCATCGTATCTTAGCTCAGGAATAATTGTTAATTTTCCAACTTTATAATTTAAAGAAACAGTATTAGCAAATACGTTTGATCCAGTTAGTGTTCCTAAACTTGGAGCCGCATCTTTAGCATCAAAATATTCCATTCTGTAAGCTAAAAGCAGTGACGGACTGAAAGTGTAATTAGCATATCCTACCAAAGAAAACCATTCTCCATCTAAAGTACTATCAAAATCGTTTGTCGTTTTAGCATACGTTGCATTAAATCCTAAAGCAAATGAATCGCTAATCGTTTTAGATGCTACCAAATCAAACTGTGTTTTATTTTCGTCTGAAACTGGAATTGTACTTCCTGGAATCGGATTGCTACTTCCTGTTGTAAAATTTAAATAAGCACTTCCTGTATCTCCTATATACCCTAACTGTCCGATGAATGTTTTTTGGTAAGAACCTGCATCCATAGCCGATTTAAAATCTGTCGGATTTGTTATCCCTGCCATAGCCGTAAATTTACCAGAAGTATATTGTGCTTTTACCCCTGTATTAAAAAACGGTCCATAAGAAAACGCATAAGACATACTATAGTTTTTGTTATCTACTGCATCTAGCACTTCATAACCGATATGGGTTCCGAAACTACCCGCTACTACTTTAAATTCATCAGTTAAATTATATGTGAAAAATAATTGTTTAATCATAAATTTTGCACTTGCATCTTTATCTGGCGTTTCATTATATGAAAACTCTGCTGCTCTTTTTCCGAAACCTAAGTCTACAAAAACAGAAGCTTTTCCAAAAGTATGACCTGCTTCGATCGACGCCATTCCTAATTCGAATGAATTCTGTGAGTTGGTAAAGCTCGTCAATCCATTCATTTGTTTTGAAAAATCATATTTATAGTACGCATCTGCAGATCCTCCCCAGGTGGTTGCAGGAGGTGTTGCAGCTTCTTCTTCTTGAGCAAAGGCAAAAGAACTTGTTAACATCGCGGCTAAAATGTGAAATGCTTTTTTCATGTTTTAAATTGGTTTTTAGTTATTAATTGATTCTGGTTAGTTAATCTTTTATATATCTATTTAATAGTATAAGTCATTTCTAAAACCTCTTATTCGCCTTCAAATCATCATCATTTTCATTAGCGAATTTATTAACTTTTGTATGAGTAGAATAATCCAAAAGTGCTTTTTTGACGTTTTAGGCGAAGAATTGCGGATTACAAAAATTAAGTCGCCAATAATCACTATTTAATATTAATCGATATTTGTTTTTGAAAATTCAACAACACATTTTTAGTAAATTTTAAAAAAAATTAGAGGTATTTAAAAATTAAAGCAGACAAAAACTACAAAAAATCACCAATAACTACAACTAAAAAATATATACCCCCCTAAAATTTTAGGGGTACTACTCAAAAAATAAATTTTAACTCAAAATAACACTGTTAAAATCGAGAACTAAAACATGAAATTCCATCAGGAAATTATTCTTACAAAAATTCAATTCTCAAAGCTTAAGTTCTAAGCCTTTCTTTACTCTATTTTTTCAATAATTGTCAACCACAAAAAAACAGAGCCTGCTCCAAAATGAAGCAGGCTCTATTTTCTTTTTAACGTATAAATAATTTATTCTTCCTTATTATATTGTCTTAAATATTCGCGGACTTTAATTCCAGATTCTTTCAAGTCCTCATCTTTCCACTTCCCTTCTGATTTGGCTGATTTTTTCAGAATCGAACAGGTTTCGTCTTTATCGGAAACCGACCAAGTAATCCAGCTCAATTTTCGAGCTTCCATCCAATCCACATATTCCTGCCAGGCTTTATAATTTAAAGGGCCGTCACCTGAAGCTTCCATTCCAGCTGATTCTGAAATAAAAACAGGTAATCCGTCTTTAATGGCTCTATCGGTCCTATCTCTTAATTCTTTTCCATGCGTGGCCGCATAAAAATGCATGGTATACATTATATTAGTATAACCTCTTATTGGATCTTCGGCTGGAAGATCGACATCCTGATCCCAATGCGGACAGCCGACCAAAATAATATTATTAGGATCATTTTCTCGAATAACTTTTATCACTTCTTCTGCATAGTTTTTTACTTCCCACCAAGTTTCATAATCTGGCTCGTTAAACACCTCATATATTATATTAGGGTATTTGGCGTACTTTTTAGATATCTCCGCAAAAAATTCCTTCGCTTCTTTCAGATTTACATTATGACTGTGCCAATCTATAATCACATAAATATCTGATTTTATAGCTCCCTGTATTACAGCTTCTATTTTCTCTTTTGAAAATTGCGGATCCTTTATATAAGAGTATTCTCCAAGCTCGATTCCCATTGCGGCACGAACTACATTGCAATTAAAGTCTTTCTTTAACCAGCTAACTGCTTTTTCATTATAAAATCTCGGCCACATGCTATGCCAGCCAAAGCTCAATCCGCGAAGTACTATTGGATTATTGTCTTTATCTACAAGCTGAGTTCCAAGGACACTTAACTGACCATGTTTTTTCACAAATTGTGCTTTTGAAACATTTACAAGAAGCACAAAAACAACAGCACACCAAACCTTTGATTTCATAATATCAATTTAAGGGATTAATTTTAAGGTAATAACGTCATGAGAAGCTATTTCTGCTGAAAAGGCTTTTTTAGTATTTCCGATTTCTTTATTTTTCCAAAGATCTTTGATTTTGAAGATCGTTTTACTAAAATCAGCTTCATAACCAAAATCGGTATCTTTTATATTGTTTTTCTTCCAGTCAAAATTTACTTTTTTTGAAGCTTCGGTTCTGTTTACAAAACTGATTGCCCACGCTCCATCAGAAAGTGGTTTTACCCATACTTCTACTCCATCTAAAATAGCATATTTAAATCCTTGAATTCCAAGTTTGTCCTGATTTACAGCAAGCAATTCTTTATTAGTTAAAATGGCTAAAGTTTCTTTTGACATTTTACGGTAATCATTTCCTGTAAATAACGGAGACGAAAGCATGCACCACATTGCAAAATGCGTTTTATCTTCGGTATCGTTCATTTCGTTTCCAACTTCCATCATATCAAAATCATTCCAGTGATCTGGGCCAGAATATTTACGAATGTCTTTTCGCATATCGGCAATTTTCATGAATCCCCAAGACGACCAATTTTCTGGATGTTTGAATTCGCAATCGAAACAAGGATAAATATCCCCAGAAATTCTCCAAAGATTTCCAATTGGTTTTCCCCATTCCCACGGCTGATTATCTCCCCATTCGCAAAGACTAAAAACAATTGGCCTTCCTGCGGTTTTTAATGCATTACTCATTGTGGTGTACGCTTCTTTTGCCGTAATGCCTTCTGTATTACACCAATCGTATTTTAAAAAATCGATTCCTAGTTTAGCATAAAATCTAGCATCTTGATATTCATATCCTCTAGTTCCTGGGTAACCTGCACAAGTTTTAGTTCCCGCGCAATTGTACAATCCGAATTTCAAACCTTTAGAATGCACATAATCGATAAGCGCTTTCATTCCGTTTGGAAACTTTACTGGATCTGGGACTAAATCACCGTTTGCATCGCGTTCGTGTGTCATCCATCCGTCATCTAAGACAATATAATTGTATCCGGCTGCAGCTAAACCTGAAGAAACCATGATATCAGCAGTTTCTTTTACTAATTTTTCATCAATATTAGTTGCAAAAGTATTCCACGAATTCCAACCCATCGGCGGAGTCATTGCAAGTCCATCAAATTTTCCTCCTTGCTGTTTATGCGTATTTCCTTGGCTAAAAATAAGACTCGAGATACTCAGACAAAATCCTAAAATTATTTTTTTCATTTTTTCTATTTAAAAAAATTAAAAAAATGTTCCCTAATTTTTCAACTAGGGAACATTTCAAACTAACTCAATACTTATTATAAAAACCCTATATCATCAATATAAAGTATACTTGCTGGCGTAATTGTTCCTCCAGAAAATTCTTGAATAAACACACTATCAAAATTTCCATCCGTCAAAAGCTCAGGATGCAAAGCTGAAATAGGAATTGAAATATTATTCCATTGCCCTGGCACTAAAGTAACTGTAGTACCTTTAGCAGAATCACCCGTATCACTATTTATGGTAACCATAATTTTAGTACTTTCTGTTGGGAATATAGACATTTTAACGAATTGATAATCTGCAGCTTTTAGAAGCAAGTCTGAGTGCATGAAAAGTCCGCTCCAAGCTTCGGCAACTTTTTTGATTGCATTTGTTCCTCTGCTCACTTTTTCAGTGCTTTCCCAGGTGATGTCGCCTCCCCAGCCCCAGCCCCATCCTTTCAATGAGTCTTCGTATAATAAGTATTTAAGACCAATACCGCTCGGAGCAGAAACTCCAAAGTCAGTCTCTACCACAATAAGAGCATAAGAATCAAAGTCTGCTGGAACAGTTGCCTTTATTTCTGTTTTAGACACTGTAGTAAATGTAGCGGCAGTAGATCCGAATTTTACGCTTTTCACTTTTACAAAATTTTGACCTGTAATGGTAATAACATCTCCAGGAGAAGCCAATACTTGCGATAAGCTTGTAATTGATGGCGCCGGAGGAGTCAATTCTATCACGTTACTCAAAACATTTACGAAACCGTTTGTTCCGTAATAATCTAATCCTGGCGCTTCTTTATCAGATCCATTAACCTTTAAAACATTATTGGTTACATTAATACTTAACAGATATAGATCGGGATTCAACGCATTTGCCATTGTAGCATAATCACCTGTTTGCAAATAATCAGCTTCAACGCCATCCAGTTTAGCTACTCTTTTTTTAACACCTTTAATAACATGGCTTAAAACAAGTTGTTTTAAATCTTCTACAGGAACTAAATTTACATCTGGATATCCTAAATCATTAACATAACCGTTGGCTACCAAATAAGCATCGAAAGTAGCATCGTTTGGAACAAAATAAGTATAATTATCAGCTGTATCTAAAGTCGATTCTAAACCAGCTAATTTTATTGCTTTTGTAAACGTAGTTAAATTACTATTTGCTTTAATTAAGCCATATGCTGTATTGTAATTTTGCTGTGCTCCTCCAATATCTTCAATTTCGTTATCGCAGGAAGAAGCTGCAACAACCAAAAAGACACTTAGAGCAATATGTTTTACTTTATTATATATATGTTTCATAAATTCTTTTTTAGTTTTTTTAATTATGGTTCCAGATCAATAGAATACACTTTTGTTGAAATCTATTTTTTGAATCCTAACAATTATTTTAGCACCAATCCGATATCATCTAGATAGATCACATTTCCGCCAAAGCCACCAAATTCTTGATATCCAATTTGAGATAATTCAGTTGGATTACCCAGTGAACTATATGGTACCTCAATATACGTCCAAGAAGTTCTGACATCAACTATTATAATATTCTTCTCAGCATCTCCATTGGCAAAAAACTTCACTTTTCCTGCTTTTTCACCTTTAGCCCAAAATCTTACCGCTTTGAATTTATCTGTATCATGATAAGACCAATTGTTAATACCAATAACATATCCGTCCCATTCTCCAGCTTTCCATTGAATACACTTAGTTCCTTGCTGAACATCTTTAGCGTAAGCTGCATCAAATTCATTAGTTCCATCCCAAAGAGATTGCCAGCCCCAAATATTAGTGAAAGCGTCATCATAAATTTCAGAACCTATTACTTGCGAAGCCACTGTTGTTCCCGATACATTAGTTACTGACAAGGTTTTTAGATAACTTCCTTCAGGAACTTTAACCACAATCTCTGTTAATGTAGAAGAAATTGGCTCTACTTGAATATCTCCAAAATTCACTTTAGGACGCAAGAAATACTCACCTGTAATAGTAATAACATCTCCTGGATTTGAATTGACAGGAAATCCTGTAATATTAGGATTTGGAGGCCTGATCGCTATTTTATAATTCAAAGTTCCTTGGCCTGTAACGATTTTCATCTCATCCATTTCATTATAGTATGGTGTTTTTGCATCGACCAATACCACAATAGCATTATCTGTTACGAATGTTGGGTTAAAATAAGATTCTAATCCATTAAACGAAATTGATTTTAATGTCGAAAAACCAGATCCTCTAATGATATAATAATTTCCTGCATTAATAATATCTGTAGGAACATCAACTTCTCTATCTCCTTCAACCAAAGGATCATCAACAACAGATTTACTAATTCCTGTTACTTCAAGCTTTCCAGAAGAACCTCCCGAATCATCATTTGAACAAGAAGCCAACAGCAAAATTGAAATCGAAGCCAAAAAACATAACTTCAATACCATTTTATTTTTTATATTTTTCATAATGATTTACTTTTAAAAAATTATTTGAAAGTGTAAGGAACTGGTGCCTCTTTCAACTTTGGATTTTTTCTAACTTCGATGTCTGGTTTTGGATAAATAAAGTCTGTTGGAGTTGGCGTATAATGCATTACCCCTTGAGAATCAAAACCTCTATCTTGCTGAGAAATGATATTAATTGCTTCCTGACGTGGCAATCTTCCTAAATCGAACCAAAATTCTCCTTCAAAAGCAAATTCAACTCTACGCTCATGAAATAAAGCTGCTTTCGTTAAGGGCACATTAGCTCCTAAAGTTCCAAGACCCGCTCTAAATCTCACTTTGTTATAAGAATCTTTTGCTGCGGCATTAGTAGTTTCATCAGCTCCAGCCATAATTGCTTCAGCGTGAATTAATAAAAGATCAGCATAGCGCATAATATAATTACAGTTATTCATTCCTCCCCATCCATCAGCCGGACCTGTCTCGCTAGTAACTTGGCCTACAACATACTTCTTAACAGCAGCTCCTGTATTACCTAATGCATCTGGATATTTTGTTTTGTCCATAACAAAACCTACAACACCGTCTCCTTTAAGGTTAGGATAAGAATCTCCATAAATCATAAACGACTCTTTTCGTCTTAAATCGCCAATTTCAAAAGCATCCTGAACATCATTACTTGGAACATAAGTAGCTCCGTAAGACGCATTATCATTTAAAATATCTAAACCATATTGAATATTAGAGAAATTTCCTCCTCCGTAAGTGTTTATAGCACCAGACCATTGCCAAGAATAGATAGATTCTTCGTTGTTATTTTTACTTGTCAAAAACAAATCTGCAAAATTTGGCACCAAACCAAACTCGCCAGAATTGATTACTTTTTCAGCCATTGTTTTAGAATCAGCATATTTCTTTTCATACAAATACACTTTAGCTAAAAATGCTTCAGCAGAACCTTGAGTTACAAAAATATTGTCTCCACTAGCAGATCTAGATCTCACTTTTGTTTTAAGATTTGTTGCCGCAAATTTTAAATCGTTTTCAATGAAGGTGTATACATCTTCAATTCTGTTTGTATTCACCATTGGATCTTTCGCCAAAGCCAGATTATCTTCTATAATTGGCACAGGCCCATACAAACGAACCAAATAAAAATAGGCTATCGCTCTAAAAAAATGCGCTTCAGCAATTGTGTTTTTAATTACCGCCCTGCTCACATCTGCAGTAGCATTTTTTTCAATATTATTAATTAAGTTATTGGACTGCGCCACAATTGCAAAACAAGCTCTCCAAGGATCTAACAAAATTGGGCTGTCAGATGTCAATTTAAACTGAATCAATTCTGGTCCATCAGCATAGGCTAAACAATTCCCCGATGATAGTTCTGACAATGCGTAAAAGTTCTTAGTGTAATAAGGAGCCCACATCGCGCCATACATTCCGTAAGTAGTTCTTGCAACCTGCTCATCAGTATTATAAAATTGATCACTGCTATAACTATCTTCAGATGGGCGATCCAAAAAATCTTCGCTACAAGAAGTAGTTGCCAAACCTAGTGTTAAGAATAAAACTAAGGTCTTTATATTGATATATTTTTTCATAAGAGTAGTAATTAAAATTCTAAATTCATTCCAAAAGTGAAACTACGATTGGTTGGGTAACGCCCTGAATCAATTCCTGATAATAGCGGATCTTGATTGTAAGATCCTACCTCAGGATCATATCCTGTATATTTAGTAAATGTGTAAAGATTTTGAATACCAAAATAGAATCTCAGTTTACTAATACTTGCTTTTGAAATCACATCCGACGGCATATTATAACCTAAAGTTACCTGTTGAATTCTTAAGAACGAACCATCTTCTACATAGCGATCAGAGATTGCTATATTAGGATGTCCATCACCACCATCGGGTCTAGGATATTTGGCATCTGTATTTTCTGGTGTCCAAAAATCTGCCGCTTCTGCTAATTGATTTTCATACAAACGCTGGTTTTTAGTACCTGCACGTCTTGTCAAGTTCATTACTTTATTGCCATAAGATCCTTGTAAAAAGACTCCTAAATCAATATTTTTATATGTAAAAGTATTATTGAATCCGTAAGTGAATTTTGGCTGTGGATTACCAATGTACGTTAAATCCTTATCATCAATTAGACCGTCTTTATTTTGATCTACGTATTCAACATCTCCCAATTGGCTTTTTACTGCTTTGTTTCCTGTAAAAGGAATCGGTGCATTTGCTAATTGTTCATTAGTTCTGATAATTCCTACTGTCTGATAGCCATAAAACTGACCAACTGGCATACCAACAACCGTTTTGGTTACGGCTTTATTAGTATAATCATTAAGCATTACGTCTTTTGTCAAATCAAAATTATCTTGTAAGCTCATCAGTTTATTTTTATTGGTAGAGAAAATTACTTTTGAGTTCCAGCTAAAGTTTTTGCTAAACTTATTATTGTAATCTAAAGTCATCTCAAAACCTTGATTTCTTAAGCTTCCTAAATTTACACTAGGCGCTCCTAAACCTCCTTGATAAGCATCTGTACCAGTAACATAATATGGCAATGGTAAGACAAACAAAAATCCTGCGGACTGTTTTCTGTACACATCAAATGTTGCCTGAAGTTTTGAATTAAAAAGTGTAAAATCTAAACCTAAGTTGGTTTGTTCAGAAGTTTCCCAAGTCAAATCAGGATTTGCGATATTATTAACCGTAAAGAAATTACCCATTGCCGATTTTATGGCACGAACCGTACTCATATAACCGCCACCGCCAATATTTTGGTTTCCAGTCTCGCCGTAACCTCCTCTAATTTTGATGTTATCAATATATTCTCTAGTTCCTTCCATAAAACTTTCGTTTGAAAGTTTCCAATAACCTGAAACAGAAGGAAAGTAACCCCATTTTTGCCCCGGTCCAAAATTAGAGCTTCCATCCGCTCTCATCGTTGCCTGCAATCCATAACGATTATTATAATCATAATTAAAAGTTCCGAAGAAAGAGTAAAAAGCAGAACTTCCTTTATATTCTGAAGCTACAATTGTATCTGGATCTCCTAAACTGATAGAATGAATATCATTACTCAACAAGCCAGAAACGGTTTGCGAGTTTCCGAACCAATGACTATCATTAGCCTCTTGAGCAGCCAGAATATTAAAATGATGATTACCCGCATCAACCTTGTAAGTTAAAACGTTTTTAATATTAAGTTGATACCAATTGTTTGCTCGCTCTGTCAACTGATTTGTTTCTCTAACCGCTGCACCCCATTTATAAGTAGGCTGAAATCCTTCGAAATTATCAATATTAGTAGATCCTCCAAGATCAAATCTATATTCAAGCCCTTTTGCTATTCTAAAATTGGCGTAAAAATTCCCAATAAAATTCTTTTTAATTAACTTATTAGTATTCATCAAAGCCGAAGCCACAGGATTAATCCAAACTCCTATAGAGCCGTCAGCCGGTGGACCAGCATAATTTCCGTTAGTATCTTTTACTGCAACATCTGGAGTAGACAATATAGACGTGCTAATAATACCGTTACTCGCACCGTTGATTGTAATATCTTCATTTGTTATACCTGCACCAATAGACACTCCAACAGTTAACCAATCTTTTAGCTTACTATCAACATTCGTTTTAAAGCTATATCTTTTAAAACCAGATCCAATAACAATTCCTTCCTGATTGGTGTAACCTCCAGAAATGTAATAGTTAGTACCATCCTTTGCCCCTGAAAACGAAATCTGATGATTATTCATTATCGCCGTTTTGTAAATCTCATCCTGCCAATTTGTTCCGTTACCCAAAACAGACGGAACAGCAAATTCATCTCTTGGAGCCACACCATAGACAGCCGCCAAAGCATTTTGCTGTGCAGCATATTGACTTAAAGTCATAGTATCTAATAAGCGAGTTACATTTTGAATGGAGAAATACGTGTCATACGCGATTTTTCCCACTCCTTTTTTTCCTCTTTTTGTAGTAATAATAACAACCCCATTCGACGCTCTAGAACCATAAATAGCAGTTGCAGAAGCATCTTTCAAAATATCTAATGTTTCTATATCATTAGGATTTAAGAAAGCAATAGGACTAGAAGTTACGTTTCCTGTGTTTGTTCCCAAATAACCTGTAACGATTGAACCTCCGGTAGCAGTATTAGCAGCATCTCCGGAAATCGGAATACCATCTACAATATACAATGGCTCATTAGTTCCTGAAATAGAAGTAGTTCCACGAATTTTTACTGAGACACTACCTCCAGGCTGTCCAGAATTATTTGTCACTGTCACCCCTGCAGCACGTCCTTGTAACAATTGATCTACAGACACTTGTGGAGAATCTGCAAAATCTTTAGAAGTAACAGTAGAAATAGCTCCTGTTAAATCCTTTCTCTTAACACTTCTATACCCTACGTTTACTAGAACCTCGCGTAAATCTTCGGCGCTTAGTTTCAAAATAACGTTTACAGTTCCTCCATTTTTAACGTTGATTGTTTGCGCAACATATCCAATAAAAGAAACAGTAATAGTAGAATTTGCAGGTGCATCGATCGAATATTTTCCATCAAAATCGGTTGAAGCCGTCTTTTTTGTACCTGTAACTACTATGTTAGCACCAGGAATAGAAAGTCCCTTTTCATCAGAAACCGTTCCCGAAACTTTTACCTGAGCCGTAATAAAATTACTAGTCAGTAACAGAAATAATATCAAAGGCACGGCCGTGTGGTCAGCCATCCAATGAATGAAGCTAGTCATTAGTTTTTTCATAATAAGTGTTTGGTTAGTTATTTGTTTATTGCATAATCTAGAAGTAAATGCCAGGGTAGATTTTACTTTAAAATTATTTAACAAATCTATAACAGAGAGAATTATCAAATCGATAGTATTATATCATTTAATGATAATATTTTTACTAGAATCGATTTAAAAAACAGATATGAAAATAAAATCATATATATTTTAAATAATTCGCAATCACAATACCCTAAAAGAACATATCTAATGAATAAAAACCAACGAAAACGCAAAAATCAAACGTTTTCGTTAAAAATAATATTTATGAGTGACAAAAAAGTATCACTATAAAATACGCTTCAGACCTGAAAACTCTTCACGATATTGACTTGGAGTACAATTTTTAGTTGCTTTAAAACTGCGATTGAAGTTCGCAATATTATTAAAGCCAGATTTAAACGCAACCTCAGAAACACTCATGTCTTTCTCCACAAGCCAGCGCGCCGCGTAACCGATTCTAATATCATTGATATAATTCACAAATGTTTTTCCGGTACGCTTTTTTATAAATCGGTTAAAAGAAATAATCGACATGCTCGCTACATTTGCTACATCTTCTAAAGTTATTTTTTCAGCAAAATGTTTCTGCACATATTCGTAAACCAATTTCATTTTATCATAATCATCAAAAGTATCGTAGTCTACCGTATAAGTCGAAAGCAAACGTTGATTTCTAGAATTTGCCAGATCATATAATAAAGAAGTGATTTCTAGAAAATAATCCATACCATCGAGTTTAGAAAGCCTCACAAGCCTTGGAGTCAATTCTTCTGCTGTTTTTTTCGAAAAAAGAATTCCGTGAATAGATCTATTAAACATATCTCGAATCGGATTCATGATTCTTCTAGACAATAAAGATTCATGAAATAAGTCGTTATGAAACTGAATGGTTATTTCGTGTATTTTTTTACTGGTACATTTATTTAGCTCCCAACCATGATATAAATTCGGACCAATTAAAACCAGTTCCACATTATCAATTTCTTCAATATTATCTCCCACAACCCGCTTCACTCCTTTTCCATTCAAAATAAAATTGATCTCAAATTCAGGATGATAATGAACCGGAAAATCAAAACTGTCTTTTACGCGATCAAAAACCAAAAAGCTGTCACTCGCAGCAAGCGGCGCAATTTCTCTATAAAAATTTTTAGTAGTACCCATCTTAAAAACTATTTTCAGGAAGTAAGTATTCGTTTTTTGACTGCAATAATATGATATATAATTGATAAAATAATATTAATTACACTTTAATCATCCGTTTATCTTTGAAAAAATTAATTATCATTTCTTTAAAAACAACATTAATAATAAACATTAATCATTTTTTATTAAATAACTTTTTATAGTTTTAATAATTTTAGCAATAATAGCTTAGAGAATTTTCGAAAGAAAAAACACTAAGTTTTACAAACCGTAAACCCTTGTTTATTTTGCTTTTAGCTAAACAACCAACTTATATTTCGAAATGAAAAAACATTTTTTAACGCTTTTGACCGTAACTTTAATAAGCAGTTCCTGTTTGTCTCAAAAAAACACCGCTAATACTAATTTGTCACTTTCAGATAAAAAAGCAACTTCAGAAACTAAAACTTTATACAAAAACCTTAACACACTTTCTCAAAAAGGTTTTTTATTCGGACATCAAGACGATTTGGCGTATGGTGTAAAATGGAAATATGAAGATGGAAGAAGCGACATAAAAGATGTAGTCGGCGATTATCCTGCGGTTTATGGTTGGGATATTGCGGGTTTAGAAAATGACAGCCCAAATAATATTGACGGCGTTCCATTTAGCAAAATGAAACAATATATTATCGAAGCAGATGCCAGAGGCGGAATCTCGACAATCAGTTGGCATTTTGATAATCCTGCAACAGGAAAAAACGCATGGGATAATCAGCCAAATTCTTTAAAAACGATTTTGCCTGGTGCAGTAAACCATAAAAAATTTACTTCTTGGTTAGATAAAGCGGCAGTATTTTTTCTTTCTTTAAAAGATAAAAACGGAAAAAACATTCCAATTCTTTTCCGTCCGTTTCATGAACTTACAGGCGGTTGGTTCTGGTGGGGGAAAGGAAACTGCACGCCAGAAGAATTCAAAACTGCATGGAAATTTACCTTCGACTATCTGCAGAAAAAAGGTGTTCACAACTTAATTTATGTGTACAATACAGGAAGTTTTGGCAGTGAAAATGATTTCCTAACTAATTACCCTGGCGATCAATATGCTGATATGTTAAGTTTTGATACCTATCAAAATAACAATGATCCCAATGGTGAAAAGTTCATCTCTGAAGTTCAAAATCAGTTTAAAATCCTTAACGAAATAAGCCTTAAAAAACATAAATTAATGGCTTTAGCAGAAGCGGGTTACGAAGCAGTTCCGGATCCAAAATGGTGGACAGGAACTTTATTGAAAGCTATTGGAGATTATAAAATTTCTTATGTGCTGTTATGGAGAAACCACGGCTGGCAGGAAAAAGAGCAAAAAATGCATTACTATGCGCCATTTTCTGGTCAGGTAAGCGAAAAAGATTTTGTTGATTTTTATAATCTCAATCAGACTATATTTGAAAAAGACATTAAAAAAGCTCTAAAATAAACTAACTCAATTTAAACCTCAAATAATTAACCAATGCACGACAAAATTAGTTTAAAAGAAAAAATCGGTTACGGACTTGGAGATGCCGCTTCATCCATGTTTTGGAAAATTTTCAGCATGTATCTCCTATTTTTCTACACCGATGTTTTCGGATTGGCGCCTGCCGTAGTTGGAACCATGTTTCTAATTACTAGAATCTGGGATTCTTGCTTTGACCCAATTGTTGGAATTCTAGCTGATAGAACCAAAAGCAAATGGGGAAAATTCAGACCGTATTTACTTTGGGTAGCCATACCATTTGCCGTGATTGGAGTGTTAACTTTTTATACTCCAGATTTTGACGAAAAAGGAAAAATCATTTATGCCTACGTTACTTACTCTTTAATGATGATGATTTATTCGTTAATCAATGTGCCGTATGCATCACTTTTGGGCGTAATGTCTTCTGATAGAAAAGAAAGAAATACATTATCGTCTTACCGAATGGTTTTTGCTTTTGGAGGAAGTTTATTAGCGCTTTGGTTAATTGAGCCTTTGGTAAATTATTTTGGCGGAAATTTAAATTCTAAAACGGGCTGGCTAGCCACAATCGCCGTTTTCGGACTAATCACAACTATTTTCTTCTGGGCTTGTTTTTTATTTACTAAAGAAAGAGTACAGCCAATTGGTGACGAACAAAATAACTTAAAAGAAGATTTACAGGATCTTCTAAAAAATAAACCTTGGTGGATTTTATTAGGTGCTGGAATTGGCGCTTTGGTTTTCAATTCTATTCGTGACGGTGCGGCAGTTTACTATTTCAAATATTATGTAAGCAGTTCGGTAAACTTCGATTTTTCGCTTTTCGGAACCGATTTTCACATGACACCAACTTCAATTTATTTGGTTTTAGGGCAAGCCGCAAATATCATCGGAGTAATTCTAGCCACACCAATTGCCAATAAAATAGGTAAAAAGAAAACCTTTTTCGGGGCAATGGCTTTGGCTGCAATTTTAAGTCTGATTTTCTATGCATTCGGAAAAGAAGATGTTTTCCTAATCATGACTTTCCAAGTTTTAATCAGTATTTGTGCGGGTTGCATTTTCCCATTGATCTGGTCGATGTATGCTGACAGTGCCGATTACTCTGAATGGAAACAAGGGCGAAGAGCAACAGGTTTGGTTTTCTCAGCTTCCTCAATGTCTCAAAAATTTGGTTGGACAATTGGGGGCGCTGGAGCAGGCTGGCTTTTAGGCTACTTCGGATTTCAGGCCAATGTAGAACAAACTGCCTTCACACAAAACGGAATTCAATTAATGCTGAGTATTCTTCCGGCAATCGCTGCGGCAATATCAGTTTTATTCATATTATTTTATCCTTTATCTGAAGAAAAATTACAGCTTATAGAACAGGATTTAAACGAAAAGAGAAATCAAAATCATTAAAAATAAAGACAAAGAATAAATCTATATGACAACAATAACCTCTTCAGCCACTTTTCAGGAAAGAAAATCGGCATTAGAAAAACAACATAAAACACTGCTTGAGCAAAAAAATGAACCTCAAGAAACAGTTGGAAACGGTATATACGAACGCTACAAAAATCCCGTTGTCACCGCAGCGCACATTCCGTTAAACTGGCGTTTTGATTTTAACGAAAATTCAAATCCGTTTTTACAGGAAAGAATTGGAGTAAATGCTGCTTTTAATGCGGGCGCAATGAAATGGAATGGAAAACATTTACTGGCAGTTCGCGTAGAAGGAATTGATAGAAAATCATTTTTCGCTATCGCAGAAAGTCCAAACGGAATCGATAATTTCAAGTTTTGGGATAAACCTTGCGTGATTCCACAAACGGAAGAACCAGACACAAATGTGTATGACATGCGTCTGATCAGCCACGAAGATGGTTATGTTTACGGAATTTTTTGTACGGAAAGAAAAGATCCAAAAGCACCAAAAGGCGATACAAGTTCGGCTGTAGCCAATGCAGGAATCGTTCGTTCTAAAGATTTAGTAAACTGGGAAAGACTTCCAGATTTGATTTCAAATACAGGACAGCAAAGAAATGTGGTGTTGCATCCAGAATTTGTAAACGGAAAATACGCTTTATATACTCGTCCCCAAGATGGTTTTATAGATGTTGGTTCTGGAGGCGGAATTGGCTTGGGCTATATCGACGACATGACAAATCCAGTTGTAAAAGACGAGAAAATCATTTTCGGAAAACAATATCATACTATTTACGAATTGAAAAATGGTTTGGGTCCTGCTCCTATCAAAACTTCAAAAGGCTGGTTGCATTTGGCGCACGGAGTTCGAAATACTGCCGCAGGATTACGCTATACTTTGTACATGTTCATGACTGATTTAAATGATATTTCGAAAGTTACTCACGTTCCCGCAGGTCATTTTATGGGACCAGAAGGAATTGAAAGAGTTGGCGACGTTTCGAATGTTTTATTTTCTAACGGATGGATCGAAGATGAAGACGGAACTGTTTACATTTACTACGCTTCATCGGATACGCGCATGCATGTGGCGGTTTCATCTGTTGACAAATTGGTTGATTATGTAACCAATACTCCAGCAGATACCTTTATTTCTGCAGGTTCTGTGCAGACTATTATCAATCAAATCGAAAAAAATAACGCAATTTAAAATATCGTGTCACTACAAATAAAGCTTTTAAAATCGGAACTAACCGCAGAACTTGATTCTATTCTAAATTATTGGTCGAAGCGTACTATTGACGACCAAAATGGTGGTTTTGTGGGACAAATCGACTTTAATGATCACCTTATTGCGAATGCAGAAAAAGGTTCGGTTTTAAATGCCCGAATTCTTTGGACATTCTCTGCCAGTTACAAGACCACAAAAAACGAAAACCACAAACTACTGGCAGAAAGAGCATTTGATTTTCTAGTAGCTTATTTTTATGACACCCAATTTGGAGGTCTTTTTTGGAGTATAAATGAGGATAAAACTCCAAAGGACACCAAAAATCAGATCTATGCGTTGGCTTTTGCCATTTACGGATTGTCTGAATATTATTCGATTTCACAGGAAGAAAAAGCTTTAGAAATGGCTAAAAACTTATATCATAAGATTCAAGAATACAGCTACGATCCTGAAAACAAAGGTTATTTTGAAGCTTTTACGAGAGACTGGAAACCGATTGAAGATTTACGTTTAAGCGAAAAAGATGCCAACGAAAAGAAAACAATGAACACGCATCTTCATATTATTGAAGGTTATGCAAATTTGTATAAAGTCTGGAAAGACGAAAAACTGCTTGCAGACATTGTTGAATTATTAGAAACAATCGAAAAATATTTCATCAATACCAAAACAGGTCATTTACGCTTGTTTTTTGACGAAAACTGGAAAGAAAAACCAGATGTTATTTCGTACGGGCATGACATCGAAGCAGCTTGGCTTTTATTGCAATGCGCCGAAATTTCAGAAAACGAAAAATTAATTGCCAAGTATAAAAAACACGCCATTCAAATTGCCGAAGTCACCAAAGAAGGTTTAGATACTGACGGCGGATTGTGGTATGAATATGATCCTGAAAAAAAAGAATTAATTGCCGAAAAACATTGGTGGCCGCAAGCCGAAGCTTTAATTGGTTTTTACAATGCGTATCAATTAACGGGAAAAGAAGAATATCTAGATATTGTTTTTAAGAATTGGTCTTTTATCAAAAAACACATTCTCGACAAAAAAAATGGAGAATGGTTTTGGGGTATTTATGACGATTATTATACCATAAAAAAAGACAAAGCTGGATTCTGGAAATGCCCTTATCATAACGGAAGGGCTTGTTTAGAATTGATCAATCGAATTAAAGACTAAAATAAAGATATCCTGAAACCTGACAGGTTTTTAAAACCTGTCAGGTTTAATTACAAAGATAAATTATGAAAAATAGACTTCTAAAAAACCTTTCACTAGTTATGATTTTTACTGTAATCGCTTGTCAAGCACAGGAAAAAATCACTGTAAAAGGAAACGAATTTTATAAAGGCGACAAACCATACGCTTATATTGGAACCAATTATTGGTACGGAAGTATGCTGGCGTCTAAAAAAATTGGCGACCGTAAAAGACTTTTACGCGAACTAGACTTCATGAAGAAAAATGGAATCGATAATCTTCGTGTTTTGGTTGGAGCTGATGGAGGAAAATACGATTTTACCGTTCGTCCAGCTTTACAATACGAGCAAGGAAAATATGATGAAGATTTATTGGACGGATTGGATTTTTTATTGAATGAAATGCAGAAACGTAATATGTATGCCGTTTTGTATTTGACCAATAACTGGGAATGGTCGGGCGGAATGTCTCAATATTTAGAATGGAATGGCAAAGGTCCCGTTCCGGTTCCTGCTATTCCGCCAAATACTTGGCCACAATTTATGTCGTATACGGAGCAGTTTCACAGTTGCGAACCTTGTATGGAAGCCTTGAATAATCATGTCAAATTTATTATTGGCAGAACAAATGCGTATTCTAAAAAGAAATACAACGAAGACAATACGATTATGGCATGGCAGGTCGGAAACGAACCGCGACTTTTTACAATCGAAAACAAAGCTAAATTTACCAAATGGCTCAATAATATTGTCGACTTAATTGATAGTTTAGACAAAAATCATTTGGTTTCTACAGGTTCTGAAGGAAAAAACAGTTCAAACGACAGCATGGAAATTTTTGAAAGAACACATCAAAATCCGAATATTGATTATCTGACGATGCACATTTGGCCAAAAAACTGGAACTGGTTTAAAGCCGATAATGCCGAAGCTACAATGCCAAAAACTATTGAAAACGCTGGGAAATATATTGACGATCACATTAAAGTGGCTAACAATTTGAAAAGACCAATTATTATTGAAGAATTCGGACTTCCGAGAGAAAATGAAAATCTAAATGCTGGAGCGCCTTCTGTTTATCGTGATCAGTTTTACAGCTATATTTTTGGAAGAGTGGTAGAAAGTCGCAAAAATAATGGCCCTTTGCAAGCTGCCAATTTCTGGGGCTACGGCGGTGAAGGAAAAGCCATTCACTCAGACGGAAAATGGAATCCTGGCGAACCTTTTACAACCGATCCTCCGCAAGAACCCCAAGGCTTGAATTCTGTTTTTAATGGTGACAAATCAACCTTGGAAATTGTAAAAAAATATAATCTGGAATTGAAGAAAAAATAAAATATTTAAACCATATAAGTTATATAAGTTCATTTAAATAGGCTTGTGTAAAGAAGGTTTTAAAACATATAAGTCCATAGAAAACCATTTTTAAGTTTATTTTAGAAAAAGCTTAAACAGCAAAATTTATTAAATAAACTTATATAACTTATATGGTTTCAAAAAACACCCAGCATGAAAAATATATTTGTTCTTTTTTGTTTCGTATTTGTAAATATTTCTTTTTCGCAGAAGAAACAGGATTTTACGGTTACTTCTCCTGATGGAAAAATTGAAGTTACAGTTTCTGTGAATGATAAAATTTCATGGTCACTTTCTAGTGGAAAAAATTTGATTCTAGCTCCATCGGAAATGTCTCTAACTCTGGATCAAAATGAAGTTTTGGGCAAAAATCCTGTGGTTTTAAATTCGAAGAAAGAAAGTGTAAATACTTCTTTTGAAACGCCTTTGTACAAAAAGAAGTCAGTAAAAAATCAATACAATCAGCTGACTGTAAATTTTAAAAACGATTTCAGCATTGAATATCGCGTTTTTGACGATGGTGCAGCGTATCGGTTTGTGACTAAAAAGAAAAAAAATATTACAGTAAAATGGGAAAATGTCAGCTTAAATTTCGATCAGGATTATGCAACTTTAATGCCTTATGTTCGCGATTTAAGAAATCCGAAAGATCCTTATATTTCTTCTTTTGAAGCACATTATGAAAACAAAAAAATTAGTGAATTCAGCAAAGATACTTTAGCATTTTTGCCTTTTTTAATTGATTATAAAAACCATAAAAAAGCCGTTTTCTTAGAGGCCAATCTAGAAGATTATCCTGGATTGTTTGTAACGAATAATAAAAACAAATCGGGTTTTGAATCACGTTTTTCGAAATATCCAACAAAAGAAACTAATGGAGGTTTCAACAACATTAATCGATTAATTTCTGAAAGAGCCGATTATTTAGTTCAAACAAAAGGAACCAGAAATTTTCCGTGGCGCGCAATTGTTATTGCCGAAAATGATGCCGATTTAGCCAATAATGATATGGTTCAGAAATTAGCCGAACCCTCAAAAATAAAAGATATTTCATGGATCAAACCTGGAAAAGTGGCTTGGGATTGGTGGAACGATTGGAATATTTACAACATCGATTTTAAAGCTGGAATTAACACACAAACCTATAAATATTATATTGATTTTGCTTCGAAAAACAAAGTCGAATATGTAGTTCTAGACGAAGGCTGGAGTTTGGAAGAAGACATCATGAAACACAATCCGAATGTAGATTTGGAAGCTTTGATCGCGTACGGAAAAGAAAAAAATGTCGGTATTATTTTGTGGAGTTCATGGATGGCTCTCACCAAAAACACAGACGGCATCTTAAAAAATTATGCCGATTTAGGAATTAAAGGTTTTAAAGTAGATTTCTTGGATCGTGACGATGCTAAAATGGTCAATTCGGTTTATGATATTTCGCAGAAAGCGGCCAATTATAAATTGATTTTGGATTTCCACGGCATGTACAAACCAACTGGAATTCAACGAACATATCCTAATATTTTAAATTTTGAAGGTGTTAAAGGTTTAGAAAATAATAAATGGACACCAAACGATGATGTTCCATTATACGATACTACAATTCCATTCATAAGAATGATGGCCGGTCCAATGGATTATACGCCAGGTGCAATGCGAAATGCTACAAAAAGCGAATTTAGACCAAGTCATTCCACACCAATGAGTCAGGGAACAAGATGCCATCAATTGGCTTTGTACACGATTTTTGAAGCACCATTACAAATGATGGCCGATAGTCCGACTGCTTTTATGAAAGAACAAGAAAGTACCGATTTTATTGCTAAAGTTCCGACTACTTTTGATGAAACTGTGGCGTTGGACGGCGAGGTTGGAAAGTTTGTTTCGATTGCACGTAAAAAAGGAAATATTTGGTATTTAGGAGCCATAACAAACTGGGATTCCAGAGATATCACAATCGATTTTTCTTTCCTTGAAAAAGGTAAAAAATTCCAAGCAGAAGTTTTCTCTGATGGTGTAAATGCCGATAAAGCAGCTGTTGATTATAAAAGAGAAATTATTACGGTAGATTCTAATTCAAAAATAAAATATCATTTGGCAAACGGCGGAGGTTTGGCGATGATTATTCTATAAATGAAATATTTTTTACGCTTAGAAACCTGACAGGTTTTAAAAACCTGTCGGGTTTACTATTTTTTAATACGAAACGTAGACGCACTGCGGTGCGTCTCTACATTTCACTATGATAAAATCTTCTCAATCGCATTCAATTCATCATTTGAAAACTCTGTATTCTGCAAACAATCAATATTATTACATAATTGTTTTACAGAACTCGCTCCAATCAGAACCGAAGTAATTCGTTTATCTTTTTGCAGCCAAGCCAAAGCCATTTGCGCCAAAGACTGATTTCTATTCTTCGCAATTTCATTCAGCTGAATTAATTTCTGAATTCTTTCCTGCGTCACCTCATCTTCTCTCAAATGCCCGTTTGGATTATGCGCGCGCGAATTTTCAGGAATTCCGTTTAAATATTTATCTGTCAAAAGTCCTTGCGCCAAAGGCGAAAACGCGATACAGCCTACTCCTTTTTCTTCTAAAACATCCAAAAGTCCATTTTCTACCCAACGTTCCAACATCGAATATTTCGCCTGATGAATCAAACATGGCGTTCCTAATTCTTTCAAAATATCCACTGCAACTCTCGTCTGTTCTGCCGAATAATTGCTGATTCCAACATACAATGCTTTTCCGCTTCTAACCGCGTGGTCTAAAGCCATCATCGTTTCTTCAACGGGTGTTTCAGGATCTGGGCGATGCGAGTAGAAAATATCGACATAATCCACATTCATTCGTTTTAAACTTTGGTCTAAACTAGATAATAAATACTTTCTTGAACCCCAGTCGCCATAAGGACCATTCCACATTGTGTAACCCGCTTTCGTAGAAATTACAATTTCATCGCGAAGATTTCCCTGAAAATTATGCCACAATATTTTCCCGAAATTCTCTTCCGCAGAACCTGGAACTGGACCATAGTTATTCGCCAGATCAAAATGAGTAATTCCTTTATCAAAAGCTTCAATGGCGATACTTTCTGCATTCTCAAAATTATCGACCGATCCGAAGTTATGCCATAACCCTAAAGAAATTTCAGGAAGTAATAATCCGCTTCTGCCACATCTGCTGTATTTCATGTTTTATTTTTTGGTTGGAGTTTTAAATAGATTTTAAAAATACGAAAAACTCCCGCAGATTTTGCAGATTTAGGAGATTAAATAAATCCGCTTGATCTGCTAAATCTGCATGAGAAAATATTTTCTATTTTAAATTAATCGCGCAAAGGCGCAGTCCTAAGACTTCGGGAGCAAAGTTTTTCTTTTTAAGTTAAGATGGATTGCGTGTAGCTTTAGCTGGATGAAAAATACAAATGTAATGTAAAGGGGCTTTAGCCAAACTAAATAAAGTTTGGCTAAAGCCCCTTTATAATTAAAATCTTTGTTCCCCTAGCTGAAGCTAGGGGCTATTCAAACAAACTTTGTGTCTTAGCGTCTTCGTGGCGAAAAACTTAGTATATTAAATCATTTTTAATTTTGTAAATTTGCTTTAAATACAAAAAACATGGAAAGTAACTGGCAAAATTTAATTTCAATAGATCCAGATATCAGATTTGGAAAACCTGTTATTACAGGAACAAGAATTTGTGTTTCTGATATTCTTTCCTGGTTATCAACGGGACTGTCTTTTGAAGAAATTATTGAAGATTTTCCTGAACTGAAAAGAGAACATATTCTTGCTTCTCTTGCTTTTGCTAAAAATTAAATTAATCTCGCAAAGTCGCAGTCCCGAGACTTCGGGAGCAAAGCTTTTCTTTTTAAATTAAGATGAATTGCGTCCAGCTTTAGCTGGATGAAAACAGCAAATATTAAAAGGGCTTTAGCCAAACTTTAGATAGTTTGGCTAAAGCCCTTTCTAATTAAAATCAACTTCCCCCAGCTGAAGCTAGGGGCTATTCAAAAAACTTTGCTCCCGAAGTCTCGGGACTGCGCCTTTGCGAGATTATAAACTTACAGCTTAGAAAAAAATCTTTGAGCCTTAGCGCCTTCGTGGCAAAAAAACTTTATTCCTTAATCTCAAAACCACCAGTCAACCCTTTATCAGAGCTTCCTCCAACCATGATTTTAAAAGTTCCCGGTTCTACTAAATATTTTCCTTCATTATTATAAAAACCAAGTTCTTTATCCGTTAAAGTAAAAGTTACCGTTTTCGTTTCGCCTTTTTTCAAATTCACCAATTCAAAACCTTTTAATTCTTTAATTGGGCGAACGATACTTGCGAATTCATCATGAATATACAACTGAACCACTTCTTTTCCGTCATAATTTCCTGAATTGGTAACCTCAACTGAAACCTCCACTTTTTCACCTTTCGCAAAAGCGGTTTTATTAATTTTTAAGTTTTTATAATCAAATTTTGTATAACTCAATCCAAAACCAAACGGAAATAAAGGCGTTTTCTCCACATCCATATAATGCGACCAGAAAACATTTTTATCACTATCAATTGGTCTTCCAGTGCTGTATTTGTTGTAATAAATTGGCACCTGACCTACATTTCTAGGGAATGACATCGGCAATTTACCACTCGGATTATAATCTCCATATAAAACCTGTGCTACAGCATTTCCGGTTTGAGTTCCTAAATGCCAAGCCTCTACAATTGCCGGAACATTTTCTGCTGCCCATGGAATACTCAACGGACGTCCGTTATTTAAAACCAAAACCACATTCGGATTCACTTTATAAATCTCTTCCAATAATTCTTGTTGTAAACCTGGCAAATTTAAATCAGTACGGCTTCTTCCCTCACCGCTTTGAAAACCATATTCACCTAAAACCATTACGACAACATCAGCATTTTTAGCAGCCGTTTTCGCCGCTTCAAATCCGCTTTTGTCTGTGGTATTAAAAACAGTTTCAGTTAAGAAAGTTGCTTTTTGTTTTAATAAATCAGCGCCTTTTTCAAAAGTTAATTGATTGTCTTTATATTGCTGCATTCCTTCTAAAACCGAAACCGCAGTATTATCATCAGCCGCAATTCTCCAGCTTCCCAACGGACTGTTTTTATCATTTGCCAAAGCGCCAATCAAAGCGATTTTCTGTCCAGATTTTTTTAGCGGAAGCAAATTCTTTTCATTTTTCAAAAGAACAATTGACTTTTTCGCCATATCCAAAACGCCTTCATTATTGCCTTTACTTCCAACAACTTCTTTTTCGCGTTTCTCGTCGCAATAACGGTACGGATCATCAAATAAACCTAATTCAAATTTCACACGTAAAATTCTGCGAACGGCATCATCAACCAAAGTTTCTTTAACTTTCCCTAATTTTACTAAATCGACAAGTTTGGCAACGTATAAATACGATTCCATATCCATGTCAGAACCAGCAATTACCGCTTTTGTCGTTGCATCGGCTTCATCTTTGGCGTATCCGTGCGCGATCATTTCACGGATTGACGCATAATCCGAAATTACGAATCCATCAAACTTCCATTTTCCTTTTAAAATATCTCTTTGTAAAAAGGCATTTCCAGTTGCTGGTACTCCATTCAAAGTATTAAACGAATTCATAAACGTACGAACTCCCGCTTCAACCGTCGCTTCAAAAGGAGGCAAAACTGAATTATATAATTTAGAATTACTGATATCTACAATATTATATTCCAATCCCGCTTCAACATAACCGTAAGCCGCAAAGTGTTTCGCGCAGGCTGCAATCGTATTTACTTTTGCCAAATCAGCAACCGTTTCACCCTGAAAACCTTTTACTCTCGCATAACCCACTTTACTTCCTAAATACGGATCTTCTCCCGCGCCTTCCATCACACGTCCCCAGCGGGCATCATTGGCAACGTCAACATTTGGTCCAAAAGTCCAGTTAATTCCAGATGCCGAAGCTTCATCTGCAGCAATCGTCGCCGATTTTTTAATGGCTTCTAAATCCCAACTTGCTGCTTCTGCCAACGGAATCGGACTTAACGTTTTATAGCCATGTATTACATCAAAACCAATAATTAACGGAATTCCCAATCGGGTTTCTTCAACCGCAATTTTCTGTACCGCACGAACTTCTTTCACGCCACGAACCGTCAGCATCGAACCCACTAATCCTTTTCTTAAATGTTCGTATTTTAATTCGGCTGTTCCGCCTTTTGGAGCCGGCCCAGTAACATCCCAAAAACCGTTGTACTGATTCATTTGCCCAACTTTTTCCTCCAAAGTCATCAAAGGCAAAAGCAAATCGATACGCTGTTCAATAGTTTTATTTTTATCCAAATACGGTTTCTTCTGTGCATTCATATTTCCAACAGTAAACAGGGACAAAACCCCAATAATAATTATTTTTTTATTTTTCATATTGTGGTTTAGTTAGTTTTTTTTTTAAGCCTCTAAGGTACTGAGATACTAAGGTTCTAAGTTTTTTTTGCTTTTGCCACAAAGACGCTAAGGCACAAAGGTTTTTTCTTTGCGACTTGGTGTCTTTGCGAGATTAAATCATACATCGCGGGCTTCGACTTCGCTCAGCCTGACAATCTAAAATCTACATTCTAAAATCTAAAATCTAATCTTCACTCGTAAAACAAGAAGCAGGCAAATTCGCTTTATTAAACAAATCTGATTGCGTTGTATTTCCCCATGCAAACCTCACTTTTGCAGGATTAACTACTTTCTTACTTGTCAAAACCACCTGATTATTTTGTATGGAAGCTTCTGCTGGATAGAAAATTCCATCTGCTCCTGCGACTTCAAATTGATTCGATTTTTTGTTTTTAAAATAAAGTCCTTCAGCATAATCAAAAGAAACAATTGCTTTATTTTTTTCGGTTTTAATGTCTTTAAATAAAGGCCCGTTTACCAAATTGGAATTGGTTTTATACGTCTCCGCTAAAGCTAAATTTGCCAAACGAATTCCGACCGATTTTTTATTTTTTGGATGAATATCAATAGTATCCGAAATGTCTGAAGTTAAAACCATTCCAACATTATTCACTTCTTTTAATAATTTTCGTTGCGAATTTCTAACCGTGACATTCGAGAAATTATTACTTCCCGTTTTAAACGGAGCTATCTGAACATAATAAAAAGGAAATTCGTCTTTCCATTCTTTTCTCCATGAAGTTATTAAAGCGCCAAGAGTTTTATCGTAAACCAAAGAACCAACATTCGATTCTCCCTGATACCAAAGCGTTCCTGCAATTTTAAAACCAACAATTGGATAAATCATTGCATTGTATGCGCGGCCTGGCTGTCTTGGCCCATATTCTTGCTCGTTTAGTTTTTTAGCATTTTCTAATAAAAGCGGATCGTTATTTACCACTTCTTCGGGCATCCATATTTCAGCTGGAGTTCCGCCCCAATTCGAAGAAATTAATCCAATAGGAACATTTTTTAAATCTTCACGAAGGCGTTTCGCAAAAAAGTAACCAATTGAACTAAAATATTTCATGGTTTCTGGAGTCGATTCTGTCCAATTTCCCAACAGATTATTTTGCGGTGTTGTCGCGGTTAATTTCGGAACCGTAAAAAAACGAATGTTTGGATTCGTGGCATTTTTCATTTCTTCTTCGCCATCGTCAATTCCCCAGCTTGCAGACATTTCCATATTCGATTGTCCCGAACAAAGCCAGACTTCGCCGATTAAAATGTTTTTTAAAACTACTTCATTATAACCTTTTATAGAAATTGTAAAAGGCCCACCCGCTTCAGGAGTTTTAATCGTCAATTCCCATTTCGCCTGATTATTGGTAACGGTTTTATATTCCTGATTGTTCCAGCCAGAAACCAATTTGATTTCTTCTTTAGGATTTCCCCAGCCCCAAATTTTAACTTCGGAGTTGCGCTGTAAAACCATATTATCACCAAAAATATTCGGAAGAGCCACGTTTGCCATCATAGTACTGGAAATCAATAAAAAGAAAACAAACTTATAGATATTATTTTTCATTTAGTAACTTCTTTAAAAATGGAGCATATTCATCTGCCAAAACTTTATGATCTTCAACATCTGGATGTCCAGAACAACCTTTTGGTGTCATCGGTTTGAATTTGAAAATCTGAATTTCTTTGTGCTTTTTATCTTTCGCGAAAGCGGCTTTTACTTTATTCAGACAATCTTCGAAAACAACGCCACGTTCACCGCCCACCATCGGACTGTTTGTAATTACAATCTGCGCATTCGGATTGTGTTCGTAAAGCATTTTGATGAAATTAATGTAATTCGAAACATACTTTTCAGCATTAAAAGGCAGACGTTCTTTCTTTCCATCTCCGCCAGAAAAATCATTCGTGCCTAACGCAATACTTATAATATCAGGTTGAAAAGCAAAATCATATTTTGGCTTAGAAGCATCTTTCGCTAAATAGAGATTCTGATAAACATCAGGCATTATGGCCTCGTCTTTATTCTCGTCGTTCCAATTGCGGTACATTCCGATTCCAGAAACACAGCTCATTAAATAATCAACTCCAATTTCTCTCGCGATTCTTGGTCCGTACGCATAATAACCGTTATGATGATCCATATATTCGCCTTTATCGCAAGGAACATCAGCAGGATCACTCGCAGCACCACATGTAATAGAATCACCAATAAATTCGATTTTCTTTCTCTTTTTAAATGAAATCGAAGTCAGTTTTGCTGTAGTTCCAGCAAATAAAATATTACCGCTTTGTGCTTCGGTATTTTTATAGATTTCTAGTCGGTGTTCTTTTTTTTCTAAATTAATTTTAATTGGAAAAGATTGCACTGCTCCTTTTTCGATTTTAATCTTTCCTATGTATTTCCCATCTAAAACCAACTGAACATAATTATGATGCTCATAAGAATCAACACTTTGAAGAGAAATCGAACATTCATTTCCTGTAAAATTGAATGAAACCGAAGCCGCAGTTCCGATTAAAATGACTTGATCATTCTGCAATTTTTCGACTCTTCCTTCGTATAAGAAAGTTTTGTTGGTATTTTGGGTTTGTGATGTCAAAAGGACCGAAATCAGCAAAAACAAAATTAAAAGTGCTCTTTTTTTGAGAAACATAATTTATTTGTTAAAATATAAATACGATTCACAAATATATTGGAAAGAGAATATCTAGAAAGATACTAAAATGTCAAAAAGCAATAAAAAAACACCACATAAACACATCATTTGAAAACAAACTTGGCTTATTTGTATTTTTTAGGGTGTTTTTGTTCTTTTTAAAATAAAATAACAGTTTATATTTAGCGTTTAAAATTGATATAAAACTAAAAAAATGAGATCGCGCGTATTATTATTTTTAATTTCTGCTATTTTGCTTTCTTCTTTTACCTTAAAAAAGAAAGAAACTCAAACAGCCGTTTCAAACACTAAAATTCAAACTGAAATCAATCGCGATTCTATCATTGTTTACGCTAAAAAATACTTGGGCACTCCTTATGTATATGCGAGCAGTAATCCGCAAAAAGGTTTTGACTGTTCGGGATTTGTAAGTTATGTTTTTAAAAATTTTGGATTAACGCTTCCGCGAAGTTCTGGCGCTTATAAGAATTTAGGAAAAACGGTAAAACCTGAAGACTTTAAAGTCGGCGATATTTTAGTTTTTTATGGTTATAAAGACAAAACCATTATTGGACACCTCGGCATAATCTGCGAAGCCAACGGAATGCATTCTAAATTTATTCATGCTTCTTCTGGAAAAGCACAACAAGTTACAATTACAGCGCTCGATACCGAACATTACACCAAACGCTTTTATAAGTGTATTGATGTTTTGTCTGAATAGCTTTTTTAGCCACAAATTACACGAATTGTCGCGAATTTCTTTTTACCGCAATTTTCACAAATTTTATTTCGCTACGATTAAATATGCCACAGATTAAAAGGATTAAAAAAGATTAATCTGTGAAATCTTTTTATCCCGATAGCTATCGGGAGTGGCAAAAAAAGAAATTTGCGAAAATTTGTGTAATTTGTGGTTTAAAAAACTACTCTTCAGTCAATAATTTTATCAAACTTTCATCTCGGCTGTAAATGTCTTTGTAGAAATTTAAATTTCCTTCGCGGTCAACCCATGCGGTAAAATAGCCGATATAAACGGGTACTTTTTTCTTAAGCGTATACCAGTTTTCTTTTCCGGCGTGCATGGCTTTATCTATTCTTGCTGGATTCCAGGCTGGATCTGGTTTTAATAATTCGATAGCCAATTCTCTTGGTTTTGCAACACGCACGCAGCCGTGGCTAAACGCTCGGCTTTCTCTTTCGAACAAACTTTTTGAAGGTGTATCGTGCAGGTAAATATTACTTGAATTCGGAAATAAAAATTTTACCAAGCCTAAAGAATTGTTTTTTCCAGGCAATTGACGAACGGCACCATTATTCCACTCCAGATTTTTCTTTGCTAAATAATTTTTATCCCTAGCAATTCCAGGTTTGATTTCGCTTTTGATAATACTCGGCGGCACATTCCAATACGGACTGAATACAATATTATTCATCATTCCGCTAAAAACAACGGTTTTTGTCAAGGCTCTTCCAACCACAACTGCCGACGTAAAAGCAATTTTACCGTCTTCAATTAAATACAATTTAAACTCAGGAATATTGACTTCAATATATTTCTGCCCTTTCTCCAATTCTGGATCAATCCAACGGCAGCGCTCCATATTGACAATAATGGTTTTAATACGCTCAGAAACTGGAATATTTAAATCGTTAATATGCTCTTTTAAAATGATGTTTTTTGGCGCGTAACCATGACGAATTTCGTAATTCTTAATCGCTTTTATCAAAGTCGTGTCGCAAATCGCACTTTTAGTATCTTCTTTAATGTCTTTGGTTACAAAAAGCCTTTCTCTAATCTGTGCAACTGTATTTGAAGAATCTCCAACTTTTAAGCTTTTATAATCTTCTCCGATTTCAATAGTTTTCCAACCTCCATTTTTCTCAATTTCTCGATATTCTTTCAGTGCATCACGAAGTTTGTAATACTGGCTGAACATCTTTCTTTTCTTATCGTCAAGAATGGTCGATTTTTTAAAAATAGAATCAGAAAGCACTTGGTAGTTGAACTTTTTTCGCGGTAAAAGCCATTCTAACGAAATACTAGTTTTTTCGTCAAAACCTGCATACACTTTTTCGGCGTAGAAATAATACAAATTAGAAAGCAGTAAATCTGTATCTTCTTTGGAAAGTTTTTTAGCTGGATTATTTTCAAAAACAGAATTCAGCTGTTCATTGTACGGATAATTGGTTTTTAATCCTTCCTCACCCAAATTTTTATATTGATTGAATAAAGTATTGGCAAATTCGACAATTCCTTTATTATCTTGCCACAATTGAGTCGATTTATTTTTTTGATATAGAGAAGTTACATCACCTTTAAATTTATCCAATTTCGGATAATTTTCATAGAATTTTGCAATGCGAACGCTGTCGATTGTAAGTTTTAATTCTGGAATTTTTTCAACTGTTTTTATTGAATTTTCTTCTTTTTTATCTGCTTTAGAATTACACGAAAAAAAAGCAAAAAACACAACTGCAATAAGAGGCGAATACCAAATTTTCATAGCTTATAATTTTCATTAAAAGTAAAAAAAATTCTATTAAATCAAAATTTAGAAACTAAACTTAACACTTGATATTTAAAGGGAATGTGTTTTCTTACTGGCTGATTATTTTTTAACCGCAAAGAGCGCAAAGGTTTTTTATCGAAAACATTTTTCTTCTTAAATAATTTAAGTTCGCAAAGCTTATGTGTCAAAGCTTCGAGAACTTACTCTTTTGCGAAACCTTAATTAAAAAATCCTTGTGTTCTTTGCGGTAAAAATTTGTAGACAAAGCAATAAATAAAAAGCTCCAAACAATTTTCATGTCTGGAGCTTTTGCCATATAACCAACCTATTAAAAATCTTAGATAACCGTACCTTTTAAAGTAAGTACTTTTGGTGTTGTTTCTGCACTAGTTGTTACAGTAACTGTTTTTGTAAAAGCACCTTTGTTTGCAGCGTTGTAAGTTGCAGTAACTTTTGCAGATTTACCTGGCTGAATTGGTTCTTTTGTATAATCTGTAGCTGTACATCCGCAAGATCCTTGCACGTTTTTAATTACTACAGCTGTTTTTCCTGTATTTTTAAATTCGTAAACAATTGCTTTTGGAGTTCCTTGTGGAATTTGTCCAACGTCAATTGTTTCTGCTTTCCAAACAATTGTAGATCCAGCTTCTGCAACAATTTTAGTTTCTGAAACTAAAGATTGTACTGGAGCAATTGCTGAAAAAGACATTAGGCCTAACGCCAAAGCTAACATCGAAATTTTGATCATTTTCATAACTGATATATTTAAAATGGTTTTTAGTTCAACTTGATATTACAAAGATAATTCAGACAAATTCAAATCGCTGTTAACTGGTTTCAAACGTTTGTTAATGACTTGTTAATCGCTTATTTTCAGGTTAAAATTCATTAATATTACACTCTCAAAATTTCCTATTCTTGAAAATTAATAAACTCAACAGCATCATTATCTTAGGATTGGTAGCCATCATTAGTATTCTGGTGGCACAATTGTTATGGACAAAAGAGGCTTTTACAATTGAACAAAAAAAACTGAGCCAGAAAGCGCATATTGCCTTGCTTGAAGTGGCTAAAAAATTATACGAAGGAACGAATCACGAACTTCCAGTACAGAATCCGGTACAGAAAATTGCAAATGATTATTATATCGTAAATGTCGATAACGAATTTGAGCCTGATATTTTAGAATTTTATTTGAAAACAGAATTCAAAAAAATGAATATCACGACCGATTTTGAATATGCGATGTACAACTGTCAAAGCGACGAAATGATTTATGGAGATTATATTTCGCTTTATAAGAAAAAGGCCGAATGCAAAAAGACGGTTTATTTTCCTAAGCATAAAAATCTGGTTTATTATTTCGCTGTTCGTTTCCCAAATGAAACGACTTATTTATTTAGTTCGATGCGATTTTGGTTTATTCTTTCAACGGCATTAATTCTGATTTTACTGATTTATGTTTATTCGATTTTTACCCTTTTACAGCATAAAAAATATTCAGAATTGCAGCGTGATTTTATTAATAATATGACGCATGAGTTTAAAACGCCGTTGGCTTCTATACTTATTGCGTCCAAATATTTGATTGAACAAAAACCAATTAAAGAAGACAAGAAACTTTATACGTATACAGATATTATTATCAATCAAGGAAATAAGTTAAACGGGCATATTGAGAAAATTCTAAATATTGCAAAATCTGATTATGCGCCTTTGGAAATCAAGAAAGAAAGTGTTTTAATTGTTCCTATTATTGAAGAAACAATCGAAAATATTCAGCTGAAATATCCAGATGCTTCCATCAAAATTGAATCTTCATCTAAAGATTATGTATTAGAGACAGATACTTTTCATTTTGCCAATTTAGTTTACAATTTGCTGGATAATGCGATAAAGTACTGTAACGAAAAGCCAGAAGTTACTATTAAAATTACCGAAGATAATAACTGTCTAAAACTGGAGTTTATTGATAATGGAATTGGGATTAATCCTAAAAAAATATCTTTTATCTTTGATAAGTTTTATAGAGTTCAAAATGAAAAGAGCAATGAAGTTAATGGGTTTGGACTTGGTTTATACTATGTAAAAGAAATATGCAGTCTGCAAAACTGGAAAATAAAAGCCGAAAATAATCAAGAAAAAGGTGTTACCTTAACTTTATCAATTCCTTACAAAAAATGAGAAACTTCAAAATACTTTATGCCGAAGACGACGAAACTCTTGCGTTTTTAACCAAAGACAATTTGGAGCAGAATAATTATGAAGTTATTCATTGTTCTGACGGAAAATCGGCGCTTAAAATTTTTGAAGAAGAAGAATTTGACATCTGCATTTTTGATATTATGATGCCAAAAATGGACGGTTTTGAACTTGCAGAAGCGGTTAGAAAAATAGATGTTGACGTTCCTATTATTTTTCTTTCGGCTAAAACTTTAAAAGAAGACCGAATTAAAGGCCTGCGTTTGGGTGCCGATGATTATTTGGTAAAACCTTTCAGCATCGAAGAATTATTATTGAAGATTGAGATTTTCTTAAAGCGTTCTCAGAAAAACATTCCGCAAACAAAAACAATTTACGAAGTAGGAAAATATCAGTTTGACACGAAAAACTTTATTCTTTTCAACAATGAAGAAAAAGTTGGGTTAACTCAGCGAGAAGCTGAATTATTAAAACTTTTTCTAGATCATAAAAATTCAGTTTTAAAAAGAGAGCAAATCTTAACCTCTTTATGGGGAACCGACGACTATTTTATGGGAAGAAGTTTGGATGTTTTTATTTCGCGTCTGCGTAAAATCTTAGCCAATGAACAGGGAATTTCGATTGAAAACCTCCACGGAATTGGGTTTCGGTTTTCTATTGGGTAAATTCTGAGCATTATCCTAACACGTAATATTTGTCATCCTGACGTAGGAAGGATCTCCGTAAGTAGCTCGACAAAGTTTGTCGATTTACATTGCGGAGTTCCTTGTGGAGATCCTTCCTTCGTCAGAAATGACAAACTAGACTTAAAATATCTTAACACACAGAATAACCACAACGATTTGTCATTCCGAGGAACGAGGAATCTACGCAAGTAGCTCGACAAAGTTTGTCGATTTACATTGCGGAGTTTCTTGCGGAGATCCTTCCTACGTCAGGATGACAAACTTGACTTAAATTAGGATTCTGAATTAATATTCTAAAAATTCTAAATCAGGATTCATCGTTTTGATTAGTGCGAGCTTTTTCTCTCTTGTCCAACCTTTTATCTCTTTTTCTCTAGCAATTGCTTCCTGAATCCAAGTAAATTTTTCGTAGTAAAGCAAAAATTCTACATTATATTTTGAAGCAAAAGTTTTATTCTGTACTAAAATATTGTCTTTATGCTTTTGTATTCTCTTTTTAAGATCGTTAGTAACACCAGTATAAAAAACAGATTTAGCTTTATTAGTCAAAATATAAATGAAATAGGTATGAAAACCTTCTTGTAAATACATAAAATTAAATAATAACAATTCTGCTAAAAATAAAGAAAAATCTGTAAATATTTTTTCTAAAAACTTTGTATTTTTAATATCTAATTTTCTCGGATATGAAATTACATCATTTGCGAAATGCCACTTTGGTAATTGAAACAGAAAAGCATGTCATTTTAGTTGACCCAATGTTAGGTAAAAGAAAAACAATTCCGCCTTTTACTATTTTCAGATACAAACCGAAACGAAATCCTTTAGTCGCGCTGCCAAAAAACAGCCGTGAGATATTAAGTCGTGTTACACATTGTTTGATCACGCATTTGCATCCTGATCATATCGACAAAGCGGGAGAAGTTTTTTTAAGACGAAAAAGCATTCCCGTTATCTGCAGTTCTAAAGATGAAAAAGCTCTAGTCCAAAGAGGTCTTAGCGTAATTCAGACTTTGGAATATTGGGAACCACAAAAGTTTTTGGACGGAAAAATTACTGGAATTCCTGCTATTCACGGTTATGGTTTTGTAGCCAAATTGATGGGAAATGTTATGGGATTTCTTATTGAATTGGCAGATCAAAAATCGGTTTATATAAGCTCTGACACTATTTTTACACAACACGTAGAAAAAGTGCTAACCCAATTGAAACCGGACATATCTATTGTTGCCTGTGGTACCGCAAGATTAGATTTTGGACAACCGCTGTTAATGCGAATGGATGATATTTTGAAATTTGCTACACTTGCTCCGGGAAAAGTTCTCGCTAATCATTTAGAAGCTTTAAATCATTGTCCGACAACAAGACTGCAATTGAGAACTGCACTTTCAGATCATGGTCTTTTGAATAAAACTTCTATTCCGAATGATGGAGAATGTATTGAATATTAAAGGACCAATAATCCAAATTCTCTTAAAGTATTGACAGGTTTAGAATACCAGAACAATTCAAAATCTTCAAGTGAAGTTTCAAAGTCATTTTTGACTTCTTGAAAAGTATAATTTTTAGCTCCAGAAACGTTTATTTTCGATAAAATAGAAACTAGCCACTCGCCTTCTTCTTTACTGGTTTGAATATCAAAACTTTCTTTTTTGTCGTGAAAAGTCAGCGACATCATTTCCCAACTTCTTCCTTTTTTTGATTTTGTAAATGCAGATGCAGAAGGTTTTCCGCCAAGCCAAACTACTTTTGCATTTGGTTTGGTATTGAAATCGTTTTGTTCTTCTAAGGCATTAAAAATAAAATCAGGATGAATTTTGGTTTTCGGAATTTTAAAATCAAACCAATCTTGCAATTCGTAATCAAAACAAATTCCGTGCATGAAATTAAAAAGCGATTTCTTTAAGCCAAAACTAAATTTATCATGATTGATTCCTGTAGAATCAGTATATTCAATATCGTTATTGGCGAAAGTTCCTATGGCTTCTGTTTTTTTAGTAACCCCAAATTGTTCTGGATACAATCCAACTGGACTATGAGCAGTTAGAGCAAATTGATGCCAAAAACCAGACTGCAAAACTCCCGCTTCAAACAACTGGCGAACCATTTCTAGACTATCAATAGTCTCTTGAATTGTTTGTGTGGGATATCCGTACATCAAATACGCATGAACCATAATTCCGGCTTCAGTAAAATTTCGGGTTACTTTTGCCACTTGTTCAACCGTTACACCTTTATCGATTAATTTTAATAATCGGTCCGAAGCTACTTCTAAACCTCCAGAAACAGCAATACAGCCAGAAGCTTTTAGCAAAAGACACAAATCTTTTGAAAAACTTTTTTCAAATCGAATATTCGTCCACCACGTTACAGCTAATTTTCTTTTTAAAATTTCAAGAGCCAAAGCACGCATTAAGGCTGGCGGTGCAGCTTCATCAACAAAATGGAATCCGTTTTGACCTGTTTTCTCGATCAATTCTTCTATTCTGTCGCAAAGCAAACTTGCCGCAACAGGCTCATATACTTTTATATAATCTAAAGAAATATCACAGAACGTACATTTTCCCCAATAACAGCCGTGCGCCATGGTCAGTTTGTTCCAGCGCCCGTCACTCCACATTCGATGCATCGGATTTACAATTTCTATAACCGAAATATATTTATCTAAAGGAAGATCGGAGTAATCAGGCGTTCCTACATAAGCTTGTTTATAATCGTGTTTTAGAGAATTGTTTTTGTAAACCACTTCTCCATTTTCTAATAAAAATGTTCTTTTAAAGCGCTTCTCGACTTCGCTCGAAGTGACAATATCTGGATTTTCTAAATTAAAAATTAATTCTTCAATTGGAACTTCACCATCATCCAAAGTAATAAAATCGAAAAATTCAAAAACACGTTTATCAGAAAGCGAACGCAATTCCGTATTAGGAAAACCGCCTCCCATCGAAATTTTTATTTCAGGATGATTTTCTTTTACCCATTGTGCGCATCTAAAAGCACTGTATAAATTCCCTGGAAAAGGAACAGAAATCAAAAACAAAGTTGGTTTTACAGCTTCTATTTTTTCTTTTAAAATCGAAATTAAAATTGAATCGATGTATGTTGGCTCTTGCAGTAAAGCAGCATATAATTCATCAAAAGAATTAGCGCTTCGTCCTAAACGTTCAGCATATCGACTAAAACCAAAATTTTCATCAACACATTCTACTATAAAATCTGAAATATCTTCAAGATATAAAGTAGCCAAATGTTTTGCTTTGTCTTGCGTTCCCATGGTTCCAAAAGCCCAATCGAGTTCTTCTAACTGTGCAAAACGAGAAGCTTTTGGCAGAAAATCTTCCTGACAAATCTGCAAAGCCAAAGTTGGATTTTTTCCCTGCAAAAATTGAATTACAGAATCTATCGTCTTGATATATTCATCTTGAAGTGCAAAAATTCGTTTAGAATTATCAGAGATTTCAAGACTTGAAACTTTAAATTCTGAAACCTGAAACAAATCAATAAGTCCTTTCTTAGAAAACAGTTCTAAAATCACATCAATACCCAAATCTGCCTGAACCGATTCGATATTTTTAGTGTTTAGAAAGCCTTTTATATACGCCGTTGCCGGATACGGGGTATTCAGTTGGGTAAATGGTGGCGTGATTACAAAAAGTTTCGTTTTCAAAAGGGAATTATTTTTTTTTGCAAAAATACGGGATATTGGCGACTTTTTGGTGAAAAGATTTTATTGCTTTATTTCAAGAAAAGAATCCGAAGGATTCAAATGTTTATAGAAAAGAGTTGTCACGGTGAGTACGACCCTGAAAGGGTCGAATGTACAACGCAATCTTTATGTTATAAACATTTGAATCCTTCGGATTCGATACAAAAAAACCTCCAATTAAAACTGGAGGTTCTACATATTAATAGTTTCTTTTTCTCTTTTTAAAACTTATGTTCGTCCTTACTAATCACCAAAAATGAAATTAAAGATATCAGCGCAGCAGCGACTAAATAAAAGCCCACATAACTCACATCATACGTTTTAGCTAACCAAATTGCAATCATTGGTGCAAAAGCTGCTCCAAGAATTCCAGCCATATTAAAAGTCAACGAAGCTCCAGAATAACGAACATTGGTTGGAAACAATTCGGATAAAAAAGTTCCTAACGGACCATAAGTAAATCCCATTAAAGACATTCCGATGCAGGCAAAAATCGTAACTAGAGTAATATTTCCTTCACTTAAAAAATAAGAAAAGAAAAATCCGAAAACCGCAATAGCAGCAGTCGCTGCAATAAGCATTTTACGACGTCCGATTTTATCTGCCACTACTGCCGAAACTGGAATAAAAATGGCAAAAAACAATACTGAAAACAATTGGATTAATAATCCGTCTCTTTTTACAATTCCTAAATCAGAAGTTGCCCAGCTTAATGTAAATACCGTCATTAGGTAGAAAACCAAGAATGTTGTTATGGCTGCAAGTGTTCCAAAAATCAATTGATTTTTATATGATTTTACCAGTTCTAAAAATGGCACTTTTACCTCTTCTTCCTCTTTTTTAGCATTTTCAAACGAAGGTGTTTCCGTAATTTTTGTTCGAATATAAAAACCAACAATAACTAAAAGGGCGCTGGCAATAAAAGGAATTCTCCAGCCGTAATTCATAAAATCTTCATTACTCATAGAATCTGTCAGTAGCAGAAAAGTTCCTCCCGAAAGCAGCAATCCTATTGGAGCTCCTAATTGCGGAAACATTCCGTACCACGCGCGTTTGTTTGGCGGAGCATTTTCTATCGCCAATAAAACGGCTCCTCCCCATTCTCCTCCTAAACCAACACCTTGTCCGAATCGGCAAAGCATTAATAATAATGGCGCCGCAACTCCTATGCTTTCATAACTTGGTAAAAATCCGATCGTTACGGTCGAAATTCCCATTGTTAATAAAGCCGCAACAAGCGTAAATTTACGTCCAATCTTATCGCCATAATGTCCGAAAAATGCAGATCCCAATGGTCGCGATAAAAAGGCAATAGAGAAAGTTGCTAAAGATTCCAGAGTCGCCATTGTCGAATCTGAGCTCGGAAAAAATAATTGTGGAAAAACCAATACGGCTGCATTGGCATAAATATAAAAATCAAAAAATTCGATTGTAGTACCAATAAGACTTCCGAAAAGGACATGTCTCAAAGAATTCTGTTTAGGCTTCATTTAAAATAGATATAACTTTTTTATTGCAAAAATATAGTTTCATTATTAATAATTCATGTTTACAAGAATTAGTTTTAAAACACTTATGCTTTTTTAACAAATACAATGTGATTTCGATTTAAAAACAACACATTTCACTTCATTTTAAAAACTTGATTTTAGGCGTTTTAAAACAAAAATTAAAAATCAATTCTTAAGCAATTGTTAATAGCGTTTTTAACTGTATATTTTCATTAAATTTACAGCTGTCAAAAATAAATTTAAAATTATGCCTACCGACTGTATCAGCTTTCAAACTTCTGGATATTTCTCTAAATTAATGCAAGATTACTTAGATCAAAAACCAGAGTTAAAACCGCTGTACAACCATTTTCCAAGCCTAGAAAATTTCGAAAAACAAATTGCTGAAAAATCAGCCAATTTTAATCATAGCAACCGAACTGTATTGGTTGAAACTCTTCAGAAACAATATCAAAATATTGAAGCTTCAGATTTAACCAATCAAAATATTTCGCTTTTAGCGCTCGAAAACACTTTTACCATTACAACTGGACATCAGTTAAATCTTTTTAGTGGGCCGTTGTATTTTTTATATAAAATTATTTCTACGATTAATTTAACTAAAGAATTAAAATCGAAATATCCTTCGCAAAATTTTGTCCCAATTTACTGGATGGCAACAGAAGATCACGATTTTGAAGAAATTAATTATTTTAATTTTAAAGGAAAAAAAATCCGCTGGAATGCAGAAAGTACTGGCCCTGTCGGAAGACTTTCAACTAACGGCCTAGAAGACTTGTTTGAAGTTTATTCTAAAGAATTAGGTTCGAGTACTAATGCCAATACTTTAAAAAAACTTTTTGAAGATGCTTATTTAAAACATGAAAATCTAGCTGATGCAACTCGTTATTTAGCCAATGCCCTTTTCGCAAATTACGGTTTAGTGATTATAGATGCAGACGATGCCGATCTAAAACGTGCTTTTATTCCGTTTGTAAAAGAAGAATTAGAAAATCAAACTTCTTTTAAAGCTGTTCAACAATCAATTGAAGCATTATCAGAGTATACCGTTCAGGTAAATCCGCGTGAGATTAATTTATTTTATATTGAAGATAAACTTCGTGAAAGAATCATTTTTGAAAATGACAAATACATAGTAAACAACACCAAAATCTCATTTTCAAAAGACGAAATTTTTAAATTACTAGAAAGCAATCCTGAAAAATTCAGTCCAAACGTAATCATGCGTCCGTTATATCAAGAGATTATTTTACCAAATCTATGCTACATTGGCGGAGGCGGAGAAATTGCTTATTGGCTAGAATTAAAAGGCTTCTTTGATGCTGTAAACATTACTTTTCCAATACTATTAGTTCGAAATTCTGTTCTTTTAGCTACAGAAAAACAAGTTAAAAAAGCTGATAATTTAAATTTATCTTGGAAAGATTTATTCAATAAATCTCAGAATTTAGTTAACGAAATTACGCATAAACTTTCTCCATTTCCGATAGATTTGACTCCTCAAAGAGAAGTACTTGAAAAACAGTTTGCTTATCTTTTTGAATTGGCCGAAAAGACCGACAAATCTTTCTCAGGCGCTGTAAAAGCACAAGAAGTAAAACAAAAGAAAGGTCTAGAAAATCTAGAGAAACGTTTATTAAAAGCACAAAAAAGAAAACTCGCAGATCAAATAGAACGTGTTACCGATTTACAATGCGAATTATTTCCTAATCAAAGTCTTCAAGAACGTCAGGCTAATTTTTCTGAATTTTATTTAGAAAGAGGAGAACAATTGATTCCGCTTTTGATTCAGAAACTAAAACCTTTAGAACATAATTTTGACATTATAATCATCTAAAAATAATTATCTTTAGAAATTTAAAAGCAATAATTTTAGGAACAAATAACCAGCACATCTCCTAGATTACTGCTCTCTCAAACCAAATAGAATTATATTTTATAACCTATTAACTAACTAACCTAATGGTAAGAGAACGCCTAATTTCGCTTGATGTCTTTCGCGGACTGACTATTCTATTGATGACTATCGTAAACAATCCCGGTGATTGGGGGAATGTTTATCCGCCGCTTTTGCACGCACACTGGAACGGCTGTACACCAACCGATCTTGTCTTTCCGTTTTTCATTTTTATAATGGGAGTCGCTGTACCGCTTGCAATGCCTGAGAAAAAATACGACGAAACTACATTCAATAAAATTCTGATTCGTTCTTTAAGAATGCTCTGTTTGGGGATTTTCTTTAATTTCTTTGGAAAAATTCAATTATTTGGACTAGAAGGAATTCCGCTTCTAACAGCAAGACTAATCATTACTTGTGCGATTGGTTATGCTTTAATGGGCAGTTTCAGTACTCGATTAAAAAACATCTTTGCTTTTGGTATATTAGCCATTTATCTAATTTTAGCTTACGGCGGATTTGAAAATTATCAAGATGTTCGTCTCCCTGGAGTTTTACAGCGTATTGCTATCGTATATTTTGTGGTTTCGCTTTTATACTTAAAAACATCTAGAAAAACCCAAATCATAACTGGAGCGGTTTTACTTTTTGGATATTGGGCGGTTATGACTTTAATTCCAGTTCCAGGATTTGGAGAAGCCAATTTAGAAAGAGGCACCAATTTAGCCGCTTGGGTTGACAGCATACTTTTAAAAGGGCATATGTATCACGAAACCAATACTTGGGATCCAGAAGGAATTTTAAGCACATTGCCATCAGTTGTAAATGGAATCATCGGTTTATTCATCGGCCAAATTTTATTGCTTAATGTCACTAAAATTCAAAAAGCCCAAAGAATGGGTATGATAGGCACCGCACTAATCTTTTTCGGATTAATTTGGGATTTAGTTTTCCCCATAAACAAATCAATTTGGACAAGCAGTTATGTTTTATACACTACAGGATTGGCAACTGTTTGCTTAACAGCTTTATATTATATAATTGATATAAAAGAACACAAAAAAGGCTTTAAACTATTTGTGGTTTGGGGCGTAAACCCAATGATTGTTTTCTTTGCCTCACAGATTATCCCGCAGGCATTGACCATGATTCGTTTCCAAAACCCTAGCAATCCAGAAGAACAAACCAATCTTTTAGATTATTTATACCGTTTCGGAATTGCTCCTTTCTTTAGTAATCCAATGACTGCATCTTTAGCAGGCGCGTTGACATACGTTGCCATCTGGACCTTTATATTATGGATTTTCTACAGAAACAAATTAATTTTTAAAGTGTAAAAAATTTCACCATATTATGTAGAGACGCACCGCAGTGCGTCTTTTTTTTAAACCATAGAAGCTATATAAGTTCATATTACAGGAATAGTCAAATAGCAACTCCTTAATCAATTAAATGAACTTACATGAGCTTATATGGTTTAAAAATATCTTTCTTGCTCAAAACATCATTGTAACCTATTTAAATTATGAATTTATTAAAATCAATTCATAAAAAAAGTATACTTTTGCACAAAATTTAATAAAATAAAAAATGGCAACAAATAGAACTTTTACAATGATTAAACCAGATGCTGTTGCAAACGGACACATCGGGAATATCTTAGCAATGATTACTAATGGTGGTTTCAAAATCGTTTCATTAAAATTAACTCAATTAACTGTAGCTGATGCTAAAGCATTTTACGCAGTTCACGCAGAAAGACCTTTCTACGGAGAATTAGTTGAATTTATGTCTAGAGGACCAATTGTTGCTGCTATTTTAGAAAAAGAAAACGCAGTAGAAGATTTCAGAACTTTAATTGGAGCTACAAACCCAGCTGAAGCTGCTGAAGGAACTATTCGTAAAGCATACGCTACTTCAATCGGAGAAAATGCAGTTCACGGATCTGACAGCGACGAAAATGCTGCTATCGAAGGTGCATTCCACTTCGCAGGAAGAGAGCAATTCTAATAATTTTAGATTTCTGAATTTAGATTTTAGATTTAAAAATCTCATATAAAAAAAACATCCGCCTCGGCGGATGTTTTTTTTATATAAACTTAGCAGCTTAGAACCTTAGCAACTCAGAACCTTATCTCAAGATCACATCCTTCACCACTTCGCGCCCAAGCTCTTCATTGATCATTTTCACAATTTTATACTTTCCATGAGCCAATTCTTCGCGCAAAACAGAAGAACCTAACTCAACATAAAGCGTACTCCCTTTAAGGACAACATTTTTAGTATACGTATTTACACCACTTCCCATAAGGTTTTTCCACGCATCACGCACATCAATTTGATCCATTCCAGGTTGCAATTTGTTTACCTGAATGATCTGCTGTAAAACAGCACTTATAGGAGTTTCGTTATTTAGTCTTTTCGCCATCATTCAATAAATTTATGGGTGCTGCTTTTTTATAATGATATTCTATTTTTTGCGGGTTTTTAACCACCAATTTGTCATCAGAAAGCGATATAATTTCTTCGCTCCATTTGGTATAATCCGTTTTATAATCCAATAAAACCTGCTCTCCAGTAAAACGAACCGATACATTCTCAAAGGTATCTGTAGTTAAAAAAGTACCATCAAATTGTGGCATTACCTTCGTTCGAACTCCTTTATTGTTTTTAATCTGAAAAAAATCAAAAGTCTCGTTCATTTTATATTCTTTCTCTTCACCTTTCGCAAAAACCACTTTTTCAATTTCCCAATAGCCATTCAATTTAGCAATATCTGCCGGTTTTATTTCCTGTTTGCAACTCACAAACAATAGCGAAACAAACAAAACTATAAAAGTGTTTTTCATAAATAAAAATATTAAAATTTATTCTTTTTAACCAGAATGAAGTCGAAGAATTAGGAGCTGATTCCTGCTGTCCGCTGTATTCCCGATAAACAAAAACTACAGCTAAAAAGCTTTTTTTTTCTAAATCGGGAGATGCCGCTCCCATCAGGGCTAGGGTTCCCGTTTTCAAAAAAATTCTCGGACTACAAAGATAACCTTATAATGATCAAAAGAAATTTTTATCTCTTAATTTATTTTTCAATAAAAATCTAAAAAAAATAAATGCTTTACATCAATAAAAAATGAGCCTTTAAATCAAATACTTAAAGGCTCATTTATATTTTTTATTCTTACTATTTATTACTTTTTATTCTCTTTAAAACTCCTAAAAAGAATAAAACGACACCAGCAACAAGCAAAATATAGTAAACAGAAAGATTTTTATCCTTGAAAACATTTGCTAAAACAAAACTGATTACACTGGCAAAATAAAAAGTAAGTGCCGATATATTTTTGAAATCCATTATAAATTATTTAAAGAAACTGTCTACGAATTCGTATTTATTGAAAACTTGCAAATCTTCAATTCCTTCACCAACCCCAATATATTTAACCGGAATCTGAAACTGATCTGAAATACCAATTACAACACCACCTTTCGCAGTTCCGTCCAATTTAGTTACAGCTAACGAAGTTACTTCTGTCGCTGCTGTAAATTGTTTAGCCTGCTCAAAAGCATTCTGACCAGTAGAACCGTCTAAAACTAAAAGTACATCATGAGGCGCATCAGCAACAACTTTCTGCATTACACGTTTTACTTTTGTCAATTCGTTCATCAAGTTGATTTTATTATGAAGACGACCAGCAGTATCAATAATCACCACATCTGCATTTTGAGCCACAGCTGATTGCAAAGTATCAAAAGCTACAGAAGCTGGATCACTTCCCATTTGCTGCCTTACAATAGGAACACCTACACGATCTGCCCAAACTTGCAATTGGTCAATCGCCGCCGCACGAAACGTATCTGCCGCTCCTAAAACCACATTGTGACCTGCTTTCTTAAATTGATAGGCCAACTTTCCAATAGTCGTTGTTTTTCCAACACCATTTACACCAACCACCATTAAAACATACGGTTTTTTATCTTTCGGAATTTCAAATTCTGTCGCTTCACCCGTATTGGTTTCAGACAATAAAGCACCTATTTCATCACGAAGAATCTGATTTAATTCTTCTGTTCCTAGATATTTATCTTCAGCAACACGTTTTTCAATTCTTGAAATAATTTTCAAAGTCGTATTTACTCCTACATCTGAAGCCACCAAAACCTCTTCCAGATTATCTAAAACATCATCATCAACTTTAGATTTTCCTGCTACGGCCTTGCTTAACTTCGAGAAAAAAGTAGTTTTCGTTTTTTCAAGACCTTTGTCTAAAGTCTCTTTTTTTTCGGTAGAGAATAATTTTTTAAAAAAACTCATTTTTTTGTAGATTATTTAGATTTACTAGATTTCTTGATTTTCAGACAAGAAACCCAAATCTTTAAAGAAAGCGCAATTGTTTTTCAAAAAAAGACAATTTGTTACGATTCTTCAAATTTTTAGACAAATATAGGTAATAAAAAAGCTACTTCCGAAAGAAAGTAGCTTTTCTATATAATGTAAATGTAATTATTTCTTTTTCAAGAATTCATCAACTTCTTCAGGAGCCATAATAGATTCTACGAATGTATATGCACCAGTTTTAGGAGATTTCACCATTTTGATGGCTTTTGATAATCTCTTAGAAGATGTTTGTAACGATGCTACGGTTTTCTTTGCCATGATTCAAATGTTATTGAACTTTTCATAAAACTCGAATGGCCAAACCATTTGAGATTTATAAAAATCTCTAATTATTACTTAATTTCTTTGTGAACAGTTACTCTTTTTAAGATTGGATTAAATTTTTTAATCTCTAATCTATCTGGAGTGTTTTTTTTGTTCTTAGTTGTAATATATCTAGAAGTTCCTGGAACACCAGAAGTTTTGTGCTCAGTACATTCTAAAATTACTTGGATTCTATTACCTTTCTTTGCCATCTTGCTATATATTTATTTAGGAAAAGATTATTTGATAAATCCTTCTGACTGCGCTTTTTTCAAAACTGCAGTGATTCCATTTTTATTAATTGTTTTTATCGTAGATGCTGCTACTCTAAGAGTAATCCATCTATCTTCTTCTGGAAGATAAAAACGCTTTTTAACTAAGTTTACAGAAAACTTTCTCTTAGTTTTGTTCATAGCGTGAGAAACGTTATTTCCTACCATCGCTCTTTTACCTGTAAGGTCACAAACTCTTGACATTATACTTATCTTTTATCGTTATTCAAAATCAGGGTGCAAAGAAAAGAAAAATAAACCATTGTAGCAAAAAATTATTGCACAATTTTTAAAATTTCTTTCTGCAATATTTCTAAACTCTTAACTGTTGCCCTATCTATCACTTTTTCACGCGGTTGTCCAAAGTTAAATTCTTCCACAATTACGCCGTTTGGTGTTGCCAAAGCAATAAAAACTGCACCAATTTCAGCATCAGAATCGCCTTTTGAAGGTCCTGCATTGCCCGTCGTTGCTATTGCATAGTCGGTTTGCATTAAATTTTTAACATTCGAAGCCATTACAGATGCAACTTGCGCACTTACAACAGAATACTCCTCAACTAAATCTTTAGAAACTCCCAAAACATTTATTTTAGCTTCAGTCGCATACGAAACAACACTTCCTTTAAAATAAGCCGACGCTCCAGGCACAGCAGATAATAAAGAAGCTACTTTTCCCCCCGTAAAACTTTCAGCTGTTGCAATCGTTTTATTTTGTTTCGCCAGCAATTTGCCTACAACTGCTTCTATTGTTTCATTTTCATCGTAACCCACTATAATATCATGAATAATAGCATCTAGCGAGGTTACATTATCTTCAATCGCTTTTTCTAAAAGCTCTTTATCTGTTCCTCTTGCCGTTAATCTTAAACGTACACGGCCAGGATTTGGCAGATATGCCAGTTTTATAAATTCTGGCAGATTATTTTCCCAATGTTCGATACGCTCTGCAACTAAACTTTCGCCCTGACCATAAGTCAAAATGGTTTTATGAATAATATAGGGACGTTTGTATTCGTGAACAATTTTTGGAATTATTTCTTCCTCAACTAAATATTTCATCTCATACGGAACTCCAGGAAGCGAAATAAAAACGGTATTTTCTTTCCTCATCCACATTCCAGGCGCAGTACCAACTTTATTTGGCAAAACCGTACATTTTGAAGGAACCAATGCCTGATCCTTATTCATTTGAGAAATTGGTCTTTTATAAAAGCCCTCAATCAATTCTGTTACGTGTGCCAAAACCTTTTGATCAACTACTAGTTCATCATCAAAATATTCGCAGAACGTTTTCTTTGTAACATCGTCTTTTGTTGGACCAAGTCCGCCAGTTACAATTACAACATCTACTTTGTTTTGAAAATGAGAAAACGTATCTAAAATATGTTTTTTATCATCGCTGATAGAAAGCATCTCTGCTACCTCAACTCCAATTCTGTCCAGTGATTTAGCAATAAAAGCTGAATTTGTATCAACGATTTGGCCAATTAAGATTTCATCTCCAATAGTAATAATAGCTGCTTTCATATCAGTGAAGTATTTTTTTCCTTGCTTACGCAAGTCAATAATTTATAAGTAGATTTATTTAAACTTTGTCTTGAAGGAGGTAATAACAGCTTTTACAAACTATAAGCCGTTTACAAAATTTAAAAATGATTTTGACTTATTCCTATTCAAACAACAGAAATAAGTCAAAATTTATATTAAAGATCAAAGTCTTTTTTAATTTCTTTAATCGCTTCTTTTACTTGTACTTTAATACTTTTAAAAGTCTCGATAATATCTTTTTTCTTGCCTTCAGCTTTTGTCCAAGCTTCTACCTGCAAGATTTCTTCAAAAGCAACATTAAGCCCCATTAAATCTAAAGTCGGCTTTATTTTGTGTGCATAAGAATAGGCGTATTTATGATCCTTCTTTTTAATTCCTTCCTTGATTTGTTTTAAATCTTCTGGTACTTCTGTTACAAACAAGGTTAAAATCTGATTTACAAATTCAGGGTCATTATCTGAAAGCGCATATACTTTCGAAAGGTTGTATTTTAAAGCCATTATTTTACTTGTATTCTGAATAATTTTTTATCTTCTAAAAAGCCTTCTAAAACATCATTTGGTTTTACAGCCGCCACACCTGCTGGCGTTCCCGTAAAAATAATATCCCCAATTTTTAATGTAAAAAATTGAGATACGTGAGCAATCAGTTCATCAATTTTCCAAAGCATCATTTCTGAATTTCCTTTTTGAACTGTTTCGCCATTGCTTTTTAATTCAAAATTAAGATTTTCCATAGAAACAAAATCAGTTTTTGGCAAAAAATCACCAATAACTGCCGAACCGTCAAAAGCTTTGGCTTTTTCCCACGGAAGTCCTTTTTCTTTCAGTTTACTTTGCAGATCTCGAGCTGTAAAATCGATTCCAACACTTATTTCATCATAATATTTATGAGCAAATTTTGGCTCAATATATTTTCCAACCTTATTAATCTTTACGATTATTTCAACTTCATGATGAACATCTTCTGAAAATTCGGGAATAACAAATGGATGCTGTTTCAGCAAAACTGCCGAATCTGGCTTCATAAAAACAACAGGCTCACTAGGGCGTTCGTTTTTCAACTCTTCTATATGATTAGCATAATTCCTGCCGACACAAATAATTTTCATTTTTTTTATAGGTTCTAAGATTCTAAGGCGCTAAGGTTCTAAGAAAGCAAAACTTAGCTTCTTAGAACCTTAGCAGCTCAGCACCTTTACTTCGTATTTAATTTTCTTAATTTAATTGCTGTCAAAACTTTTTTGGTGTACAAAGGAAAATCAGCATTTTGAATCCAGCTGAAATATCCTGGTTCTGTTTCCAAAACTTTTTCCACTTTAGCTCCTTTATGTTTTCCAAAAGTAAAAATTTCTTCATCATCTTTATCAAAAGCGATCATTCCGGCAAAATCGGCGATTTTTTTACGAGTTGTAAATTCAGACAAAGATTTCATATCGTTTTCCAGTTCTGGATAACGATCTAACTGCGCTTTTAGAATTTCGTAAGTTGCCATTGTATCTGCTTCTGCCGAGTGCGCATTGTCTAACGTTTTTCCGCAATAAAATTTTAAAGCCGCACTCAAAGTACGCTCTTCCATTTTATGGAAAATAGTCTGCACATCTACAGAAACTTTATTTTTCATATCAAAATCTACTCCCGCACGAAGCAATTCTTCGGCCAGAAGCGGAATATCAAAACGATCAGAATTGAATCCGCCAAGATCACTGTCTTTAATCATATTATGAATGTGCGGAGCAAGTTCTGCAAAAGTAGGTTCGTTGGCCACTTTTTCGTCTGTGATGCCATGAACTGCAGTTGTTTGTGGAGGAATTGGAATTGTTGGATTAACCAGCCAGGTTTTACTTTCTTTGTTTCCGTTAGGAAAAACTTTGAATATTGAAATTTCTACGATTCTATCTTTACCGATATCAATTCCCGTTGTTTCGAGATCAAAAAAGCAAATTGGTTTGTTAAGTTTTAATTCCATTTCTAATTTTTATAAGTTTACAAATGTAATTTTTAAAGCGGAATATCTTCCTTTATTCTGATTTTTTTTGTCTAAAAAAGCTTTCAAATCGCGATTTTAACTTTTCTAAAATAAGTCTTCAATAAGATCACGCATTTCCACTTAATTCTTTTCTTACAAAAGAAAATCCGATAAGTTTTAAACCTATCGGATTTGAATTTATTTTATAATTGAATTTTAGAAATCTCTATCCACATCAAAAGCTTCTAAATATTCAGCTACTCTTTTGACGAAACTTCCACCAAGCGCTCCATCTACAACTCTATGATCGTAAGAGTGCGACAAGAACATTTTCTGACGGATTCCGATAAAGTCTCCTTCTGGCGTTTCAATAACCGCAGGCACTTTACGAATTGCTCCAAGAGCTAGAATTCCAACTTGCGGCTGGTTGATAATCGGAGTTCCGAAAACACTTCCAAAAGTACCAACGTTTGTAACCGTATAAGTTCCACCTTGCGTATCGTCTGGCTTAAGTTTTCCAGCTTTTGCACGGTTTCCTAAATCGTTAACCGCTTTTGCCATTCCAACTAAATTCAACTGATCTGCATTTTTAATTACAGGAACAATTAAATTTCCGTTTGGAAGAGCCGCTGCCATTCCTAAATTGATATTTTTCTTTTTAATGATATAATCTCCGTCAACAGAAATGTTCATTCCGGGAAAATCTTTCAAAGCTTTTGCAACAGCTTCCATCATAATTGGAGTAAAAGTCAATTTCTCGCCTTCTCTTTTTTCGAAAGCCGCTTTTACTTTATCTCTCCATTTTACAATATTAGTTACATCAACCTCAATAAAAGACTGAACGTGAGCCGAAGTTTGAACCGAAGCTACCATATAACCTGAAATCAGTTTACGCATTCTGTCCATTTCAACAATCTCGTCACCGCCATTTACAGAAACTGGAACTGCCTGCTGGCTTTTTTGAACCGCTGGCTCAACTACTTTCGGAGCTTCGACTGTAACTTTCGGAGTTTCCACCACTTCTTTTGGAGTTTCCTCAACTTGTTTTGGTGTTTGAACTGCTCCAGATTTACGATCTTCTACATATTTTAGAATATCTTCTTTTGTTACTCGTCCGTCTTTACCAGAACCCGCAATATTTTCAAGTTCGCTTAAAGAAATACCTTCTTCTTTTGCAATATTTTTTACTAATGGAGAAAAGAATTTATCTGAACTTGAGAAGTCTTGAGAAGTCGTTACCGTTTCTTTAACTGCTTCAATTGTTTTTTCAATTTCAGCAGCTTCGGCAGGAGCGGCAGTTTCTTCAGTATTATTTACTGCTGCAGTTGGCGCGTCGCCTCCTTCAGTTTCAATAATCGCAATGGTCTGCCCTACTTGCACTAAATCATCTTTACCAAACAATTGCTCAACTAAAATCCCTGATACTTCGCTAGGCACTTCACTGTCAACTTTATCGGTTGCAATTTCGAGTACGGCTTCATCAGCCTCAATTTTGTCTCCTACTTCTTTCAACCAATTGGTAATAGTTGCTTCAGCGACACTTTCTCCCATTTTTGGAAGCTTTAATTCAAATCTTGCCATATTGTTAATCTAAAAGATGTTTTTGATTTTCAGATTGCGAAATTAACGAATATTTTAAACATAAATTACACTTAATATAATTTTTTACTCAATTTTTACGATTTGCCCTCTGTCATTTCTGCAATTGCTTCCAATAATAAAATGGGTCTTTTTGGGTAAAATTTTAAAAGTAATCCTCTTATCTTTAAGAGTTTCTATGATTTCGATACATTTTTTGAATGAAATGTATTGATTATCTAAAATAATTTCGACCTTTTTTCCCTTAAAAATCAGGCACGAATTTACCATTTTTTCTTTCGGGATTTTTAAAAACCGGACTTTATTTTTTAAAGTTAAAGCTAATTTTTGAGACAAATCTTCATTTAAAGAATAAAAAACATACGATTCTGGATTGGGTTTTATTCTCGCATTCCCCTGAAACATTTTCACAAAAGAAAAAAACCAAGTTCCGATTTGGATGAAAAAACTGAAAAACCATGATTTCTTAAAATGCTTCTGATAAAAGAAATTCATCGCTTCTTGAAACCTCATCATATATTTTTCATCTTTCACCGTACTTTCTCCTTTATAATGTAAAACAGTGGTCTCGTGAAAATAATAATTAGTCTTTTTCTTTTGCAAGGCGCGGTAAGACAAGTCGATATCATCAGCATACATAAAACAGTTTTCATCAAAACCATTTAAATCTTCATACAGACTTCTTTCTAAAAACATAAAAGCGCCAACAAGAATATCCACTTTTCCTGTTTCATTTTCTTTTAAATGCTGTGCGTAATATTGATTAAAAAGTCTGGTTTGAGGAAAGATTTTATACAATCCGAAAATTTTTGTGAAGGCAACCCAGGGCGTTGGAATTCCGCGTTTGCTTTCTGGCAGAAATTCTCCAGTTCCGTCAATTAGTTTGCAGCCGATAATTCCGAGATTGTTCTGCCTTTCGGCGAAAGCCAAAATCTTTGTAAAAGTATCTTCTGCAACAACTGTATCAGGATTTAAAATACAGACGTACTTCCCTTTCGCTTGACGAAAACCAATATTATTGCCTTTTGGAAAACCAAAATTCTCTTTATTTTCAATTAGTTTAACGTCAGGAAATTTTTCTTTCAGCATCAAAACACTTTCGTCCGATGAATTATTATCGATTACAATAATTTCAGCATCGATTGCCGCAATCGCTTCCTGAACGCTTAAAAGGCATTGTTCGAGAAAGTAGCGCACATTGTAATTGAGAATAACAACCGATAACTGCATGAAAAATGGTTCTGTAGATTTTGGCCGAAGTTAGAAATTTTCAGACAATCCCAAACGCAGCGACCAATCGTTTTTACTAATTCCGTAATCTAGCGCCAGATTACTGCCGTTGCGCTTATTCCATTTTACACGGATTCCGGTTCCAACTGCGGGATTCCATTTTTTAAATTGATAGGTATCTAATTTAGAAACTGAGGAAATATTAGTAAAAAATACGGCGCCGAAGAATCCGTTACGGCTGATATCGGTTCTGTATTCGGTTTCAAAATAAATTAAAGCATTGCTTCGATATCTGTTTTTTGTAAATCCGCGTCCTGTTTTCCCTTCACGATCCCAACCAATACTTGGCAAATCTAAATAATGTGGTTTTCCGCCAAATGTTGACCAGTAAAAAGCTCTAGAAGCCCAAACACGATGTTTGGTTTTACTAAAAGAATGGTATTTTCGGGCATCAAAATACAAAGACTGCCATTTATCTCCTTCTACTCCGCTGGTATTTATTCGTAAATCGGCTTCAACATACAAACCTTCTTTTGGGTTTATTATATTTTTTCTAGAATCGTACAATCCTTGAATAGCAAATCCAAACGAAGTTTCGTTAGAATAATCGCCATTCATATATTTATAATAATCGGTTTCTCCGTCTATGTATGATTCTTCAGAAATATTTTGATAATTATCTAAAAGAAAACCAACTCCCAAACGATAATTTCCCACAACTTGCCGCGTAATAAACTGATAAAAACGCCACTGCTGGTAATCGAGTGTTGACATTTCTTTCTCGGAGTTATCTATACCCAATCCATAAGTATCTTGAGGATAAATCATATACCGATAATCTCCAATTAGATTCCATTTATTGTCCTTCGAATAAATATAAGATTGGATTGGAAAGACAAATTGCTTGCTAAAACTAAAATAAGGTGAAAAAGTGACCTGAGACATTTTGGTGGTTTCTGGATCGCCCAAATAAAATGTAGTCAGAAAAGAGACAACCAAACCTGTGCTTGAATTAACGCCGACAGGAACTGGCAATAATGAAAAAGTTAGTTTTCTCTTTCTTTCGGGACGAATAGTATCTTGCTTGTCAAAAATTTTATGAATTACATCTAAAATATCTCGTGTACCCACGGCTGTACTATCATTTTGAGCTTGGCAAAACGATCCTATTAAAAGTAAAACGAAGATGTATTTAATTTTTAAACTATTCACTCACAATATCTTAAAAACCTTCTCTTACAAATTTAAATATTTTTAAATGAATTAAGCAGCATTTTTAATTTCTTAAAAAACTATATTTGATTATATGGTAAAAACTCAATCATGAAGAATTTTTCAATTGTAATGGTCCTAGTATTTGTTTCTGTGCTTAGAATTGAAGGACAAAACAGAACCGATCTTATTAAATCGAACAAATGGTTTATTGCCGGACCGTCGGTTGAAAATGAAGAAGCAATAAATGCTTTACGCTTGAAAAAAGGAATTGTTTTGGTGACAGCAAAAGAAAATCCAAAAGGGGAAATGGAGCTAAACGTAATGATTACAAATTCTGAAACCAACGACGGAGTTCCGACGAATCTTTCAAACGAATCTAAATATGTAGAGATTACCTATCAGTGGACACAAATTATAAAACTGCAGGCGAGAGAAGGAAATGCCGAAGGAACAGGCTGTGTACACGGAGGTTCGCACCCGAGAGTAAGTCTTCCTGCGTCTCCAAAACATTTTTCTACGATAAAAATTCCTTGGACCGATTTCAAACAAGATGAACTTCCAGACGGAAAAACACTAAACATCAACAATATTTGTAAGCTTAATTTTGTGAATTACAATCCCGTTTCAGGCTCTGTATTGAAGATAAAGAAGGTTGTTTTTTAGTGTTCAGAATCAACAAAACTGATTACTAAAAAACGGAACACTGACCATTAAACTAAAGTTGCATCTGAATTTTATATCTATTCAAAATTTTCATTACAAAAAGCATAATCGTAGAAAATACCAAAGACCAGATAATTCCTGGAACTCCTTCTGAAAAATATTCTGGCAGAATATGAATGTTAAGTGCTTTATTGAAATAATAAATAACGCCTGGCAAAATATAAATCAGTAACGGATTTGCGGCGGCAGGCATAAAAAATTCACTCCATTTGGTTTGTTTTTTAACTTCCATCAGCCAATACAGAAAATAAAAAAAGACTGTACAAATTGCTGCCGAGAACATTGTCCAAGAAGGTGTTCCTTTTATTTTAGAAATTCCGAAATACGGACGAAGTAAAATGGCTGTCAAAGTGAATAAAACAATAAAACCAATTACAGGCCAATTGATTTTGGAACTTATCTTTCGATCAAAAAACAACAACGAAATTATAACTCCAGCGGTTGAAAGCGATGCATGTGTAAGATGTCCGGCAATAAAACTTATCCAAGAAATATTTTGGACAAAAGAGTTCTCGGTTAAGTTTAAAGAATTCATTGCAACAGAAAAAATCAAAAATCCGATCATTGCCCAAAGATTTCCATTTACCAGCCAATAATAAATTACAGTAAAAAGATATGCCCATCCGATCAAACCGAGAATTCCCCACCATTTTGGCGTAATTCCAATTTCTCCAGTTTCTTCTTGAACATATAAAAAGTATAAAGCTATTAGAACGAGTATCCCGCCATATTGAAGTACATTTTTTAACCAAAGCGGAAAATTTTTCGGGTATTTATTCCAAATCGGAATTGGCATCAAGTAAGCCAAAAGTCCCCAAAACGCGGGTTCAATTATCATTTTAGAAGCATCGTAACCATATTCGGCATTGACCATAAAAACACCAATTACGATAAGCGCAATTGCTCTTTTTAAAGTATGTGTCCAGATTGTTTTCGGACTGTCTCCTTTTATCAATCTAGCATTAAAAGCAAACGGAATAGACATTCCGACAATAAATAAAAAAGCAGGAAAAACTAAATCAACAAAAGTCATGGCATCTGCATCTGCAGGCATGTGTTTCATCCATTGCGGTACGTTTTTGATACTTGCCAGTTCATTTACAAAAATCATTACAAAAATGGTAATTCCACGCAAAGCATCGATAGAAATAATACGCTGATTAAACAGATTCTCTTTTATTTTCATAATTTTTTACTTTGTTACTAAAAATCAAATATAACATAATTCTAAAATGTCTTATTACAAATTCTAGATTAATTTTGCTCTCTATAAAATTGATTAATACTTATTTGTCTCATGTTATCATTTTTCAAATCAAAACCTGTTTTAAAAGAACTTCTAGACGGTAGTTTTGTAGATATTCATTCACATATTCTGCCTGGAATTGATGATGGCGCAAAAGACATAACAAAATCAATTAAGCTAGTATCGTCTTTGCAAGATCTTGGGATTTCTCAGATTATAACCAGTCCTCATATTAATTATCACATCTGGAATAATACTCCCGAAACGATACAATTAAAACTGGAAGAGACTCAAAAGGCATTAGTAGAAAATAAAATTGAAATCCCGATTCGAGCTGCAGCAGAATATTTTATTGACAATTGGTTTGAAAATCTTTTAAAAGAGCAAAAACTACTTACGCTAAAAGACAATTATGTTTTGGTCGAAATGTCGTATATAAATGCACCTATTCAATTGTATAAAGTTTTATTCGAATTGCAAGTTGCAGGTTATATTCCTGTACTTGCTCATCCGGAAAGATATTTATTTTACCACAACAACTTTTCGGAATATGAAAAGTTAAAAAATGCAGGCTGTTTGTTTCAGCTAAATTTATTAGCCACAGTTGGTTATTATGGAGAAAAAATCACAAAAGTTGCAGACGAACTTCTAAAAAAGGGATTATATAATTTTGCAGGTTCTGATGTGCACCATAAAAATCATATTGCAGCTTTCGATCAAAAAATTAAAATCAAAAATGAAATTGCTTTAAGAGAGGTCATTAAAAATAATACGTTTTTTAAGTTTTAAGACTTATGATCTTAGTAAGCGTTATCATCACCTTTTAGTACATTAATAAGAGTGCGAACGATAATTTTTATATCTAAGAGCAAGCTCCAATTTTCGATATACCAAATATCACACTCTACCCTATTTTCCATATCTTTTAATTTCTTCGTTTCTCCTCTGTAGCCATTAACCTGCGCCCAACCAGTTATTCCTGGCTTTGCAAAATGCCTTACAGAATAATTATCAATCAATTCGCCATATTCCTTGGCTAGATTAATCATATGTGGTCTTGGTCCAACAACAGACATACTGCCCCAAAGAACATTAAAAAACTGCGGCAGCTCGTCGATGCTCGTCTTCCTCATAAAAGAACCAAATTTAGTAACCCTGCTATCACCCTTTCTAGCCTGCTGATCATGAGCTTTATCGTTGAGATACATGCTTCTAAACTTAAAGCAAACAAACGATTTATTGTCACGACCCGAACGAGCTTGCTTAAAAAATATCGGCCCCTTAGATTCTAATTTAATAATTAGCATTACAATGGGAAAAAGCCATGGAAAAATAAGCAGTATAACTAATATTGAAAAACAGACATCAAAAACTTTTTTTATAATTCTATTCACCGCTAATTCAAGAGGTTCAGAACGGAGCATTAAAACTGGAGTGTTTTCGTAAAAAGCGATTTCGACCTTACTCGATTTTGTATACAACTGAAAATCTGGAATAATTTTAATACGTACCATATTTTGCTCACATATTTTTATAAGCTTAGTTATAGTATCAACCTTATCTATATGCAAAGCCACATAAACCTCATCTACTTTTTCTGTAATAATAAATTCCTGGACTTCATCAAAACCTCCTCGAATGGTCAATGGATTTAGATTTTCTGTTTGATTTTCATCAAAAAAGCCCAAAAATTTATAGCCGTAAGTCAGGTCCTTAGCTAATATTTTATGTATTTTTTCTCCTGTATTATTTGCTCCAACAATGATAATTTTTTTAAAATTATACCCTTTTGCACGCATATATTTTAAAACCTTCATTAATACATATCGGGAGATCACCAAAAAAATAAAGAAAAAAAGATAGAAGCATAATAATCTCAGCCTCGATATATCATAGTATTTTAAAATAACAACAAAAAAAACTACGAATGCTATATGTATAAAAATTTTCTTTATTGTTCTTTGAAGTATTGTTTCGATATATTCGATCCTGATAATCCTATGAGAATCTTTGTGCAGTAAAAGTCCTATCCAAATTAAATTTGTAAACAATGAAATTGTTCTTTCGTCTTTTGTCAAGAGATTATCTATAGTTCCAAATCGAACTATAAATGAGAGATAAATTGCAATATTCAGTATAATCAAATCCCAACAAACAAAGAGGACTTTGGAGTAACGCGAAAATCGATAATCTGACAATTTTTGTAAAAATCTCATTACTTTCTTCTTCTGGAAATTGATTGTTTTTGTACTGGCGACGAAAATAAGATTTTAATCACACTTTAATCTTATCTTTAGAACAATTTTCTTAAACTTTTAATTAAGGTTTTTCGCAAAAAGAATTCGATCAAAACAAAAAAAGCGACCTATAGCAATAGACCGCTTTAATAACTTTTTAATTTTTAGTTATATTTTTAAAACCATTTCTTTTTCTTTTTTACTTCATTGTAACCATAACCATATCCGTAACCTTTTGAGGAAACCGTGTCATTTAATACAATACACATATTAGGAAGTTTCTTTTCTTTATAAAGGGAATTAGCAAACGAAAGCATTCGTTTATCTAGCTTATTTGCTCGTATAACATAGGCAAATGCATCTGCATTTTTTGCAATAAGCAATGTATCTGCCACTAAAGCCACAGGAGCCGTGTCTACAATAATGTAATCATATTCGTTTTTCAATTGAATAAAAAGCTCATCAATTTTACTGCTCATTAACAATTCTGCAGGATTTGGCGGAATTAACCCTGCTGGCAAAATATATAAATCATTGTAATCATGATGCTTTACAATGTAATCCTCTACTTTTTTTACATTTGATGACAGATAATTTGTTAATCCTATATTAGGTAAAACCATAAGCTCATCAATTTTTGGGCTTCTAATGTCCATACCAATTAACAAAACTCGTTTTCCAGTTAAAGCAAAAGTAGCTGCTAAATTTACAGATAATAGTGTTTTTCCTTCTCCAGCAAAAGTAGAGGTGACAAAAATGGTTTTGGCAACATTTGGAGGAACGTTATTTAGCATAAAATCCAAATTAGTTCGAACAATCCTCATCGCTTCTGAAGAACTGCTTCTGCTTTCAGATTTAATGATTTCTTTTGCATTATCAAAAGTAGGAATGTCTCCTATAAATGGAATTAGTGTATTGCCATCTAAATCTGATTTACTTTTAATTTTAGTATCTAAAAGTTCTTTTGAATAAATTATTCCATACGGAACTAGTAACCCTAATAAAACCCCTACCAGATAAACCATTTTTTTCTTAGGACTTATCGGCTGTTTTTCCTCTTTAGCGGCATCTATTACACGCGCGTTGGGTTCTGTCGCTGCCAAAGAAATTGTTGTTTCTTCTCTTTTTTGAAGTAAATAGATATAGAGCTCCTCTTTTACTTTCTGCTGTCTTTCTATTACTCTGAATTGACGTTCTTGCTGTGGAATTTTTTCGATTTTATTCTTTAAAATTCCTTCTTGTCCTCTTAAATCGTGAATTTTAATTTGAAGATTAGACTGTATTTGCTTCAAACTTTGAGAAATATTTGATTTTAAAGATGAAATTTGCTCGTTAAGTTTTAAAACAGCAGGGTTTTCAGCGGTAGCAGATTTTAAAATCCTATTTCGGTCAAGAACAAGCTGATTATACGAATTCATCAGAGAACTTGATTCTCCTTGATCTGAAATTAAGTTTGTTGGTAGTAAATCTGAATTAGTGCTTTTTTTTAGAAAATCTAAAAGAGAAGAAACCACATTCAATTGAATTTCAGTTTCTACACCTTTTTTATTATATTCATTAGAGCCATCAATAAACAGCTTAGCTTGAGAATCTATATCAGCCAATTGGTTTGTTTTTTTAAAACTTTCAACATTCTGTTCAACCCCGCTTAATTCCTCAGAAATAAAGATTAAACGATTTGTAATAAAATCAGACGTCTTTTCAGAAACTAAATTTCTATCCTCTGCGGCATCTTTATTATAAATTTGAACCATTGTATTCAAGAAATCTTTTGCTTTTTGAGAAACTGGGTCAGAAACAGAGATAGTAACTACACTGCTGGTCTTGCTTACAAGCTCAACTTTAAGTGAGTTTTGAAATCTCTCTGCAATATTATCCAATGGTTTGACATCAATGTAAACGGACTCAAACTGATCTGAATATTTTTTTTCAAAAAAAGCAGTTTTTTCGACAATGAATGTTCCAATTGACATAACTATTTTTTCCCCATATCTATATTCTTTCTTGTTAGAAACAAGAATACTTTCGTTTTTATCCGCTATATCTTCCAGTGCAAATGTATTTTGGTTTAAAAACTTCAACTTTAAGCTCATCTCAGATTCATCAAAAAGATTTGACTTATCTACAAAAAGAACTTTTATGGGAGCTTCTCCATAAACATTATAGTCCTTTAAAGTTCCTTTATGACACAATGATATATTAAGATTTAATTTTTGAATTGTCTTTTCAACTAATGTTCTAGATTTTAAAATTTCAATTTCGTTGTCTACATTACTTTTCATATTTGAACCCAAACCTAAATCTGAAAACACAGATAGTTGAGAAAGCATGCCACCTTTTTTCTCATCTTTTACCAATACGGTTGTACTCGCTTCATACCTATATGTTGCATATTGCAAATACATAAAAGAACAAATAAGTCCTATAAATACACTCAATAAAAACCATTTCCAATAAATAATATATTTTTCAAACTGCTCACGGAGATTCAAGCCATCATTATCTTCGTTTGTAAAATCATCATAAAAATCTTGATTTTGCATGTTTACTTTATTTAAATATTAGAACTGAAAGTGAAACTAAAATGGAAACAGCAGAAATTATCACCGAAGTATTTGGTCCTACTGCAGACGAATTCACTCTTGTTTTATTTGGCTCAACATACACCACATCGTTTTGAGCTAAATAATAAAATGGAGAATTAATAAAATCAGACTTGGTAATATTTACTCTGTTATAAGATTTCTTGCCGTTAGTTTCTCTTATAATTAAGATGTTGTTTCTTTTCCCGTAAACAGTTAAATCTTTCCCCATACTCAATGCCTCTATTAAAGTAATTCTTTCAGAAGCTACAGAATAGGTTCCAGGCATATTGACCTCACCTTGTAAAGAAATTTTAAAGTTGGTAATACGAAGATTGATAATTGGATTTTTGATGTAGCCACTAATTTTATTTTGCAGTAAATGAAGTACTTCAGTACGAGACAATCCTCCCACTTTAATTTTTCCTAAAACTGGAAACTCAATATTTCCCTCAAAATCAACTAGGTATTGCTGTACAGTTTCCTGTCCACGTGTTATGTCTAATCTATTTCCAGAAGTACTGTAGGTTTTTAAATTAAATGGCAAAGCCGCTTCCGCGTCATCTGCAGAAACTATAATCATTAATAAGTCATCAGGCTGTATTTTAACTTCATAGGATTCTCCTCCCTTATCGGTAATTTTATCAATATCCTGATAGTAAACAATATTTTTCCGTGAAGCACAGGAGAACAAGAATAATAGTGATAAAAAAACAACGCTTTTTATCCAAAACATTTTAGATTTCATTTTATTAAAAATTTTAATAATCGCATTGCAATTATTTTTTGAAAGTATTTATAAGAAGCTGTACTACACTCAATACGCATTTTTCTCACCATGGAAAATATTTAGAACTGTTTTAATAATGATTCTAAAATCTAGCAGTAAACTCCAGTTTTCGATATACCAAATATCATAATCAACTCTGTTTTTCATATCTATAAGCTCCTTGGTTTCACCTCTATAGCCATTTACCTGAGCCCACCCAGTAATCCCCGGTTTTGCATAATGACGAACCAAATAATTATTGATTAGCTCTCGATATTGATTGGTATGATTTACCATATGCGGCCTTGGCCCCACAACTGACATATCTCCAATCAAAACATTAAAAAACTGGGGAAGTTCATCTATACTGGTCTTACGCATAAATGCACCAAACTTTGTCACTCTGCTATCTCCTTTTTGCGCCTGCTTACTATCTGCAGTATTATTTACTTTCATACTTCTAAACTTTAAACATTTGAAAGATTGATTATCTCTTCCAGAACGTTCTTGCTTAAAAAATACTGGCCCACGAGATTCTATTTTTATAATAAACATTACAACGGGAAACAGCCAAGGAAATATTAACAGGATTACAAGTGCAGAGAAACATAGATCGAATACTTTTTTTATAAATCGATTGACTGCGTATTCTAAAGGTTCAGGGTGAAAAATTAAAATCGGAGTATTTTGATAATATGAAACTTGAACTCTATTAGATTTTGTGTATTGTTGAAAATCGGGAACAAATTTGATTCGCACCATATTCTGATCGCAAATTTGTATCAACTTATTTATTGTAGAAATTTGGTTAATATGGAGTGCAATATACATTTCATCGACGCTTTCTCTTTTTATAAATTGTTCTATTTCATCGAAAGTTCCAATGTAAGTTTCCTCTTTTTCAAGTGTTATTGGACTGTCATCAAAAAAACCTAAAAACCGATATCCATTTGTTAAATCCTTAGCTAGAGTTTTTCTAATCTGTTTTCCCGCTACATTTGCTCCAACAATGACAAAATTTCTAAAATTATAGCCTTTAGCCCTAATGCATTTTAATAATTTCATCGATGTATATCTGGAAAACATCAGGAGTATAAAAAAGAATATATAGAAATAACCTAACCTAAATCTAGATATATCAGAATAGTTTAAAAAGAAAACAAATGCTATAATTATTGATGCATGAATTACAATCTTTTTAATTGTTCTTGTTAGCATCGACTCTATAGGTTCGATTCGAATTATTCTATACGAATCATTAAAGAGCAATAAGGAAATCCATACTAAATTACCTAATAATGATATGGTCTGTACTTCTTTTAAATGCAATCTTCCTACATTACCATATCTTGCAATAATAGATAATATAATGCATAAATTGAAAACTGCTAAATCTGAAATAATAAAAATTAGTTTGAAATAACGGGAAAAGCGGTATTGGGCCAGTCTCTCAAGAATTTTCATTATCTTCCCAAATTATTAATATTACACATGGCTTATTTTAGAATATACTGCCTTACAGCCAGCATTTTTTTTTGAAAAACTGCCTTTATAGCAGATAGTTGATGAAATTTATAGATTTTATAATCTTCGATTAATACTTGTAGTGCTCTATGATAATCTGTGCTTAAGCCCCCCATTCTCATCTTTACTATATATTGATTTAGATACATTATCTTTATTTTGTATTTATATAAGTACCTCAATAAAAACTCTGTATCAGAACCTATTTTAAAATTCAGATTATAACTGCCATATTTTTCTATAATTTTTTTCTTAATATAAACTGTAGGGTGCAATGGTAACCAGCCTTCATTTAATTTGTTATAATTGTATTCACCGCCAATTCTGTTTCTAACAATTTTTTGCTTATCATCATTAGTAACATAAAGTCCATTGCCATATAAAGCATCAACAGTCGGATTTTTTTTGAAGGTCTCTACTATATTCGAAACTACAGTAGTGTCATACAAAACATCATCAGAATGTAATAATCCGATCACATCGCCGGTAGCTAAACTCAAACCTTTATTAATGGCATCATACATTCCTTTATCTTGTTCTGAAATATAGATCGAAATTTTATCGGAATAGGATTCTATAATTTTTTGTGTGCCATCTGAAGAATTACCATCTATAACAATATATTCGACGTTTGGGTAATTTTGATTCAAAACACTCTGTATCGAATGTTCAATGGTTGCTTTGCGATTGTAGCAAACCGTAATAATTGTAATAGTCATTATTAAATAAATTTTACCAGCGTTTTTTTATAAATTGCAGAGGATTACCTCTATAAACGCTATTAGAGGCCAAAGAATTCGTTACTATAGATCCTGCTGAAACAACAGTATCTATGCCAACAACAACATTTGGACCTACAAATGCTCCAGCTCCAACCCAGCAGCCATCTTCTAATGTAATGGCACCATTTCGGTAGGGCATTGATGAAATTTTATAATTATGGTTTCCTCCGCAAACAAAAGCCCGTTGACTTATACAAACATTATTACCTATATTCAGCATTTCAAAGTTTAAAAGAAAAACTTCCTCTCCAATCCAAACATTATTACCTATTCTTAATTTCCAAGGAAAATGAATATTAACTCTTGGTTTTATAATAATTCCCTTTCCTATTTCTGCGCCAAATAATCGGAGTAAGAATGTTTTAAATTTGGACGGATAAGGTAATGCTGAAAGAAAGAAAACTACTTTAATTGCATACCATAAAATCTCTTTCATTTTACCTGCTCCTCGATCTAATCCAACTGAAGAATCAAATTCATATAACATGGTTTTGGAAAATGTTGAATTCATTATTTCAAATTATTACTATTATTAAAATCGTTGAATAATATTCAAAAAAAAAGCAGTAACAAAATTTTGCACTAGCCAACAATCCTTTTAATGAAAAAACATCTGTATTTTTTAAACGTAATGGAGCTATGCATTTAAACCAATAAAATGCATATTTTTAGTTCGTAAAAAACTATGTTATTGGTGTGTGTTTACGATAGCTAGATCAACTATTATTAATTGTTTAAAAACTTTAAGTACTTTTTGCGCAAACTTAATTTCTGTAAAATTATCTTTTACATGTTTTACATTGCATACAGCAATGCTGTCGGTAAGCGCATTAATATTTTCACTTATATATAAAAAAGTATAAAAAATATCTTGCGGATTTTTAGGCTTCACAAAAAAACCATTTTTACTATCAAGAATATCTGGTATTCCAGAATAGTTGGTAGTGACAATTATATTCCCTGTTGCCATTGCTTCTATGACCGCAATAGGTTGTCCTTCCATTCTGTAATAGGTAGGCAATACAAAAACATTATTATTTGCTAGAAGACTAATTTTTGACTCCCCCTGGACAATGCCATGGTATTTAATATATCCTTCTAAAAGTGAAAATTTTTTCTCAATTACTGAAGCAAGACCATCTTCAATTTTTCCTGCGATATCGGCACTAAATGATATATTATTATTTTTTAATAAAATTAAACTATCTAAAAAATCAAAAATACCCTTCTCTTCCATTAAGTTACTCAAATAAAGTAATCGTAATTTATCAGCAGGTTTTTTATTTACGTTTTTCTCTACCAACTCATTTAAGGCAAAATTTTCAACTACAAAAACCCTATCGTCATTTAATAGTCCTTTAAAATTATTTCTTAAACTTTCTGACAATACAATACCTGCAGAGGCCTTTTTTACAGAATATTTAAAAAGAAAACGTTTTATCCATTTTAAATTTTCATACTCTTTCCCTAAATGATTTCCATGAATATGAATAACATATTGCTTTTTATAAAGAGTACAAAACAAATAAAAAGGCAGGTATTTAATTACTCCAAAAAAAGTTTGTCCTGGAGTAGTATATACAATTTCAGCTTTCTTTATTAAGGAGATATTTTTATATGTCTTTAAAAAAAAGAAAACTTTTTTTAAAGAAAATGTACCAACCTTTTGAGATGAAATATTAGCTGTATTAGTATTAATCTTCATCATCTCTAACTGAGGATTATGATTTAATTGCTCGAATAAAATTTGATTTGCTAACGAACAACCATTTACAGGGTCAGGAAAAGGACCTATTATTAAAATTCTCATTGAGTATAATATGAAAACTTACTTTTTTAACTTAAAATAAAAGTTTCTTGATTAATCTTTTTTGTACAATTATATCTTTAACAACTAAAATAGGATTTCTTAAATCCTTATAAAAAGAATAAGATTTGATACCTTTAATTATTTCTAATATTTTTCTTCAACCAAATGATAACTTTGGCTGTAAACTTAGGGCTTATCCAAATACTAAGTATTTTAATTTTAGTGACTATTGAAACTTCCGCTTTTAAGAACATCTTAAAAGCATTGCTCTTGAGGTGTTTAGAATAATCTCTATATTGTGCAGGATAGTTTTTTTGAGATGACGTAAAAATCATCTTTTCTAAGGAATAAAAGTAAGTCCACCATTCATGAAACTCTAAAGCTACAATAACTTCGGGTGCTTTTAATATCAGATTCTTCTTTATATTACCTATTGCTTCAAAAGCATTAACAAGTTTGTTCATGCCAAACTTAGTGGTTGCTGATTCCATGTTATCAGTACGATAAAAATAAATCTTTCTTTGCCCAACACCTGTTTTGTTCGCTAATTGAGAAACTGTAGTGATAAAATTTAATCCTTCACCCATAAAATAATCAGTAGGAAACTTAATATTTTTCTCCACTAAGAGACTTCTTTTATATATTTTATTCCAACTACCTATTGGTATACCCGGATATAAAAGATTACTAGTTGCCTTTTCAGGTGAGTAAACTTTTACACTATCATTAACTATCTGATTCATACTTCCTGTAGAGAAAACGTTTTTAGACAAACAAAACTCTGCTGTCGTTTGGTCAGCAATTCTTAACAAATACTCTACAAAATCCGATGAAAGATAATCATCACTATCTACAAAAACTACATACTGACCAATTGCCTGATCTAATCCCAAATTCCTAGCAGAGGAAACACCTTTATTTATTGTATGGAATACTTTAATTCTATTATCTTTTTCAGCATACATATCTGCAATAATTCCAGAACTATCCGAACTGCCATCATCTACCAACAATATCTCTAGATTACTATAAGTCTGTCTAATAATTGAATCCAGGCATTGTACCAAATATTTTTCAACATTATATAATGGCACAATAATAGAAATCAACGGATTAGTATTATTAATTATGACCATTGTTAAAAATATTGTTTTTAATATAACCTACAGAAAAATTTCTTTTTTGATCAATTATTTCATTTGTAATCGAAAAATCAATATCATTTTCAAGTAAATCTGTTGAATCAACAATACGTTCAGACAAATTTAAATCAGTTAACAAATTAACCATACGCGAATTAGAACTACTCTTCCTTGTAAAAAGATGAAATTGTTTATTGTAAATCACAGAAAATGAGAGTCCATGAAATGAATTTGTTACAACGGCTTCTGCATTTTTTACCAAATTCACAAAAGTATTAGGACTTGCATTATAAAAATACTTATCTGTATCAAGCAAATAATCCTCAATATTTGTATTTATAGTATATACTTTTATACCTAGTTTTTTTGCTAATTTTCGAGCATATTCAAAAATATTTTTCTGTCTATTAAATGCATAAACTAATACATATTTATATTTTGGTTTAAAACTATTATGCTCTGCAATTCTGTCCCAATCATTACTTTGAAGTAAATATACCGGATCTAGAACGTTAACAGCTTTTTCAACACCTAAGTTCTTCACTAACTGAAGCCCATCTTTTTCACGGATTGCTACTGCATCAAAAGCATTAATAAACCTCCTATATCTGTCAACTTGTTCATCTGGTATTTTAGGCATCGCTAAACTTGCGGCATAAGCAATTTTCTTTGCTCCTTTTGGGGCAAAAGTCAGGAAAAAAGCATCATCTTTGCCATTCTCTAATTCATGACAATTCCATATCTGATCACTTCCTGCCAAGTAAACATCTGCTAAAGGTATATTATCTTTAAGTTCTTCAATATTCTTATAGGTTATAGCAGTCATTGGTAAATTATTTTTTATAAATTCACCAAAGTTCTTTTTACCAACAATCCAGTCTGGCAATCTGAAAATCTGCCTTAAAACTCTTGCCAACAGGTTTTTATTAGAAGCCATATAATAGCTAGGGTAATAGTCTATCACTTTAGCATCAACACCTAGTGATTTAAGTTTTGTATTTAGGGCATAAGCCTGTAAAACTGCTCCATAGTTTAGCGGTCTATGACAAGTTATTGTGTAAGATTTAAGTTGACTCATCTGAAAATTCCGATATTTTTTTTAAACATTCAAGTTATGTTTTGAAATATGCTTTTCTCAAAAAAACATATAAAGGAGTGCTTATTGATAACAATACTAATTGAACTTTTACAATATTGGAAAACAATTGACTTTTAATAATGTTAATCAAATTACTCCTAATATCTCTAATATATAAATTTTGCTTTTTCTTATATTGCTTCTCTATTTCAACTGTTTTAAATCCATATATAGTTCCCCGAGTAATAAGACGGAAATCAAATTCAATGCTTTTCATTTTACAAGCGAGCAACGTATGGTTATCAGCATAAGAATTAATTAAATCTTTTTCAATATAGCAATAGGGATTGTCTACAATAGAAAGTTGAGAACGTGATAAACTAATTGGCTCTAAATTCCAATAATACAGCACTAGGTTGATTCTTATTAATCTTTCACACTGCTTTCTTACATTATATGACCATAAAACATCTTCATTTAATGCGCCTTCAACGAAAAAGATCCCATTTAATACCTCACGTCTATATAAAGCATTCCAAACTGCAACTCCTAAATTATTAAATGCGAAGTGCATTAATTCATTCTTTTCCACTATTTCCACTAACTTATCATCTACATTTTTTTTTGTACACAATTTAGCTAGTTCACTTGTTGATTTTATATGTGCAACATCTACATCATATTTTTTTATCTGACTGTATAAGATTTCATACATTACTGGGCTAATTATATCATCACTATCTACAAAACCAATATACTGCCCTCGTGCAACTTTTAATCCTGCATTTCTAGCACTTGATGCCCCCCCATTCTCTTTGTGTATGACCTTTATTCTATTATCTTTCAAAGCATATTCATCACATATTTGATAAGAGCGATCAGGTGAACCATCGTTTACTAAAATAATCTCTATGTTGCTATAACTTTGCTTCAAAATGCTATCAATGCAATTGGACAAGTATTTTTCTACATTATATATAGGTATAATAATACTAATTAAATCCATTATACTTTTCTGAAATTAGAATTAAACGTTTTTTGGACAATCAAAAGAAATGCTACAAATATTGAAAATCTTACCATACGTATACCCCAGCCAGTGTACCAACCCGCAATAATTTCTGAGTAAATACAACAACTAATTAAAATAAAAACATTCATATTAGTTTTGGACGAGAAGTTTATTTTTTTTTGTATTACTCCAATTACAAAACCGATAAAAATCATACCGGCTACAATTCCTATGATTCCGAAATCATAATAAAATTCACCCATTGGCGTAACTATCACTGCAAATTGATATTCTAAATCAAGTTTTTCTGTTTTTTGACCTACAATTCTACTTAAATCTACAGGCTTCCAAGGGAAAATTTTACGAGGCAATGGGTTTGCAAATGGAACAATAAATTGCTCTAATGTATATTTTGGCTCCAAATTTTCATATACCCAAGTTAAATGCTGAGCTCCATCAAAAGTGCTCATTTCCATAATACTATTAACCGAATGCTCAATAGAGTAAACTTTTATGTTATCAATATTCGTACGATTTTGTCTTATAATAATACCCAAGATAGCAGTAGTGCATAAAAGTACTAACATTCTATTTCTATATTTTTTTAATGAAGACAGGTCCTTAACTGTAAATAGTAAAAAACTGAATACAGCAAGCATAGCATTTAAGTTATTAATAGAACTGCCATTTACTATTCCTCCCATTATCATGTAAAATATAAAAATAAAGAAAGAATAAAATCTCCATCTCAAAGAATAGTTTTTACTTAAAAAAAAAGGAATAGCTAAATATCCTACGTTAGACAAAATACCTCCAAAAAGAGATGCAAAAGTTACTAATGAAGATTCAACTTTTGTACTGTATGCGGCAAAGAAATATGCCACGAAACCACCTGAAGCTTGAATAATATAAAACTGTAATAGTATATAAAGTACACTTACTATAAGAAAACTTCTTTCTGTAATAATGTTTTCACTTGCTTTAAAACCTTTTTTTATTTTTCGGTTCATCCCTAATCGATACCCAATAAACAATAAAAAAGTTCCAGCTATATGAGAAATATACACTAATGATAAAGTTCCATTATAATCTTTTACTCCAATCCAACATTGACGAAAAAGGTTTAATCCTCCATATATTGTCCAACTAACAAAAGTAAAATTAGATAGTATTACGTATTTATAACTCTTATTATTTATATAGAATAACTGAATACCGTTTAACCAAATAAAAATAAGATATAAAATATAAATATGCTGGCCTGCCATTTCTACAATTGAATATCCAATTGCAGAAAAAAATAAAGACAACAAAATAACGAAAGACTTCATATATCAGTAGTTCTTTCAAACAACAATTTCAATCTGTGACAACTATACAAATTAACAAGACATACAACCAATTCTGTAAACAAATCCAAATAAGCTATTGAATATATTGTAACTATTTTAAAAACAATAAACATAACTATGGTTGATAAAAAAAAACAAGAACTTATAATTGTATTTATTAAATACACTTTCTTATGTCCAAAAGGAATTAACCTATGTGTACCTATAAAATAATTGAATACTACAAGTATACTTGAAAAGGCTAAAATTCTAACAACATCTACAGTTACCAAGTTATGAGTTCTAGATAAAAGAACAACAATTAAATCTGCTAAAACAAAAACCCCTATATATATGAATGATATTAAGGCTAATGTTCCCCACATTAATTTATTAATAAATCGAATACTTTTCTCACGGCTTACTTTAGGAAAAGTTGCTTGCGAAATCATTGCAATTGGCATTTTTACTATTGATGTTATTTTTTCTCCCATATCATAAATTGCTACTTCCGTCATTCCTAAAAAAGAGCCTACCAAAAGCTTATTGCCATTTATATATATTTGCACCGATAAAGAAGAAATAAATAATGGAAAACTGTCTGAAAAATAGTGTCTCAAAGTTGAGACAGATTGAGGTATGAGTCTTATCTTTTCAATCTTTCTAACTACCCATAATGCGATAACTCCTCCCAGAAGAGCCCCTATTGCATTTAATAATGGTACAATTAAGTAATCATTCTGATTTTTGACGAAAATAAAAACAAGTACTACAAATAAAGAGCGTACTCCTAAATTTATAAATGTAATATACTTCATCTTTTCTATCCCTTGAAAAAACCATATAGGGAAAAATAAATCATTGAAAGAAATAAAAAATGCAATCATATAGAGCCATTTATCAGCTCTCAAAAAGGGGATAATATGAATTAACACAAAGTAAATCAACAGACAAAAAAGCCAAATAATAAACTTTACTGTATATATACTTGAAACAATTTCTGAAAGTTTTGATGGATGCTCCCTACTCGTAGCAACATTATTTGTACCTGATACATTGAAACCAAAATTGATAAAAATACATAGGTTAGCGGCTATTGCTTGTGCAAAAATTATCCTTCCATAAGTATCAAAACCCAATACTCTTAATAAATAAGGGTAGGTTAAAAAAGGAAATAATAACGAAAATATCTGAAATAATGTTAAGTACGAAAAGTTCGAAACAATAGATCTATTATTTTTAATTTTTGATTTAATATTTAATATTTTTTGCTTCATTAGATCCAAAAAACATCAATACAACCTCAAATCACTCGCTACCATCTCCTTAACCAAAGAATCCAAATCATACTTAGGCTTCCAGCCAAGTTTTGTTCTAGATTTTGTTGGGTCTCCAATTAAAAGATCTACTTCAGTTGGACGGTAGTATTCTGGATCTACACGAACAACAACTTTTCCTTTTTCTAATTGATATAAAGGATTATTACAAACTGCCACTTTAGCTACTTCGTTTTCATTTTCTCCCTCAAAAGTGAGTTCTATTCCTACCTCAGCAAAAGACATGATTACAAAATCTCTAATTTGAGTAGTTATCCCTGTTGCTATTATATAATCTTCTGGTATATCCTGCTGCAAAATTCTCCACATTGCTTCAACATAATCTTTCGCATGTCCCCAATCTCTTTGAGAATTTAGGTTTCCAAGGTAAAGGCAATCTTGTTTTCCTTTTGCAATAGCTGCGGTTGCCATTGTAATTTTACGCGTTACAAATGTTTCGCCTCTTCTTGGCGATTCATGATTGAATAGAATACCATTGCAAGCAAACATATTATAGGCTTCTCGATAATTTTTAGTGATCCAAAATCCATAAATTTTGGCTGCTCCGTACGGCGAGCGTGGATAGAATGGTGAGTTTTCATCATAAAAACCCTCTTCATTTTTATTTTCTGCCAAACCTCCATAAAGTTCTGAGGTTGAAGCTTGATAAACTTTCGTTTTTTTGTCTAAACCTAGAATTCTTACGGCTTCCAAAATTCTTAAGGTTCCTAATCCATCGACATTTGCAACATATTCAGGAGAATCAAAAGATACTTTTACGTGAGACATAGCGCCTAAATTATAAATCTCATCGGGTTGGACTTCTTGAATTATTCTGATAATATTTGTCGAATCAGTCAAGTCACCGTAATGTAATTTAAAATTTACATGGTTTTCATGCTGATCCTGATAGATATGATCAATACGCTGGGTATTAAAAGAAGATGCACGTCTTTTTATTCCGTGTACCTGATATCCTTTTTCTAATAATAGTTCGGCTAAATATGACCCGTCCTGACCTGTAACACCAGTTACAAGCGCTACTTTTTGCATGCTCATTTTGTTATGGATTTTGAAGTATCTTTCAACTTCTTTGAATTATTCTGAATTAAGAGATAAAATCTAATTTCTAAACAACAATTACAACTTAACCTCTTTAAAGTTTTCTAGATTTTCTAAAAACCAATTGTATGTTTTCTGAATCCCATCTTGTAGTTTAATCTGGTGTCTCCACCCTAAATCATGCATTTTAGAAACATCCATTAATTTTCTTGGAGTGCCGTCTGGTTTTGATGTATCCCAAATTATTTCTCCTTGATGGCCGACAATTTCCCTAATATAGTCAGCTAGTTCTTTAATTGTCAAATCTTCACCAATTCCTACATTATATAAATATTCAGGCAATTTGTTTTCTAAAGCAAAGACTACTGCTGCAGCCATATCATCGACAAATAAAAATTCGCGCATTGCCAATCCGCTTCCCCATAAAGTTACAGCAGCGTGATTATTTTCTTTTGCTTCATGAAATTTTCTTATCATGGCAGGCATAACATGAGACGTGTTTAAATCAAAGTTATCGTATGGCCCATAAAGATTAGTAGGCATAAGACTAACATAATCTTTTCCGAATTGTTTCCTAATGGCCTGACATGTTTTAACACCACTAATTTTAGCAATTGCATACCACTCATTTGTTGGTTCAAGAGTGTTTGTGAGTAAATATTCTTCTTTTAAAGGCTGTGAAGCAAATTTTGGATAAATACATGAACTTCCTAAAAAAATGAATTTTTCAACTCCATTTTGTAAAGCAGAATCGATTAAATTATTCTGAATCTGCATATTCTCCATAATAAATTGATATGGAAAATTGTTGTTAGCTAAAATTCCTCCGACACGTGCAGCTGTATCAATAACAACTTCTGGATTTTCATTTGCTATAAAATCTTGAACTGCTTGCTGGTTTCTGAGATCTAATTCCACGCTGGAAATACCTACTAAATTGTTAAATCCTTTGTTGACCAATGTTCTCCAAATAGCACTACCCACCATTCCATTATGGCCTGCAATATAAATTTTAGTGTTTTTGTTCATTATTTTAAATTATTTAGCCAATGATAATTCTCTAAAAGCAACTTCTTTACGCAAACCACTACTAGAAAAACGATGATCACGAGTATTATAATATATTTCTATACCTTTCTCTTCGCAATAATCTCTTCCGGTGAAATTTTTGTTCTTATATTCATCCCCAACTATACGGATATCAATTTTATAAGAACGTAAAATATCTTCTAAATCCTGTTCTGTAGTGTACGGAATAACTTCATCCACAAATTTGCAACCTTTAAGTTGGATGTATCTTTCTACAACGGTTTGTGTTGGTTTATTTTTTTCGGGTCTATCAATTGTTGGATCGGTTTGTAATCCTGCAATTAAATAATCGCATTTTTGCTTAGCTTCTTCCAACATTTTAATATGCCCTGCATGGAGCAGATCAAAAGCACTAAAAGTTATTCCTATTTTCATAATTATAAATGGCAGATTTCTCATTTCATGGTACAGCTCCGCATCTCCAAGTCACATGAAATTGGAAATTTAGAACCTATTTTTCTCGGTCAACATAAAATAGAGAACTTTCGTTTTTTCTATTTTTTGCAAAAGTATTTAGCATACAGATTAAATAAAAGTTAAAAAGTGAGAATTACCTTATTCTATCACAATTATGGCTTCATGTGTATCCGCTAAAATAGATCGTAGAAGATATTAAAGTCTTAACTTTACGGTGTCTAAGCAGTATAAAATGAAAGTTGTCCTATTGTTTTTATTAATAAGTATAACCTCACAAAGTCAAGTTTTGGGGTGTACTGATAGTATCTCAAAAAATTTTGATTCGAAAGCTATAATAAATGACGGCAGTTGTTTTTATGAAAATGTAAAATTAAAACCCGAATATTCTTTTCGCTTAAGTGACTCATTAAAAGAAACTTCAGGATTAATTTCCTTTGAGAATTTATTATGGACGCATAACGACGATCACGATACTACAATTTATGGTTTGGATTCATTAGGGAAAATCAAGAAAAAAATTGTTCTTCCTGAAGTTATCAATCATGATTGGGAAGAAATCGCTCAAGACAACACACATATTTACATTGGAGATTTTGGAAATAATTATTCTGGAAACAGAACTGACTTGAAAATACTTAAAATTGAAAAAAAATCATTTTTACACGAAAACCCAAAAATTGAGACTATCTCATTTTCTTATTCCGATCAGACTGATTTTTCTCCTTCAAAACCTAATAAAACTAATTTTGACTGCGAAGCTTTTATTGTTTCCAAAGACAGCATTTATTTGTTTACCAAACAATGGAAATCTTCTAAAACCTCCATTTATTCGCTTCCGAATGAGTCAGGAATGCAGATTGCGAAATTAAATACGACTTTAGATAGTAAAGGGTTAGTAACTGGCGCCACATATTTGAAAGAGAAAAAACTAATTGCTTTGTGCGGTTACACCAAAGCTGGAAAACCATTTTTATATCTTCTATACGATTTTAAAAATCGTGATTTTTTATCTGGAAATAAAAGAAGAATCGATTTAAAACTTCCTTTTCATCAAGTAGAAGGAATTGCAACAAAAGATGGACTTCATTATTTTATTACAAATGAATCTCTTGTTCGAAAACCCATTTTAAACAATCCCCAGCAAATTCATTATTTCGATTTGAGTTCGCTGCTTGGTTTGTATCTTCATAAATAATTCGCAAATGCAAGATAATAGTTTACTTTTGCAGAAAGTTATGTTTTAGAAAACATCCATAACCCATAATTTATAACTTACAATTACAAAGTGAATTACTTATCTGTAGAAAATATATCGAAGTCATTTGGCGAAAGAGTCCTTTTTGACAACATTTCTTTTGGAATCAATAAAGACCAAAAAATCGCTTTTATTGCTAAAAATGGTTCTGGAAAAACAACCATAATGAGTATTATTAATGGTTTGGAAGAGCCTGATACCGGGCAAGTTGTTTTAAGAAAAGGAATTAGAATGGCATTTCTTTCGCAGGATAATAATCTTCAGGATGAATTGACTATTGAAGAAAGTATTTTTGCTTCAGATAATGAAACGCTTAAAGTTATTGAAGCTTATGAAAAAGCTTTAGAAAATCCTGCTGACGAAGAAGCTTATCAAAAGGCTTTTGATGCAATGGATCAGCACAATGCATGGGATTTTGAAACGCAATACAAACAAATTTTGTTTAAATTAAAGCTGGAAGATTTTAAACTTAAAGTAAAAAATCTTTCTGGAGGACAAAAAAAACGTCTTTCATTAGCCATAATTCTAATTAATCGTCCAGACTTACTAATTCTAGATGAGCCGACTAACCACTTAGATCTTGAAATGATCGAGTGGCTTGAAAGCTATTTTGCTAAGGAAAATATTACGCTATTTATGGTAACGCACGACCGATTCTTTTTGGAGCGTGTTTGCAACGAAATAATCGAATTAGACAACGGAAAACTATATCAATACAAAGGAAATTATTCTTATTATCTTCAGAAAAAGGAAGAAAGAATCACTTCTGAAAATGCGAGTATAGATAAAGCTAAAAACTTATTTGTAAAAGAATTAGAATGGATGCGCCGCCAGCCAAAAGCGAGAACGACCAAATCTAAATCTCGTCAGGACGATTTTTATGTTATTAAAGAAAAAGCACAAAGCCGACGTAAAGAAAATAAGGTGGAGCTTGAAATAAATATGGAAAGAATGGGAAGCAAAATTATCGAGCTTCACAAACTTTCTAAAAAGTTCAAAGACCGTGTTATTTTGGACAATTTCAGTTTTGATTTTCAGCGTGGAGAAAGAATCGGAATTATCGGTAAAAACGGAACTGGAAAATCGACTTTCTTAAATCTTTTGACAGGAACAATTCCACCAGACAGCGGGCGTGTTGTAAAAGGCGACACCATAAAAGTTGGCTATTATACGCAATCTGGAATTAATCCGAAACCGGGACAACGTGTTATTGACATTATAAAAGAATACGGAGAGTATATTCCATTGACAAAAGGAAAAATTATTTCGGCTTCACAATTATTGGAGCGTTTTCTTTTTGATGCGAAAAAACAATACGATTATGTTGAAAAATTAAGCGGTGGTGAATTAAAACGTTTGTATTTATGTACCGTTTTAATTCAGAATCCGAACTTCTTGATTCTTGATGAGCCAACAAACGATTTGGACATTGTGACTTTGAATGTCTTAGAAAGTTTCCTTTTAGATTATCCCGGATGTCTGCTGGTTGTTTCTCACGACCGTTATTTTATGGACAAGATTGTTGATTATTTATTTGTCTTTAGAGGAGAAGGAGAAATCGAAAATTTCCCAGGAAACTATTCTGATTTCAGAGCTTATGAAGACAGTGCTGATGTTGCTCAAAAAGAAGAAAACAAAGCAGAAAAAAAAGACTGGAAACAAAATAATCCAACAGGAAATCTCACTTTTAACGAGCAGAAAGAATATCAAAAAATCGAAAGGGAAATTAAAGATTTAGAAATTGAAAAAACTAAGATCGAACAGTTATTCTCTGACGGAAAAGTTGCCGATGCCGATATCGAGAAAAAAGCCAATGAACTTCAAAATATAATCAATAAAATAGACGCAAAAGAAGAACGCTGGTTTGAGCTTTCTGCTAAACTTGAGAGCTAATTACACAAAGATTCACAAAGAAACACAGAGATACGCCAAGCTTTTTTTGTTCTTCTTTGAGCATCCTTTGCGAAATTTGCGAAACAAACATTTTTTTTTATATTCAACACATTAAAACAAATACCATATTACAATGAAACATTTATTAACAGCCTTAATGGTTATGACACTTTTTATCTCTTGTTCTAGTGATTCTGGTTTAGAGAGAATTGACACAACAGATTATACTGCTCAAAACGACAAAGAGATTCAGGATTATCTAACTAAAAACAACTTAACTGCTACCAAAACTTCAAGCGGATTATGTTATATTATCAACGAGCAGGGAACTGGAGAAAGCCCAACAAGCACATCAACTGTGACAGTTCAGTACAAAGGAACATTGACCAATGGAACAGTATTTGACCAAAGTACTACTGGAATAACATATCCTTTAAACAAATTTATTTTAGGCTGGCAGGAAGGATTGCCTAAATTTAAAGAAGGAGGAAGCGGAATCTTACTAATTCCGTCACGTTTAGGCTACGGAAATACTAAAGTACAAAACATTCCTTCTGGTTCTGTTTTGATTTTTGAGTTAAAATTAACCAAAGTTGCAGCAGCTAACTAAACTTACGGCAAAACGAAAAAAACAATGCTGTTTCAAATCAAAGCTTATCTAAAATTTCTTTGGCATTCTAAAAACGAACATGCGGTTCATTCGCCCTTTGTTTTTAATTTACTGACAAAATGCTTTTATGATAAGAAGGCAAAATCAGAATATGCAATTCTAAAAAAATATAGAAAATCGCTTTTAGGAAACAAAAACTTCATTGAAGTAACCGATTTTGGAGCTGGTTCAAGAGTTTTTAAATCTAATAGAAGACAAATTTCTAAAATTGCACAAACAGCTGGAATTTCGCAAAAACGAGCCGAATTATTATTTCGTATAACGAATTACTTTCAGCCTTCCACTATTCTGGAAATTGGAACTTCTTTAGGTTTGGCAACTTCTGCTTTAGCATTAGGAAACCCAAAAGCCAAAGTAATTACTATCGAAGGCTGTCCAAATACTGCCAATGTTGCGCAAAATCAATTGAATGAATTTGATTGTAATAATGTCGAAAATGTAATTTCTGAATTTGAATCTTTTTTAATTTCTGAGAACATTCAAGCGTCAAATTACAATCTAATTTATTTTGACGGAAATCATTCTAAAAAAGCGACTTTAGAATATTTTGAACTCTTGTTGCCAACTATAGATAATGATTCAGTATGGATTTTTGATGATATTCACTGGTCAGAAGATATGGAAGAAGCATGGGAAATTATAAAAAACCATTCACAAGTAAAAGTTACGATTGACACATTCCAATGGGGGTTTATATTTTTCAGATACGAACAGCCAAAACAACATTTTATAATAAGGGTTTAATTTTAAAATACGATTAATCATGTTAAAATAGAAAATAATTATTATTTTTGAATTATTAATAAAATTACGCTCTTGTTATGAACCAAAAAACATTATTTTTTCAAGCTTATCTAATCAAACTAGTTCCAACAATACTTTTAACACTTTTAACAACAATATCAAATGCACAATTCTTAGTGCAAAGTTCGGTAATAAATGATTTAAATGCTTTTCCAAATGATTTAACATTATATACACCAGGTGTACTTAATGCTCCTTCAAATTATGGTACCGTTTTAGGGCTTAGACATTGGGCAGGAGCAGGAGGATCAGATTGGAGGACACAACTGGCATTTAGTACTGAAAATGAATTTTATTATCGACAATCAACAAATAATGGAGGATCTATATGGTCAGAATGGAAAAAAGTTTATAATTCTGGCAATTTAAATAACAGTCAAATAGATTTTAACGCAAAAACTCTAACAGTAAAAGAATTAGCAATTAATAGTAACGAAAGCGAGAACGGATGGGGTATTTCACATATTTATTGGCAGGGTCACTCTTTAATTATGGGGTCTCCAAAAGGAGCCTATGCTCATAACAATTTAATATTGAGACCTGGTGGAGCAACTAATGGTTTTATAAATAATACATTTCAAATCGATGTTGCAAATGGAATAGATAACTATGAAACTCGTGTTCTGCTATCAGGTTCAGGTATTTCATACATAAACTCTGGCAATGTTGGAATAGGAACAAAAAACCCTCAAAACAAACTAGACGTTAAGGGTACAATCCATTCGAAAGAAGTAAAAGTGGATATGGATGGATGGTCAGATTATGTATTCCAGAAAGAATACAATCTACCAACTCTTTCAGAAGTTGAAAAACACATCAAAGAAAAAGGTCACTTAGAAAATATACCAAGTGAAAAAGAAGTTCTGAAAAATGGTATATATTTAGGCGAAATGGATTCTAAATTACTTCAAAAAATTGAAGAATTAACATTGTATGTAATAGATTTAAACAAAAAGTTAGAAGAGCAAAATAAAGAGCTTGATTTAATGAAAAAGAAAGTAGAAAGTAAAAAATAGAACAAAAAAAAGACGATCATTTCTGATCGTCTTTTTTACTAATTCAAAATTTTAAAAATCTTATTTTTTAGCATCTTTATTTTCTTCAGATTTAGCTCCCATTCTGTTTACAGTATACATTGGTGCAAATTTAACTTTCAAACCAGCAATTTTACGGTTATCCTCTGCAGACAAACCTTCTTTTTCTACTGTATTTTTACGGCTGTCAAGAGCTTCATACATTAATTTGATTTCATCCCAGTCTTCTCTAGAATAACTATCTTTATTGTTTTCTACTGTATGAACAAACTGCTGATAAACGCTATGAATATTCTGAGCATTAACCCAGCTAAAATTCATATCATCACCAATTTTTCCTGCACCAAACAAGGCATCTCTCAATGATTGTTTCGGACTAGAAGCTGGAGGGGCAAATTGGGCGGTAATTTCATTTTTAAATTCCTCGTATTTAATTTTACTTGCATTTACTTTCTCAGTCGCAGCAGTATTGTCTTTAATATCTGCTAAAGCTGCTTGAGCTTCTTGAGATCTTCTATCATACTCTGCTTCTACACTTTGCCAATTGTCTTTCAAATCAGCCGCTGCCACATTTTTAACAGAGTCAACATAAACAACATAGTTGTCTACTGTTTTTTGAGCTTTCTCTTGTTTTTCATCTTTACACGATGTAAAACCTAATGCAATTAATGCGATAACGATAGTTATTTTGATATTTTTCATAATTCTGATTATTTAATTAATTATATAACCAAATTTACTCAATAACCAAGTCAATAAATTACATTATTATCATGTTTTCAAAATTAAAAATGTTTTAAAACTATAAAAAACATAAAATAATGACAATTATACAAAAATTAAACAAAATTGTATAACAATATTTGTTCAGGTTTATAAAATTCTATTAATTTAAAAAAGTACTCTACCATTATATGTAACAAAATTCAATTCTGAACTACTTATGGTTTTATTGAAAAGTGTTTTGTACTTTTAAATCCAAAATTGTAAAACGAAATGGCTGAACCATTAATTAAGATAACCGACATTAAACGAAATTTTATTTTGGGCAATGAAACGGTTTATGTTTTAAAAGGAATAGATTTAGAAATCAACAAGGGCGAATATGTCGCTTTGATGGGACCTTCTGGATCTGGAAAATCTACATTAATGAATTTATTGGGCTGTTTAGATACGCCCACTTCTGGCCATTATGTTTTAAACGGAAAAGATGTCAGCAAGATGAGAGATGATGAATTGGCTGAAATTCGGAACAAAGAAATTGGTTTTGTTTTTCAGACTTTTAATCTTTTGCCAAGAACTACTGCTCTAGATAATGTTGCATTGCCAATGATTTATGCAGGTTACGGAAAATCGGAACGAATTGCCCGTGCCACTGAAGTTCTAAAACAAGTAAATCTAGCCGATAGAATGGATCACCAACCCAATCAGCTTTCTGGAGGACAGCGTCAGCGTGTTGCAGTTGCCCGCGCTTTGGTCAACAAACCTTCTATTATTCTTGCCGATGAACCAACTGGAAACTTAGACAGTAAAACTTCTGTAGAAATCATGAAACTTTTCGGCGATATCCACGCACAAGGAAACACTGTAATTCTAGTAACTCACGAAGAAGATATTGCCGCTTATGCGCACCGAGTTATCCGTTTACGTGACGGTTTGATAGAAAGCGACACAACTAAATAATTTTAGATTTCTGATTTTAGACATTAGATTATTTTTCTAAATCTAAAAATTTTAGACAACAGCTTTTCAATCTGAAATCATAAATCTACAATCTAGAATAAAAAATGAAAGTATATACCAAAACAGGTGACAAAGGAACAACGGCTCTTTTCGGAGGAACTCGGGTACCTAAAGACCATATTAGAATTGACAGTTATGGCACTGTTGACGAATTAAATTCTTATATCGGATTAATTCGTGATCAGGAAATCGATTCGCACTATAAAGCCATTTTAATAGAAATTCAAGATCGTCTTTTTACTGTTGGTGCCATTTTGGCAACTCCACAAGAAAAAGAAGTTTTAAAAAATGGAAAACTTCGCTTAGAAAATCTAGGCATAATTGATTCTGATATTGAATTGCTCGAAAATGAAATAGATAAAATGGACGAAAGCCTTCCTCCAATGACACATTTCGTTTTACCAGGCGGTCATCCAACCGTGTCACATTGTCATATAGCACGCTGTATTTGCCGTCGAGCAGAGCGTTTAGCTGTACATTTAAGCCATAATGAACACGTTCCAGAAATTGCTATTACATACTTAAACCGACTTTCTGACTACCTTTTTGTCTTGGCACGAAAGTTGTCCTCAGATCTAAAAGCAGAGGAAGTGAAATGGATTCCCAGAAAATAAATTTCTGCAAATTTCAATTTTTCTAAATCCCAAATTCCAACAAAAATCGAAGTTTTACGGGCTGTTTTTGGGATTTGGAATTTGATTTTTGGAATTTTACAAGTGACGTTCTTAATTTTTATTAAAATAAATCAAAATTTACTTGTCTTTTTCAGTAAAAAATTTATTTTTGCACAAACTAAATAGATAACAGATGTATTGGACATTAGAATTAGCATCTTATTTAAGTGATGCGCCATGGCCTGCTAACAAAGACGAACTTATAGACTACGCTATTAGAGCTGGTGCTCCATTAGAAGTAGTAGAAAACCTTCAATCAATCGAAGATGAAGGTGAGATATATGAATCAATGGAAGAAATTTGGCCTGATTATCCAACAGACGAAGATTATCTTTGGAATGAGGATGAATATTAAAAAATAAACCAAATGAAAAAGTCTCTCATCATAGAGACTTTTTTTTTGGTTCAAATACATATATATAATAAAGAAATACAATAAATCATGAGTTTCATAAACAGTATTATTAAAGTCTTTGTCGGCGATAAGTCGCAGAAAGATGTCAAAGCTTTACAACCTTACTTAAATAAAATTAAAACATTCGAAGCTCCTTTAATGAGTCTGTCAAATGACGAATTAAGAGGAAGAACCGTTTTTTTTAAAGACAGAATAAAAGAAGCTAGAGCTGATAAAGATGCTAAAATTGCTTCGCTTAAAGCTGAAGTAGAAAACATCGAAGACATCGATAAAAGAGAAGACATTTATGATGCAATAGATGCTCTTGAAAAAGAAGCCTATGAAATCTCTGAAAAAACTTTATTGGAAATTCTTCCAGAAGCGTTTTCTGTAGTTAAAGAAACGGCTCGCCGTTTTAAAGAAAACTCTCATATTGAAGTTACTGCAACTGCAAAAGACCGCGAATTCTCAGCTGCAAAATCATATATTACTATTGAAGGCGATAAAGCAATCTGGGCTAACAAATGGAATGCTGCCGGAAAAGATATCACTTGGGACATGATTCACTATGATGTTCAGTTAATTGGTGGTATGGTATTGCACGAAGGTAAAGTTGCCGAAATGCAAACTGGAGAAGGTAAAACTTTGGTTGCTACTCTTCCACTTTACTTAAACGCTTTGACAGGAAATGGAGTTCACTTAGTAACGGTGAATGACTACTTAGCAAAACGTGATAGTACATGGAAAGCACCTTTATTCGAATTCCACGGTTTATCTGTTGACTGTATCGACAATCACCAACCAAGTACGGAGCAAAGAAAAAAAGCTTACGACGCCGATATCACTTACGGAACCAACAACGAATTTGGTTTTGACTACTTAAGAGATAATATGGCACACTCTCCTAGCGATTTAGTGCAAAGAAAACACAATTTTGCGATTGTCGACGAGGTTGACTCGGTATTAATTGATGACGCTAGAACTCCGCTTATCATTTCTGGACCAGTTCCTCAAGGAGATCGTCATGAATTCAACGAATTGAAACCAAAAATTGAAAACTTAGTTGCGCAACAACGTCAGTTAGCGAATGGTTTCTTAGCTGAAGCTAAAAAATTAATCAAAGAAGGAAATACTAAAGATGGAGGTTTCTTATTATTAAGAGCTTACAGAAGTTTACCTAAAAATAAGGCATTAATTAAATTTTTAAGTGAAGAAGGAATTAAACAATTGCTTCAAAAAACTGAAAATCAATACATGCAAGACAACAATCGCGAGATGCACAAAGTTGACGAAGCTTTGTATTTTGTGATTGAAGAAAAAAATAATCAGGTTGAATTAACAGATAATGGTATTAAATACCTTTCTGGAGATACAGATGCAGATTTCTTCGTGTTACCAGATATTGGGACAGAAATCGCTGCGATCGAAAAACAAAAATTAGACAAAGACGCTGAAGCTGAAGCCAGAGAAAGATTATTCCAAGATTTTGGTGTAAAAAGCGAGCGTATCCATACTCTTACACAACTTTTAAAAGCTTACGCTTTATTCGAAAAAGACGTAGAGTATGTTATCATGGACAACAAAATTATGATTGTCGATGAACAAACAGGTCGTATCATGGATGGACGTCGTTATTCTGACGGTCTTCACCAAGCGATTGAGGCTAAAGAAAATGTAAAAATTGAAGCTGCTACTCAGACTTTTGCTACTGTTACATTACAGAATTACTTCAGAATGTACAATAAATTGGCTGGTATGACTGGTACAGCGGTTACAGAAGCTGGTGAGTTATGGCAGATTTATAAATTGGATGTTGTTGAAATTCCGACAAACCGTGGAATTGCAAGAATCGATAAAGAAGATTACATCTATAAAACAACACGTGAGAAATTCAATGCCGTAATCGAAGATGTTACTGAATTATCTCAAGCTGGAAGACCAGTTCTTATTGGAACAACTTCTGTAGAGATTTCAGAATTATTAAGCCGTATGCTTAAAATGAGAGGAATCACTCACAACGTATTGAATGCTAAAATGCACAAGCAAGAGGCGCAAATCGTTGAAGAAGCTGGTAAAGCTGGAGTTGTAACTATTGCAACAAACATGGCTGGTCGTGGTACCGATATTAAATTATCTCCAGAAGTAAAAGCTGCAGGAGGTTTGGCAATCGTGGGTACTGAGCGTCATGATTCTCGTCGTGTAGACAGACAGTTACGTGGTCGTTCTGGTCGTCAGGGAGATCCAGGAAGTTCTCAGTTCTACGTTTCTCTTGAAGATAACTTGATGCGTTTATTCGGTTCTGAAAGAGTTGCGAAAGTAATGGACAGAATGGGACTTAAAGAAGGTGAAGTTATTCAGCATTCTATGATGACTAAATCTATCGAACGTGCTCAGAAAAAAGTAGAAGAAAACAACTTTGGTGTTCGTAAACGTTTATTAGAATATGATGATGTAATGAACTCTCAGCGTGAAGTAGTTTACAAACGTCGTCGTCACGCATTGTTTGGTGAGCGTTTGAAATTGGATATCGCGAATATGCTTTATGATACTTGCGAATTAATTGTAAGCAATAATAAAGTAACAAACGATTTCAAAGGATTTGAATTTGATTTAATTCGTTATTTCGGAATTACATCTCCAATTTCTGAGGCTGATTTTGCTAAATTATCTGACATCGAAGTTACTGGAAAAGTATACAAAGAAGCTTTAGCTTTCTACACTGAAAAAACAGAAAGAAGCGCAAGAGAAGCTTTCCCAATTATAAAAGGAGTTTTTGAAGAGCCAAATAATCATTTCGAAAGAATTGTAGTTCCATTTACAGACGGAATCAAAACTTTGAATGTGGTTACGGACTTGAAAAAAGCTTACGAAAGCGAAGGTGCTCAATTGATTGCTGATTTTGAGAAAAACATCACGCTTTCTATTGTTGATGAAGCTTGGAAAAAACATTTACGTAAAATGGACGAATTGAAACAATCTGTTCAATTGGCTGTTCACGAACAAAAAGATCCATTGCTTATCTACAAATTAGAAGCTTTCAACTTGTTTAGAGGAATGTTGGACAACGTTAACAAAGAAGTTATTTCATTCTTATTCAAAGGTGATTTACCTGCTCAAAACGTTCCAGAAATTCACGAAGCAAGAGAAGTTCGTCAAAAAGAAAACTTACAATTAAGTAAAGACGAAATTCCAAATAGCGAAAGCATCAACCGTGAAGCTGGAGAAACACAACAGCGTCAGGTTACAGAAACTATCGTTAGAGATATGCCAAAAATCAACAGAAATGATACTGTTACGGTTCAAGAAGTTGCAACTGGCAAAACTGAAGAAATGAAGTTTAAAAAAGCAGAGAGCTTAATCGCTTCTGGCGAATGGGTTTTAGTAAAATAATAAACTCTCAATAAATATAAAATCCCCGATTACTGAAGTAGTCGGGGATTTTTTTTATGAGTTTTTTTGCCACGAATTACACGAATTTGCACTAATTTTTTATTTGACAGATTTTAAAAGAAATTCGCGGAAATTTGTGTAATTTGTGGCAAACTAAAAAATATTATCTAGGATTATCTTCATAATAACGAGCTTCGATTCTTTTTATATCTTTAATAGAGTTTTTAGCCCAAAGCAATCGCTTTTCTAAAATTTCTTCCTCAGAAAGATGCCAATTAATATCTGATCTTCTCAATCTATTGGTTATGTTTTGAATAACAATTGCCGCAGAAACTGAAATATTCAAACTTTCTGTAAAACCAACCATTGGAATTTTCAAGAAACCATCGGCATTGTCCATGATTTCTTGTGACAAACCTTCTTTTTCTGTTCCAAAAAACAAAGCGCTTGGTTTTGTAATATCAAAATCTTCAAGCATGCAATCTTTTTCATGCGGAGTAGTTGCAATAATTTGATATCCTTTATTTCTTAAATCCGAAAGACATCCTGAAACCGAATCAAAACGATTGATGTCAACCCATTTTTGAGCACCTAAAGCAATTTCTTTATCGATTCGTTTTCCAAAACGCTGTTCAATTACATTCAATTCCTGAATTCCAAAAACTTCACAGCTTCTCATTACGGCACTTGTGTTATGCATTTGAAAAACATCTTCAACAGCAACAGTAAAATGTTTGGTACGATTCGTCAGTACTTCTAAAAATCTTTCTTTTCGGTTTTCTGTCAATATGTTTTCTAAGAATGCGAGGTAATCTAAATCAATCATTTTTATTTCTATTTGGCGCAAAAATAATAAATTAAAGAGAAAGAAGTCTTCTCGCTAATTTTCATCCTGCCAAATCTTTAATAAAATTGGCGCTAAGCTTTTGGTGCAGTGCCTCGACTCGAACTAAATCAACTGGCAAAGCATCGTCTTTATAGGAATCTCCCATAAAAACGGCACTTTCATTTTTAGAATGTTTTTTGAGTCGATCCAACATAGCATTTAATTCATTTTCGGAGAAATCGACATTTATAAAAGTGATAAATCTTTCTACAACATTTTTCATTCCGTCATTATAATTCAGCATAATCACATTGTCATCTGTTTCATAATAATCTAGAAAAGCTTGAAAATATTTTTCCAGAACCAAAGCTTGATACTGCTGAAAACTTACTTGTTCGATTTCTTCAGAAGTTATTCCGAAAACACTCAACGGAATTAAATTAGGAACCATGTGCATCCCTGCCATCTTTTGGTGCGATCTTAAAACTTCTCCTGGATTTCGAAACAATAACGCAAAAGGAACTTTCGGAAAAACCAATCGTAAATAAGAAGCCTTAAAAATGCTCCAAGCATCCAGCTTTATAATTAAATGCTTCTGTTCTGGAAATCTCTTATGTCCTAATAACCTAAAAACCGATTTCAATAAATCTATTTTGAGATTTTCGTCGAAAGTAGCACTTCTCAAAATCTGATCGATAATAGGGGCTTCAGAAACCATAATATTTTCAGACGAAGTGGCCAAAGACTGACTCAACATCGTAGATCCGCATCTTGAAACATGAAAAACTAATCCTTTTAATTCGATAGAATCGAGTTCTTTAGACCAATCAATTAGATTTTCGATTGTACTTGTAAATCTAAAACGCTTTGCATTATAGGCATGGCTTTTACATTTGACTATTGTTTCTTCAAAAAAAGGCTCTGCAAAAGGAATATCCGTGAAATACATCCATTCAAAATAAACTTCATTTTCCGTTTCAACCAACTTAATCGGAATCCAGTTTGCAACAAGCTCTTTTATATTTTCCATTTTATGCATTCATTTGTGATTGAAGTTCGGCAATAAGACGAGCATTAATTTCTGACGGATTTCTAGAAAGTTCTGCAATCACTTGCTTTTTCACTTCATCAGAATATTCATTTTTGTGCACATAATTTACATCAAAACCCATTTTAGAAAACAATTCGTCAGACCAATCATTTCTTATGCAGTCTATTGTTAAGTGAATTCTAGGTTCTAAACTTTTATTCTGCACACTATGGGGTAATTGAAAATTAGCATACCAGCACTCTCCCATTTTCATCGGAACCAGTTTGTGATCTACATAAAAATAGACTTCAGAATTGGTAATAATAGGAACATGAATCCTGAAAAATCCATCTTCATACGAAGTATCATTATCAACATGCTCTTTAATTTCGCTTTCAGGTCCGAGTCTTAATAATCGCACCGCTTCTTTTTCGCATTCAAACCAATCCATTATTTCCTTAAAATAAAGACAGCTGTTAAGCAAGGGCGTATTTTTATATTCTTTATCTGGAAAAGAAAAAATATCATTTTCTAAACCCGATTGCGATCGCAAAGAAACACTTGTCCATTTTCCTTCATATCGATTGGTATTAAAATGCGGAGTCCATAAATTGGTTTCGCAAGTCACTAAATCTTTTTGCAATTTTTCTATCGAAAAAGAAATTGGAAGCTGGCAGGAAGAAGGATTCATAAGCCTAAGAATTTAAATTGCTAATTATAAAGTTGTACAGTTTACTGGCAGACACAGAAACCGTTTCTGAATCTGTTTTTAATATTAAATCTGCTTTTTCTGGAATTTCAAATACATCGCTTATTCCTGTAAATTTTCTAATTTTATTTTGATCATCATCTGGCAACAAAGCCCTTTTGTACAATCCTTTTGGGTCTCTTTCAATCAAATTATGAATGGTGCAATCCAGAAATACCGTTTTTACAAATTCAAAAGACCTCAATTCGTTTCTAAGATTTTCATACGGATTGATAACCGACATCAAAACAATTTTCTTTTCTCCAATCAAACCTCGGCCAACGTTAAAAAGACGTCTTACATTTTCACAGCGGTCTTCTTTAGAAAATCCTAAATCTCTACAGATTGTCTGTCGATAAACATCGCCATCTACAACTTCAGCTTCATAATTGTTTTGAAGCAAAAGATGCTTGACATTTTCTGCCAAAGTCGTTTTTCCCGAACCAGATAGTCCCGTAAATTGAATTAAAATCATTTAGAATCACTTTTATAAAATGCAGCATTAAAACTAATTAATTTAAAAAGAGAGAGAAAGAGTATAAATACCCATTATTTTATTTCAACAGAATAGCTAATCCTTACATTTTTCGAGACATTCGAACCAAGAAATCACTATTTTTATCTTTTAATAAAACTAAGAATGAAAAAGAAACTTGTTGTTTTAACTGGAGCCGGAATTAGCGCTGAGAGCGGAATAAAAACTTTTCGTGACAGCGATGGTTTATGGGAAGGACATGATGTAATGGAAGTTGCAACTCCAGAAGGCTGGCATAAAAATCAGGAATTGGTGCTGGATTTTTACAACAAAAGGCGTCAGCAATTAAAAGAAGTAAATCCGAATCTTGGTCATATTATTTTGGCTGAATTGGAAAAAGATTTCGACGTACACATCATTACGCAAAATGTTGATGATTTGCACGAACGCGCTGGAAGCACAAAAGTGTTGCATTTGCATGGCGAATTGCTTAAAGTAAGAAGTACACAAAATAAAAATCTAATTTTAGATTGGACAGAAGATTTGGTTACGGGAGATTTAGATGCCAATGGGCACCAATTGCGTCCGCATATTGTTTGGTTTGGCGAAGAAGTTCCTGCGCTCGAAGAAGCGATTGACATTACTGAAACGGCAGATTATTTTGCTGTAATCGGGACTTCGCTCCAAGTTTATCCAGCAGCCGGATTAATTTCTTATACTCCAAGCACAACTCCTGTTTTTTACATTGATCCAAAACCGATCGCTATTCCTAATATTAGAAATAAAGTAGAAACAATTGCAAAATTTGCTTCTGAAGGAGTTGCCGATTTAAGAGACCGATTAAATTCAATTTGAATGCACAAATGCGCTTTTTAATTACCTGTAATCGCTAAATTCTGTTTATATTTGCACCTTTCGAAAAAACAACATAACAATGACTACTCTAAACGAACTGAATGCTATATCGCCAATTGATGGAAGATATAGAAATAAAACTCAAAATTTAGCACCTTTTTTCTCTGAAGAAGCTTTAATAAAATACCGCGTTTTAGTTGAAGTGGAATACTTCATTGCGTTATGCCAAATTCCATTGCCGCAATTGCAAGGTATTGACTCTAGTTTGTTTGAAAGCTTGAGAAACATCTACAAAAACTTCTCTACAGAAGATGCGCTTTGGATTAAAGAAACAGAGAAAGTAACCAACCACGACGTAAAAGCGGTTGAATATTTTATTAAAGATGCTTTTGAAAAATTAGGTTTATCTCAATACAAAGAGTTCATTCACTTCGGATTAACATCTCAAGACATTAATAATACTGCTATTCCGCTTTCTACAAAAGAAGCGTTTGAGCAAGTTTATATGCCAACTTTAATTGCTGTAATTGCCAAATTAAAAGAATTAAGCGTTGAATGGAAGGACATTCCGATGTTGGCACGTACGCACGGACAGCCAGCTTCTCCTACTCGTTTAGGAAAAGAAATTTTGGTTTTCGTAGAACGTTTAGAAGAGCAAATGCGTTTGTTATTCAACATTCCGTTTGCAGCAAAATTTGGAGGAGCAACAGGAAACTTTAATGCACACCACGTAGCCTACCCGCAAATTGACTGGAAACAATTCGGAAATAAATTTGTTGAGACCGATCTTGGTTTAAAGCATTCTTTTCCAACAACTCAAATTGAGCACTACGATCATTTTGCAGCATTTTTTGATGCTTTAAAAAGAATCAACACCATTATTATCGATTTAGATCGTGATATTTGGACGTATGTTTCGATGGATTATTTCAAACAAAAAATCAAAGCAGGAGAAATTGGTTCATCTGCAATGCCACATAAAGTTAACCCAATTGATTTTGAAAATTCTGAAGGAAACTTAGGAATTGCAAATGCTATTTTTGAGCATTTAGCTGCTAAACTTCCAATTTCAAGATTACAGCGTGACTTAACAGATAGTACTGTTTTACGTAACGTTGGAGTTCCGTTCGGACATACAATCATTGCTTTTGAAGCAACTCTAAAAGGTTTAAACAAATTGCTTTTAAACGAAAGTAAATTTGCTGAAGACTTAGAGAGAAACTGGGCAGTTGTGGCAGAAGCGATTCAAACTATTTTACGTCGTGAAGCATATCCGAACCCTTACGAAGCTTTAAAAGGCTTAACGAGAACCAACGAAGCTATCGACAAAAATGCTATTCATAATTTCATTGCAACTTTAGAAGTTTCAGATTCTGTTAGAGCAGAATTATTAGCTATAACTCCTAGTAATTACACAGGAATTTAAGAAAAATACCAAATATTTTACCAAAAAAAGCTATCTTTATCGAGATAGCTTTTTTTATACCTATTATTTATTAAAACACTATGCTATGCTTTTTATAAATCCACAATGGCAAGGTTCAGGAATAACTAATGAATTAAAGATTGGCGCAGAAACTTTAAAGTTATTTTTTAAAGATCATGACTTTAAAGAGATTCCTCTTTATGAAAAAGATCTAGAGTCTCAACACAATATTATTGCATATAATTCCATTTTAAAGCAGGCCGAATTTTTCAAAACAGCCGTTATAGAAAGTAAAGCACAAAAAATCCAGACTGTTGGAGGAGATTGTGGAATTGAAATCATTCCAATCTCTTATTTGAATGAAATTTACAAGAATAATTTAGGCATAATTTGGATTGATGCACATGCAGATTTAAATACTCCAGAAAGCTCGCCAAGCAAGACATTTCACGGAATGCCTTTAAGAACGCTTCTTGGAGAAGGCAATGAAGAAATAAAAAAGCTTCTTTTCTCAAACATTAAACCTCAGCAAATATGTTTTGTAGGTTTAAGAGATTTAGATGAACCTGAAATTGAATACATAAAATTAAATAAAATACAATCTGTTTCTAAATGCGATTATGCTGCTTTAGAACATATTATCAAGCTTTATAATACTATTTATATTCATCTTGATTTAGATGTTTTGGATGAATCAGAATTTAAGTATACCATGTTTCCAACAAGTAATGGTTTTAAAATTGACGATGTTTATCATTTGATCAAAGAAATCAAACAAAAAACAAATGTAGTTGGAATGTGTATAACTGAATCGAAAGCCGCAACATTAGAACAGCTTGAACCCATTAAAAAAGTTCTTGAAGAAATTCTATTTTAATAATTAAAAAAATACTACTTATAAAATACCACCTATGATTGCATTAAATGCTGCTGAAACTACACACCATTTACAACCTTTAATTAGTGATTTAGGATTAATCCTAATGACTGCCGGAATTGCCGTTCTATTATTTAGAAGACTAAAACAGCCCTTGGTTTTAGGTTACCTGATTGCAGGATTTTTAGCCGGAAACCATTTTGATTTTTTCCCCTCTATAACTGACATGAAAAGTGTTGAAGTCTGGGCAGAAATTGGGGTTATATTTTTACTTTTCAGTTTAGGACTCGAATTCAGCTTCAAGAAACTAATGAAGGTTGGAGGGACTTCGTCTGTTACCGCAATAACACAGATTTTGTTTATGACCGTAATTGGTTATGGCGTCGGACAGTGGATGGGCTGGGGAAAAATGGATAGTATCTTCTTGGGAGCGACACTTTCTATTTCCTCTACAACCATTATTATCAGGGCTTTTGATGAATTGGGTGTGAAAGGAAAAAAATTCGTCGGAATTGTTTTCGGGGCTTTAATTGTCGAAGATATTGTAGCCATTTTGATGCTGGTCTTACTATCAACAATTGCGGTAAGCGACCAGGTTTCAGGAACTCAATTATTACAATCTGTTTTAAAATTAATTTTCTTTTTAATTATCTGGTTCTTAGGAGGAATCTTTATTATCCCAACTATTTTTAAGAAGGCAAAACATCTGATGACAGACGAAATGCTGCTTATTATTTCGTTGGCATTATGCTTAATGATGGTTATTTTTGCTTCAAATGTTGGGTTTTCTCCAGCTTTAGGAGCCTTCATCATGGGGTCTATTATTGCTGAAACTACAATGGCAGAAAAAATCGAGCATTTAATTCAGCCTGTAAAAGACTTTTTTGGTGCCGTTTTCTTTGTATCTGTCGGAATGTTAATTAATCCTGTAACGTTGGTTAATTATGCACTTCCAGTTGCCATCATTACATTATTGACCATTTTCGGAAAAGCTTTCAGTTCTTCTATTGGAGCATTGATTTCTGGTCAGCCGTTAAAACAATCTGTTCAAACCGGAATGAGTTTAGCGCAAATTGGGGAGTTTTCGTTTATTATTGCAACTCTCGGAATGACTTTAAAAGTAACTAGTGATTTCTTATACCCGATTATCGTTGCTGTATCAGCAATTACCACATTTACTACACCATTCTTAATTAAATATTCAGAGCGATTTGCTTTCTTTTTAGAATCAAAAATGCCTAAAAGATGGGTTAAAAATATCAATCGCTATAGTGTAAATGCTCAAGCGATTAAATCGGTCAGCACTTGGCAGATTGTCCTTCGTTCTTCGATTACACAAATTATCCTTCACACCATCATTATTACAGCTATTATATTATTGTCATCCAAATTTGTAGCACCATTGGTAGCCGACACCAGATTTGGAAACACTTTGGCTGCTTTGCTGACTCTAGTTGTAATTGCACCGTTTTTATGGGCGCTTTCGCTCCGTCGTGTAAAAGTTGATGAAGTCGAAGCACTTTGGGAAGAACGTAAATACCGTGGCGCACTTTTAATGCTTATTTTGATTAGAATGAGTCTTGGTTTATTCTTTGTTGGTTTTTTACTAAATATTTTCTTCTCTCCTTTGGTGGCTTTTGTAGCGCTAATTATTGCAATTGGAGCGTATCAAATATTCCCTAAAAAACTAAATGAGCAATATCATAAAATTGAAAATCACTTTTTGAAAAACCTGAACGATCGTGAAAACAAAAAGATCGACAGAAGATATGCCAATTTAATGCCTTGGGACGGCCACATGTCTTTCTTCGAAATTAAAAAAGAATCTAATCTCGTTGGGCAAACTTTACAAGAGCTAAAAATTCGTGAGCAGTTAGGAATTAATATCGCTTATATTAAAAGAGGAGATGTGACCATTCCGATTCCGACCAAGAATGAACGTTTGTTTCCAGGCGACGAAATCTGCGTAATTGGAACCGATGCCCAGATTACAGAATTCACAAAATTCTTAACCCAAAATGAAACAGAACCACCTGGTAAAGTGGAAGAAACTGACATTGTTTTACGTCAGCTTGAAGTTTCTCAAGACGAATTCATTAAAAAAAGTATCGGCCAATTTAGAGCTAAAACAGACGGAATGGTCGTAGGAATTGAACGAAACGGAAACCGTATTCTAAATCCAGAATCTAGTTTGATATTAGAAAAAAATGATATTTTGTGGGTTGTTGGAGATAAGAAAAAAATGGCCGCTTTGTTGGCGGCGAAATAAGGTTCTGAGGTGCTGAGATGCTAAGCTTCTAAGGTGCTAAGTTTTTTTTGCCACTAAGACTCTAAGTCACGAAGCTTTGTCAGGCTGAGCGAAGTCGAAGCCCGTGCACAGAAATTAAAAAAGCGCTGAGATTAATTTATAATCTCAGCGCTTTATATTTAAAAACTAAGAAGCTAAAAGCCTTAGAAGCTTAGCATCTCAGCACCTTAGTAGCTCAAAAATCATTTATTCGGCTGCGGTGTTAAACGCAAATAAGGTTTAATCGGCGTGTGTCCTTTTGGAAATTTTGCCGGAATATCGCTGTCTGGAATTGCTGGTGCAATTACGACATCTTCTCCGTCTTTCCAGTTTGCTGGAGTTGCAACGCTATAATTGGCAGTCAGTTGTAAACTGTCAATAACACGAAGTAATTCGTCAAAATTTCTTCCTGTAGAAGCAGGATACGTTAACGTTAATTTGATTTTTTTATCTGGTCCGATCACAAAAACAGAACGCACAGTAAATTTATCACTTGCATTTGGATGAAGCATATCGTATAAATTAGCTACTTTTTTATCCTCATCTGCAATGATTGGGAAATTTACTTCTGTATTTTGAGTTTCGTTAATATCTTTAATCCATTCTTTGTGTGAGTCTAAACCGTCTATACTCAAAGCAATAACCTTAGTATTTCTTTTTTTGAATTCAGGAACATAGTTCGCTACAGTTCCCAATTCAGTTGTACAAACTGGAGTAAAATCTGCTGGATGCGAAAATAAAACGCCCCAAGAATCTCCTAACCATTCGTGAAAACTAATTGGTCCTTGTGTAGTTTCTGCTTGAAAATCTGGAGCTATATCGCCTAATCTTAATGTTGACATAATTTATAGTTTTTAGTTCCTCTAAAATTAATTAAAAAATGTTTTTAGAAAACATCAAAAAATTAAAATAAAGTTAAAATTCTACTTGCTCTATATAATTAATGATTTTAGTGCTGAAATAGTAGATGAGAGAAAATATAAAGTAAAAGAATCCGAAGGATTCAAATATTTATAGCACTTAATTCCCGCCACAGATATTTGACCCCGTAGGGGTCATACTCAAAGTCAGCATAAAATTCTATAAACATTTGAATCCTTCGGATTCTAAATCAGATAAAATGTAAAACAAAATACCAGAAAGCCAATGTTATAAAAGAAATTGGAATACCGAAACCAATCATCATACTGCTCAATTTTGGTTTTAATCCGTAAGTTGAAGCTAAGATTGCACCTGTGATCATGGGCGCCATTGCAGTTTCCATCAAAGTAATTTTTATAGCTTCTGATCGTTGATTGAAAATAAAAACGTAAAGCACCATAATTATAAAAGGAACCAAAAGCAGCTTAAAGAAAAGTCCGAGACGTAAAAATTTCCAATGCTGGCTTTTTCTATCAAAAGTTAATTGCAAACCAACGGAAAGCAATGCCAACGGTGTTACCAAACTTCCAATTTTCAGCAACAAAAATTCTAGATTTTCATTCAAATTATAATCGAAAATATTCATCAGACAAGCCAAAACAAACATTAGGAATGGCGGAAACAAAATAACTTTCTTTAAAATCCCCCAACTGTTCGGACTTCCTTTAGAATAAAAAGCGGCAGTAAAAACGCCAAGTGTCGAAACCACCACAAAAGTTCCCGGCTGATCGACCAAAACAGCGGTTTCTAAACCTTTCTTTCCAAACAAAGCCTCAATAATAGGATAACCAAGAAAAGAACTATTGCTTAAACCAGCCGTCAGAATCAGACATCCGATTAATTTGTTGGACCATCCATTTCTTCTTCCTAAAAAATGAAAAAATATAAAAGCCAGAATATAAGTAATCCACCCCGCTCCTATCGGAAACAGCAATTCACTGCTCCATTTTATTTTCGGAATATGATATAAAGTTATCGCAGGAAGGCAGAAATAAATAACGATTTTATTGAGTGTCTTATAAATATGAGTAGGAAATTGTTTTACGTGCTGTAAAACCAAACCTAGCGTAAGAAAGAAAAATATTAAAAGAAAGTTGTTCATATTATAAGATCAACACAAAAATAAGTATTTAAATTTTGAGGTAAAGAATTAATTTTTAGTTAAATTAGTATTTTGTGTTACAAAAAGATGTAAATTTGTAACATATTTTATTACAGTATGATTTCAGGTAAATTTGCCATAACGATTCACATTCTTACTCTACTGCATAAATTCCCAAATGATTATTTGTCATCGGAGTTTATTGCGGGAAGTATCAATCTGAATCCTGTTTTGGTTCGAAAAGAAATTGCCAATTTAAAAGCACATCATATTGTAGAAAGTAAAGAAGGAAAAAATGGCGGTACAAAATTGGCAGTAAACGCTGCTGAACTGACTTTAAAACAAATATTCGAAATGACCTTTGAAACGATTGGTTTAGGCTTTGCAAAAAATCAGCCGAATCCTGATTGTCCTGTTGGAAAAAACATCAATCAGCATTTGGAGAATTTATACAGCGAAATGAATCAAAAAGTTAGCGCACAACTGGAAGGGATTTCATTGGAAGATTTTTCGAATCAATTTTAAAACTATTTTTTTACCCTAAACTGTAACATTTTTTATTACTAAATAAATTTATATATTATGAAAATCGCACTTATTGGAGCTACAGGATTTGTAGGCTCAGCAATTTTAAACGAATTAGCAGACAGAAAACATGAAATTACGGCTATTGCAAGAACTCCAAAAGACTCAGCAAATGCAACTTGGATTGCCGCAGATATTTTTAATGTGGATGCTTTGGCAGAAATCTTAAAAGGTCACGATGTTGTTATTAATGCTTATAACCCAGGATGGACTAACCCAAATATCTACGATGACTTTTTGAATGGTTCAAAAGCAATTCAGGAAGCGGTTAAAAAATCGGGTGTAAAACGTTTTATCACTATCGGTGGTGCAGGAAGTTTGTATGTCGCTCCAGATTTGCAAGCGGTTGATACTCCAGATTTTCCAAAAGAAATTTTCCCTGGTGCCAATGCTGCAAGACATTATTTAAATATTATTAAAGAAGAAAAAGATTTGGATTGGGCATTCTTTAGTCCTGCTTTCGAAATGCACGCTGGAACTAAAACAGGTAGAACTGGAAAATACCGTTTAGGGTTAGAAAATCCAGTTTTCAACGAGGAGCAAAGAAGTATTCTTTCTGTAGAAGATTTAGCGGTTGTAATTGCCGATGAAGTTGAAAATCCAAAACACCACCAAGTTCGTTTTACTGCTGGTTATTAATTTTTTCTAAGCTACTAAGGCGCTAAGTTTTTTTTAGCCACAAATTACACAAATTTCCACAAATTATTCTTCTGCTGATTTTGAATATAAAATTTGTGAAAATTTGTGTAATTCGTGGCTAACTTATTTTTCTCCTCATTTTGAACATAACAAATTAGTAGCAATTCGTGTAATCCGTGGCAAACTAACTTTTTGAAACTGTTTTTGTTTTCTTTACTTTTACAAGAGAAAAAAATGCTGTGTCTGATTTAAGAAAACAATCGAGTGCTTTAAATGAAAAAGCTGGGATTTCGCAACCAGAAATCACCAATATTTCGGCTATTAATGAAATTAAAACCAGACGAAGACAGCAGCCCACTTCTCAAGAATTAATTGATGGAATTTTAGACGGAAACCGAACTTCTTTGAGCCGTGCCATTACCTTAATTGAAAGTACCAATCCAGATCATTCTGAGAAAGCCAGTGAAGTTGTTCAAGGCTGTTTATCACATGCCAATAAATCGGTTCGCATTGGGATTACAGGTGTTCCAGGCGTTGGAAAAAGCACTTTTATTGAAGCCTTTGGAAAACATCTGACACAATTAGGTAAAAAAGTGGCTGTTTTGGCGGTTGATCCGAGCAGTTCGCTTTCTCATGGAAGTATTCTGGGTGACAAAACTCGAATGGAAGAATTGGTTAAAGATGAAAATGCTTTTATTAGACCAAGTGCTTCTGGCAAAACTCTGGGTGGTGTCGCACGCAAAACCCGAGAAACGATTATTCTTTGCGAGGCCGCAGGTTTTGACACTATTATTATCGAAACGGTTGGCGTTGGACAAAGCGAAACCGCAGTTCACAGTATGGTTGATTTCTTTTTGCTTTTAAAAATTTCTGGCGCAGGAGATGAACTTCAAGGCATTAAACGCGGTATTATGGAAATGGCTGATGCCATCGTAATAAATAAAGCAGATGGCGACAATATAAAAAAGGCCAATCAGGCGAAAGTGGAATTTAATCGGGCGCTGCATTTATTTCCTCCAAAAAAATCAAATTGGCAACCCAAAGTTACCACTTGCAGTTCGCTTACAAAAGACGGAATTCCTGAAGTTTGGAATACTATTTCAGATTATTTTGAATTGACAAAAGAAAGTGGATTTTTCGAAGAAAAAAGAAATGAACAAAACCATTTCTGGATGATGGAAACCATCAACGAGCAATTGAAACAAAATTTCTACAATCAACCCGAAATTATTTCACTATTAGAAGAAAGCAAAAAAGCAGTGCAAAACAATGAAATTTCATCGTTTGCAGCTGCTTCTAGTTTATTGAAATTATATTTTAATAAAGTGACAAAGTAACAAAGAAACAGAGGCACAAAGTTTTTTACTTTGTCTCTTTGCATCTCTGTTACTTTGTTACTACTTTTTCCTCAACTTATACTTGCTTTCCTTGTAAAGATTTCCAGCGGTAATGACGTGTGCTAAAGCGTCTTTTGCGAAATCTTCGTTTAGTTTTACTGGAACTAAAGTGGTATCGTTTTTAATTTCGAATTGAAGCGGTTTCAAATTCGGTTGCATGATAACGACTTGGTTTTCGACTCTAAAAGCATTGATGTCATTAAACTGCATGATAGATCTTCCTTTTACTTTCGGATCTAATTTTGTTAAATTTCGTCCTACCATTGGTGTTTCGAAAGGAAGCCCTAAATACCCCAATAATGTTGGAGGAATATCAATTTGACTTGCTAATCGATCGTAAACAGCTCCTTTTGCAACTCCAGGCCCCATAATGAATGCCGGAATATGGAATTTATTTATCGGAACTAAATTCTTCCCGTACGTTCTCGTATTATGATCAGCGATTACAATGAAAATTGTATTCTTGAAATAAGCCTCTTTTTTAGCCATCTCAAAGAACTTTCCAATAGAAAAATCGGCATATTTCATGGCGTTATTTACCGTCGCAGGCTTTTTATCGTAAGGCTTTATTCTTCCTGCCGGATATTCAAAAGGTTCATGATTTGAAGTCGAAAACATTAAAGAGAAAAATGGTTTGTCTCCTTTCGATTTAAAATACTGATTGGCTTTGGTTACCAAATCTTCATCAGAATAACCCCAAGTTCCTTTAAAGGCATATTTATTTCCATCCGATTCAAAATCTTCCTGATCTACAATATCACTGAAACCATTTCCGTTGAAGAAAGAAGCCATATTGTCAAAATTTGCCATTCCGCCATAAATGAAGCTTGTTTCGTAACCTTTTTGTTTTAATGCTTCAGCCAATGTAAAAAAGCCTTGTTGCGAGTTTCCAAGCTTTACAACACTTTCTGATGGCGAAGGTAAAAATCCTGTTACAACGGCTTCAATTCCGCGGACACTTCTAGTTCCTGTGCAATATAAATTAGTAAACAAAGTTCCTTCTTTAGACAATTTATCAAATTCTGGAGTCAGCGGTTTTCCTCCTAAGATTCCAACATATTCTGCACCTAAACTTTCCTGCAAAAAGATAACCAGATTATAAGGCTTATTTACAACAGAATCTGGCTGCTGTACATGCAAAAACGGAATATCAGCATCGGTAAAATCATTTGGAGCTGCGATCATGTATTTTTTTACACGGGCAATTGCTTCGGCTTCATCCATTTTACCGTACATCTTGGTGTTTCCTTCATTTTTGATCGAATATGCCGCAAAAGCAACCGTATAAAATGAATTTAATCCCAAAGTATTGGTTAACTGATCTGTTGAAAAAACAGCATTACTGGCATTAATTGGGCGTTTTGAAGTCAAGCTCGAACGCGCTCCAAAAAACAATAAAAAAGCAACTAATGGAAAAACCATTAATTTGAATTTATAATCTGCACTTGTGGTATAGAATAATTGTTTTCCCTTTTTGAAAGCAAAATAAATTACCACTCCCAAAATAAGGAAAGTCACAATAATAGAAGTCAGATAACTTTTTAGAAGCATTCCGACTACTTCTTTTGGATAAATAAGATAATCTAAGAAAATCTTGTTCGGGCGGGTATCGTATTGTTTTACAAAATCTGGCGAAACTAATTCTACAAAAAGAATTAGAAACAGAAATAAGAAACTGTAAATTACCAGAAATCTGTTGGTGAATTTAATCCACTTATTCGGCAGAAAAGTAATTAGCAATGCTGGAAGAAACGACAAATAACAAAGTAATATCAAATCCATTCGAAGACCGATCGGAAAAATATACCAGAAATCTGGCGTCTGCACTACTCTTTCTTTAAAAAGAAAAAATAAAAATATCCGGCTCAGAGTTGTAATCAACAATCCGATTGCAATAAAACTAAAAACCGGTTTTAAAAAACGTAAATTTTTCATTAAAATAGTATAAGAACGTAAAATCAGAAAAACAGCTTACTCTTCGTAACGGTTTATTTCTCTGTCATAAAACTCATTTGCTTTTTCAATCAAACCTTCCATTTCGGCGTTTAATTCAGCTTCGTCAAGATCTTCCGCTTCTTCTAAAAACTCCACCTCATCATCTTTCAAATTGATAATAAATCTTGGATAGTCTAGGTGAATGATAAAAATATCATCTGGAAAATCAGTATTATCTCCAAGTAAAAATTTAGGTAATTCCATGTTTATTTTTGTTTTAAATATTTCAAATTTAGCTATTTGAAACTGGATTATTAATTAATTTTTTAGTTAAATAATGAAAGCGGATGTATAGCGAAATCGCCGCAGCAGTCAAACCTGCCAAAAGTCCGATCCAAACGCCTTGCGCTTTCAATTCGGTGTGTTCGCCCAAATAATAAGAAATCGGAAAACCAATAACCCAATAAGCTACAAATGTAATGTACATTGGGACTTTTACATCTTGCAATCCGCGGAGTGCTCCTAAAACCACAACCTGAACTCCGTCAGAAATCTGGAAAACTGCCGCAATTAAAAGCAGTTTTGAGGCAATGCCAATTACTTCTTCATTATCTAAAATTTGCCCTGTATTTTCCATATTCAAGAAAATATTAGGAAGGTATTCGTGGAAAACGATAAAGAAAATAGCAAAAACGGTTTCTAAAATTATAGCAAGCAAAAAGATAGAACGCGCTACAACAATTAGTTTTTTATAATCCATCAAGCCTCTCTGGTTGCTGACACGAATCATAGAAGTCACACTTAATCCCATGGCAAACATAAAGGTAAGCGATGCCAAACTCAAAGCAATCTGATTTGCGGCCTGACTTGTTTTTCCGATATTTCCGCAAAGCCAGATCGAAGCGGTAAACAATACGACTTCAAAAAGCATCTGCATGGCAGAAGGAAATCCGATGCTGATAATCTTTTTTATGGTAGCTTTTTTAATTTCGTTAAAGCTAAAACCTTTAAAAAAGCGTTTTAAATCTTCTCTTCGCGAAAGCATGATATGCATAAACATGACCAAAAATATTCTCGAAATTACGGTTCCCAATGCTGCTCCGATAATTCCCATTTCTGGAAAAATCCAAATTCCGTAAATTAAAACATAGTTTATAGCCACGTGAAGTACGTTTGCCATTACCATTGCGTACATCGAATATTTGGTTAGCGACATTCCGTCTGCAAATTGCTTATACCCTTGATACATTACTAACGGAATCAAAGAAAAAGCAACCCATCCTAAATAAGGTTTTGCAAGCACAATAACATCTGCCGGTTGGTTTAGCAATTCCATAATCGGTTTTGCAAACATGATTACGGTAAAAAGCACCAAGCCTAAAATAGTGCATAAAAATAACCCGTGATGAAAAGCAGATCTAATTTTAGTATCATTTTTCTCTGCATCTCCTTCGGCAACAATTGGCGTAATCGCTGTAGAAAACCCGATCCCTAAAGACATTGCTATAAAAATCATACTGTTGCCAAGTGAAACTGCCGCCAACTCCGTGCTTCCGATTTTACCAACCATTATGTTATCGACAATACCAATTAAGGTATGTCCGACCATACCCAAAATCACGGGATATGCCAGTCTTAAATTATACGAAAACTCTTTGGTGTACTGCTTTAAATTCACTTGTATTCTATTTTAGTCGGCAAAGATAGTCAGAAGCTTCGAATTCTATCCTATCAATAAAAATATATCCCGATTTTAAGACAAAAATAAGACGAAGTCAATATTATGTAACGATTTTTAAAAATTGTATAACAAACACCAAACGCCTTCCCTATAATTTTACATCATAGAAATTTCAAAAATATAAGCCATGAAAAAATTACAGATGTTATGCCTAGCTGCGTTCACAATTTTATTTGCCAACACGACTTTCGCTCAAGAAACAGAAGCGACAAATTACGATCAGGGTTTTAGATTAGGTTTCGGAGTAAATGGAGGAATTCCAACCGACAACGATTATGACTGGTCTCTGGGTGGAGATGTACGTTTACAGTACGATCTTTCTAAAAAAACATCATTAACCTTAACAACGGGATTTACAAATTTATTTATGGGGAAAGATGACCTTGGAAATGACATAAAAGATCTTGGATTTATTCCGGCCAAAGCGGGTTTTAAAGCTTTTGTTTTAAAAGATCAATTTTATGTTTTAGGTGAACTTGGAGCTGGTTTTGCAGTAACAAACGGTTACAACCAAACCACTTTTTTATGGGCACCAGGTATTGGATATGCCAACAAGTACATCGATCTAAGTGTTCGTTACGAAGATTATCATGACTTTAGAACCAATCAAGTAGCATTGCGTGTTGCTTACGGTTTTAAACTATAAAAAATAGGTTTAATTTATTATTTTGTTTTTGGTAAAAACCCGACAGTCTGAGGAGTCTGTCGGGTTTTTTAATTTTAGATTGTGGATTTTAGATTTTAGATTAGAAACCTATCAGGTTTAACTATCCACCGATTTTGGAATCTAAAATTTATTTTCACAAAAAGGAATAAAATTATCTAATTGACAAATTATCTCAATTATCTACTTCTCTCCCAATTCCTTTTTATACAACTCGATATGTATTGCGGTTTTTTCGTCTAATTCTGGCTCTTTAATATCGGTATGCTTTTTCATTTCTTCCCAAATAATTTTAGCCACAATATAACGCGACATCTCTTTATCATCGGCAGGAACAATATACCAAGGCGCATGTGGTGTCGAAGTGCTGTTGATCGCTTCTTCGTAATATTTCATGTAATCATCCCAATAACCGCGTTCTTTTAAATCTCCAGGCGAAAACTTCCAATTGTGTTTTTCCTCTTCCAAACGTCGCAATAAACGCTGACGCTGTTCTTCTTTGCTCAAATGGAGATAAAACTTCATGACAATTGTTCCGTTTTGGCAAATATGTTTTTCAAAATTGTTAATCTGCTCAATTCTGTTTTGCCAAAATTCTGGCGTAATGTCATCTACAGAATTGATGTCTGGTAAATTTTCTGCCAAAATATATTCAGGATGCACGCGTGTTACGAGAACATTTTCATAATGCGTTCTGTTAAAAATGCCAAATTTCCCTTTTTCTGGAAGCGCAATATAGTGTCGCCACAAATAATCATGTTCCAATTCTGTTGAATTTGGTGTTTTAAAACTATGCACCACCACCCCACGCGGATTAAATTCTTTAAAAACTTCTCGAATCAAACTATCTTTTCCCGAAGTATCCATTCCCTGCAGACAAATCAAAACGCTGTACTTATTATGCGCATACATCACATCTTGCAAATCGCTTAATTTGGCTTGAACTTTATCCAGTTTTTCTTCCTTTTCTTCATCATCGGCTTCTATGTTTAATAAAGTTGGAATGTCTTTCAATTTAATTTTTTCAATAACTTTAAAATCTTTCGGGTCTATTGATTTCATATCTTTTTCATTTTTTGTCTTATAAATATAGTAATTTTACGAATCCCGATTGCTATCGGGACTGCTATTCATTGCAATACTTTTCAAAACAACATTCATGGAAAAATTCACCTTAGAAATACTATTTCAAATTATCGGAATCGGTTCAGCATCTGGATTATTTTACAACAATGACGCACTTTACGTAATTGGTGACAACAGCGGATTCTTGTACGAATACAATATGCAGAGTAAACTATTGAATCAGCATGCTTTAATTGATAACCCAACTGCAAATATTCCGAAAAACCTGAAACCCGATTTTGAATCTTTAACACATCATAACGACACGCTTTATGTTTTTGGTTCGGGTTCTACCGAAAACCGAAACAAAATGATTGAGTTTGATATTAAATCTAAAACGGTTTTACAAAAAAATAACTTAGTCGATCTATATGCTGTAATGCAGAATTTTGGAGAAATAAAACCCGAAGATTTTAATCTGGAAGGTGCTATTTTTGATGGCGAAAACTGGTATTTATTCAATCGCGGAAATGGTATTTCTAATAAAAACACGATTTTTACGATTCACTCTAAAAATCTCGGAGAAGAATTTGCGCTGATTTCTGTTAACTACAAACTCCCAAAAATAAAAGGCGTTCGCTCTAGTTTTACCGATGCCGTTTTAGTCGACGATAAAATTTATTTTCTTTCAACTGCAGAAGACACTAAATCGACTTACGACGATGGCGAAATCTTAGGAAGTTTCATCGGAAGAATTGATGTAAAAACCATGAAAATAGATTTCACTCAAAAAATTACCTCAACTAATAAATTTGAAGGCCTGACTTTATTCAAAAAAGAAAACAACAAAATCGAGTTTTTGCTTTGTGAAGACAATGATACAGAACTTTTGGAAACTAAGATTTATAAATTGGCGTTGCCGGTTAAATAAAATTCCAATAAAAAAATTCCAAATTCCAATTTTTGGGGTTTCGCAGAGATTCACAGAATAAACACAGAGATGCACAAAGATTTTTGCTCTCGCAGATTTCGCAGATCAGACAGATTTTTTATTATCTGCTAAATCTCCAAAATCTGCGAGAGAAAAATTCGTGTAAGTGAAGGCAAAAATTTCAACGAAAGAAAATTTGTGCAATTCGTGTAATTCGTGGCGAAAAAAAACGTAGCAAACAAAACGTTAGACGCACTGCGGTGCGTCTCTACGAAAAACCTATGAACCTTTGTAACTTTGTCTCTTTGAACCTTAAAAAAAATATTTTAATATTTTTTTCACCCCTGTCCCAACCTTTTTATCTTTTTATCTCTCTATATAAGAAAGACAACAATTGTGATAAACGAGACTCAAATAGCAAACTGTAAAAAAATGCACCGCGATGCCCAGCGCGAGGTGTACGAATACATGGCGCCTAAGTTGTACCGCCTTTGCAAAAGATATTTAAAAAAGGAAGAAGAAATCGAAGAAGCGCTAGCCGATGCCTTCTTTACTATTTTCACCAAACTAGATCAGTTAAAAGAGGCTTATGCTTTTGAAGCTTGGGCTCGACGAATAACTGTAAATCATTGTTTGGCGTCAATTAGAAAAGCAACCAACTTTAATATGTATCTCGACGACGTAAAGCTGATTTCTCAGCCTTCTGTCGACGAATTAAATACATTGGAAGAAGAAGATTTACTTAATTTATTAAACCATATTCCAGACGGCTGTAAAACTATTTTTAACCTTTTTGTTATTGAAGGTTACTCTCATAAAGAAATAGCCGAAATGCTGAAGATTTCTGAAGGCACCTCAAAATCACAATTGAATGCCGCTAAGACCAAACTGAAAGAACTGGTTAATAAACTGTATTATCAAAAAGCAAAATAGTCATGGACAATCAAGATAAATTATTCGATAAAATAAAAGAAGCTTCGCAAAAAGCCGAGTTTCAAGACTTTCCAGGAATGGAAAAGGTCTGGTCGCGCGTTGAAGAAAAACTGGACAAAAAAGAAGATAAAAAAACAATTTCTCTATGGAAAAAAATCGCTGTTGCGGCTTCTCTCCTTTTACTTGTTTCATTAGGCTATCAGTTTTTACATTCAGATAAAGAATTGGAAAACGAAACTCCAAAAGTAGTTTTAGAAGAAAAAGAAATTAAACAGCCCGAAAAACCAATTTTAAACGATAAAGCTATAACTACGTCTCCAGATTCTGGAATTGTTTCTAACGAAGAAGCGGTTAAGATTTTAGAAAAACAGACCAAAAGCAAAGAACGAGTTGCAGTTCAAGAAGTACTAGTTCCGCAGGCAGAACCTGTTCAATCTGCGCCAGCGCCAAAAATAGACGCAGAAGTTGTCGTAACTGCAAATGCTCGTAAAAATGAATATTATGAAGAAGATAATAATCTTTCAAAAAAAGATGCTGCTGCAGAAAGAGAATACTCAGAAGTTAAAGTAATGGAATCTGCTAGAGTTGCTTATTCTGCCGCACCATCAGCACAAAAAGCGAAGAAAAATCCACCTTTGGTAGTCTTTAACGGGAACGCAATTGCCCACAGTGACGATGCCAAAAAAGACAAAATGATGCAGGCAGAAATGTCGAATTTCCAGCCCGAAAATGTTGATTCTCTAGTTGTTTTAGATGAACCTCTTTACATTATCGATGGCATTTATTATTCTGAACAAGATCTTTTTGGCAAAAACCCTACGAGTCCGTATGCGCCATTGGATAAACAGGAAATAAAAACAATAACCGTTTTGCAAGATCTTGAAGCCACTTCGAAATATGGCGAAAAAGGTAAAAAAGGAGTTGTCATAATCACTACTAAAAACGGAAAACCAGCTCCGAAAAAATAATCTTACGCTTTGTCAAAGTCTGCAGCTTTGACAAAGCAAAATCAAAACATTAATTTTTAAAACTTATTATCATGAAAAGTCTAAAACTTATTTCATCAGCCATTGCTATGCTTATATGTTTCGTAACCATGGCGCAAGAAAGAACAATTACTGGAATCATTTCAGACGAAAATAAACAACCGCTTCCAGGTGTAACTATTATCAACCAGACCTCAAAAGCCAACACTCAAACCGATTTTGATGGAAAATATAGCATTCAGGCAAAAACAGGAGATATGCTAGTTATCACTTTTATTGGTTATAAAACCCAAAGACAAAAAGTTCAAAACTCCAATATCATTAATATAAAAATGCTTCCAGAAATGGCAAGCTTGCAAGAAGTTGTCGTTGTTGGCTATGGCAGAAGTGATTCGGAGTACGAAGATCGAAGTTATGCGCGCACTGAAAGAAAAGCAAAGAAAATGGTTCAGGCAGAAATGGTTCGAGGATATACGGCTGGAATTCAAGTGCAAAGTAGCGCCAATTATATGCCAAGTCCAATTGTGATTCGCGGAAACGCCAATATTACTCCAAAAAACGAACCGATGTATATTATTGATGGAGTACCTGCAAAGGCCAATCAAATGTCAAAAATTAATCCGAATGATATTGATAATGTTTCTGTTTTAAAAGATCAAGCAGCGACCTCAGTTTACGGAAGCAGAGCCACTAATGGCGTTGTGATTATTTCAACAAAAAATGAACTTTACAAAAATCTTTCAGAAAAAGAATTGGACAAAAAATTAAATATCATGCCAATTCCAACAGAACCGACTCAAGAAGATTACGACGCTTTTGTTGAAAATGCTTTCGAAAGTCCAAAAACGGCACCGCTTTCTACATTTTCTATAGATGTTGACAATGCTTCTTACACTAATGTTAGACGATTTTTAAATAATGGACAGCAAGTTCCGAAAGATGCCGTTCGTGTAGAAGAAATGGTGAATTTCTTTAAATACACATATCCACAGCCAAAAAATGAGCATCCGTTTTCTATAAATACAGAAGTAAGCGACTCGCCTTGGAATTCAAAAAATAAAATCTTGAAAATTGGTTTGCAAGGAAAAAATATTCCAACCGAAAATTTACCTGCTTCAAACCTCGTTTTCTTAATTGATGTTTCGGGTTCTATGAGCGATATGAACAAATTGCCTTTATTAAAACAATCCTTGAAAATTTTAGTTAACGAATTAAGACCAAAAGACAAAGTTGCAATTGTTGTATACGCAGGCGCAGCAGGAATGGTTTTGCCTCCAACTTCTGGCGACGAGAAAAAAACAATTATTGATGCACTAGATAAATTGCAATCTGGAGGAAGCACTGCGGGCGGGGCCGGAATTGAATTGGCATACAAAAAGGCAACAGAAAATTTTATTAAAGGCGGAAACAATCGTGTAATTCTAGCAACAGACGGCGACTTTAACGTAGGTAGTTCTTCTAATTCTGATATGGAAAAACTGATTGAAGAAAAAAGAAAAACGGGCGTTTTCTTGACTTGTTTGGGTTACGGAATGGGAAATTACAAAGACAGCAAAATGGAAATCTTAGCCGATAAAGGAAACGGAAACTATGCCTACATCGATAATATTCAGGAGGCAAATCGTTTTCTTGGAAAAGAATTTAAAGGTTCGATGTTTGCTATCGCGAAAGATGTAAAAATTCAGATCGAATTTAATCCGAAACAAGTTCAAGCGTATCGTTTGATTGGTTACGAAAACAGAAAACTTCGTCCAGAAGATTTTAAAAATGATGCCATTGATGCTGGAGAATTAGGAAGCAATCATACGGTTACGGCTTTGTATGAAATTATTCCAGCTGGTGTAAAAAGCGATTATTTAGCCGAACAGCCAGATGATTTAAAATATACTAAAGCAGAACCTAATTCGAATAATTACAGCAATGAATTGGCAACCATAAAATTCCGTTACAAAAAACCTGATGGAGAAAAAAGCATCGAAATGGTTCAGATAATCGAAAACAAATCTGCTGCTTTAGAAAAAGCCAGCGACGATATGAAATTCAGTTCTGCCGTTGCTTGGTTCGGATTGAAATTGAGAGATTCAAAATTAATTTCAAATAAATCTTCTAATGATATTGCGGTTTTGGCTAAACAAGGTTTATCAAATGATATCGATGGTTATAAAGCTGAGTTTATTAGATTGGTAGAAACTTCAAAACAGTTTAATTAATTTTTCAAGACATAGAATAATAGATTTTAGATAATCTACAAAGGCATTTTACTTTTATTAATTCACATAGCCAAGAAAGATCTTTGTCAAAGTTTTATAGCTTTTGATAAAGATTTTTTTCCTTTAAGATCAGAAAACACTGTACCTATGAGGAATCCCTCAAAACATTTCATAAATATTTTTTTACATTTGATTTTTTATTTACACAAATTTATTTTACACACGTATGAATCCTATTTTAAGCCAAAATCTATTTTTAGTAAAAGAACATGTCGGAATGTTTAAAGCTGCAAACAATTACGATATTTACCATCCAGAAACCAATCAAATCATTATGAATTGCAGAGAAAACAATCTTGGTTTTTTCACTAAAGTATTCCGATTTACAGATTATAAAAGAGCTACTCCATTTAATGTTGAAATTACAACTGCTGATGGCGAAAAGTTAATTACGGTAAGAAGAGGCGTTGCCATATTCAGATCGACAGTAGAAGTTTTAGACGAAAAAGATCGTTTGATCGGAACTTTCAAACAAAAATTCTTTTCTATTGGAGGAAGATTTGAAATTATGGACAAAAATGAAAAACCAGTTGCAACACTTCAAGGAAAATGGACGGGTTGGGATTTTAAATTTTCTCACGAAGGAAAACAGCTTGCTCAAGTAAATAAAAAATGGGCAGGATTAGGAAAAGAGTTTTTTACGAGCGCAGATAATTATGCACTTCAAATTGAAGATACCGTTGCAGCTGACAGTCCGTTGAGACAGTTGATTTTAGGAGCTGTAATGTGTATTGACATGGTTTTGAAAGAATAACCGAAAGTTGTTAAACTTAGATTAAGAATATATTTTAAAGCATCATTTTAGTTTTCAAAAGCTTATTTTTGTAAGACTTATAATGATGCTTTCTGCATTTCTAAAAATTACCATCATGACCGACTTAAAAAATAAAAACGCCTTTATTACTGGCGCAGGAAAAGGAATAGGAAAAGCTGTGGCAATTGCTTTGGCAAAAGAAGGTGTAAACCTGATTTTAGTTTCAAGAACTCAAAAAGACGTTGAACAATTGGCTGACGAAGCTTCGAATTTAGGCGTAAAAGCTTTGGCTTTATCTGCTGACGTTTCTGATATTAATTCTATCAACAAAGCCGTAGAACAAGCTTTAGCCCAATTTAAACACATTGACATTTTAATTAACAGCGCCGGAATTGCTTCTTTTGGAAAATTCTTAGAACTGGAACCAGAAGCTTGGGAAAGAATTATTCAGGTAAATTTAATGGGAACGTATTACACTACTCGTGCTATTATTCCAAACATGATCGAAAGACAGACTGGAGATATTATCAATATTTCGTCTACCGCTGGTTTAAACGGAAATGCATTGACAAGTGCTTACAGTGCTTCTAAATTTGCTGTTTTAGGTTTAACCGATTCTTTGATGCAGGAAATGAGAAAACACAATATTCGTGTTACGGCTTTAACGCCAAGTACTGTTGCAACCGATATGGCAAAAGACTTAAACCTTACTGACGGAAATCCAGAGAAAGTAATGCAGTCTGAAGATATGGCAGATTTAATTATCGCGCAATTAAAATTAAACCGAAGAGTGTTTATTAAAAACAGCAGTATTTGGTCGACGAATCCTTAAAATAAATTCCAAATTTTTAAATTCCAAATTCCAATTTGTCTAACTTTAAGATTTGGGATTTGGAATTTAAATTGGAATTTGGGATTTTAAATAAATTGGAATTTAAAAAAATATGGAACAATATTTAAGACAATTGGTCGAAATAGAATTTCAGGATAAGAAAGAGATCTTTACGGGTTTTCTTATTGATTATTCTGACGAATGGATTTTGCTTCGAAATAATCCTGTAGACTTTATTTTGGATGGTTTTGTTATTCTTAGAAATAAGAACATTGAAGCTGTAAACCGAGATCATGATTTGGCCTTTACCGAAAAAGTAATTCGTTTGAAAGGTCTAAAAATCAATTCAGATGACATTATTCCGATCAAAGATTTGGCTTCAATCATTAAATTTATTTCTGAGAAATACGGCATTTTTCAAATTGCAAAAAAATCGTCTAAATCTGCTTATCTAGGAAAATTAATAGAATTGACAGATGAAGAATTGACGATTAATTTTATTGACATTCGAGGTCAATTTGGCGGAGAATTGGATTTTAATCCTGAAAAAATTCGCGTTATCGAATTTGATACCGATTATATTAATTCTTTGAAATTGGTGGTTGGGGAAAAGGAGTAATTTTTTATTTCGCAGAGATACGCTAAGTTTTCACAGAGACACACAGAGGATTTTATATAAAACGACAAAGCTCTTTATTAAATTAAAGAGCTTTGTCGTTTTTTTGTCATTTCTTCTTTTTTGGAAAAATGACAAACTGTATGTCTAAACTTTGCGTGAGACGCACTGCTGTGCGCCTTGACAATATTGTAATCTATAATAATCTTTGCAAAAAAATTAGTGTATCTCTGAGAATTCTCTGCGAATCTCTGCGAAACAAAAATCTAAACCTCAGCCAGCTTATTCAAAAACTCCAAACGAACACTTCCGTCTTCGTCGATTTTCGTTAAGTTGATTTCTTGTAAAGTATTTACTAGTTCAGGATTCCAAGGTGTTTTTACTTTTACGTAATTCTCTGTAAATCCGTGAATATAACCTTCTTTATTTTCTCCTTCAAAAAGAACCGTTCTGTTGGTTCCCAATTGGCTTTCATAAAAAGCACGGCGTTTTTTTACTGATAATCCGCGAAGCATTTTACTTCTTTTTGCTCTTACATTTGAAGGAACAACACCTTCCATATCTGCCGCTTCTGTATTATCTCTTTCAGAATAGGTGAAAACGTGTAAATATGAAATATCTAATTCGTTTAAGAAATGATACGTTTCTAAAAAGTGTTCGTCTGTTTCTCCAGGAAAACCAACAATTACGTCAACACCAATACAAGCGTGTGGCATTACTTCGCGAATTTTGTTTACACGATCAATATAAACTTCACGCAAATAACGGCGTTTCATTAATTTTAAAATATCATTGCTTCCCGACTGTAGCGGAATATGAAAATGCGGCACAAAAGTGCGGCTTTTAGAAACAAATTCGATCGTTTCGTTTTTCAATAAATTTGGTTCAATAGACGAAATTCTTAAACGTTCAATTCCTTCTACTTTGTCTAAAGCTTGAACTAAATCTAAGAAAGTATGTTCGTGTTTTTTATTTCCAAACTCCCCTTTTCCGTAATCACCGATATTTACACCAGTCAAAACAATCTCGCGAATATTCTGAGCTGAAATTTCTTTGGCATTTTTTAATACATTTTCTAAAGCATCACTTCTCGAAATTCCACGTGCTAACGGAATGGTGCAATATGTACATTTATAATCGCAGCCGTCTTGGACTTTCAAAAAGGCACGTGTACGATCACCGATAGAATAACTTCCTACGTAGAAATCCGCTTCGGCAATTTCGCACGAGTGAACTTCACCCATATCATTTTTACTCAAATCATGAATATAGTCTGTGATTTTGAATTTTTCTGTTGCACCCAAAACCAAGTCAACACCATCAACAGCCGCCAATTCCTCTGGTTTTAATTGCGCATAACAGCCAACTGCAGCAACAAAAGCTTTTTCGTTAAGCTTCATTGCTTTTCTTACTACCTGCTTAAACTGCTTATCTGCATTTTCTGTTACAGAGCAAGTATTAATGACATAAATATCTGCTATTTCTTCAAAATCGACGCGGTCAAAACCTTCGTCATTAAAATTTCTGGCAATTGTAGAAGTCTCTGAAAAATTCAGTTTACAACCCAGCGTATAAAAGGCAACTTTCTTTCTATTTTCCATAATCTGTCTTAAATTAATGAAATCGTTGTCAAAAAATTTAAGGCTGCAAATTTACAAACAATATTCATCAAAAGAAAGCGATTAATTCACTTCCAATCAATAATTTGCATTAATGTTAATTTAGAAACATTCAAAAGTTAATCTTTTTACTTTTTTTTTTCGAATAAGAAAGCACTCGTATTTTTAACATTTTAACATTCTGATAAGAATAAAATGACAAAATAATCGACTAAAAGCAAATTTTATCGATTAAGTACATTTTTTTCGATTATAAATTCAAAATTTCTTACATTTACCATTGTTATGAATCTTGTTAGCAATAAATTCATATTAAAGAATTTTAATAAGCTTTAATTAATTTAATAATAATTCGGGCATAACAATTTTGAATTTTACTCGTTATGTTGTTGTTTTGTGTTACAAAATGAAATGGGAAAGCCGAAAACCAAAGAGAGTAGGCAAAATTAAAATACAAATACCACGCTTTATGAAAGCATTTTTACCCACGATCTGCTTGATGTTCTTAACCCTATTTAGTTCGCAAGCGCAAACTAATGCTCCAGCCGCAAACGCAAATCCGTTCCCTACAATTAGTACATTGACGACTTGGGCAAGCTTTAACTCACAACAGCAATTTGATGTTGCTATTCGTGCAGTTGGGTTTAAGTTTGAAGTTAAAGAACCAGGTGAAGGATCTACAGCTTATACCTACATTCGTAAAGTAACTGTTAACGAAGTAAACTACACGGACAGAATTGTATACAGAATTACAAACAACAATTCTGCAAGTATCATTTCTTTAGTAACTGCTTCTACTGACTTGGTTAGTTTATACACACCACAATTGGCTAGCTTTAAAAACAACAACTGTAAAACAGAAATGTCTAAAGACAAAAACACAACTTGCAGCTGTTACGAAAGCGCAAATTTTGCAATCGATCTTTGCGACGAGCGTGTAAAATTAACTATGGGTGACGGAAATAAATATTTTGTTTCTGTAGCAAAAAAATAATATTTTAACTCTGATTTGTTTCCAAATCTTTACTGACTTTTAAGTATGTAAAGATTTGGAATACATTTCTTAGTTTGAGTTTGGATTTTTGAGTTCGTACCAAACTTCTAATTCTTCCTGATAAGTAAAAGAATTCACAAAATGGAAACCTAATTTTTCGAGAATCTTTCTTGAGTTTTCATTTCCAGCATCTGCGTAAGCATAAAGTGCTTCAACTTTCATTTCATTAAATGCGTAATCTACAAAAGCTTTTCCTGCTTCAGACGCATATCCTTTTCCCCAATGTTTTTCGATAAAACGATATCCTAATTCATAGAAATTTTTATGATTATTGATTTCGTCTGTAATAAATTTAATTCCAGACCAGCCAATAAATTCATTTGTGTCTTTTAATACAACAGCCCATCTTCCAGTCCCGAAATCTTTGTATTGTTTTTGAACAAACTTGATATATTCAATACTTTCTTCAATATGTTTTACGGGTTTATTTCCAACAAACAAATGCACATTTGGATTCGAATCCAATTCAAACATGCCTTCTGCATCAGAAAGCAACATCTCTCTTAAAATCAAACGTTCTGTTTCAATTGGCTTTTTCATCTCTTTTTAATTTAAAATAAAGCGCTGCACAACCTCAGCCACTCCATCATTATTATTTGAAGATACGATTAAATCTGCTTTATCTCGCAATTCGGGTGTCACATTGTCTACCCAAACGCCAAGTCCTGCATATTCGATCATTGTCAGATCATTTCCTGCATTTCCAACAGCTATAATTTCACTTTGATGAATTCCCAGCTTTTCTTCGGCTAAACGTTTCAAACTTGCCGCTTTATCAATGCCTAATTGTGCTACCTCAAGAAAAAAAGGTTTTGATGTCGAAACACTTAAATGCGGCATAAAATCGATTAAATCTTTTTCAACCGTTTTTAAATACTCTGGATCTTGCAATAAAATACATTTAACCGCTGGCCTGTCAACATAATCTTTAAAGCTAGAAACTTTGCGATGCGCCATTCCTGTAATTTCCTTTTCGATTTCTATGTATTCAGAATCTGTTTCGCTAATAATTTCATCATCTAAATACGTGATGATATGTGTATTCATTTTAACGCTATAATCGTATAAAGCATGAATTTGTTCGACAGTTAATTTCTGTTCGAATAAAATCAGATTGTCTTTTACACGACTTATTATCGCTCCATTAAACGAAAGCATATACGAATCGTTAAGATCTAGTTCCAATTCTTTAGCGTAAGCGATCATTGCAATTGTAGGCCTTCCAGAAGCCAAAACTACATAAACCCCTTTCGCCTGCGCTTCTAAAAGTACTTTTTTATTTAAATCTGAAATTCTGTGGTCGTCTGTCAACAAGGTATCATCCATGTCGAGCACTAACATTTTGTATTGCATTTTTAGTCCTTTTTTTAGTCCTTTTTTTAGTCCTTAGTACTTAGCTGAGTCCCTAGCTTGGTCCTTATTTCTTATTCTCTAAGGACTAGGGACTAAATAGCTTATCTTAAATACTCATTCTAAACTGTTCAACAACTGGATTTGCTTTTGCGAAATCTGTTTCTTGAATAAACAATTCGACTGCCAAATCTGTTTGTCCAAATCCGCCCAAGCGAGCCGATTGGATATTATCTTTTTTTACTGTTTCTACTCCAGCTTCTTCTAATCTTTCCTGCAAAGCAAGTGCTAATACTTCGCTTCCCGAAAACACTTTCATTAGTCCCATGATCTATTCTTTTACTTAAATTATAATTTTATTTAAATCAAAAATCTCGGTTTTAGTTTATGCAAACTGAAAACCGAGACTGATTATTTATTCTTCCTCTTCAATATCATCCTCTTCTTCGTCGAGTTCTTCTTCCCCTTCTTCATCCATATCAAACAAATACGGTTCAATCAGCATTCTGTCGGCTAGAATCTCAACACGTTCTGACAAAGTTTCAGCAAAAATGATTCGCTGTGTTTTAGCAATACTGTTTGAAATACGCATAATTTTAGGTTCGTGACGTAATTTCAAAATTGGATCTGCATCATCTAAAATCAGCATTTTGAGACGATTTACGTTGTAACCCGCCGTACTAAACATATCATTTAATTTTGTTGGCGTTCCAATCAAAACGTCAATTCCTGTTGAAACATAATTTTTGTCATAATCCATGTCGCCTTTATCATGCACGCCGTAGACTTCAAGATTGGTGTATTTACCGTATTTTTCGAAAAGCTCTTCCATAGCCAAAACCTTTTCTTTGTCTTCTACAATAATCAAGGCACGAGGCGACTCTTCATTTTTTCCTACCAATTGCTGAATTACATTTAAAACAATCGTAGTTGTTTTTCCGCTTCCGTTTGGCGAAATAATTACACAGTCGGCACCACTTTTTATCGTCGAAAAAGTTTCCATTTGCAAAGCATTGGCTTCCGTCAGACCATTTTCAATTAGACCGTCTTGTAATTTCTCGTTTATTTTTTTTAGTTTCATTTCTAAATTTTAGAGTTTTGATTTTAGATTTTAGATTGAAAAATCTTATCTCAAATCTTATTTGCTTGCGAACATTTTTACGTCGGTTTCAGAGATTTCGTTACCTCCCAAAATAATCAGCCTTTCCACCACATTTCGAAGTTCACGAATATTTCCTGTCCAATCGTATTCTTGCAATAATTTAATGGCTTGCGCCGAAAACGACTTAACCGCATTTCCTTGCTCAGACGCTATTTTTTCTGTAAAATGCGAAATCAAAGCAGGAATATCGTCACGTCTTTCATTCAATGGTGGAACTTTGATTAAAATTACTGCTAAACGATGGTATAAATCTTCACGGAAACGGCCTTCGGCAATTTCTGTTTTTAAATCTTTATTGGTTGCCGCAACCACACGAACGTCGACTTTAATATCTTTGTCTGCACCTACACGTGTAATCATACTTTCCTGTAATGCACGCAATACTTTGGCTTGCGCCGAAAGACTCATGTCACCAATCTCATCTAAGAAAATAGTTCCTTTGTCTGCAGCTTCAAACTTACCGGCACGATCTTTCACTGCCGATGTAAAAGCACCTTTTACATGTCCGAACAATTCACTTTCGATCAACTCGCTCGGAATTGCCGCACAGTTCACTTCGATTAAAGGAAAAGCAGAACGTTCGCTTTTTTCGTGCAGCTGATGCGCTACTAATTCTTTTCCCGTTCCGTTTGGTCCCGTAATTAAAACCCTGGCTTCTGTTGGTGCCACTTTATCAATCATCACTTTAATATGATTAATCGATTCGCTGTCCCCAATCATTTCGTAGTTTTTGCTGACTTTTTTCTTCAGGATTTTATTTTCAACTACTAATTGTTTTTTGTCCAAAGCATTACGAACCGTATTCAACAAACGATTCAAATCTGGCGGTTTCGAAATATAATCAAAAGCTCCCAAACGCATGGTTTGAATCGCCGTTTCCATATCGCCATGACCAGAAATCATAACCATCGGAATTTCGGGTTTTATCTTTTTTACTTCTTCTAAAACCTCAACACCGTCCATTTTTGGCATTTTGATATCGCACAAAACCAAATCGTAATCGTTATTTTTTATTTTTTCAAGTCCCACAGCCCCATCTTCAGCCTCATCAACCTGATACAAATCATTTTCTTCTGATAAAATTTTCACCAAAACTCTTCTGATCGCTGCTTCGTCTTCTATAATTAGGATTTTACTCATTTTCTTTTAAGATTCAAAGTAACAGAGGTTCAAAGTGACAGAGAGAAAAACTTTGTGTCTTTCTGACTTTGAAACTTTGCAACTATAAAGTTAATATTTAAGCCATTTATACAATTCTTTCCATGTTGGCTTTTTGCCGTACATTAAAATACCTACACGGTAAATTTTTGCAGCGAACCAAACCACAAGGAAAAATGTAGCAAACAATAATGATACCGAAATTGCGATTTGCCACCACGGCACGCCAAACGGAATTCGCATTAGCATTACAATTGGCGAGGTTAACGGAATCATCGAAAAGATAACGGCAACACTTCCATGAGGGTCATTTACTACAGTAAAAAATCCGATATAAACACTCAAAATCAGAGGCATTAAGATTGGAAGCAGAAATTGCTGAGAATCGGTCTGATTGTCGACTGCGGCTCCAATTGCAGCGTAAAATGAGCTGTAAAGAAAATAACCTCCAATAAAATAAATCACAAATCCGATTATGATACTTGCAATTGGCAGGTTCCATAATTCGGCGATATACATTTGTGCAGACCCTGATAATTGATGCTGTGCTGATTGCATCATTTCTGGTGAAATTCTCGCTGTTGGCCCCACATTTACTCCAAAAAATGCCGAAGCTGCAAACATTAATCCCAGACCAATTATTGCCCAGATTATAAATTGCAGAATTCCTGCTAGCGAAGTTCCAACAATTTTACCAATCATTAGCTGAAACGGTTTAACAGATGAAATAATGATTTCGATAATTCGGTTTGTTTTTTCTTCGATGACGCTTCGCATTACCATATTTCCGTAAATAATAATAAACATCATAATCAAGTAACCAAATGCACCTCCAATTCCGATTTTAATTTCGTTTAATCCTTTCAAACTTTCTTCTCCAGAAGCTTTAACCAAATGAATATTCACATCAGATTGCGCTTTCTGAATAGCCAAAGTATCCAGTTTTGCTTCTTCGAGATTTAGTTTTGTAATTTTATTTCCTATAATATCCTGTGTACTTTCGATAAAAGAAATGCTCGGGCTATTATTAGAAATAAACTCAATCTTACTTTCTAAATCTTTTATATTTTTTGTTTTCGGAATAACAATCAGTCCGTTGAAATTTTCTTTTGTGATGCTGTCTTTTAAAGCTTTTACATCAACTTCAGATAAATTAAGATATTTAAACTCGGCACCTTTTTTATTTTCTTTTAAAAAATCTGAAGCAAAAAGTCCAGTTTCATCATGAATTGCAATGCGTTTGGTTTCTGCTTTCATTGAGCTTAAATAACCTATAAAAAGGGCAATAGCGACAAATAAAAGCGGACTTAAAAAAGTCATGACAACAAAAGATTTATTGCGGACTTTGGCAATAAATTCTCTTTTTATAATCAACGAAATTATACTCATTCTTCGTAATTTTCAATTTAAAAATTCCAAAACCTAACAATTAGAATTTGGAATTTATTTTTTGGAATTTTATTTTGTGTTTTCAGTAACCGTTTGAATAAAAATATCGTGAACGCTTGGAATTTTTTCGACGAAATGTGTCACTTGTCCGCGCTGTGTTAGAACATTTAATAATTCATTTGGCGCCGCGTTTCCAATCTGGATATTTAATTTCAAATCATCATTTAGCGATTTGAAACTAGCTGGAGAAACGGTAAATTTTTGTGTAATATCATACATCAAACCTTCAACATTACTCGTCAAGATTCCAACTTCAAAACTATTGGTTCTAAACTGTCGTTTTACATCGCCAATTTTACCTTCTATTAGTTTATTTGATTTATGAATTAAAGCTATATTTTCGCAAAGTTCCTCTACACTTTCCATTCTGTGAGTCGAAAAAATAATCGTTGAGCCTTGTTCTTTCAATGCCAAAATTTCATCTTTAATCACATTCGCATTTACAGGATCAAATCCAGAAAAAGGTTCGTCTAAAATGAGCAATTTTGGTTTATGCAAAACACAAACCACAAACTGGATTTTCTGTGCCATTCCTTTAGAAAGTTCTTGTATTTTCTTGTTCCACCAGCCTTGAATTCCTAATCGGTCAAACCAATAATCCAATTGCTTTTTAGCTTCAGCTTTAGAAAGCCCTTTCATTTGCGCCAAATACAAACATTGTTCTCCCACTTTCATCGAACTGTACAAACCTCTTTCTTCTGGAAGATATCCAATTGTTTGGACATGTTTAGGCTGTAATCTTTCTCCATCCAAAATCACTTCACCGCTGTCTGGCAGGGTAATTTGGTTTATGATTCTGATAAGGGAAGTTTTTCCGGCTCCATTCGGACCTAAAAGTCCATATATACTGCCTTTTGGCACATTTAATGAAACTTCGTTAAGTGCTACATAGTCGCCGTATTTTTTTACGACTTTATGTACTTCTAGTAAGTTACTCATGCTATTTTTAAGGATTTACTGCGTCACTTTGCCTGTTACGGTTCAGCGACTGTAAAAGTAAATAATTCGAAGCGAAATTGTGTCATATTACGCAAAAAACCCATTCTAATTTATGCTAGAATGGGTTTTTAATTTATTTATAATTTTAAAAAGTTCCGATTATGAGAACATATCTTTTACTTTTTCAAAAAATGATTTCTCTGATTTCTCTGGACTTGGAGCAAAATGGTCGTCTGTCAAAGCATTTTCAAAGAATTGTTTTTGTTCTTTATTTAATGTTTTTGGTGTCCAAACATTTACGTGAACCAGTAAATCTCCGCTTCCATAACCGTTTAAACTCGGAATTCCTTTTCCTTTTAATCTTAATATTTTTCCAGATTGAATTCCTTCTTCCAGTTTAATACGAACTTTTCCGTTAATTGCTTCAATATCCTTAGAAGCTCCTAAAACTGCTTCAGGGAAACTGATGTATAAATCGAAATGAACATTTTCACCTTCACGCTTCAAGAATTCGTGCTCCACTTCTTCAATCGCTACAATTAAATCTCCTGGAATACTGTTTCCTGGCGCATCGTTACCTTTGTTTGCAACTTTTAACTGCATTCCATCAACAACTCCCGCAGGAATTTTGATTGATACTGTTTCATCTTCTTGAACCATTCCTTGAGCATCTGCTTCAGAAGGTTTTTTATCTAAGATTTGTCCAGAACCACCACAAGTATGACAAGTAGATGCAGATTGCATTCTTCCTAAAATGGTATTGGTTACACGCATTACTTGACCTTGACCGTTACAAGTCGTACAAGTTTTATACGTTACGCCCTTAGCCTGAACTTTACGTTTTACTTTTACTTTTTTCTCAACTCCATTTGCAATTTCCTCTAAAGTAAGTTTCACTTTGATTCGAAGATTGCTTCCTTTCGCACGGCGAGGGCCACCGCCTCCACCTCCGAAACCGCCAAATCCGCCTCCAAAAATATCACCAAACTGGCTGAAAATGTCATCCATATTCATACCGCCATGACCACCGCCAAATCCCCCAGAACCATCAAATGCTTGATGACCGTATTGATCGTATTTTGCTTTTTTCTGCGGATCACTTAAAACTTCGTAAGCTTCTGCCGCCAATTTGAAGTTTTCTTCTGCCTCTTTGTCGCCTGGATTTTTATCAGGATGGTATTTTAAAGCGCTTTTTCTATATGCTTTTTTAATTTCGGCAGCATCAGCATTTTTTGAAATGCCTAGTATTTCGTAAAAATCTTTTTTCATAATAAGGTTAAATTCCAAATTTTAAAATTCCAAATTCCAAAAATGCATTTGAAATTTTTATCTGCATTTTAGTTTCCAGTTACAACTTTAGGGTAACGAATAATTTTGTCTCCTAATTTGTACCCTTTTTCAATAACGTCAACAATTTTACCTTTTAATTTATCAGAAGGTGCGGGAATTTGAGTAATTGCTTCAGCAAAATCCGCATTAAAATCATCGCCTGCTTTTACATCAACCTGTTCTAAACCTTTAGAAACTAAAGTACTTTTTAGTTTTTCGTGAATTAGCTCCACTCCTTTTTTAAGATTTTCGTCATCAGATTTATTAATTTCTACAGCAGCTCTGTCAAAATCATCTAAAACTGGAAGCATAGCCAATAAAACTTCTTGGTTTGCTGTTTTAAATAATTCAAGACGCTCTTTTGAAGTTCTTTTTTTGTAATTTTCAAATTCGGCGAATAATCTCAAAAACTTATCTTTTTCTTTAGCTAAGTCTTGAGCTAACTGCTCCTCAACACTTAATTCTTCAACAATTAATTGCTCTCCATTAGCGTTAGTCTCTATCGTTGCATCATCTAATTCCTGATCGAATTCTGTATTTTCCGTAGTCATATTACTTTTATTTTTAAAAATATTTTTAAACTTCATTTTTTATTTCTTTCTGTTAGATTGCAAAAGTACTGCCAAATCTTATAAAATGTCAAATTGTCACTTTATTAATTATGAGACATTTAAAAAACATAATTGAGCAGAAAAAATTTATTATAATTTTAAGACTATTACGTTTTAGTTTATCTTATCTTTGAGACCAATAAACATTAATTATTATCACCAAAAATTGAATTTAAGGGTTGGCTTCGGCCTCTAAATAATTATTAATTCAAATTTACCTTATATTAAAAAAAGCTTCGCCTATAGAGACGAAGCTTTTTTTTATGCTTGAGCTTTTTTATCTGACAGAGTTGTCATCTACTATGTTTTGCACGGGCGGAGGGATTCGAACCCCCATCAACGGTTTTGGAGACCGCTATTCTACCCTTGAACTACGCCCGTAACTTGAGGTGGCAAATTAAATGCTTTTTTTCTTCTCTACCAAGTTATTTTTCCCCGATTTAAACCGATTTAAGCCAAGTCTCTCTGAATCTTTAGATTATAAATTCAAATTAATTTTTCTAAATCTGTAAAATCTACTTGAAACAAGAAAAACATTGCGTTCCCACGATTGAAACCGTGGGCTATGTTTAAAAAAATTCGCGAAAATTTGTGCAATTTGTGGCTAAAAAAATCTTTTTAATCTTTTTAATCTGTGTCAAAAAAAATCTTTGCGCTCCCACGATTGAAACCGTGGGCTATATTTAAAAAAATTCGTAAAAATTCGTGCAATTTGTGGCAAAAAATCGTTGCGCCTTTTGCGTAAACCCTTGCGCTCTTTGCGGTTAAACTTAAGCTAGCAAAGCATTTTTCAATCCTTCAAAATCAACAGTTACTTGCTCTCCTGAAACTAAATTTTTTAACGCATACGAATTTGAAGCAATTTCCTGATCTCCAACCAATACGGCAAACGGAATCAAACGTTTGTCTGCGTATTGAAATTGTTTTCCAACTTTTACACTATCAGGATACAATTCTACTTTTATATTTTCTTGTCTCAATTTCTGAATCGCCTGTGAAGCATATAAAGCTTCTTTATCTCCAAAATTCAAAAATATCGCTTTTGAGGTAGCTGCAACAGTTTCTGGGAACAACTGTAATTCTTCAAGAACTAAATAAATTCGGTCTAATCCAAAAGAAATTCCGACACCACTCATATTCTTTAAACCAAAAATACCAGTCAAATCGTCATATCTTCCGCCGCCGCCAATAGAACCCATCGCTACTGTTTTTGGAGCCGCAACTTCAAAAATAGCTCCGGTGTAATAATTTAATCCACGAGCAAGCGTCACATCCAAATCTAAAGTAGCTGTCGAAAGTCCTAAAACAGCAACGTTGTCACAAATAAATTTCAATTCTTCAACACCTTTCATTCCCTCTTCAGAAGATGACAATAATTCCGAAAGCTGTGCTATTTTGTCTGTAAAAGTTCCTGAGAAACTAAAAAGTGGCTGTACTTTTACTAAAGCCTCTTCAGAAATTCCTTTTTCGATCATTTCTTTTTTAACACCGTCTTCTCCAATTTTATCCAGTTTATCCAATGCAACTGTAAAATCAATTAATTTGTCTGATGCACCAATTACCTCAGCAATTCCAGATAAAATTTTACGGTTATTGATTTTGATTGTAACGCCTTCTAAACCTAAAGCCGTAAAAACAGTATCATATAATTGAACCAATTCCACTTCCTGCCAAAGCGATTTTGAACCTACAACATCGGCATCGCATTGAAAAAATTCTCTAAAACGCCCTTTTTGCGGATTATCTGCTCTCCAAACTGGCTGAATCTGGTATCTTTTGAAGGGAAATTCAATTTCACTTTGGTGTTGCACGACATATCTAGCAAACGGAACTGTCAAATCGTAACGCAACGCTTTTTCAGAAATTTTTCCTGTGAATTTATTTAATTCAATTCTCTGTTCTAAAGATATTTTTTCTGCAGAATTTAACTGTAATTCTTCAATTGATTCTGGCAGTTCAATTTTACTTTTATTGTAGAAAAAATTTCCTGAATTCAAGATTTTAAAAATCAGACGATCTCCTTCTTCTCCATATTTCCCCATTAAGGTATCTGAATTTTCAAACGAAGGCGTTTCGATTGGCTGGAAACCAAATTTTTCGAAATTCGCTTTTATAGTTTGAATAATATATTGACGTTTTGACACCTCTGCTGGTGAAAAATCTCTTGTTCCTTTTGGTATACTTGGTTTTGAAGCCATCTTATTTATTTTAGATTGTTGATTTTAGATTTTAGATTTTTTTCTGAATCTTAAATTCTAAAACACTTTGACATTTATTTATTTGATTTTTTGATTTTCTGCAAATGCTAAATCGCCTGCAAATATCTTACTTTTTAAAATAAATATTAACTGTTAGAAAACAAACTTGTAACAAAAAACGTATTTTCGTGACAAATTGGTCATGATGCTAAAATTATTTAAAGAAAATATTCGAATTGCGTTTGGTTCTATAAAAACCCAATTGCTGCGTACTATTCTTACCGTTTTAATTATTGCTATCGGGATTACGGCTTTGGTCGGAATCTTAACCGTTGTTTCGGCCTTGGACAATACTATTTCGAACGATTTTGCTTCAATGGGCGCCAATACTTTCAATATTAACCAATACGAAAATAAAGTTCGAAACCGCGGCGGGAATGAACGCGAAGTAATCAACCCGATTATTTCTTATCCAGAAGCTGTTGCTTTCAAAACAAAATACAAATACCCTTTTACAGAAACTTCTCTTTCTTTTACTGCAACCACAACTGCGGAAGTAAAATATTTAGGTGAAAAAACAGACCCAGAAATTACTGTAGTTGGAGTTGACGAACATTTTATTACCAATTCTGGACTTGAAACTAGTTTAGGAAGAAGTTTTAATCAGTTTGATATTGAAAATAATACTTATTCTTGTGTTGTGGGTTCTGATTTTGAAAAAGGACTTTTAAAAGACATAAATCCGATCGATAAAATCATTTCTATTCGAGGTGCACGCTTTAAAGTTATCGGAGTATTAAAAGAAAAAGGTTCGACGTTTGGAAATAGTCAGGATTTGCGTGTTTTAATTCCGATTCAGGTAGCGAGATCTTTGTTTACTGCGCCAAACATAAATTATACCGTAAGCGTTATGGTTTCTAAAAAAGAAGTTTTAGACGAAGCCATTGACAATGCCACAAGCACTATGCGAAGAGTTCGCAAGCTAAGCCCAGTGCGCGATAATAATTTTGGAGTAGTGAGAAGCGACGATTTAATTAACCGTATTCTCAGTATAACGCAATATTTAAGTATAGCCGCTTGGACTATTTCTGTAATTACGATTTTAGGATCCTCTATTGCTTTAATGAATATTATGGTCGTTTCGGTTACAGAACGCACTCGCGAAATTGGTGTTCGTAAAGCTTTAGGAGCAAAAAGATCTACCGTTGCTTTTCAGTTTTTTATCGAAACTTTATTGATTGGTCAAATTGGAGGTCTAGTCGGAATCATTTTAGGAATTTTGCTCGGTTTTGCTATAGCAACAGCTATGAGTTTTGCATTTGTAATTCCGTGGATGGCAATTTTTGCTGCTTTTGCGACGAGTTTTTGCGTGGCATTGGTTTCGGGATTATATCCAGCTATTAAAGCATCAAAATTAGACCCTATTGAAGCGTTGCGTTATGAATAGTTTAGTGTTCAGTGTTCAGTTTTTTAGTGATCAGTTTAATTAAAAACTATAAAGCAAAACTGAATACTAAAAAACTGAACACTGAACACTCTAAATATCCCCTTTTATCATTCGGTCATTATCATAAATATCTTTTCGAAGTTCGATATCTTTAAATTTCATATTTTCTAAAAGCTCAACCATTTCTTTTCCAAGATATTGATTGATCTCGAAATATAATTTTCCATTTTCACGAAGACTTTTATGCGCCAGAGAAACAATTTTTCGATAAAAAACAAGCGGATCATTATCTTCTACGAAAAGCGCTAAATGTGGTTCATAATCCAACACATTTTTTTTAATCTCTTCTTTTTCTAAATTTCGAACATACGGCGGATTCGAAACAATTATATCAAACTGACAAGTAAACTCTTCTGTCTCTAAAATATTTAGAAGCATAAAAGTAACATCGACATTATTGGTGATAGCGTTTCTTTTTGCCGTTTCAATAGCTTTTTTAGAGACATCAATTCCAAAAACTTCTGCGTTTGGAAGATTTTTTGCCAGCGAAATAGCAATACAGCCACTTCCTGTTCCAATATCAAGAATTTTTATTTTTTTAGATTTTTCTGAACCAGCATTCTCATTAATAATCCATTCGACCAATTCTTCTGTCTCAGGTCTCGGAATCAGCACATTTTCATTTACTTCAAAATCCAAACCGTAAAAATTTGTTTTCCCAAGCAAATATTGAATTGGAACTTCTTTTTTAAGCTGTTTCAGCAGTTCGTCCCATATTACAAAATCATTCTCCTCAAATGTTAATTCGTGATTTAAAGCCAAATCAATCTGACGAAGCTGGTGTTTATCTTCCAAAATCAGATAAAAAAAGCTCTCCGCTTCGTACGCATCGTAAAAAGGAGCTAATTCTTTAATAAACTGAGTACGATATTGTTTAATCTTCATTTTTAGTTTTTGAGCATTTTATATCAGCAGAAAACTGACATTTTTATCTTCAATAAGTCTTGTTAGCTTAAAATTGTTACATTTTAATTACAAAACTTTCAGCATCCATACAGGGCAAGAACAATGTCCCGTCGAACCTAACGGAGCATCTAAATATTCAAAACCAGATTTTACATATAGCTTTTGTGCAGCATGCATAAATGGCATGGTTTCGATATAACATTTTTTGAAACCATAAGCTCTGGCTTGATCTAAACATTTTTCCATCATTTGCGTTCCAATTCCCAAACCTCTTGTTTTTGGAAGGAAATACATTTTCTGCAATTCACAAATTTCAGGATCTCCATTTTCCAAAGGCGCAATTCCCGCACAGCCAACAATTTCTCCTTCATTTTCGACAACAAAATAAACCGATTTGGGCTTGCTGTATTCTTCAAACATCAAATCCAGATATGGATCTTCATATGCCGTTCCCACTTTTGGAATTTCCATTTCATCAAAAACAGATCGTATCAAACTTGCAACTGCTTGATTGTCTTCTTTTTTAATTGCCCTTATTAGCCAATTTACCATTTTTTTATTCTAATTCATTATAAATACAAAAATAAAGATAGTTTTTTGATACCGTTACAACTTTTGAGATTGTTTCATAACTAGATTTTTTTACGCTAGCGATCAACTCAAAATTAACTACTTTTGCACTGTGAATATACATGAAAAATACATAAAACGCTGTATAGAGCTTGCTCAAAATGGTTTTGGAACAACTTACCCGAACCCAATGGTTGGCAGTGTAATTGTCTATGAAAATCAGATTATTGGCGAAGGCTGGCATAAAAAAGCGGGCGAACCGCATGCTGAAGTAAATGCAGTTAATTCTGTCAAAGATAAATCTTTGCTAAAAAAAGCAACTATTTATGTGAGTTTAGAACCTTGCAGCCATTTTGGCAAAACGCCTCCTTGCTGCGATCTGATTATTGCCAATAAAATTACAAATGTTGTTGTGGGAACGGTTGACCCTAACGAAAAAGTTGCTGGAAGAGGAATAAAAAAACTGATTGAAGCCGGTGCTAATGTTACGGTTGGGATTTTAGAAGACGAATGCAACGAATTGAATAAACGTTTTTTTACTTTTCACCAAAAAAAGCGACCTTATATTATTTTAAAATGGGCAGAAAGTCTAGATGGCTTTTTGGCTCCAGAAAAAACCATCGGTCAAGATCGTAAACCGATTTGGATTACAAATGAGTATTCGAGACAATTGGTTCACAAATGGCGAACTGAAGAACAGGCTATTTTAGTTGGAACACAAACTGTTGTTGACGATAATCCTAAGCTGAATGCCCGAGATTGGTTTGGAAATAATCCGACAAGAATCGTTGTCGATCAAAACAATCGAATTGGAGAAAACAGTTTTATTTTTGATGAAACGGTAAAAACAATTGTTTTTTCTAAAGCATTAAAAACTTCAAAAGGAAATACGCAGTTTGAAGCAATTGATTTTGACAAAAATATAATTCCGCAGATTTTGGATGTCTTATATCAGAATCAGATTCAATCTGTAATTATTGAAGGTGGAAGACAAACACTTCAATCTTTTATAGATGAGAATCTTTGGGATGAAGCCCGAATTTTTATCGGAAAAGCAAATTTTTCAACAGGAACAAAAGCGCCTGTTATTTCGAGGAAAAATAGTTCAAAAACCAATATTTTAAGTGACGAATTAATACTGATTAGAAATTATGATTAATGCTATAATTTTTGACTTTGGAGATATTTTTATCAACTTGGATAAACCTGCCACAATTTCTGGTTTGCAAAAACTAGGAATGACGGAATGGAATTCTGATTTTGACCAATTGAATCTTTCGTTTGAAGTTGGAGCAATTTCGCCAGAAGATTTTGTTGGCGGTTTTCAAAAACAATTGCCAAATGCTTCTAAAGAAGATATTTTAAAAGCTTGGAATGCTGTTTTGGCAGATTTCCCTTTTTATAGATTGGAGTTTCTTCAAGAATTATCAAAAAAATATCGTTTATTTCTGCTCAGCAATACCGATTCTATTCATATCAATACATTTGAAGAAAAAAGTGGCGTTTCTTTCTACAAAGATTTTTATGCCTGTTTTGAAAAAGTATATTTTTCGTTTGATATCGGAATGAGAAAACCAGATCCAAAAATCTACCAATTTGTATTAGACGAAAATAATTTGACTGCCGAAAACACCTTGTTTGTTGATGATAAAACCGAAAACACAGACAGCGCAGCAGCTTTAGGAATTAAAGTCTGGAATCTTCAAGTCGGAAAAGAAGATGTGGTTGATCTTTATAAAAAAAATATACTTTAAGATAAAATAAGCCACAGATTAAAAGATTTGCACAGATTTAAAAAAAAGGAATCCTTTAAAATCCTTTAATCTGTGGCTAAAAAATAAAATTAAGATTATCTCTTTTGGAAATTAACGACACTTATCAAACTATTGCAAGCGCATCTGAAGAAATACTGTTTAAAGAAAAAGGCAGTAAATTCTTTGGCTATGCATTTCCGATTGACCATGAAGACGAAGTAAAACCCATTATAGAAGAACTCAAAAAACAGCATCCGCACGCAGTGCATTATTGTTACGCTTACCAAATTGGCGTTGGAAACAAAATTTCGTATCGCGCCAATGATGATGGCGAACCAAGCAATACAGCTGGCGCACCAATTTACGGCCAAATACAATCTTTTGGCTTAACCAACGTTCTAGTTGTAGTCGTTCGTATTTTTGGAGGAGTAAAATTAGGTGTTGGCGGTTTAATAAGCGCTTACAGAACTACGGCTCAAGAAACATTACAGATTTGCGAAATTGTAGAAAAAACCATTGATGTCGAATTTTTAATTTCTTTTGATTATAAAAACATGAATAAAGTAATGCGAGTAATTAAAGAAAAGAAATTAGAAATCGTTTCTCAGGAAATGGAAATGGATGAAATATCGGGTTTGCCAATTGGTAAAATTGTGACCAAAACACGAAAAAAAAATGCCGAAACCGTGTTCAGCATTTTTGATTTAATGTTCGAAATCGATATTAAATTAGTATAAAACGTTACAAAAAAGCATCGCGTTTTAACAATTATTCAAGCGTTTTAAATATATCCAAAATGTACTCTGGAGGAGCTGTTGGACGACCCGTTTTTAACGCAACAAATACTAAAATAAACGTCGCAGTTGTTAATAACTCATTTGTCTCATTATAGATCGCGCAATCAAATTCAATCTTGACAGAAGAGTGACTTTTGAAAGTGGTATGAATTGTTAAAAGTTCGTCATATCTCGCCGACTTTTTATAATTGATATTCATGTTCACAATTGGAAGGCCAATTCCGCTTTCTTCCATGCTTTTATACGAAACCCCTTTATTTCTAAGCCATTCCACGCGTCCAATTTCAAAATAAGGAACATAATTGCCGTGATAAACGACTCCCATTTGGTCAGTTTCTGAGTAACGAACTCGTACTTGAGTCTGGTGATTTTTCATTGATAAAATATTAAAAAAATTCGAATTTAAAAAGCCTCTTTACAACTTTTTTTTATAAAATTAGATACCAAAATATTTTTTTTTACAGAAATTTGTTCACATATTTGTTATCCCGAAATACGGAATAAAATTGCTCCTCTTTTATTAGGAGAATCTTTATAACAATAATAAAAATTTATCTGAATCTATGACTAAAACTGCTCAATCGGTATGGGAAAACTGTTTGTCCTTTATAAAGGATAATATTCAAGACCAAGCATATAAAACTTGGTTTGAACCAATCAAATCAGTTGAGCTAACCGATAACGCATTATACATTCAGGTTCCAAGTAAATTTTTCTACGAATGGCTCGAAGAGCACTATGTAAAATTATTGAAAGTTGCGCTTACCAAAGAACTGGGAAAAAACGCAAAGTTACTCTATAAAATTAAAATGGAGAACACTTATGGCAATAAACAGCCGTTTACCGAGCAGCTGCCAAGTGCCAACAGAGTGCCAATGAAACCGCAAGAGGTTGATGCTCCGTTTAAAAACTTAAATCCTGAATTAAAAAATCCGTTTGTAATTCCTGGAATTAGAAATTTAAAAATTGAGTCTCAGTTAAATCCGAACTACAGTTTTGATAATTTCTTAGAAGGAGATTCTAACCGTTTGGCTCGTTCTGCGGGTATGGCGGTTGCCAACAAACCAGGAGGAACTTCATTTAACCCATTATTGATTTTTGGTGGAGTTGGTTTAGGAAAAACACACTTAGCGCATGCTATAGGCGTAGAAGTAAAAGATAAGTATCCGGAAAAGACCGTTTTATATATTTCTGCTGAGATTTTTACGCAACAATATATCGATTCTGTTAAAAAGAATAATCGTAATGACTTTATTCATTTTTACCAATTGATCGACGTATTAATTATTGACGACGTTCAGTTTTTATCTGGAAAATCTGGAACACAAGATGTATTCTTTCATATTTTCAACTATTTACACCAAAACGGAAAACAAGTAATTCTTACTTCAGATAAAGCTCCTGTTGATATGCAGGATATTGAGCAAAGATTATTGTCTCGTTTTAAATGGGGATTATCTGCAGAATTACATCAGCCTGATTATGAAACTCGTATCTCAATCTTAAAAAACATTTTATATCGTGATGGTGTAGAAATGCCGGAAGATATTTTGGAATATGTTGCGAGAAACATCAAATCTAATGTTAGAGAATTAGAAGGGGCTATCATTTCGTTAATCGCTCAATCTTCTTTCAACAAAAAAGAAGTTACGATTGAATTGGCAAAAAGTGTTGTAGAGAAATTTGTTAAAAACGTAAAGAGAGAAATCTCTATCGACTATATTCAGAAAATTGTTTCAGACTATTTCCAATTGGATATTGAAACTCTTCAATCTAAAACCAGAAAGAGGCATGTGGTGCAAGCAAGACAATTAGCGATGTTCTTTGCAAAAAAATTCACTAAAGCTTCTTTAGCAAATATTGGTTCACAAATTGGAGATCGCGATCACGCAACTGTTCTTCACGCTTGTAAAACAGTAGACAATTTAGTTTCTACAGACAAACAGTTTAAAAAGTTTGTTGAAGATATCAATAAAAAGCTAACGCTGTAAACGCAACTCATGCCAATAAAAGTTTTAATGGTTTGTTTAGGGAATATCTGTAGATCTCCCCTAGCCGAAGGAATTTTAGCTTCAAAATTACCTCAAGATAAATTCTTTGTAGATTCTGCTGGAACAGGTTCTTGGCATATCGGACATTGTCCTGATAAACGCTCTATTGAAGTTGCCAGAAAAAACGGAATTAACATCAGCGCTCAAAAAGGAAGACAGATTCAAGTTTCTGATTTTGATGAATTCGATTATATTTATGTAATGGATGGTTCGAATTTTCGCGATGTGCTACATTTAGCCAAAACTCCAGAACATAAAAACAAAATCCGCATGATTTTGAACGAATTATTTCCAAACGAAAATGTCGATGTTCCAGATCCATATTATGGTTCGGAAAACGGTTTTGACAACGTTTACCAAATGCTGGACGAAGTAACTGATCTTATTGCAGATCAGCTTCTTAAAAAACACTCCTAATACAATTCAATTGTTTCTAAAAAAGAGATAATTGAATTTTTTAATTTAAAACAAAACGCATTATGAAATCTTTCGGAAAACTATATTTAATTCCAACCACAATGGGCGAAAGCGATCCGATGGATGTTTTACCTCAAACTGTTAGAAGAACGATAGAAGTTATCGACCATTATATTGTTGAAAATGACAAAACTGCCAGAAAATCTATAAAAGCGGTTTATCCAGAGAAAAAACAATCAGAATTAGTTCTTTTTACTTTAAATAAAAGAACCGAAACTAGCGAACATTTAGATTTCATCAAACCTTTATTAGAAGGAAAAAATATGGGTTTAATGAGCGAAGCCGGCTGTCCAGGCGTTGCTGATCCTGGTGCTGTAATTGTAAAATTGGCTCATGAAAAGGGAATTCAAGTTGTCCCGTTAGTTGGCCCTTCTTCTATCCTATTGGCGATGATGGCTTCTGGAATGAACGGCCAAAGTTTTACATTCAATGGCTATTTACCAATTGATAAAGACGAGAAAAAATCGGCAATTCGTCATTTTGAAAGATTATCTCAGGACAAAAATCAGTCTCAGCTATTTATTGAAACTCCATATAGAAACAATAAATTAATTGAAGATCTATTGCAGATTTTAAATCCGTCCACACATTTATGTATCGCAACCGATATTACTTTGCCAACAGAATTTATTAAAACCTTGAAAGTATCCGATTGGAAAAAATTGAAAATTGATATTGATAAACGTCCTACTATTTTTATTATTCATAAAATGTAAACTAACTTTACAACCATCATCTATGAAAAAGTTTTTAATTCTGATTTTAATTTGCATTACACAAAATACATTTTGCCAATCTAAAAATACTAAAACCAACATCCCTGATGATGAGGATATGGTTTACAATACTGCTGGAATAGATATTAAACCTGAATATCCAGGAGGCTTGAATGAATTTTACAAGCTTATCGCTCAGAACTATGTTACTCCAAAAGAAAAACCTGTTAACGTAAAAGGGAAAGTAGTTGCTACTTTTATTATTGAAAAAGATGGATCGTTAAATGAAATAAGAATCATAAAAGATGTTGGTTTCAATACTGCTAATGAAGCAATTAGAGTTTTAAATTTATCTCCTAAATGGTCTCCAGGAAAATTACAAGGAAAAGAAGTTAGAGTTTTATATGCAATTCCCATAACTATTAATTAAAATTTAATTGTTTCTAATTTCATCAAACAAGCTCCTCCTAATCAAACTTCATCATGAGCAAACTCCCAAACGTAACCACAAGCATTTTCACTGTCATGTCAAAAATGGCAGCCGAATACAATGCGATAAATCTTTCGCAAGGATTTCCAAATTTTCCTGTTGATGAAAGACTTACAGATATTGTGGCGAGATTAGCAAAAGAAAACGTTCATCAATATACACCAATGGCAGGTTATCCGCCGTTAATGAATAAAATTGCTAAACTAACTTTTGATTCTTATAAAAGAACCATAAATCCAGAAACTGAACTTCTGGTTACTGCTGGCGCAACTCAAGGGATTTTTACTACGATTTTAGCTTTAGTAAAAGAAAATGATGAAGTAATTATTCTTGATCCGAGTTACGATTCTTATGAATCTCCTGTTTTACTTTGTAAAGCTAAACCTGTTCGAGTGGCATTAAATGATGATTATACTCCAAATTGGGAAAGAATTGAAAAAGCCTGTTCTGTAAAAACAAGGCTGATGATTATCAATAATCCGCATAATCCAACTGGAAAAATTTTAACCGAAAATGATTTTATTCAATTAAAAAATCTTCTTGAAAAATATCCTGACATTATCATCTTGTCTGATGAAGTTTACGAATACATCACTTTCGAAGAAAAACATATTTCGGCACACACCAAAGATTTTCTTTTAGATAAATGCGTCATGGTTTCTTCTTTCGGAAAATCATTTCATATTACGGGATGGAAAATCGGCTATACAATTGCGCCAGAACATTTAATGAAAGAAATCAAAAAAGTGCATCAGTTTTTGGTTTTCAGTGTAAACAGCATTTCTCAATTTGCAATTAGCGAATATTTAGATGTTGTCGATGTAAATTTGCTTGGAAAATTCTATCAGGAAAAAAGAGATTATTTTCAGAAATTGCTTCAAAACAGTCGTTTCGAATTAAAACCTTGCGAAGGAACTTATTTTCAAGTTGCTTCTTATGCCAGCATTTCAAATGATGACGATGTAACTTTCTGCAAAAATCTGATTATTGATCACGGAGTTGCCGCAATACCGATTTCGACTTTTTATTCCGATCATAAAGACCAGAAATTAATTCGTTTTTGTTTCGCCAAAGACAACTTCACGCTTGAGTCTGCAGCAAAAAAATTATCTGAAATATAAAATTTCTCAAATTTTATAACATTATTATGCGTGCATCCTATTTTATTTAACTAATATTGTAAAAAAGAAAAAGTATGAGCTATACAGATAAAATGTTACGTGACGATGCTTTACAAGGCAAAGTTATTGTCGTTACAGGCGGCGGAAGTGGTTTAGGTAAAGCTATGACCAAATATTTTCTCGAATTAGGAGCTCAAGTAGCCATAACTTCTAGAGATTTAGAAAAGTTAAAAACTACAGCTGCCGAATTGGAAAGCCAAACTGGAGGCAAATGTCTTCCTCTACAATGTGACGTTCGTCATTACGAAGAAGTAGAAAATATGCTTCAGGAAACTTTAAAAGTTTTCGGTAAAGTAGATGTTCTTTTAAATAATGCGGCAGGAAATTTTATTTCGCCAACAGAAAGATTGTCGGCAAATGCATTTGATACTGTGATAGATATCGTACTTAAAGGTTCTAAAAACTGTACACTGGCTTTTGGAAAACACTGGATAGACACCAAACAAACATCGGCTACGATTTTAAATATCGTTACTACTTATGCTTGGACAGGTTCTGCTTACGTTGTTCCTAGTGCTACTGCAAAAGCTGGAGTTTTAGCTATGACTAGAAGTTTGGCTGTCGAATGGGCAAAATACGGAATCCGTTCCAACGCCATTGCTCCAGGACCATTCCCTACAAAAGGAGCTTGGGACAGATTATTGCCAGGAGATCTTTCAGAAAAATTCGATATGGCTAAAAAAGTGCCACTAAAAAGAGTGGGAGATCACCAAGAATTAGCCAATTTAGCAGCTTATTTAGTTTCTGACTTTTCATCTTACATCAACGGAGATGTCATTACGATTGACGGAGGCGAATGGTTAAAAGGCGCTGGACAATTTAACTTATTAGAAGCAATTCCAGAAGAACTTTGGGATCAGCTTGAAATGATGATAAAAGCAAAAAAGAATAAATAATTACAAGTGCTTACTAAATTCAGAATATTTTTAAAACTATACTGATTGCACGAAATCCCGAAGGTTTACTTTCGGGATTTTTTTTAGTTTTTTTTACCATGTAAGTTCATATAAGAAATTATAAGTTTAGAGTTTATTTATAAGTTCATTTTAGCTTAAAGAATTACACAACTTATTATTGACAGTCTATGTAATGTTCAAAAGAAATATCTATTCTTTTCTCATTATATATGATATAAATTCAGTGAAAACTATTTTCATTATCATCCAGTGACTAAAATTAACTTACATCACTTATATGGTTTAAAACAAACAAATATGTTTATTCGCTTCCTGTGAGGACTTTTTGATTTTTCACCAATAAGTTCATATAAGGAATTATAAGTTTAGAGTTTATTTATAAGTTCATTTAAGCTTAAAGAATTACACAGCTTATTATATAAATATGCAATAGAAATTATCTATTCTTTTCTCATTATATGTGCTATAAATTCAGTGAAAAACTATTTTCATTATCATCCATTGACTAAAATTAACTTACATCGCTTATATGGTTTAAAACAAACAATATGTTTATTCAATTCAGTTAAATTATTATTTTTGCGGAACAAATTATAACATCAAATTTATGCTCATTATAGGAATTGCAGGAGGAACAGGAAGTGGAAAAACAACGGTAGTACACCAAATCATGAACGAATTGCCACATACTGAAGTTGGGGTGATTTCTCAGGATTCGTACTATAAACAAACTGATAATTTATCATTTGACGAAAGAGCATTAATCAATTTCGATCACCCAAGAGCGATTGATTTCGAATTATTGGTAAAACATTTAAAAGCGCTAAAAGCAGGAGAAACAATTGACCAGCCGGTGTATTCTTTCATTCAGCACAATAGAACCGATGATACCGTTTCTACACATCCTAGAAAAGTAATGATTGTAGAAGGAATCTTAATTCTGACAAATCCAGAATTGAGAGACATGTTTGACATTAAAGTTTTTGTGCATGCGGATTCTGACGAAAGATTAATTCGTCGTTTAAAAAGAGATATTTCAGAACGTGGACGTGATATTGACGAAGTTTTAAATCGTTATCAAACAACTTTAAAGCCTATGCATGAGCAATTTATCGAACCATCTAAAGCTTTTGCAGACATCATTATCCCGAATGACAAATACAATACGGTAGCAATTGATGTAGTTCGCGCTGTAATTAATCAGAGAATTTCATAATTTTTATCGTAAATTTAAACCATAATAATTAGGAGCTGATTGCTACGCCAATTCGCTTCGCTCGTGTCCCGCTATTCGTTACAAACGAAGTTCACTGAACTCCGCTTGAAATAAAAAATAAGTGATGTAATCTTTTGTGTCTCGTTAAAGAAACGAGACACAAAAGGATTTTCACTACTATCGGGGCTAGAGACAACACTCAAATTCAAAAGAAATATTCGTTTAGAAATGAAATTTAAAAATCCATACAAAGACAAAAAATGGTTTAAATACCTTGGTAACAAATACGTTTGGGTTTTGCTATTTTTTATAGTTTGGATGTTATTTCTAGACAATTACTCCTATTTTGACCATCGTTTTTTAGATGGACAAATCAATGAACTTCAGGATAATAAAAAATATTATCAAGAAGAAATCAAAAAAGACCAAGAGCAGATTAAATTGCTCAAAAATCCTGAACAAATTGAGAAATACGCACGCGAAAAGTATTTTATGAAAAAAGACAGCGAAGATATTTACATCATTCAATTTGAAGGAGACACGATTCAAGAAAAAGAATAATCAAACAACATAAAATGGCCACTAACCTATTCGACGATTTTAATCCGATTTCATCCAAACAATGGAAACAAAAAATTCAGTTTGAATTGGATGGAGCCGATTACAATCAGACTGTTATATGGAATTCGCCAGAAGATATTCAGGTAAAACCTTTTTATCATAGCGATGAATTTACAAAAGCAGCAAATGTAAATACTCAAGCCTCAGATTTTAAAATCTGCCAGAATATCTTTGTTTTCGATATAGAAAAATCTATTGAACGCGCTTTAAACACTTTAGAAAGAGGCGCAGAAAGCCTTCGTTTTACTATTCAAAACGAAAAAATCGACATTGAAAAACTATTGGAAAATCTTCCTTTAGAAAATAGAACCGTTTATTTTCATTTCAATTTCATTTCAATCGATTTCGTAAAAAAATTAGATACTATTTCGCTTCAGAAAAAAGCACATTTTTATTGCAATTTTGATCCAATTGGACAATTGGCACGTGAAGGAAATTGGTTCTCTACTTCTGAAAAAACAAATTTTGATACTTTAAATCTGGTTTTTAAAAATACAACTAACTTAAATATACTAAGTGTAGATTTAGGATTATATCAAAATTCGGGAGCCAATATCACACAACAAATTGCTTACAGTTTAGCGCATGCAAACGAATATCTAAATCGTTTTGCTGATAATGCAAAATCAATTGTTTTTCAAGTTTCTGTTGGAACAAATTATTTCTTTGAAATTGCTAAACTCCGCGCACTTCGAATGCTTTTTGATTTAATTGCTGCAGAATATAATTCAGAAATTAAATGCCATTTATTGGTAACGCCAACCAAACGAAACAAAACTATTTACGATTACAACGTAAATATGTTAAGAACTACAACCGAATGCATGTCGGCAATTTTGGGAGGCGCAGATGCAATCGCTAATTTACCGTATGATGCTTTATATCATAAAGACAACGAATTTGGTGATCGAATTTCTAGAAACCAGCTTCTGATTTTAAAACACGAAAGTTATTTTGATAAAGTAAATAATCCAGCCGATGGAAGTTATTATATCGAAAGTTTAACGATGCAACTCGCCGAAAAAAGTCTGGCTTTGTTTAAAGAGATTGAAGCAAACGGCGGATTTTTAAAACTTCTAAACGACGGAACAATCAAAAAGAAAATTCAAGAAAGTGCAAATAAAGAGCAGGAATTATTTGATGCTAAAAAAGAAGTTTTATTAGGCACAAATAAATATCCGAACAAAGAAGACAGAATGAAACACGATTTAGAATTGTTTCCTTTCGTTAAAATAAAACCAAGAAAAACATTAATTACGCCAATAATCGAAAAAAGATTAGCGGAGAAAATGGAGCAAGAAAGATTGGAATTGGAATAGAAATTGATTTCAAAAATCTATATTTGAATATAAACCTAAATAATTATGGAAGCAATTAGACAAATAATAACGGTTAAAAACCATTCAGTAACTGTTATTTTACCTGATGATTTTAAAGCAGATGAAGTAGAAGTAATTATTTTGCCTATTCAAAATAATGAATACAAAATTCCACAGTGGCAAATTGACCAAGTGAGAGAAAGGACAGAGAAATACTTAAAAAATCCAAGCGATGCGACTGACATTGATGATTTTTTAAAGGAAATTGAAAATGAATTATAAAATAGAGATTATTACAGAAGCAAAGTCAGATTATAAAAAGTCATTGCTTTGGTACAAAGACATTCACCCTAATTTAGCAATAAGATTTAACGATTCATTTAAAGCAAGCCTTGCAATTCTAAAAAAAGATCCATTCTTATTCCAAATAAGATATGACAAAACAAGAATTGTCTTTTTAAAGACTTTTCCTTACGCCATACATTATTCTATTTACGATAATAAGATTGTTATAAAATCCGTTTTTCACACATCCAGAAATAGTGAACTAAACCAATTTTAAATAATATTTTACAATTGAGAAAAGACCTTAAACATATTACGCTTCAAAGTCAAAAGTTGAAAGTTGAAAGTCAAGAATTAGAAAACTTGACCGAAAACTTTACGACTGCTGAAGGAATTGAAATCAAAAAAAACTATTCGGAGAAAGATATCGAAGATTTAGAATTTCTTGATTTCGGAGCTGGTTTTGCGCCTAACTTACGTGGCCCATACGCCACAATGTATGTGCGACGCCCTTGGACAATTCGCCAATATGCTGGATTCTCTACAGCAGAGGAAAGCAATGCTTTTTACAGAAAAAATTTGGCTGCAGGTCAAAAAGGACTTTCCATTGCTTTTGACCTTCCTACACATCGCGGTTATGATTCAGATCATGAAAGAGTTGTGGGCGATGTCGGAAAAGCTGGCGTTGCGATAGATTCTGTAGAAGACATGAAAGTACTTTTCGACCAGATTCCGTTAGATGAAATGTCTGTTTCTATGACTATGAACGGAGCTGTTCTTCCAATTATGGCATTTTATATTGTTGCAGCTGAAGAACAAGGTGTTTCTCCTGAAAAATTAGCAGGAACCATCCAAAACGATATTTTAAAGGAGTTTATGGTACGAAATACCTATATCTATCCTCCAACTCCTTCGATGAAAATTATTGCTGATATTTTTGAATTTACGAGCAAAAAAATGCCAAAATTCAATTCGATCTCTATTTCTGGATATCACATGCAAGAAGCTGGCGCAACCGCAGATATTGAATTAGCTTATACTTTGGCAGATGGTTTAGAATATATCAGAACTGGATTATCTACAGGAATGACTATTGATGACTTTGCACCACGATTGTCTTTCTTTTGGGCAATTGGTATGAATCATTTTATGGAAATTGCCAAGATGAGGGCTGGACGTATGATTTGGGCTAAATTATTAAAACAGTTCAATCCAAAAAGTGACAAATCTCTAGCATTGAGAACACATTGCCAAACCAGCGGATGGAGTTTAACTGAGCAAGATCCATTCAATAATGTAGCTAGAACTTGTATTGAGGCTTCAGCTGCAGTTTTTGGCGGAACACAATCTTTGCATACAAATGCTTTAGACGAAGCTATTGCCCTCCCAACAGATTTCTCAGCTAGAATTGCTAGAAATACCCAAATATTTCTTCAAGAAGAAACCAAAATCACAAAAACGGTAGATCCTTGGGCTGGAAGTTATTATGTTGAAAGTTTAACCAATGATATCGTTGAAAAAACTTGGAAATTAATTGAAGAAGTAGAAGAACTCGGCGGAATGACAAAAGCCATTGAAGCTGGAATTCCGAAACTTCGAATTGAAGAAGCTGCTGCAAGAAAACAAGCAAGAATTGACAGCGGACAAGACATTATTGTAGGCGTAAATAAATATCGTTTAGAAAAAGAAGATCCGTTAGATATTTTAGATGTAGATAATCAGCTGGTTCGCAAACAGCAAGTAGAGCGTCTTGAAGAAATAAAACAAACGCGAGATTCTGAAAAAGTAAATAAGTCACTAGAAAAATTAATCCTTTGTGCACAGACAGGCCAAGGAAACTTATTAGAAAATGCCATTGAAGCCGCTAGAAACAGAGCAACACTTGGCGAAATAAGCAATGCATTGGAAACTGTTTTCGGCCGTTTTAAAGCACAAATTAAATCTTTTAGCGGAGTGTATAGTGCAGCAATAAAAAATGACGAAAATTTTGAGAAGGCAAAACAACTAGCAGATGTTTTTGCCAAACAAGAAGGAAGACGTCCTAGAATTATGATTGCTAAAATGGGACAAGACGGGCACGATCGTGGAGCAAAAGTCGTAGCTACAGGTTATGCAGATGTAGGTTTTGATGTTGACATTGGTCCACTTTTTCAAACTCCCGCAGAAGCAGCAAAACAAGCTGTAGAAAATGATGTTCATATTTTAGGTGTTTCATCACTTGCAGCGGGTCACAAAACATTGGTTCCGCAAGTTATAGAAGAACTAAAAAAACACGGACGCGATGATATAATGGTAATTGTGGGCGGCGTAATTCCGTCTCAGGACTATCAATTCTTGTTTGATGCTGGCGCATCAGCAGTTTTTGGTCCAGGAACTAAAATAAGTGAAGCGGCTATAAAAATCTTAGAAGCCTTAATAGATTAAAAAAGAAAATCCCTTTTAAAGGGATTTTTCTTTTTTACGTTTAGTCATTAACTGTTGCGTTACTATCCGCTTCTATAAAAGAAAGATCGTAACCCGCAAAATCTCTCATATAGCTTTTCAAAGAAGTTCCAAAAGCATCTCTAAAATGTCTGCTTCCTTTATTTTTGAAAAAGTTCTTTACAGAACCTGCCCCGCCTAAATGCGCTGCAGCTAAAATTCCAGATTCGGTAATTTCAATACCACTGATGATTTTGCCTTCATACTTTTCGATTTCGTTTCTTAAAATCCATTTGTTTTTGGCTAACAAAGCCATGAAAGCTTTTTCTTGTAATGCAGGATCTTTTAAAAAGGCTTTGTTATCATTAATTCCGATTGCTCTTAAAGCTTTAGAACCAAATTGATATTTGCCCATATAACCAAGAGAATTCACTAATCTGTATTTCCCTTGTGATTCTTTAAAAGCTACTGCTTCTTTAAATCCTATAAGATGATTGCCTGTGTATGGGACGTTGGTGTTCGGATAATCATCCTTTTCTTTTGATGGAAAAATGTATTCTGATCCATCTGTTTTTTCAATTAAAAACCAAGGTTTGGTTTCGTGACTAGAGGGAATAAATCCCAAACTTAAAAATGTAATAATAACGACTAAACTCGCATAAAAATACCATTTCTTTATCATAAATTGTTTTTCTTCAAGACACTGTCACTCTCTTGAAATTTCTACGGTGCAAAGATAAGACATTTTCAAAATATACTAAAAACCAGTGATTTAGCATTTTTAAGACAAATTCTAAAATCGCTTTCATCCCAAGTATACTAATAGATTCCGAAAGATTTTGGTAATGATTTTTTAACTTTAAAAATCAATTTTTACGGCAAAAAAAAATCTAATTTTATATAAATTTTAAGCATTTTTTATTAAAAAGAAAGAATTAACTTACGGAATAAAAGCGTTTTTTTATGCGAATCTTGAAATTCAGTTTTTGAATTTTATAAAATTCAACTTCGAAAATTGCTTATTTTTTTATTAATAAAGATCAAAAAACACACAAATTAACAATTCCATATTTTTTGCGTTTTCGAAAGCATTTTGCAATAAAAAAACCGAAGCTAAAATTCACTTCGGTTTCTAATATTTTATTTAATGCAAACTTATCTTGTCACTCCTTGACTCGCGATCCAATCTGAATATTTTTTCGCATTTACATTATGTTCTGCCAATGTTGCTGCAAATTCGTGATATCCGAAACGTTCAACACTTGCACAGAAATAAATATAATCGTTTTTCTCTGGGTTTAAAACTGCTTCTAATGCTGTAATATCAGGCATCGCAATTGGCCCTGGAGGAAGTCCTTTATTTATATAAGTATTATACGGAGATCTCATTACCAAATCATTATAAAAAACTCTTTTAATCACTTGATCAAAATTATTATCTCTTAGTTTCAAAGCATAAATAACCGTTGGGTCTGCTTGCAATGGCATTTCTAAACGTAAACGATTCAGATAAACACCCGCAATACGAGGTCTTTCGTCTTTTTTAACCGATTCTTTATGAACGATTGAAGCTAAGATTGTAGCCTGAACTGGAGTTAAACCTTGTGCTTTCGCTTTGGCAATTCTTTCATCTGTCCAGAAATTATGATATTCTTTAATCATCTTATCACGAAACTTCTCTGCAGAAGTATTCCAATAAACTTCATAAGTGTTTGGAATAAACATTGCAAAAACATTTTCTTCATTAAAACCATTTGCTGCTAAAAAAGTAGAATCTCTAAATGCTTTTACTAAAGATGTGCTGTCAGCTTCGATTTCTGCACCAATTCTTCCTGCAAAATTTTCTAAACGCTCTTGATTATTAAAAACCAATTTAACTGGAATATTAGAACGCATGGCACGAACCAAATCGATATTGTTCATATCTTTCTTTAAAAGAAAACGTCCTGATTTTACATTTTCTGGGTAATCTCTTTTTTCAGCAACCATTTCAAAATTGTCAAAATTCTTGACATAAGGTGCTAAAATCTTTTTTACATCAGCATAATTCGCGTCTGTTGGCACATAAACGTATACTTCTTTTTCTTCAAATTTAGTATTAGAACTAAATATTTTACTGATTAAAATAAAACCATAAATCAATAAAGCTGAAATTATGGCTACGGCACTTATCGTGATTATTTTTTTTAGACTCAAAGCTTAAAATTTAAATTTGTTTATTAATTAGCTGAAAAATTGCTTCATCTTGATAGTGGTTATGATACAAAATCCAGTCTTTTTTTATTCCGATTTTCTTAAAACCAAATTTAGTAAAAAGTGCAATACTGGCTACATTTTGCACACCAATATTTGCATACAATTGATGAAGATTTAAATTATAAAAAGAATATTTAATTAAAAGTTCTAAAGCCTCAGAACCAATATTTTTCCCTTGATTTTCCTCTTTCTGAATTACAATGCCAATTCCCGCCCTATTATTTCTAGGATCAAAATCAAACAAATCAATCAATCCAACAGCAGGAAAATCTTCGTCTTGACAGATCGCCAAACGAAGCTGTTTTGCCTCATAAATATCTTGATGGGCATTTTCTAAATATTGTTTAATCAAAAAACGGCTGTAAGGGCTCTGCGTATTACTGACTTCCCAGATATTCTCATCATTTTCTATAGAATAGATGAACTCTAAATCTTGAGGTTCGAGTGCACGCAAATAAATGTTTTCGCCTTTGAGTGTGATCATTTACAATTTTAGATTTTAGTCCCGATAGCTATCGGGATTGGAATTTGTGATTTTAAAAAATTGGAATTTTTATATTTATATCTCAATTGTTCCTTTAAAAACAAATTTTGCAGGCCCTGTCAAGAAAACATTCGTGTAACCATCATTATCTTTATCAAAAGAAACTACCAATTTTCCGCCTTCAACATTTAAATTTATCGAAGTTTTATCGGTTTCTCCAATTGCATTCATAGCAATTGCAACGGCTGTAGCGCCCGTTCCGCAAGCAAGAGTTTCGTCTTCTACTCCTCTTTCGTATGTTCTCAAAGAAAAAGTATCATTATCTACTTTTTTTACAAAGTTGATATTACTCCCTTTTTCTCCATATAATTCGCCATAACGAATTGCGGCTCCGTTTTCTTTTACATTATAATGTTCCAAATCGTCTACAATTTGAACATGGTGAGGCGAACCTGTATTTAAGAAAGTATAAGAATCTTTTTTCTGAATTTCGTTCACATCAATCATTTGCAAAGAAACAATCGAATCAGCATTAACAGAAGCATGGTGTAATCCATCAGTTGCGATAAAAGTCGTTTTATCATCAATTACACCCAATTGATTGGCAAAAGCAACCAGACAACGGCCGCCATTTCCGCACATCGAACTTTGGTTTCCATCAGAGTTGTAATAAACCATTCTGAAATCGGTTTCTGAATCATTTTCTAAAAGAATTAATCCGTCAGCTCCAATTCCGAAACGTCTGTCGCACAGACGCTCAATAAGTTTTACATCTTCTTTTGGAAAAAAATTTGTACGGTTATCAATCATTACAAAATCGTTTCCTGTGCCTTGATATTTATAAAATTCTACTTGCATTTTTTAGTTGTTAGATGTACAAAAGTACGAACTATTAATTAATGAAATGTTAATCATTGTTAAAGAGCGTTAAACCGTTTTTACAAATAATTTTTTGAAGTAATTTTACGTTAAATAAAACATGAAACGTAAATCCTAATAACTTAATTACAAATTCTAATATGAAAAGATTTTCAGCCTTATTTTTAGTGTCATTATTAAGTGGTGCTATTACTCTTGGTGCTTACAAGTTATTATTTGAAAGCAACAATTCTTTTTTTGGCAAAGGAAATTCTGTTGTAACTCTTGCCCCTAATTCTTACGGAAAAAATGTTGGTTTAGGTGCCGAAATACTAGATTTTACTGAAGCCGCAGACAAAACAATTCATACTGTTGTTCACGTAAAAAATGTTTCTAGAAGAACTGTCAGCAACCCAATGCTAGAGTTTTTCTACGGATATGGTGGACAGCAACAGCAAGAACAAGTAGGAACTGGTTCTGGTGTAATTATTTCTGAAGACGGGTATATCGTTACGAACAATCACGTAATTAAAGACGCTACAGAAATTGAAATTACTTTAAACAACAAAAAATCATACAAAGCGAAGTTAATCGGTACTGATTCGAAAATGGACATTGCACTTTTGAAAATCAATGCTGACGAAAAACTTCCTTACACTGCTTTTGCCAATTCTGATAGCGTAAAAGTGGGTGAATGGGTGTTGGCAGTTGGAAATCCTTATAACTTGACTTCAACTGTAACTGCCGGAATTGTTTCGGCGAAAGCCAGAAATTTAGACCAAAGCGGAATCCAATCTTTCATTCAAACTGATGCTGCTGTAAACCCAGGTAATAGCGGTGGAGCGTTAGTAAATGCACGCGGTGAATTAATTGGAATTAATACCATGATTTCGTCAATGACTGGTTCTTATGTTGGGTATTCTTTTGCTGTTCCTTCTAATATTGCACGCAAGATTATTGAGGACATTATGGAATATGGAAATGTGCAAAGAGGAATTCTTGGCGTTGAAGGTGGTGAATTAAACAGCATGGCTTCTAAAGAATTGGGCATTACCGAAACTCAAGGTTTCTATATTAATAGAGTTTCTAAAAATTCTGGTGCAGAGAAAGCTGGTTTAACTAAAGGAGACATTATTGTAAAACTTGATGAGCAGAATATTTCTACTTATGCCGATTTATCAGGTTACATCAATACAAAACGTCCAAACGATGTGGTTAAAGTAACTTATATCAAAGACGGAAAAACAAAAACTGTTCCTGTAACTTTAAGTAAAAACGAATTTTACAGCGCCGAAGTTAAAGGAATTGAATTAGAAAACATTGATGCTGCTGACAAGAAAAAGTTTAGAATTGATTATGGTGTTAAAATTAAAAACATCACCAACGAGAATTTAATGCAATATCAAAACGAATTGTTAGGAAACATCATTTTGAGTATTGATAACGTTAAAGCAACAAATGTTGAAACAGTTTCAAAACTTTTAAGTAAAAAAGACGAAGGACAAAGTGTTCGAATTGAAATGATCAACAGAAACGGAGAGATCTTCAGAATAATTATTTAAGTTCCGTTTACAGTTCTTGAACTGAAACTAAAAAACTTCAAAAAAGCCATCTTAAGAAATTTAAGGTGGCTTTTTTATTTTCGAAAATAAATGCTAAAATAGTTTACGAAATCGATTGAAATAGATACTTTTGCGCCAAATTTTAAAATAGTGAGCATTTTATTTTTTCAATTATGAGTAACAAAACATTGTACCAAAAAGAGGTAACATTACAAGTCGACCGACGAAAAGCCGGAGTCGAATTAATCAAAACCATAAGCGATTTATGGTATGACAAATCAATCGAAATGGTTTTATTTAAAAATCAATTATTGGATAAAAACTTAAGCGATATTATCAATCTTCATCAATATGCTGGTGAATTTGTAGGCAAACCAATAACTATTTTCGATTCGGTTGAAATTGCAAAAGTGGTTTTGTCTTTAGATCTTCCGCCAGCAAAAATAGATCTCGGAAAATTAACTTACGAGTATCGTTTAGAAGATGAAAAATATCCTGACGCTAGATATTTTGTTATTGAAAAATTGAAAAAAGCAAAATCTTCAAAAGAAATTCAGCCGAAAGACGTTGTTTTGTATGGTTTTGGAAGAATCGGACGTTTATTGGCAAGAGAGCTAATGTCTAAAACAGGAAAAGGAAGTCAATTGCGATTGAGAGCAATTGTAACCCGTGATAAAAATGATGTATCAAGTTTAGAGAAACGAGCTTCTCTATTGCGATATGACTCCATTCACGGAGATTTTCAAGGATCTGTAATAGCCGATTCTAAAAACAATGCCCTAATTATTAACGGAACAACAGTTCATATTATTACTGCAAATTCCCCTGAAGAAATTGATTATACTACATACGGAATTAATGATGCTTTAGTTATTGATAATACGGGAGCATTTACAACTGAAGAAGCATTAAAAAGACATTTAACTTCAAATGGAGCAAGTAAGGTTTTATTGACTGCTCCTGGAAAAGGCGTGCCGAATATTGTTCATGGTGTAAATCATAATGATTTTAATCCTGACGAATTAAATATCTTTTCTGCTGCTTCTTGCACAACAAATGCCATTACTCCTATTTTAAAAGTAGTTGAAGAAACATTTGGTGTTGTAAAAGGACATTTAGAAACCATTCACGCATATACAAACGACCAAAATTTGGTTGACAATATGCATAAAAAATATCGTCGTGGCAGAGCTGCAGCTTTAAATATGGTTATTACCGAAACTGGAGCAGGAAGCGCCGTGGCAAAAGCTTTACCAACATTAGAAGGAAAATTAACTTCCAACGCTATTCGAGTTCCTGTTCCAAATGGATCACTTGTGGTTTTAAATTTAGAAGTTAAAAAAGCAACTTCAATTGCGGGGATTAATAAAATCATGAAGAAATATGCTCTTGAAGGAGAATTGGTTGAGCAGATAAAGTATTCTTTAAACAACGAATTGGTTTCTTCTGATATAGTTGGAACTTCTGCTCCATCTATTTATGATAGCAATGCTACAATTGTTTCAAAAGACGGAAAAAATATCGTACTATATATTTGGTACGATAACGAATATGGATATAGCCATCAAGTTATTCGCTTAGCAAAATATATTGCCAAAGTAAGACGTTATACTTATTATTAATTCAGCCAAACTAACTGTTTTTTAAAACCATCAAGTCAAACTTGGTGGTTTTTCTTTATATAGGAAGTACAGTTGTACTTTTTACTTCAGAAATAACAAAAACAGTATTTATTAAAGAAACTTCAGGCAGGACCGATAGTTTTTTCTGATGAAAATGATGATAACTTTCCATATCAGGAATTATAATTTTAAGCATATAATCAAAATTTCCAGAAACGTAATTGCATTCCACAACTTCAGGCAAATCCAAAATCGACTGATTAAACCCTTCCGAAGTATCGTAAGTTTGCTTAGTGAGAGTAACTTGGCAGTAAACGGTCAAATTATTTCCCAGTTTTTTCTTGTCTAAAAGAGTGACATATTTCTCTATAATCCCATCTTTTTCAAGACGTTTCACTCGATCGTGAACAGGAGTTAAAGACAAATTTATTTTGTTTGCGATGTCTTTTAAAGTATAATGCGCATCTTCCTGTAAAAGACGTAGGATTTTTTTGTCAATTTCATCTAAAACCATAACGAAAACGTTTTATTAAAATTAGTCCGATTTAGTCTTTTTTTCTTTTTGAAGAATAAATTCCAAGTCAAAACAGAATATTTTTCTGTAAAAGTAAAAAATAAAATAATATTTTCTTATTTATCAAGCATTAAACCATAATTTATTCTCTATCTGTAGATTTGTAAAACAATTTCAATAAATAACAAAAAATATAACAAAATGATAATAGGTGTTCCTAAAGAAATAAAAAATAACGAAAACAGAGTTGCCTTAACTCCTGCAGGTGTTTCTGAAATGAAAAAACACGGACATACAGTTTATGTTCAAGCTACTGCTGGTTTAGGAAGTGGTTTTGCTGACGCGGAATATGCTGAAGCTGGAGCAGTTGTTTTACCAACAATTGAAGAAGTTTATGCTATTGCAGAAATGATCATCAAAGTAAAAGAGCCAATTGCTTCTGAATATCCATTGATCAAAAAAGATCAATTATTATTCACTTACTTCCACTTTGCTTCTTCTGAAGAATTGACTCATGCAATGTTAGAAAAAGGAGCTGTTTGTTTAGCTTACGAAACTGTAGAAAAAACAGACAGAAGCTTACCATTATTAGTTCCAATGTCTGAAGTTGCAGGTCGTATGGCAATTCAACAAGGAGCTAAATACTTAGAAAAACCACTAAAAGGAAGAGGAATTCTTTTAGGAGGTGTTCCAGGTGTTCCACCAGCAAAAGTATTAGTTTTAGGTGGAGGAATCGTAGGAACTCAAGCTGCTAAAATGGCTGCCGGATTAGGTGCTCAAGTAACTATCATGGACTTAAGCTTACCACGTTTACGTCAATTAGATGATATCATGCCTGCAAACGTAAATACAGAAATGTCAAACCACTACAATATTACAAGAGCAATTAAAGATGCTGACTTAATTGTTGGAGCAGTTTTAATTCCAGGAGCAAAAGCACCTCACTTAATTACTCGTGATATGCTTAAATTAATGCGTCCAGGAACTGTTGTTGTTGACGTAGCTGTAGATCAAGGAGGATGTATCGAAACTTGTACTCCAACTACTCACGAAAACCCAACTTTCATTATTGACGATATCGTTCACTATTGTGTTGCTAATATGCCAGGAGCTGTACCTTACACTTCTACTTTAGCTTTAACAAACGCAACTTTACCTTATGCTGTACAACTAGCAAACAAAGGATGGGAAAAAGCGTGTGCAGAAAATGAAGAATTGAAAAAAGGATTAAACGTAGCTAATGGAAAAATCCTTTACAAAGGAGTTGCAGAAGCTTGGAATCTTCCTTTTAACGAAGAAATAGTGTTAGCAAACGCATAGGCTAATACTTAAACAAGTGCTTACTAAATCACTTTTACAAAAGGCTTTTCTTTATTGAAAAGCCTTTTTTTTTGCATAAAAAAACCTGTCGCGAAGACAGGCTTTTAAAATATAATTAATGCTTATTTTTTATTATCTAAAACTTCAGTCATTACTTTAGCTTCAGTTCCATTCGGAAAAGTAACTTTAATTTTCTGAGCTATAGTGGGAGCGATTTCTGTAATTGCTTTTTTATCATAAGATTCACCTTTTTTAATGTGCCATCCGTAAAAAATTGCTGGAACATGTGTATCATAACTATAAATAGTTCCATGAGATGTACCTGTAGCTGTATATTCAATAACTCCAGGTTTATCTACAATAACCAAATCTCCGTTTTGCGTAACGTCATAACCTTTCGCTACAAAATTTAAAGAATAATCATTTCCAGCATTCGCCAAAACTTCTTCTTCTGTATAAACCTTCTTAACTTGCGGTTGAGTAATTAAAAACTCTTTAAAAGCTTTTTTAACATTCGCTAGCTCTAAACCTTTATCTTTTATAATCTGCTTATTAAAAAACACATTAAAATTAGAATAGTTTTGAATCAAATCTACACCAAAAGTTTTAGTTGAAAAATCCTGTAAACTTTTCTTAACCTCTTTAGAAGGATAATTGTCTACATTATATTTACGATCTTTTAGATAAATCACGTTTTCAGCTCCAGCATGATCAGCTGTTAAGAAAAGCAAATAATTTCCTTTACCAACTGTTTTGTCCAGATAAGCCAAAAAATCAGCAATTGTTTGATCCAATCTCAAATAAGTATCTTGAAGTTCCATAGATCTTGGTCCAAGCAAGTGACCTACATAGTCTGTAGAAGAAAAACTAACTGTTAGGAAGTCTGTAATATTATCTTTTCCTAATTCTTCTTTTTCGATTGCCTTTTTTGCAAATTCAGCCAGCAAATCATTACCAAAAGGAGTAGCTCTAATTACTCCAGCATCATTCTTCTCATACATTGATTTCAAATCGTATGGAAAAACAGGAGCTGCACTGCCATACAATTTCCCTTCATAAGGATTATTATCTGGTAGGCTTTCATTATAAACAGAAACCGGCTTATACAAATCCCAGCCTTTATTAATATATTTTAGGTAGTTTTTCTCATTATTGAATTCTGTAACCCAATCAGGCAATTTTTCGCCGTAAAAACTACTAGAAATAAAAGATCCTGTTTTACTAAACCAAAAAGCCCAATTAGCAAAATGACCTGCTGGCAATATTGCTCCACGATCTTTTAAACTCATCCCAATAACTTTTCCGTTAAAATTGGTAGCCATTCTAACTTCGTCAGTAATTGTAGTACTTTGAAGGTTTTTTGGAGACATTGCACCTTCTTCAGCAGTACCGTCACCTACAGTTTTAACTCCTGCATCATCTGTGCAATACATTTCTTTTCCAAGAGTTCTACTAAACCATTCATTACCAACAATTCCGTGAGTAGCAGGTGTAGTACCTGTGTAAATTGAAGCATGTCCTGGAGCTGTGTAAGTTGGCATATAATTATAATGCATATTCTGGAAAGTAAATCCATCATTCATTAACCTCTTAAAGCCATTTGGAGAAAAATCGTCTGAAAAACGATATAAATATTCCATTTTCATCTGATCGACAACTATACCCACAACTAACTTTGGACGTTGTTGCGCACTTAAACCTGTTACAGCTAGAAGTGCTAACAATAAAATATTTTTCTTCATATTTAAATAAATAATTTAAACACAAAAATACTCATTCAAATCCAAAAAGTCTAAAGTATCAATATTTACCTCAAACAATTGACTATAATTTAACACTTATAAAACCAGTAAGATTACAATCATGGCGTTCCCCTGCGGGTCGGGCTGTCCGCTGTATTCCCGATTTAGAAAAACAAGGCTTTTTAGCCGCAGTTTTTCTAAATCGGGAGATGCCGCTCCCATAACTAACGCAGCGCGGCATTAAATAGGCTTTTTAATTTCCAGATTTCATAAGATCCGCAGGTTTTCAGAAAAATATATAAAACAGAAAACCCCATCCAGTTCGGATAGGGTTTTTCAAAAGAAAGGCGACGACATACTCTCCCACATAACTGCAGTACCATCTGCGCAGGCGGGCTTAACTTCTCTGTTCGGGATGGGAAGAGGTGAGCCCCGCCGCAATAACCACCTTAAG